>NZ_JBIVSD010000006.1:237539-382197 GCF_044756065.1 Kitasatospora sp. NPDC092039 | reverse complement strand
CCCGCCGCCCCCGCCCCCCCCCCCCCCGCCCCAGGAGGCCACGGCGGTGGCCCTGTCGCGGTAGGAAGCGGCTGCTGCGCGCTGCCGGGCGGCGTGGGCTACTTCCAGCGCCCTATGGCCCGCCGAGGTGAGCGAGAGCATGTGTCCCATGCCGGCGCAGGAGGTGCTGGTATCGGCCGCGATCAGGCCGGCGTCGATCAGTGGCTCGACTGTCTCGGCCTCGACCGTCGTCCCGAGGCCGTTGCTGCGGATGACGTCCTTGCCGCCGAGCCCGTTCTCGCGCAGCCACAGGTCCCCGAGTTGCACCTCGCGCAATGCCATTCGAGTGACGCCTTGTTCGTCGTCCCAGGCGCCCAGGCCGACGAGGGCCTGCTGGGGCGTGCTCTGTCGCCGGGACCGTTCGCTACTCGTGGCCTTCCGGTCGGCACCGGTGCACCGGGCGTAAGCGGTCAGGGAGGCCGCGAACTGGGCGAAGGCCGCTTCCCGGCGGGCGGCGAGCAGGTCGATCCGCAGGCCGGTCTCCCGCAGGATGCCGTCGTACGTGGACTGTCCGGCGTGCTCGCCGGCCGCGACCGGCGACAGCTTCGCGACGGCCGCCTTCGCGGTGGCGGTCAGCTCGCGGTGGATGCCGTCGACGGCGGTGGCAGAGGAAGCGAGATGCCAGGCGAGGCCGGCCTCGGGGCTGTCCTCGGGGTGGCGCCGCAGCAGGGTCCAGACGTCGTCCACGCCGAGCTGCTCGTGGACCCGGTGGGCCGCGGGCCTCGTGTGCTGGTCGTGCGGGTTCACTCGTCCGTCTCCATCCGGGCGATGAGGGAGCGGACCAGGGTGGGCAGGCTGTCGGGGCCCTCACCGCCGAGGCGGACGAAGCTGACGGTCTCCTTGAGGAGGTCGTGGGCGTCCTCGGTCAGGGCCCCGATGATCTCCGTGCAGGCCTCGGTGAAGTCGGAGGCGGTGAGCAGGGCCCGGCCCAGGAGCTGGAGGTAGAGGCCGGGCGGGAGCGCGGCTTCGGCCGCCAGGGAGGCGACCGTCTCCTGGTCGCGCGGGGTGTAGCCGGAGAGGTCGAAGCCCTCCAGCTCTGCGGGGACGGTCGGTGAGGCACCGGGGTGCGGCGGAAGGCCGGCCATAGTGGCCAGGGCGTCGACGGTCTGCGTCAGCTCGGAGAGCGATTCGGTGAGCCAGCCCAGGGCGGAGGCGTAGGAGGCCAGGGTGAACAGCGTGGCGGGGGTGGTCGGGAGTTCCTCGTCGAGTAGGTCCTCCATTCGGTCCGCGAGGGCTGTGAGGACCGCTGGGCCGGAGGCGAGCGGGCCCAGGACGGGGTGGAGGTAGGAGCGGGACAGCGGGGTGGAGTGCTGGGTGGTGACAATGCCGGAGACAGCCTCGGCGGCCTCGACGAGCCAGGTGGCGAGGTCGGCGTGGGTGGGGGCGGCGGTCATCATCGGGCCTTTCGTGCAGGGGGATTGGCGGTGTAGCCGGGGGAGGCGGTGGTGTAGGCAGCGCTGGGGGCAGCCGCGGGTGCCGGGCTGGTGCAGCGGGCGCGGGCGGCGCGCACCCGGGCTTCCTCGGCGGGGCTGAGGCCCGCCGGAAGGTTGAGGCCGGTGCGGCCCAGGCGGTTCTGGGCGGAGCGGTATACCGCATAGTCCAGCCGCGGCCCGGCGGCGACGAGGTGGACCTCGCGCCCGTGCTTTGAGTTCGGCGGGGCGTCGCGGAACTGCACGACCAGGCGGTGGCTCGCCCACTGGTCCCCGACGCCGAGGTAGATCTTGTGACAGCCCTCCAGTCGGCCCTCGAGCCGCTTGGCGACGCGCTCACCGTGCACGAGGTCCTGCAGGTGCAGCAGCGCCTGGTCACGGACGGCATCGGGGAGTTGGCGCAGGTCAGCGATGGCGTCGGGATGGGCGGAGAAGCCGAACTTCGCGCGCGTCACAGCGACCGCCCCCGATCGGGACGGGCGACGGCGGCTGCAGCGGGGGCGGCGGCCACGACGGCGGCGACGCTGATGGACGGGGCGGTACTGCGGGCGAGGGCGGCGCGGGTGCGGTTGGCTTCCGGATCGCGGTCCTCGGGCGCCAACGGCAGGGGGCCGAGATCTGTACGCGTCCACCGCCACGCCGATTCCACGTCGGGGAAGGCGCCCTCGCGGAGCGTGTAGGTGCCGCGGTCGGGCTGGAGCTCTTCGAGGAACAGGCGCGCCGGCAGTTCGGGGGCGCTCCGGTCGACAGCAATCGTCCACGCCTCGGTGGCTTCGCCGTCCATGGCCAGCTGGTCGATGACCTCGTAGCGGTCGCCGGAGCGGTGGATCCGCTCCTCGACGCGCGTCGTCAGCTCGTCGCCGGGGCGCATCCAGGCCAGCTGGAGGGCGTCGGACGGGCACCCTCGCTCGATCAGCCACTTGCGCGCGAACGCGAGGTTCGCGTGCTGCGACGTGCGCAGACTGAACGACTCCTGGTCCCGATGGCGGACGACGTCGAAGGCGGCCACGTTCGGCTCGCCGTAGAGCATGGCCCAGGTTGCGGTGGTGTCGAAGGCCAGAACGAAGGAGCGCTCGCCGACGTCGTACTGGGCGAGGACCTTGAACTCCTCCTCGTGCATTCCGTCGAACAGATCGGCGGACTTCTCGTCGGCGGGGGTCAGGCCGTCGACCTGGAGGTCGAGCGTCGGGGTCATGCGGCGAGTCCCAGCTGGTCGGGGGTGGCCAGGACGCGGTGGGCGGGCCGGGACGGGCTGGTGGTGCACGCCGCGAACGGGCCGTCCGGCGACCGGAGCTGGAGGAGGGCGTGATCCAGGTGGTCGCGGTGCCAGGTGGCGGGTCCGGCCTGACCGGCCTCGGCGGCGGTGAGCTGCTGCCAGGCGAGCCACAGGCCGTGGAGGCGGGCGACGGCCTCGGGGTGCTCGTGCCACTTGGCGCACCAGGGGCGGGTGGAGCTGATCTCCCGGCCGTAGACGGGCAGGAGGATGTGGGTGACCCAAAACGACAGCTCGGCCAGCTCGGCGGCGTACCGGGCGCCACCCATCGCGAGGATGAACAGCGGTGTGTCGGCGTCGGGTTCGTCGGCGGGCTCGGGGTCCGGCTCGTGGTCGGCTTCGGCGCCGAGGCGGTCGAGGATGACGCCGTGGTGGCGGACCTCGGCCATGGTGCGGTTCAGGGCGCTGACGAGGTCGTCGAGGTCCTCGTCGGGGATGCGGATCGGCTCGGGCTCGGGGGTGCCCGGCATCGGGTCGGACATGGCACATCCAGGTGGTTCGGGCGTACGAGGGCGGGGACGGCGGGTCTTCTTCGGGTCACGGCGGGGCTCCGGTGAAGCGGCGATGGACAGAGGATTCGCAGGATCGGCGGTTTGGTGCGGCCGCCAACTCGTGCTAGTACTGCAACGGTGCTTATAGTGACGAGGCTTCAGCTCTTGGGCTGTGGCGTCGTCGCTTGTAGTGGCTGGTGCGGGCTGGTGTTGGCGTCGACGGCGCCAGCGGGACCAGTGCAGGACGTGGGCAGTGCTGCGGCGGACAGGTCTGGCGCGAACCGGTGAGCGGGCCGCGCGGGCAAGCAAGCCCGTCCGACCGACGACGAGCAACGGCCTCGGAGATATCGCCCCGAACGGTCCGACGCGCGAAGCCCACAACCGTCGCGGCGAACACCGTTGCAGTGCCTGGCACGGTGCCGATGCTCGTACCGGTCCTGCCGAGACCGGCCGGTGGTGGGTCAGTTGAGCAGCAGCGTCGTGTCCCAGGCAGTCGCCGCACCGCTGCTGGCCGGCCCGGCGCGGTGAGCGGTGAGGGCGAGGGCGATGCCGGCGGCTCCGTCGAGGAAGCCCGCGCGGTGCGGGGCCGGCGAGACGGAGCCGGGCAGGGACGGGCGGTCGTAGCGGAAGCCGAAGGGCTGCGCGGGGTCGTACGCGTCGAGGACTCGCGACAGCAGGGCCGGCAGCCGGGCGGTCAGGCGCGGGTCGCCGCTGTCGCGGGCCATCAGCGTGGCGATGTGGAGGACGCCGGCCCGGCCGTGGCACAGCGAGGTGTCGGGGAGGGCGTCGGCGGGATCGCCGAGGACGCTCGACAGGGCGTCCTCGGCGCGCCGCCGCCAGTCGGCGCGGTCCAGGGCCAGGCCCGCGAGCTGCAACGCACGCGCGACGCCCGGGGTGCCGTAGCACCAGGCGATCATCCTCCGGCCGTTCCCGCCCGCGCCGCCCCCGGACGGGCCGCCCTCGCCTGCACCATCCCCGGTCGAGCCAGCGGCGCCCGAAGCGCCTTCGCTCGAACCGCCGCCGCCCGGACCGGCGAGCAGGGCGTCGTGGCCGACGACCTGTGGCCAACTGCCGTCGGCGTGCTGCCATTCCAGCAGGTGGTCCACGATGGTGTGGACGGCCTGCGGGTGGCCGGCCACCCGCACGCCGGAGCGCCAGGCGAGGGCGAGCAGGGCGAGCGGGCCGCTGATGCCGTGGGCGAGGCCGAGGTTGGCGTGCCCCACGGAGTCCTGCGGGCCGGCGCCGGGGATGGTCGGCGCCCACCAGCCGGGCAGCGCAATGCCGTTGACGTCGACGGGGCGGGTCAGGCGGACGAGGTGGGTGAGGGTGTCCTCCAGCAGCGGGCGGTGCCGGTCGGGGGTGAGCAGGAGGTAGCGGCCGAGTCCGGCGGTGCCGCTGATGACGTCGAAGGCACTCAGCCGCACCCCGGCGCGCCCGGCGTCCAGGCGTTGCCGCTCGACGGTCAGCAGGCTGCGCAGGCGGTCGGCGATCCAGGCGTCGAGGGAGTCGAGCAGGCTGGCGTAGTCGCCCGGGCGGTGGCGGGCGAGGCGCGCGGCGTGGGCGAGGGAGGCCGGTCCGGCGAACAGTCCGGTCGGCTGCGGCCCGGCCAGGCCGGCCGCAGCGGCCCGCAGATGGGCGTGCCCGGCTGCCCTCAGCCCGCCGATAGAATCAGCGAGTTCGGCGAACAGCAGGGCCACCCCCGGGTGGCCTTCGGCGAGCCCGAGCGGCGCCCACGGCGGCGTCTGCTCCGCCCGGCCCGGGAGGTGGTCGACGTTGCCCTCGGCGGTGGCCCGGGCGGCCACCCCGTCCGGGTCGGCGAGCCGTTCGGCCAGCTCGGCGACGATGTGGGCGGCGCGCTCCTGGAGGGCGGTCACGGACACGTGGTCCTCCTGCGGCGTTCGAGGTGGGCTTCGACGGCGCCCCGGGCGATCGCCATCGCGGTGGCCTCGCCGGCGCGGTCGATGCCGAGCAGCCGGTTGTGGCGCATGTGCAGCAGCGAGAGCAGCACCTGCGTCGGGTCGGACCACGACCGGTCTCCCAACTCCCGAAGAACCAGGGCGTACTGGGTGTGGGCGTGGTCCCGCGACTGCCAGGCGGTGAGCAGTTCGCGCCCGCCGGGCCGGCCGCGAAGCGCCGCCCAGTGCGCGTACGGGTCGACGAGGGCGAGGGCCTCGCGGCGGCGGCTGCGGAACTCGCGGTGCTGCTCGTCGCGTGGGACCGCGCCCAGCAGCCAGTCGCTCCAGGCGGTTTCGTCTCCGGTGTGGGCGGTCCAGAAGCTGCGGGCGAGGTGGATGGTGCCGACGGCGGCGAGCAGGACGGGTTCCAGGTCGAGGGCGCCGTGTTCGGCGTGGGCGAGGGCTTCGACGGCGGCCAGGGAGTCGGCGTGGAAGGCCCGCTCGGCGGCGGCGATCGCGTCGGGGCCGCCGTAGCGTTCCAGCTCGGGGTCGTAGGTGTCGAGCCGCAGCCCGCGGACCAGTCGGCGGGCGCGCAGTGAGGTGGCCCAGCGGTGCAGGCGGGGCAGCAGCTCTGCGGTGAGCGCCTGCGGCGTGCCGTGGAAGCGCAGCCGCAGGTGGGGGTCCGGGTCGGCGTAGCGCAGGAAGAACCAGCGGTCCACCTCGGGCGGCAGCTCGGCGATGAGCGCCGGCAGATGTCGGGCGAGCAGCTCGTTGTGGTGGTCGGCGGCGCAGTGCAGTGCGGCGTACAGCCACTCGCCGCCGGGCAGGTGCTCGGCCGGGGCGGCCCGGCGCGGGGCGGGCGGGCGCGCCGACGGCCGGGAACCGGCGGGGGCGGCCAGCAGCGGGACGATCAGCTCGTTGCGGTGCCCGCCCTCGGGGCTGGCCAGCCAGCCGCTCCCGCTGCCGTCGGCGTCCGGCAGTTCCTCCAGGACGGTCTGCGGGCGGCGTCCCAACTCGTGGTGGAGCAGACGGAGATGAAGGGAGTGGTCGAGGCTCAGTTCGAGTGTCTGGTCGCCGAAGCGCAGGCGGATCCGGCCGGGAACGCGCCAGCGTCGCCGCCACTGCCGGACGGCGTGGGTCCAGTCCGCGAAGGACGCTCGCCGGTCGAGGAGGGCCCGGGTGGGTCGCCAGCGGGCCGGCGCGAGGATCGAGCGGCCGTAGGTGACGCGCGGCAGGTAGGGCAAGGCGGCGGCCCGGCCCCAGTCCCAGCTGTGGCTGCCGCGCGCGCCGACGTCCGCGAGGTCGGTGAGCAGCCGGACGGTGTCCGGGGCGAGGCGGGGGACGTCGAGGCAGTGGAAGACCGTCGGGGCGACTTCGCGTCCGCTCGCGCCGTCCACGACGAACAGGCGCTCCTGGTCGGCGCACAGCGCGAGGTCGGCAAGGCGGAGGGTGTCCGAGGCGGCGGGGTCGGCGAACACGCCGACCGGCAGCCGGTGCGGCAGCCACTGCGGCACCTGGACCACGTTGTCGCCGCGGCCGTTGCGGGCCCGGAACGTCACCTGAGCGTGCAGGACGTCGGTGTGGTGGGACAGCGTCCGCTCCGCGCGGGCGAGTTCGGCGAGCCGCTGCTGCTGGTCGGCCGGGAGCAGGTGCGCGAAACGCCCGAAGGTGTTGACCGCCTGGGAGGGGAAGCCGCCGACGACGACCAGCCGGAAGTCGCCCTCGCGCAACGCGTCGGCGGAGCGCGCGAGCAGCCGGACGGCGAACTCGACGGACCGCGACCGGGCGGCCCCGTGCCGTTCGCGCAGGGCGGTGACGAGCGGGTGCCCATCGTCGAGCGCCACCTCCTCCGCGCCCGACAGCGCGGCCTCCAGGGCCGCTTCAAGCAGCAGCCGGTCGCGCTCCGGGTCCGCCCGCTCCACCGACGGCTTCGGCTCGGACGGCGCCCCCAACCCGACGACGGGATCCAGCGCCTCGGCCAGCGGCACCGCCCGACCGGCACCGTAGCGTTCCGTGAACTCCTGGTGGTAGTGGTCGAGTTCGGGTGAAACGGGCAGGCGCGGCGACAGCTGCCACAGCAGCGTGGCCGCCCGGACGGCCTCGGCGCCCACGGCGGACGGGAGCCGGACCTCGGCGTCGAGCGCGAGGTCGACGTGCACCAGCCGATCCCGGGCCTGCAGGCGTCGCATCCGCGCGGTCGCCGCCTCCCACTCCTCCAGCCCCGCCCCTGCCGGCTTTCCCGCGTACCGGGCCAAGTCGCCTTCGACGGCGCGCAGTTCGGCGAGCTCGGGCAGCTCCGCCGGGTCGGTGCCCGCGAGCACGGAAAGGACGTGCCCGGTGGCGTCCGGGCTCTCCGCCGGCGGACGCACCTCCGTGAGCAGGAACTCCTTCTCGACGAGGCGACCCAGCAGCCGCGCGATCGCCCCCGACGGAGCGGACGGCAGGAGCGCCGCCAACCGCTGCTCCAACTCCTCGAAGCGGCAGGGAGTTTGACCGATGTCGAGGGCTGCGCGCACCGCCTCGGTGTGCCGCACGCTCACCTCGCGCACCGCCTCGTCGGAGGAGCCCGCGGGGAGGTACGGAAGGACCACGCGATCGCCGCGCACCGAGCACAGGTTGTTCGCCACGACGCGCAGCCCCCGCAGCACCCCCGGGCGGGTGACCCACCCCTGCACGAGCGCACCCAGCCAGTCCCGCTCGACCCGCGCCACCCGCCGGTGCCCGCCACCGAGCCGGACCTCGGCGTCACCGGGCGCGTCGGCGAACGCCACCGGCGCCACGCCGGCCATCAGCCCGAACGGGGTACAGCGGGTCGCCATCCTGATCCGGTAGGCCGTCAAAGCCCGCACGGCTCGGCGCAGTTCAGGCAGCGCGCAGTCCTCGCCGGCAAGGATCCGGGTCCACCGGCGGGCCAGCGCCGGACTCGACACCGTGACCGCCTCGCGGAACAGCGGGTCGTCGGCCAGCGTCCGCAGGTACTCGACACTGCGCCCGACCTCCTCCGGCCCGCCGGCCGGCAGGTCCACCTGCGTCACCTCGGCGCGGCACAGCGCCTGCGCCGGACTGCGGAGCATGCCGATGCCCGCGAGCGTGAACAGCGGCTGGGCTGCGTCCTGCATCCGGGCCTCCCTCCGGCCCCGACCGCCAGGACCGTTCGCGCACGATTGTCCGGGCGGAGACGGCCGGCGCCCTGGCAAGCGCAACCGAACATCACCCGGAAGGACGCGGTACCCGCCGCGGGGCCGGTCGCCATCGTCGGCGACCGGCCCCACGACGAACACCGAACGGTCAGCTCTGGCAGAGCAGGTCGGTCTGACAGATCACGTTCGACGGGACAGTGCAGCACATCGTGGTCCCGGTGGCCGCCATGGCGGGTCCACCGTCCGCGACGTGTTCGGCGGCGAGCACCTCACGGACGTCGAGGTCGAAGTCGTCCTCGCTGAAGACGGACGGAAGGTTCAGGGTCGTGGGGCTCACGGGTCGCTCCTCAGAGACGGTTAGCACCGGCGGGACCACCGGCACCATCAGGTACCACCGCACCCGCGCTCCACATGCCACCCCTCACCGCAATGGCCCCGGCGTGACGCAGACGGAACGGGTCTCGGTCAGTCACAGACCGAGGTGTACGGACAGATTACGATCGAATAGGCGGTGCACGTGAAGGTCTGCGCCTGGCCGGGATCGTCCGCGCGCTCGGCGTCCAGTAGCTCACGGACGTCGAGGTCGAAGTCGTCCTCGCTGAAGACGGACGGAAGGTTCAGGGTCGTGGGGCTCACGGGTCGCTCCTCGGAGACGGTTGGCACCGGCGGGACCACCGGCACTATCAGGTACCACCGCACCCGCGCTCCACATGCCACCCGTCACCGCAATGGCCCTCTGTGCTCAACGGGAACGGTGAGACGGGTGCCGGGCAACGTGCGGCCTGACCGTGCAGCGCCGTCTCCGTCTCCGGCCGGGCCGGCCGCGCACCGGGGCGGGGCGGATACGCGGGCCCGCACCGGGGACCAGGGTGGTGGGTGGTGGCCTCCGTTCGGCGCGAAGAGCTGCCCGGCGACGATGGGCGCGAAGACGATCCTCTCGGCGGCCACCCGGGCGGGCAACAGCGGGTCGCAGAGCCGGCCCGAGGGACTGCTCGCGGCGGCCGGACCGGGCCCGCACGAGGTCTGCGGCGGGAGCAACGGGAGCCGGGAGCCGAAAGTGATGCGCAGCCCCCGCCGGCGCTGCCGATTCGGTGACATCGGCCCGTCGCCGGCCACGGCCTAGTACTGCAACGGTGCTTGCCGTGAAGGGTGTTGGGTTCGCTCGTTGAGCCGTTCGTGGGTGGGGGGAAATCCGAGGTTGTTGCTCGTCGTTGGTCGGACGGGCTGGCTGAGCTGCATGGGCGGTTTGCTCACCGGTTTACGCGGAGTGAGTCGCGGGAGTCGGCGCTGGCTTACATGTGGGGCTTGTGCAGAGAACTGCCGACCACACGATGCGACAATCCTCCTAACAAAGCACTACTAGGAGTTGTCCGGGCGATCATGTGCGGAGCCAGATGACGAGGGCGGCTGCGGTGACGGTGCCGAGGTAGACGTAGCCGCGTTTGTCGTATCTGGTAACGACCGCTCGGGCGTGCTTGAGCCTGTTGATGGCCCGTTCGACGGTGTTGCGTTTCTTGTACCGCTCCTCGTCGAAGCCCGGTGGACGTCCGCCGCGTGAGCCCTTGCGCAGGCGGGCGGCCCGGCTGTCGGTCTTCTCCGGGACGGTGTGCCTGATGCCGCGTCTGCGTAGGTAGAAGCGGCACGGTCCGTTGCTGTAGGCCTTGTCGGCGGCCAAGCTGTCGGGCGTCTTGCGGGGCCTGCCCGGCCCGGTCCGCAGGACGCGGATCTTCTCCAGCACGGGCTCGAACCGGGTGCAGTCCGCCCGCTGCCCCGGCGTGACGACCAGGGACAGCGGGCGGCAGCGGCCGTCCGCACTCAGGTAGACCCTGGTGGTGAACCCGCCCCGCAAGCGACCAAGGCCCTCGCCTCCTCCACCGCCTCCACCAGGCGGGCGACGAGGCTCTGCCACGGCGTCTCGCCCTGGTGTTCTCCTGGCCCAGCCCCCTTTGACGCCAGGACCGGCGGAGGGTCAGTACGGGCACCCGCCGCGTGCTGGTGGGCCCGCACGATGGTCGAGTCGACCGAGATGTCCCAGTCGATGTCGCCGGCCGCGTCCGCTTCGGCCTGGACCTGCTGGAGCAGCCGTTCCCAGGTCCCGTCGGCCGACCACAGCCGGTGGCGCTCGTAGACCGTCTTCCACGGCCCGAACCGCTCGGGAAGATCACGCCACTGCACACCCGTCCGCACCCGGTGCAGAATCCCGTCGATCACCTGCCGATGATCCCGCCATCTGCCACAACGCCTGTCGCTGACCGGCAGGAACGGCCTCAGCCGCTCCCACTCCGCATCGTCAGATCACCCCGCCCCATGCCCGAACCAACGACCAAGGCCGGCGATAGTCACATGATCGGGCGGACAAGTCCTAGTCGCAGGCCGGATGGCGCTCGGCGGCCAGGCGCAGGCCGAGGGCGACGGCGTTGGTGAGGGTGTCGGTGAGCGGGTGGCCGGTGGCGGCGAGCTTGGCGGGGTGGTGCAGGCCGCCGGTGTGCAGGACCGCGAGCGCACCGTTGGCGTGCGCGGCGTCGGCGTCATCGACCGCGTCGCCGACCAGCAGCACCCGGTGTGCCTGGCCGGTGAGACCGAGGGCGTCCAGGTGGGCGGCGAGCGGAGCGGCCTTGGTGCCACCGGAGGGGCCGGTGCGACCCTCGTACCGCTCGAAGAAGTGGCCGATGCCGGCCTGCCCGACCTCGCGGACCAGGGTGTCGTGCGGGCACAGGGAGAGCAGCGACTGGGTGTGGCCAGCCTCGCGCAGGGCGGCCATCAGCTCGACCGCGCCGTCGCGTATGCGCACCGGCTGGGCGCGCAGGTGTTCCAGGAAGGCGGTGTCGCTGGAGATCCACTCCTGCTCGGTGATCTCGCGTCCGAGGAGGCGGGCGTAGAACTTCGGGATCGGCACGGTGTGCTTGGCCCGGTAGGTGTCCCGGTCGACAGGCTGGCCGCCGAGGGTGGGCAGCGTCGCGTTCAGGGCGGAGACGTGGTCGTCGAGGTCGTCCTTGACCGTCCCGTTCCAGTCCCAGACAACGTGCAGGCGGGTGGCGGGCGTTGCGGCATCAAAGCGCAGAGTGTTGTTCACGGCGGGGTGCTTTCGGGGTGGTGGTGATCAGGCGGAGAGGTGCTGCCGGAAGCGGCGCAGCAGCCACAGGGCGGCGGCGGCCCCAGCGAGGGGGACCAGCGCGATGAACTGCGGGCCGCCGGTGGCAGCGAGGGAGGCGAGGGCGGTGCCGGCGGCCTGGCCGATGCCGATGCAGGCGATCAGCCAGGCGAACGCCTCGGTCGATTCGCCCTTGGGGGCGAGGCGGTCGACGGTGAGGAACGCGGCGGTCAGCAGCGGCGCGAGGAAGGTGCCGGGCAGCACGGCGCCGAGGGCGGCGACGGCGGGCGCGGGGTCAGGCAGCAGCGGCAGCCATCCGGCGGCGAAGCCGATCGAGGCGGCAACCAGGTGCTTGGCGGGGGAGCCGGGCCAGGCGTGGCGGCCGTAGGCGAGGCCGCCGAGCATGCTGCCGATGGACAGCGCGGCCGGCATCAGTCCGGCCAGCC
The DNA here is from genome assembly GCF_044756065.1 of Kitasatospora sp. NPDC092039. NCBI lineage: Bacteria > Bacillati > Actinomycetota > Actinomycetes > Kitasatosporales > Streptomycetaceae > Kitasatospora > Kitasatospora sp. NPDC092039. The sequence goes on along the minus strand of NZ_JBIVSD010000006.1, from coordinate 370,392 downwards.
ATCCGGCATGGTGGCGCTCGGCGGCAGACAGCGCCAGGACGTTGACGGCGCCGAGCGCGACACCGGTGCCGATCAGCGAGGCGAACAGCACCCGAAGTCCCGGCACCCGCAGCGGACCCGTCCAGTGCACCTGTTCGGTGAACTCCGTCGGAGTCCAGGCTCGGGAGGGCCGGGCCGTGATGACCAGGCTGGTGCCGAGCAGTCCGAGCGCCGCGGTCGCCACCAGCGCGGTGGTCGCTCCGGCGCCGGCGGCGAAGCCGGTGGCCAGGAGGGGGCCTGCGACGAAGACCAGGCCCTGGGTGCTGCTGTCCAGGGCGAGGGCGGCGCGCTGGCGCTCGGCGTTGGGCAGCAGCACCGGCCACAGCGCCCGAAGGCCCGCTTCCAGCGGTGGTGTCGCCAGCCCCGCCAGCAGGACCGTCATCGCGGCGAGCACCGGGTGGCGCACTGGACCGGTGCACGGCAGCAGCAGGAACGCCGTACTGGCCGCGATCATGGCCGGGACGAGGACCCGGGTCTGGCCGTGGCGGTCGACCAGGCGGCCGAGCAGCGGCTGCCCGATGGCCGAGGCGAGGCCGTACAGGGCGCCGAGCGTCCCGGCGAGGGCGAGTGGTCCGTGCTCGGCGCGCACCAGCAGGAGGATCGCGATCGGCGCCATGCCGGTGGGCAGGCGGCCGATCAGGGTGCCGCTCAGCAGACGGGCGACGTGCGGCGAGCCCAGGACAGCGCGGTAGCTGCTGTCCTGGGCTGGGCCACAGGCGGTGGTGGTGTTCAAGGAGGAGGTCCTTCGGTCGTACGGCCGGCGGCGCGCGGGCGCGCCGGACCGTGGCATGCGCAGGCATGACAGCCCCCTCGGCTCGGTGCGGCTGCGGGCAGAAGAGTCCGCGGAATCCGGGATTAGGTACGGCCGAGAGAAAGAGGTAGAAGCCCCTCACCCGGTACGACAGCGCGGACACGGAGGAAAAGGAGGCGCCAGCAACTGCACTGCTCGGCTGGCCTGTTGGGGGACGACGCCATTGCCGAGTGCGGTGAGCTGGGCGGGTCGGCCCAGGCCCGGGGTGGCGGTCACCCAGCCCGGCGGGAGCCCTTGCATCCACTCGACGAACTCGGCCCGGAGCTTGCCGCCCTCGTCGGCGGCCGGCGGTGCCGGGCGGGTGAGCGTCTCCCACCGGGCGACGGCGGCGGCGTACGGTCCCCACCGTCCGGGGTCGAGCCGGACTGCGGCGTCGCCTCCGGCCACAACGCCAAGGCCTCCGCCACCGGTGCGGGCGGAGTGGGCCGCCAGGGGGAGCGCGATGTCGGATGCCGAGGTGAGGAGGGCCAGAGCGAGGTGGCTGCCGAGGTCAGAGTCAGGTCCCCGCCGCCGTGCCGCTGGTTCGGCGAACCCTTGACCCCGTCCGACGCCTTCGGCGTGGGCAGCAGCCACTCCACCTCGTCCGCCAGGTTCGGGCCGTGGCCGCCGTGCTTCCTCTTCTCCGGATGCTGGCTGCCGCCGTTCGTCGCGATGTTGCTGGTCGGGGTCTTGAGCAGCACCGTGGTCGGTGGGCCAGGCGGCGAGGAAGACCCGGGCCCGGTGATGGGGTGCGCCGACGTCGGAGGCGCGAAGCACGAGCCACTTCGCGTCGTACCGGAGGTCGGCCAGGGTGCCGAGTACGGCGCCAAGTGCTCGCAGAGCAGGCCGGGTTGGGTCGTCTCCCAGACACCACGGGCACCATTCCACGTCGCCAGGGGCACCGGCGGGGGAGGTGAGGAGTCCTCGTACATTCTCGACCACCAGGAGGTGTGGGCGGAGGGCTTCGACAGCACGTGCCACGTGCAGCCACAGCCCGGAGCGGGTTTCGGAGTTGAGTCCGGCTCGGCGGCCGGCGACCGAGACGTCTTTGACAGGGGAAGCCGGCCGTGAGGACGCACACCCGCGGAATGGAGGCCCAGTTGATGGCCGTGATGTCGCCCAGGTTCGGCACGTGCGGCCAGTGCCGGGCCAGGATCCGGGAGGCGCCCGGGTCGACCTCGGCGTGCCAGGCGACTCGGCCGCCGAACGCGGCCAGTACCCCGAGGTCGAGACCTCCGTACCCGGAGCACAGGCTCCCGACCAGCGGGCCGCGGTCAGGGACCGGGAGTGTCGGCGTCACCGTCGGCTCTGGGCGGCGGGGGCAGCAGGTGCGGCCGTTGCGAGTGCCGGGCCGCCCGGAGCCGCTGGGACAGGCGGGGCGGCGGTGGCCGATCGGCTCAGCGCTGCTTGCTGACGTAGGTCGTCGGACGATGGAGAGAGACGCCGGGCGGTCTGGACCAGCGTCTGGGCGCCGTGGCGCAGTTCGTCGCGGGCGGCTTCGACGGCGTACTCGATCACCCGAACCGCGTCCTTGCGGGCCTCCCGGGCCCAGCGGAGATGACGGACCTCGGCGGTCTTGCCGAGGAATCCGATTTGCTGGGCGACCGTTCCGAGAGCGGCGGAGGCTTCCCCGAGACTGCCGACGGCTTCGGCGTACGCCATTGCGGCGCGGATCGTGTCGACGTGCGCGGGTTGCCTGGCGGCGCGGGCGGAGAGCTCGTCCCCCAGATCCCGGATCAGCGTACCGAGCGCGGCTATCTGCCGACCGACCTGAACGGCATCGGGTACCTCGGCGGGTCCGGTGGTAGGCAGGAGCGCTTCCTGCTGCTGCAGCGCGCTTGCCCTGGTGCGCAGGGCGAGCGGCTCGTTGACGGGTGTGTTCACGGGTGGTTCCTGGAGATGCTGTCGGGGCGGTTCAGCGCGAGCGCACAAGGGACAGGGACCCAGCCGGTGCCGGGGCGCCAGCCTGCGGGGACGGCGCGGACTGCGGGCTGGTGAAGGCCGAGCGGGCTCGGGCGGCTTCGAACCGGGCCCGCTGGGCGTCGATGATCGCGACCGTCGTCCGGATGGACCGCCCGGCCTCTGCCAGCTCGCTGTGCGCGGTCGAGACCGCTTCCTCGATGACCTGGCCCGCGGTCGCCAGGGCTTGGTCGACGTCGCGGCGGCCGCGCAATGGGCCCAGGTGGGTGAGTGTCGCGAGCTGGTCGGTGGCCGCCCCCAGCGCGGAGACGGTCTGGCCCATCCGGTCGGCGACCCCGCCGTAGGTCCAGGCCGTGCGCAGGACGTGCTCGGGGAGAGGCTCCACGGCTGCCCGCGCTTCGATGGCCTGACCCATCTCGGCGATCAGGTGGCCGAGTTCGGTGATCTGTCGGCCGACGGAGGATGCGTCCGCGAGCCTGGTCGGCAGGCTCGTCACGGCGGGCAGCTTCGCCTCCTGCGCTTCGAGGCGGAGGGCCAGGGACTGCAGGGCGAGGGATTCGCTGACGGGGGTGTTCACGACGGGCTCCGGTGAGGGCGGGTGCGGATGATGGGGTCGGTGACCGTGCGCGGGATCGGCACGGCGGCGGGGCGCGGCCTCGTGCGGTTCGCAGCCCGCGTGGGGCTGCGGGCGAGCGCGGCGCTGACGCGGGCGGCCTGGTCTGCGTGCGGCAGCGGCTGCGGTTCGGGCGGGGAGTTGGCCGTGCGCCAGCGCTCCCGCACCTGGTCGACCGGACCGAGGGCGTGCAGCGCCTGGCCGATCAGCTGACCGGGGGCGAGTCGGTCGTCGTCGGCGTGTGCGGCGATGTGCCGGGCTGCGACGGCCGCTGTGCGGTTGAGGGAGCCGCGCAGGAGCTGCTCGCCGAGCCACTCGGCCGAGCCAGCCGCACCGTTGCCGAGCACGGCGGCGAGGTGCTCCTCGGTGACAGTGCCGTCGGCCAGCAGGCCCCGACGCTGCACCTCCCACAGCGCGGTGACCGGATCGATCGGCTCCCCCCGGTGATAGAGCGCCCCGAGACAGCGGTAGAGCTGGCCGTGGGCCGGGTCGGCGAAGTCGCCGGGCCGCAGCCAGCCGAACACCTCCTCCATCGCCCGGTCCTGGTGGACGAGCAGGGCCAGCAGGAAACGCTCGTCCTCGGCCTGGCCCGTGGCGGGCGCAGGGCTGTCGGCGGTTGTCGGCGCGATCGGAGCCTGCGACCGGGGCTGGGTTCCCCAACGCCGGCCGAGGTCGGCGAGGACGCCGGCCAGGACATCGACCTGGGCGACGGTGTCCTTGACCTCGTGCTGCCGGGTGCCCTCGTCGGCAGCCGCGAGCAGGCGGGTGGAGTGCTCGGCGACGGTGCGGTGGATGGAGCCCTCCAGCACCATCCGGCCGTAGACCGGCGCGTTGGCAGGGCGTGGGCAGGCCGCGATCAGGGTGTGGGGGTAGGGCGCGGTCAGCCCGCGCACGTGCTTGCTGGCCTCCGCAAGGCTGTCGGTGACCCAGGCCAGCGGCACCTCTCCTTGGGCGGTGAGTGCCGGGTGGCCAGCGGAACGCAGGGTTCGCAGCGCGGTGAACAGGGCCTGGTGCGCCGGTCGGTAAAAGTCGCGCGGCTCCAGCCAGTCCAGACGGTCGAGCTGGTGCGGGTCGAGTAGGACTGCGCCTAGCACGGCCTGCTCCCCCGTGAGCAGCGGGTCCATCACGCTTCTCCGTCCCGCTGGGCTCGCAGGCGGGCGACCGCCTGGTCGGCGGCGGCTCGGGCGGCGGCGAAGCGGTCCAGCTCGCCGGTGAAGACCGGGTCGGTGGCCAGGGTCGAACCGGTGCCGCTGATCAGCCACCACTGGCCGCCGCGCCGTACGACCGGCGCGCCGGCCAGCTGAGGCGAACGGTGCTGGGCGGCAGGTGAAGTGGTGTCGGACATGAAGACCTTCCGGGAGTCGATCGGTGGTTCAGCGGCTGCGGCGGGCGGTTGCCGGGCCAGCCGCTGCGACGGCGTCGGCCGGGACTGGCGGCGGCGCGCCCAAACCCGGTGCACGGGAGGGTGAGGAGGCGGTGGCTGCCCGGACCCGGGCCTCGTCCGCGACGGGGTGATGGTGGGCGCGAACGGCCTCGGCGGTCGCGGTGAAGCGGCGCCGGGAGCACTCAAGGCCGGACGATGGCGCCCACCGTGCGGCGTTGGCAGTTAGCGCCGGGGCGAGGGCGGCGACCTCGTCGGCGGGGGCCGAACCTTCGGCGAGCAGCCGGGACTGCGCGGACCACAGGTTCAGGAACCAGTTCCCGTCATCCAGCAGGACCGCCTCCACGCGGGCAGCCCCATGGACCTCCTGGTAGACCCAGGTGTCCTTGCGTGGATGGCGCCAGCCATGCCCGGCGAACGGCGGATCGGGCACGGCGGCTGGGGTGCCCGGCCCCAAGCGGCTGGTGAAGGTGGTGTTCCGGAGAGTCACGCCGCCAGCCCGAAGGAGTCACGGCCGACGCTGACTGGCTGGCCGGCGCGGCAGGCCCAGGGCGAGCAGCCGTCCGCGTCGCCGGCCTCCAGCTCGGCGTCGGCGAGGGCGTCGAAGACGTCCATCTGCCGTCCCGCCCACTCGTGTGCGGTGACCCGCTCGATCGGCGCCTCGTCCAGCGGGCGCCGGCTGCGGTGCAGGTACGCCTGCCCCAGCAGCGGGGTGCCCTCCGCGGTCGCCCGCGCGTTGCCGCTGCGGATGGCGCGGTCGAACGCGACGACGTCCTCCCACTCCGCGGGCGAGTTGTCGCGCAGGGCCCGCCACTGCGAGTTTCCGTGGAACGGACACCCCAAGCAGCTGCTCTTCGGCGTGGATTCGAAGCCGCGCGAGCGCAGCAGCCGCAGGCAGTCCGCGCGAGAGAACCCCTCCTCGATCAGGGGGAAGCGGTTCTTCATGTAGGCGACGTCAGCATCCTTGGCCCGATGGAACTCGTCGGTGGAGATGCCGATCCACTGCTCGACGAACACCCCGGCCGGCACCCGCTGCGGGTGCGGGTACCCGAGCAGGGCACGGACCTTCTCCTTGATGGGCCGGATCTTGTACTGACCCGTGCACTGGCGTCGCGAAAGTCCTTCGGTGCCTTGGGGATTGAGGATGTGCAGCGGCATCGACGCGAAGCGCTTCGTCGGGTCGAGCGCGTCGTCGCGGATGTTGCCGGAGGAGACCCGCAGGATCGGGATGCCGGCGGGCTCGGCGATCTCCCGCTCGATGCGGTCGAGGTGCGCGTAGACGGAGGCGGGCTCCCATCCGGTGTCAGCGAAGATCGCTGCATCGAGGCGCGGCAGGTGGCCCTCAGCGGCCAGAAGCAGCAGTGCGCTGCTCTGAACCCCTGCGCCGAGTGAGAGAACCCGCAGAGTGGGAGCGGTCGTTGTGGTCACGGAGGTGTCCTTGGCGTGGGCGGGTGGACTGGGCGCACCCGGTTGGAGCGGAGGAGGGGAAGCGGCCGGGGCAGTGCCTGCAGGAGAAGGGCGGACGGCTGGTCGGCGCCGCCGGGCGGGGCGGTTAGGCCGAGAGGGTGAAGTCGTCGCGGCCGGTGGTGTTCTTTGCGATGGCACGTGCGGTGATGGCCTTGGTGGCGCGGGCGGAGGCCGGGCCGATCTCCTTGGCGAAGTGCTCCTTGTACCAGGGCTTGAGGTCGAGCATCGCGACCCGCATGCCGGTGGCGAAGAGCAGGATCTTGCCCTTGGGGAGCGCGCGGATCTCGTCCGGCGGCAGGACCCGCTCGGTGCGCATCGACACCGAAGTCGACTTGCCGCTGTCGGAGTTGGAGACGGAGACGGTCTGCACGTCGTGCTCGCCGATCTGCCGGGACAGCTTGTCCGCGAAGTCGGCGTCGTCGATGCCGCTGCCGATGACTTTGACGGTGGCCGCGGACCAGAGGGCGTCCATGCCGGCCTCGCCCCAGCAGCGCTGACCCTGACGGTAGGACTGGAGGATGGTGATCGGGATGACGCCCCGACTGCCCAGGTGGGAGTACAGGTCCGGCAAGTCGCTGATCTTGCACACGTTCGCCGCCTCGTCCAGGACGCACAGGGCGGGCGGGTCGAGCCGGCCGCCTTTGCGTTCGGCGACGATCACGGCGGCGCGCATTACCGCGTCGGCCGCCGCGGCGATGATCGCCGACGCGCTGCCGCCGCCGTCCTTGCTGAGCAGGAACAGGGTGTCCAGGCTGGAGGCGAAGTCGAACGGCTTGAACTCCGGTACGCCCTCGGTGGGGGTGACCCAGGTGGCGATCTCCGGGTCCAGCAGGCAGCTCGCGTACTGTCGCGCTGTCTCGTAGATGCCGTCACGGGTCTCGGTCGCGCCGGTGACGGTGCCCTGGAGCTGGGCGGCGACGGCATGGTGGCCGGCGTCGCCGAGCAGGTCGACGGGGGTGCGGTCGGCCGGGGAGGCGAGCCAGGCCAGCACGTCGGTGATCGGGCGGCGGTGGCTCGCGGCGGCCAGGAACAGCGCGCCGAGCGTGTTGGCGGCGGCGGTGGACCAGAAGTCCGAGCCGCTGGACTCGTCGACGCTGGCGGTGACGAAGTGCCCGGCCAGGCGCTTGGCGCCGGCGAGGTCGCGGGCGTCGGCGAGGATGTCCCACCACATCTCGCGCGGGTGGTGCGCGATCTGCTGAGGATCGAGTGTCCAGACCTTGCCGACCTTCGCGCGGGCGTCGACGCACGCCGTGTAGGCGTCGTTGGCAGCCTTGTTCGAGGTGAGCAAGACCGGGCCGGGGGCGGCGAGGATCGCGGGGATGGCGATGCCGCTCGTCTTCCCGGAGCGGGGCGCCATGATCGCGACCATCACGTCCTCCCACGAGGCGCGGACCGGCGCCTTGCCCGGGGACAGCGTGCCGATGGGGATACCGCGGTCGGCGGGGGCAAGTTCCTTCTGGTCCTTCAAGCTCGGGCGCAGACTGCGGGCCTTGTCCGTGACCTCCTTGTCCAGCAGCGGCGCGATGTCCGCCTTGCGGGCCAGACCGCTCTTCGTCCCGCCGCGGTGGCGCAGCCACAGGACGAGCGCGGTGGTGACGGCGGCGAGGGTGAGCGCGCCGGGGACGACGCGGGCGCCGACCAGGACGGCGGCGGGCCCGAGGTGGGGCCACAGGCGGTCGGGATGGAGCACGGCGTCGGTGGCGCTGAACGGCGCCCACGGCCCGAATCCGGCAAAGGCGTTGGCGAGGTTGCCAGTCAGCCAGGCGAGTGAGCCGAAGGCGAGCGCGGCGCCGAGGACGCCGAACAGCAGGTAGAGCAGCGCGTCCGTGCCGGTGGTGATCGACGGCGCGCTCGTGCGCGGGGCAGGCAAGGGAGGAATCCTGGGAGGTGCGAGTGGGTGGTGGGCGGGGCGCGCTCGGCTCTGGTGCGGATCACGGGGTTCTCCTCGGAGCGGGAAGGAACGTTTCAGCGGGCTCGGCCCGCCGCGCCGACCGATGCGGCCGGTACGGGCGGCAGCCGGGTGGCGGCGGCTGCGACGGGCACACTCGGGGCGCCGGCGGCGGGAACGCTGGTGCTGCGGGCGAGGGCCGCACGGGTGCGCAGGTCGTCGGCGGTGCCCGGTGCGTGGGACACAGCGCGCTGCACCTCCTCGATGGCCCCGGCCAGTTCGGCCTGGGCGGTGACGAGGTGGTCGGACGCGACGCCGAGCCGGTCGGAGAGTTCGAACTGGTCGGGGTCGAGATCGGTGATCTGTTCGGAGGCGGTCTCCAGGGCTTCCTGGAGGCGCACAAGCATCCCGTCGTCCGGATCGATCAACTGGTCGAGCACGACGCCGAGTTCGGTGAAGTCGGTGCTGCCGCGCAGTGCATCGGTGAGATCGAGGACGTGTCGGCCCGTGGCGTTGAGAGGCTCGACATCGAGCCGGGGATCGAGGTCGACCTCGTAGCGGGCGGCGCGCAGCATTTCGGCGGCGTGGGTGGCGATGGCAGCCGCGTCGGGCCGGTGGGTGGTGGTGGGCAGCCGGTGACGGCGGCCGTGCCAGTCGTCGATCTGCTTGAACCCGGCGTGCCGCAGCAGGGTGGCCGACAGGTCGTCGCTGGTGCCGGTGGCGACGACGCTCCCGCTGGGCTCGGCGCTGATGGTGATGACGGCCATCCGGTGGTCCTTGGCGGTGGTGACGGTACGGGTGAGGTGGCCGAGTTCGGCAGCGATGCGGGTGCATTCGGCCTGCACGTGGAAGGGGTCGCGGTAGGTGCTGTGGATGTATCCGTCCTCGCGGACGACGGTGGCGACGACGTGCACCGACCGGTCGCCGTTGCGGATCGCGGCCCACCGGCACCCGGCCGGGTCGCCGGCGGGGGCGAGCCCGGTCGCGCTGACCAGGCGCCGGGCGACGTCGGCCCACTGGGCGTCGCTCAGGTCCGGGTGGCGGGGGTCGGAGCGCACCGAGCACATCCACACCGGGCGCTCGGGTGCCCGGGCTCCGATCCGCAAGGCCGGGGTGTCGATCACGCCGCCGCCGAGGACCTCTTGCGGGTCACCGAACAACGGCAACTGCTTGTCGGCGCCGCGGTAGTCGGCACCGATCAGTCGGGGCCGCAGTCGTCCGCGTGGGTCGTCCAGGCCGTAGAGGGTGGGGATCAGCGCGGCCGTGGTGGCGGCGCGCTGCAGGTGGGCGATCACGGCGTCCCCTCTCGGACGGACGGTGGGGCCGGCGGGCGGGCTGGCAGGGATAGGATCCGCGGTTTCGGCGGTTCGGCCGGGCTGGGATTCGGTGGTAGGCGTCGGCCGGGTTGCTTCGCCAGCGTCAGCGCGGCGCGGCGAGCGGATCGGTGGTGCTCCCGGCGCGCGGGCTGGTGCAAGGGATAGTCGGGGTGTGGGTTGTTCCTTCGAATTGGCTTTTAAGAAAAGCGAGTTGGTGCGGCGCCCTGCGCTCGGGCAGGGCGCCGGCGGGTCACACGAAGGGGTTTTCGGTCGGCCGGTCGGTGTCCAGGGCCGCGTCGACCAGCTCGGGCAGGTCGCCGGGCTCGGAGGCACGCTGGTCGATCCACCAGCCCGCGCGGGTGATCGTGCGGGCCTGGTCCTCGATCTGCTCCCACTGTGGCTCCGGCAGGCCGGCGTCGAGGACGAGGGCGGTGTAGGCGGCGGCGAGGACCTGGTGGCGGCAGCGCATACCCCAAGCGACGCCCTTCTTGGTGCCCTCCAACGGTGGCATCCGGTACTGCTCGGACCAGGCCTCCGACTCGGCCTGTTCGGCGGCCCGCTTGGCCTCCAGCCACTCCGCCTTGCCGGCCTCGTCGTCGTCCCGGGTGGCACGCCAGCAGTCGGTGCAGTCCTGCTTCGCGAGCCAGTCCGCGAAACCGGCTCGCCGGTCGGCAGGTCGGTTGGCGAGGTTCCTCTCGCTCGTGTGGCCACACGCGTGGGTGATCGTCCAGAGCTTCTTCACAGCCATTGCATCGGTTCCTTGGGGAGGGGAGCGGGGCGGTCATCGGGCCTGCGTACGGGCCGGGTGGCCGCTGACGGCGGACCGGGGCGCCGGTGGCGGGCCGGCGTGCATCAGCGGAAGTCAGTGGCGCAGGTTCGGGCGCCCGGCGCTCGGCGGCGCGGGCGCGGGCGGTGTCTGTGCCTGCTGCCCTGTGCGGATCGGCACGGCGGTCGGAGAGGTGGCGAGGGCGGCGCTGACCCGGGCGTCGGTGGCGCCAGGTTGGTTGACCAGGTCGACCGGACAGGCGTACGCGAAGCCCTCGGCCCGCAGGTAGTCGATCGCCCGGGTCACTGCCGCCCGTTGCTCTGCCGGGTCGGTCATGGCGGAGGGAAGCCGGTGGTGGGTCTGCTGGTGACCGGTGGTGGCCGCGACGAACCCGGCTCGGTGGAGCAGGGACTCGGCTCGGTTCTGCCGGTCCTGTACGTCCTGCTCGGTCGGAACACCACGGCGGTCGAGGTGCGCGGCGAGGGCGGCGCGCATCGGCGCGACGTCGGTTCCGTGCCGGTGGTGGGGTCCCCCGGATTGGCTGTCGTACAAGGGCTCGGCCTCGACCTTGCCGGCGTGGGGGTCGAGCCAGCCCACGAACCAGCCGTTCTGCGGTCCCGCCGTGTCGAGTTCTTCGTCGGTCTGGTCGAACGTGGGGCCGGCGAGCAGGAAGCTGCCGTCCGGGAGCCGCGCCTCGATGTGCTCGCCGGTTTCGAAGTCGATGGTGAAGCCGACACCTCGCTTCGCCAGGGGAACAGTGATGGCCGCGAACCTGTCGGCCGGTAGCGGCAGACGGGTGCGGGCGGTGATGCCGTGGTCGTCCTCGGAGAACTGGACGGGCTGCATGTGGATGGAGTGCATGCTGTGCTCCTGCGGTGGCCGCCCCCGGGGTGGTGGCCGTACGGTGGGTCGGGGTTTCGTCAGCGGGCGCGGGCGAAGGCGACGCGCGGGTCGACCGCGGTCGGCGGCTGGCTCGCGGCGACAGTGGTCGACACGGTGGCGGGCGCCTTGAGCGCGGCCTCGTCGACGCGGAACTTGTGCGTGGTGAAGGCGTGCTGATCCGGTGCGCGGCGGGCGACCAGGTCTTCGGCGAGATGCGGCTGGACCGCGACACGCAGGTCGCCTGTGCGGTGCATGGCGGCAGTGGCGGCGGCCATGCGCTCCAGCGCTTCGCTCCGGTCGGCGGTGACCGGCCGGGTGTAGACGTCGAGCATGTGGTTGAACCGCCAGCCGTGGGCTTCGAGGATCTGACCACCACGTACGGCCGCGTTGGCCGTGTCGGCAGTGGCGGCGACGACGCCGAGCTGCGGGTGCTCGGCGAAAGCGACGTCCGGGCCGTTGTCCGGCGCCGGTTCGGTCGCGGGCAGCCGGGAGCGGGCCTGTTCCCGCGTGCTGGTGTTCTCCTTGGGGGAGAGTGACATGTCGGTGTCGACGTGGTAGCCGGCGCCGGTGAGGAGTTTGGAGGCCCAGGCGGCGCGCTCGGGGGCTTCGTGGTGCTGGTCGGTGAGTGCGTACAGGCGCGGGTTGCCGGGCAGTTGCTGGAAGTCGAGGCGTTCCAGCATCCACTGGGCGGCGGCGTTCTGGGTGGGCAGGGAGGCGACGATGCCGTGGTTCGGGTGGTGCCCGATGGCGACGTCGGGAAGCTGGGTGGGTTCGATGGCAGGCACGGTGGGGCTCCGCTTCGCTGGTCGGACGGGAGGACCGGTGGGCGGAGTGCGGTCTGTTCGGGCGAGGCACGGCGGGTTCCTTCCGGGACAGCGGGCGCGGGGGCGGGTGGCCCTCGGGTGAGGGAGCCCGGGTGCAGATGGTGCGGGGATCGGGTGGTTTGGTCCGGCCGGGATCGGGTGGTATCGCGGCTGGTCACCGGGTTGGGCGTTTTGCACGCGGGCGGAGCGGCGCAGAGGCCGGCACAGGCAGCGACGTGCTGTGGCCGGGCAGGTTGCCGGAGCGGGCGAGGGCGGCCTTGACCTGCTCGTCGCGGTCCGGCACGGGGAAGCCGATCCTCGGCGTGAGGTGCGCAGTCAGCGCAGGGAGCGGGCCGTCCGCGAGTTGGGCGCCGGCGGCCCATGCCTCTTCGTTGCGCAGGTTCTCCGCGCGCTGCCGTACCTGGTCAGCTTCGGGGGGGGGCCGATGATGCAGGCTGCGGCGTCGCGCCAGCCGTCCCGGAGCTCCCGGAGCCGGTCGAGTGCGGTCTCGGTGACGTAGAGGCGCCGCAGGTCGGGGCCGACGGCGGGGTCGAGGCGGTCCTCGATCGTCGCCGCCACCCGGATCCCGGCCACGAGGTAGGGGCCCTGGTCGATGAGCGTCTCGAAGTGCGGCCAGGCGGCGCGGTTGCGGTCCTCCGGGGAGTCGAAGGAACCGATCTCGCCGCGGCCCCATGGGGAGCCGGGAGCCGGAGCGTAGGCGCTGCCCAGGCGGCGGAGAGCTTCGACAGCGTGGGTGGCGGCGCTGGTGCGGGCCTCCCAGACGGCTTGCAGGCAGTGCGGCCCCAGGGAGGTTTCCTCGGCCGCCACCGTGGCCGGCGGGACATCGGAGGGCAGGGCGACGAGCGCGGGGACCTGCACTGCCCTGGGGTCATAGTCGGGCAGGTCGTCGGGCTTGGCGGCGCCGAGGACGATCGGGGCGTCGATGCCGGTCTTGACGGTCAGGAGCCGTTCGCCGTCCGGCCCGGTGAGGGCGAGGGCGATGTGCGGGGCGGAGACGGTGTCCCACGGCAGCCGTCCCCAGCCCCAGGTCTGGCTGCGGAGTTCGGCGAGGTCCCGGCCGGGGTTGAGCGGGCCGGCCTGCACGGTCCAGCCGGGCAGGTGCTCGGCCAGCTCTGCGCCGAACGGCGGGAGAGGGCCAGGCCGATGGGGTCGGTCGGGCAGGGCCCGGCCCTGCTCGTCGAAGTACACCCGCACTTTGTCTCCTCGCCGTGTGCCGTGCTGGCGAAGGCGCCGGCGGGCCGGAACAGGGCGTAGGCGGATTCCCACCGCCCGTCGCCGCCGCGGGCGCTGGAGCTGAGCACGAGACGCCAGGTGGAATCGGTGTAGGGGCGGCGGTCGCGCTGAGCGGCGACCAGCTGCTCGAACGCGGTGAAGTCGGCTGTCGTGAGGAGGAAGTGGTCGAGGTAGGACTCGGCGTCGTTGTAAGGCACGTGGGTTCGCGGTTTTCGAAGCGGTGGGCTGCTCATGCGGCCATGCGGAAGTCGGTGTCGTATAGCCGCCTCTCGTCGGAGTGGAGGAGGTGCTGGACGATGAAGCTGAGGCCAGCGACCTTCCACAGGGCCCGGCCGCGGGTGAGCGCGGCGATGGCCTGTGCCTCGACGCCGGTGAGGCCGAGCAGGGACATGGACACCTGGACCTGGTCGGGCTCCTGCCGGTAGATGATCCGGGTGCTGCAGTCGGCGAGCAGGCCCTCGGCCAGCACCCGGCCGCGCGATCCGGCGTCACCGGCCGAGAGCAGGTCGGAAAGCCGGTGCAGGATCAGCAGGTTGGCGATGCCCAAGCCGCGGGAGAGCTTCCACTGCTGCTGCATGCGTTCCAGCAGGCCGACGTGCCGCATGATCCGCCACGCCTCGTCGTAGATCACCCAGCGGCGACCGCCGGAGGGGTCGGCGAGGGCGGCCTCCATCCACGCCGAGGCGCAGGTCATCGCGAGGACGAGGGCGGTGTCGTCGCCGCTGCTGCCCAGGCGGGACAGGTCGATGGAGAGCATGGGGGCGGTCGGGTCGAAGGTGACGGTGGAGGGGGCGTCGAACATGCCGCTGAGGTCGCCGTGGACCAGGCGGCGCAGGGCGTGGGCGAGGTCGTCGGTGGCGTGGCCGAGGCCGCCGGCCTGGTCGCCGAGGGCGGTGTCGAGGCGCTCGGGTCGGCTGAGGACGTGGGCGATGTCGCCGAGCAGCGGGACCGTGCCGGCTGCGTCGGCGTCGGCGACGACCAGGTCCAGGGCGACGTCGAGGCCGGTGTGCTCCATCGGCAGCAGGTCGCGCTTGAGCACGGTGGCGGCGAGGCTGGCGAGCAGGAGCAGACGGCGCTTGCGGACCTCGGTGCGCCAGTCCTCCTCGCTCACCTCCGCGGGCCGCTGCGGGGCGTCGAGCGGGTTCAACCGCCCGGGGAGGCCGGGGCCGAGGGCGATGGTCTGCCCGCCGAGGGCCTGGGCGAGCCCGGTCCACTCGCCCTTCGGGTCCGAGGGGACGTAGATCTTGTAGCCGTGGGCGATGGAGCGGGTGGCGATGGACTTGGCCAGTGCCGACTTGCCCATGCCGATCACGCCGCACAGGACTGCGTTGGGGTTCGTGAATCCCTCGATCCGGCCGGAGTTGTAGAGGGTGAACGGGTCGAAGCAGAAGCTCCCCTCGGCGTGGAGATCACGGCCGATGAAGATGCCCTCGGCGCCGAGGCCGGCCTCCGCGAGGAAGGGATAGGCGCCGCCGGCGACGGCGGTGGTCATGCGGTGCTTGGGCAGGCGGAGCTTGCCGCCGCGGGCGGAGGCGGGGCCCGGTCGCCCGGAGGCGGGATAGGTGGGCACGAGGTTGGGGTCGACGCCTTCGTGCTCACGGCGCCGGACGGGGGCCTGGGCCGTGCGGGCCTTGGTGCGGGCCTCGGCGAACTCGGCGCGGGCGGCGCGCTGCTGGGCGCGGGTGGCCTTGCGCGGGACGAAGAGCGGGGAGGCGGTGGCGCGGTTCCTGGACATGATCACGGTTCCGGGGTGGTCGGGTTCAGTGGCGGACGAGGCCGGTGAACGGGGAGTGCAGGTCGGTGGGGGTGGCGCGGCGGCGCACCAGGTGGGCGGTCTGCTGGTGGCGGCGGCAGATGGTCAGCTCCGGCGCGCCCTCCGGCCGGCGGGCCCGGCAGTCGTCCGGGCCGGGAATTTCGCCGCTGCCGGGCCGGGGGGATGCGTGGTAGGCGGCGTGGAGGTGGTCGGCGGCCTGCCACAGGCGCGTGCGGGCGGCCTTGAGGTGGTCGCCCTCCCCGGGCAGCAGCGGCGAGGTGCGCTGGGTGTGTGCGTCGAGCAGACCGTGGAGGGAGACCAAGTGCTCGTGGAGCGAGTCGAGTTCGGCGCGGGAGGCGACCAGCGGACCGGCGGGGATGTTGAGCGCGCGGTGGAAGTCGATCGCGGCGGTCGCGTACGGGACGAAGTCCTGCGCGACGGGGGTGGTGGCCGGCATCAGGGGTGCTCTTTCGGAAGGCGGGCGGGCCGGCATCAGGCGGCGAGGGCGAACGGCAGCGCGGAGGCGGTGAACGCCTCGGCCTGCTGCCAGGTGAGCGGGCGCAGGTCGAGCTGGGCGCCCACGGCGGCGGTCTCCACCACGGCGCAGGCCGAGCGCAGTTCGTCCTCGGTGTCGGCGGAGACAGTCAGCAGCCCGGTGAGGGCGACGTCCGCGTGCCCGGCGATCAGCTGGCGTTCGCGGTTCTGGATGTCCTGGTACTCCACCGAGTCCGCTTCGGAGGAGACCTGGCCCTTGCGGGCGCGCTCGGCGGAGTCGGCGATGACGGAGGCCTTCTTGCGGCGCACGTCGCGCATCGCCGAGTCGAGGTCCTGCGGCTCGTAGGACAGGGAGACGGTGCGGCGCACCCCGGAGGCGAACAGCACCTGGTGCAGGAAGCCCGGGTTCACCTCGGTGCGGGGCCAGTTCTCCACCCAGTAGGTGGCGTGGTGGGCGGAGTCGGTCGAGATGTGGTCGGCCTTCTCCACCACGACCACCGGACCGGCAGCGGCGGGATCGGCGGCCGGGCGCCCGTCCTCGGACCAGCGGTCCAGCGCCGCACGGGACTTGGGGTCGTAGGCGGTCCGCGCGACGGCGGCGATCTCGGTGGCCGACAGCCAGCCCGTCGGGTTGAGCCCGGCGGTGCGGGCGGACTGCTCGAACGAGCTGGTCAGCTGGGCGAGGACCGCGAACGCCCCGATCAGGCCGCCGCCGGCCTGGTTGATCAGCCGCCGCGCACCCTTGAAGTCCAGCGCGATGGCGACGTACGCCTCGTGCGGGGCTGCGGCCGGGCCAGCGCCCCGGATCAGCTCGCCGTAGAGGGCGCCGGCCAGCGGCGCATCGGGGCGGCCGTGCTCCTCCCAGTACCGGCGCAGCGCGTCACCGGAGTCGGGGACGGTCCGCTCGATCACCTGGATCCTGGCGACCTGGCCGGTGCGGGCGAGCGCCGCCAGGGAGCGGCCCCAGCCGCCCACGTTGGCGTTCTGCGTGCCGGGATCGAGCAGCGCGTAGGCGCGCGAGGAGACCTTGACGATCGCGGTGAGAGTGCCGGCGTGGGGATCGTGGACGGCGCCGTAGCGGCGGTCCGGGGCGGTGACCACGCGCAGGCTGGCCGCGCTGCCGGGCAGGTGGAGCAGACCCTCGCGCACCGGCCGGGAGGAGGGACGGACGAGCCAGACCAGCTGGCCCCGGAAGCGGCGCAGCGCGTAGCGGACCGCGATCGGGGCCCAGTCGGCCAGCGTGCGGCCCCGGTAGCGGATGAAGACGAAGCCGGCGGTGCCCGCCCACAGGGGTATGAGCTGGAGGGCGCCGGTGACGCCGCGGGTGGTGAGGGCGGCGAGCAGCAGCAGGCCGGTCGTGGCGGTGGTGACCAGCTGGGCGGCGCTGAGGCCGAGCAGGATGCCGCGGCGGCTGCGGTGGGGGAACTTGACGGAGGCAGGGGCGGTGTCGGGCTTCGGGGTGGAGGACATCGGGGTTCCAGGGGTGAGCGGGCGGGCGGCGGGCGGGGGCTCGGCGCTCTTCTGGACGTCATCACGGGGACTCCTTTCGGGTTCGAGGTGGGGTGGTGGCCCCGGGGTGGGCGGCGAGCTGTCGCCCACCCCGGGGAACGGCGGGCTCCGGTCAGGAGGGGGGCTCGGCGCTCCGGTTCGGGTAGATGAACCGGCCCGGTTCCGGACCCCCGGCCGCGCTGGGGCCGTCGGCCGCTGGTGCCGAGGGCGCGGGACCGGCCGGCGTCGAGGGCGCGCTCGGCGCCGAGGCCGTGCTGGGAACCGGGGCGCTTGCGGAGGCGGGCGGTGAGACGGAACCCGCCAGCCCGGCACCCTGGACGCGCGGGGCGGCAGGTGCCGCCTCGCCGCCGCCGGCCTGCGGCTTGCCTTCGCCGCCACCGGAGGAAGCCCGGCTGATCAGGGCCGGGATGCCGGGCCGGGTGACCAGGGCACGTCCGCGGTCGCCGCCCGCGCTCGGGTCCTCACCGAAGCGGAACTTCGTCGCCTGCTGCGCGGGACCGGCATCGATGCCCTCCTTGCTGATCCGTCCGGTCGGGTCGATGCCGGAGGCAGCACCGCCGCCGACCCCGGGGACCTGGGCCGGGCCCTGCGGCGCCGGCATCCCCATGCCGGACTGCATGGCCAGCGACCCGGCGGTCTTCGCCGCCCCGGCCACGGTCGCCATACCGGCCATACCGGTGCGGTGCACGTCGTCGTGGCCGCCACCGTCCGTCGCCCAGTGGACGAACTTGTAGACGGCGTACGGGCACAGCAGCACCATCACCATGATCACGACACCAGCCAGGGCGTCGGACAGCGCGGCCATGCCGTCCTTGGCGTCCGTCTTGCCGAGCGCGGAGACACCGACGAGGAACACCACCGTCATCAGCAGCTTGCTGACGACCAGGGTGGCGGTGGCCTCGATCCACCCGCGCCGCCACCGCTTGGCGACCTCCCAGCCGCCACCGGCACCGGCGAAGGCGGCGAGCACCACCAGGATCAGCACGCCGACCTTGCGCGCGACCATCACGCACCAGTAGAGGAACGCGCCGATCGCGCTGCCGACCGCGACCAGGGCGGGGATCGCCCAGCCGAGGGCGAACATGGGGCCGAACTGGCTGATCTTGATCATGCGCCTGACCGCGTCGGCGACGCTGGTGTGCGCGGCTTGGAACAGCCCGGCCGACAAGGCGTCGACCACGGTGACCGCGACCGCCGTGAAGCTGATCGCACCGAAGGAGAACAGCACGCCGGTCATCGTGCCCCAGGCGGCCTTGGCCAGCGCCCGTTCATCCCGCCGCCAGGCGGCCAGGATCAGCTGCGCGCAGAACGTGCCGACGGTCAGGATCAGGCCGATCGGCAGGATCAACTGGTAGTTGTCCCTGAACCAAGGAGCGGACAGGTCGATGGCGGTGGTCTCGTCGACCGCCTTCGCGCACAGGTCGACAGCGCTGGCCGCCAGCTCGCCCATGCTCTTGGCGATCCACGCGCCGATGCCGTCGGTGATGCTCTTGCCCGGGTCGCTGACGAAGTCGATGCCGTCGACGACGTTGCAGACCTGGGCGACCATCGGGAGGTTGCAGATGTCCACGAAGAACTCCCGAGGTCAGGGCGCCACGGCCGGCAGCACACCGGCCAGAGCACACGGGCGGTCAGGACGGCACTGGACGGCGAGGGTGGCTGAGCGGTCCTCGGCCCCGCCCTGCGGAGCGCCGTTCCAGGAGATCGACTGCTTCCCGGACACGGTCACCGCGTAGACGTACGCCTGCGTGATGCCGCCCGGGTCCGCCTGCAGAGCGCGGGTGAAGGACTCCGGGAAGTGCGCCTCTGCCGCGGTCGCGGTGGCGAACTGCCCGCTGTCGGCCATCCGCCCCCACAGCAGCGGGGAGGGCACCAGGCGGTCGACCGAGTCCGCGTCGGCGTACTGGCCCTCGGCAGTCAGCCACCGGTGAAGGGAGGCCACCAGTTCCGGCTGGGAGGTGGAGCGGGTGTCGTACGACCACAGTGCCACCGCCGCCGCCTTCGCGAACGCGATCGGATCGTGCGTCGACGGGGGCCCGGGAAGCGCGGACGGGCGTGCGCCCGGCGAGTCCGGATGGGACGGGCTCGGCACGGAGGACACCGCCGGACCTGCGGTCGCGGTGGAGTGGTGGACGGTGCGTCCGTCCCGAGTGAAGTAGGCCAGCAGCCCGGAGCACACGACGAGCACCGCCAGGGCGGCCGTGCCCAGCAGTGCCCGGCGGCGCACGAGCGCGCCGCCGAGCGGCCCGCTGCCGAACGTAGAGAAGGAACGTTTCTGCACTACTTGACCTGGCTTCCGAGCGTCGAGAAGAACGCGACGACGCCGTTCGCGGCGCCCAGCAGCAGGGCGGCGCCGGCCGAAACGAGCACGCCCTTCTTGCCGTTGGCCTCGGCCTGGTGGCCGCCCGAGTGGTGACCCCAGGCCCACACACCGGCGCTCACGGCCAGGGCGCCGACGACGGCGATGATGCCGAACAAGTTCAGCGAGCCCATCACCTGCTTGAGGACCGAAAGACCGGGCAGTCCGCCCTCGTTGGGGGTGATGCCGGGGTCGTAGGCGAGCTGGACAGCTGCGTCCGCGAGGAACATGAGGGAACTCCTGGTGTTTCAGGGCGCGCGAAGGCAGCCCGCAGGGAGGGGAGAAGAGAGGGGAGAGGGAGAGCGCGGTCAGACGACCCGGCGGACCGCGAGGATCTCCGGCCGCCACGAGGCGAGAGTCGAGATCTTGACCACGTCGCCGGTCTTCGGGGCGTGCACGATCAGCCCCGAGCCGATGAACATCCCGACGTGCTCCGGCACGGCAGCGGTGCCCCGGGTGAACAGCAGGTCACCGGGCTTGAGCGCGTCCGCCGAGACGGCGGTGCCCTGCTTGACCTGCTCGTAGGTGGTCCGCTCCAGCGAGATGCCGGCCGACCGGTAGGCCACCTGCATCAGCGAGGAGCAGTCACACCTGCCCATCGGGTCCGCACCGTGCGAGTTCGCGCAGGTGCCGCCCCACTGGTAGGCAGTGCCCAACTGGCCGAGCGCCCACCGGATCGCCGTCTGCACCGGCTGCGGTGCGTCGGCCGGGATCGTGTAGCCGCCTGGCAGCGAGCCGGCCGGGATCGTGCCGAAATCGCTACCGTCGCCGCCCGCCGTGGGCGTCCCGCAGCCGCCGCCCGCTGTCGGGCTGACGCTCGCGCCGGCCGCTGGCGTCGGTGCCGGTGCCGGTGCCGGTGCTGGTGCCGGCGTCGGGTTCGGCGTGGGCGAGGCACCGGCGGCGGGGGCGAGCAGCGGCGCGAGGGCCTTCTGGAGCGCCTCCGCCAGGGGCTGCCACTTGGCGTAGGCGTCGGGGAAGCCGGAGCGCTGCACCGCCTGGGCGGCCTGGGTGACGGTCATCGACTCCCAGCCGTTGACCTTTTGAAGTGCCTCATAGAACTTCGTCGAGGCGTAGACCGGCTGCATGATCTGCTCCGGCGTGCCCCAGCCCTGGCTCGGCCGCTGCTGGAACAGGCCCAGCGAGTCCCGGTCGCCGCCGTTGACGTTGCGAAGTTCGCTCTCCTGCAAGGCCGTTGCCAGGGCGACGACCTGCCCGCGCACGGGGATGTGCATCGCGACGCCGGTGGCCTGGATCGTCCTCGCGTTGGGGATCTGCTCGGACGGCTTGCTCAGCCCGGCCACGGCCGGAGCCGACAGCGGACTGGAGCCCTTCAGGATCGCTTCGACCTGCGCCGCCACCGCCGAGGAATCCACACCCTGCGGACTTCCGCCAGGAGGGCAGGAACTGGACGCGGCGGCCGAAGCGTTGCCCGCGCCGACGATCGCCACGGGCAGGGCCAGCACCAGCGGACCGCAGGCGACGACACCGACGAGCGCGCCGACCGTCTTCTTCACGACGGCCCCCGGTCACCGGGCAGCGGCCGACCGGGCAGGGGAAGAGGATGAGGGCACGGGTGTGCCAGGGCATGCTGCATCGCAGCGGCTCCTCGGGGATGCGTAGGAGAACGCGGTGCCGGCCTCTCGTTCGGAGAAGTCGCCGGCACCGCGCCGGTGGTGAAACCGCCCTCGTTCAGGGCGGGCCCGGGTCACGGGAGTCGGTAGCTCCGGGACGCCGGTCTCGGGTCACGCGCGGCAGTCGGCCGCGCTCGTAATCTCAGCCGGAACACGATGGCGCTCCTCGGGATCGGGGGAAGGGGCGATGCTGCCCACGTGGCTCCGCGGGCACAGGACAGCACGGGTCAACACGTGCCGGGCCAGGCGCGTTTGGCCTGCTGCCAGGTCGGCATGGCGAGACAGTAGGGGCGAAAGTCGGCCGCACCAAACGACCCCCGGCCAGGCCCGGAACCCGCAGCCGGCCGTTAGGTACGGCTGCCGATCGCCGCTACCTTCCTCGGCATCCCCGCTCCCGGCGGCTGCCGCCGGGAGCCGCCCGGAGCGGGCCCAACCGCGCCCCGAAGGAGAACCCGTGACCTACACGCTGCACCGAGGCGACGCCCTCACCGTGCTCAAGACCCTCCCCGACGAGAGCGTCAACGCCGTCATCACCGACCCGCCGTACAACAGCGGCGGCCGGACCAGCTCCGAGCGCACCAGCCGCGACGCCCGCGCCAAGTACGTCACCAGCGGCAGCAACCACGACCTGAAGACCTTCCCCGGCGAGAACCGTGACCAGCGCTCCTACCGGGCCTGGCTCACCGAACTGCTCACCGAGGCGTACCGGGCAAGCACCGAGCACTCGGTCGCCATGGTCTTCAGCGACTGGCGGCAGGAACCGACCACGAGCGACGCGCTGCAGATGGCGGGCTGGACCTGGCAGGGCACCATCCCCTGGATCAAGCCCGCCAGCCGTCCCCGCAAGGGCGGCTTCAAGCAGTCTGCGGAGTTCATCATCTGGGGCGTCAAGGGCACCCTCGACAACAGCCGCAACCTCTATCTGCCTGGCCACTTCATCGCGAGCCAGCCCCGCAAGGACCGCGTCCACATCACCCAGAAGCCGCTGGAGATCATGCAGCAGCTCGTTCAGATCTGCCCCGAGAACGGCGTGGTCCTCGACCCGTTCACCGGCAGCGGCTCGACCGGCGTCGCCGCCCTACGCGAAGGCCGGCGCTTCGTCGGCGCCGAGCTCAGCCCGCACTACGCCGACGTCGCCGAACAGCGGCTGCGCGCCGAGCTGACCCAGGACGACCTCGTCCTCGCAGGACCGGAGGCGTGAGCGTGAGAACCGTCACCCGGCCAAGGGGCCGAAGACGCGAAAGGGCGGCCGGAGCACCAGACTCCAGCCGCCCTTCCCCGCCCCGTCAGGACTCCTCGACCGCCCGCCGGATCAACGGCACCGCCTTCTCCACGTCCGCCGACGACGCGATCCGCACCTTCAGGTCACCCGTGCCCAGGTGTCCGATGCCGCGCACGTCCCGGGTGAAGCCCTCCTCCAGCTCCACCGTGTCCGGGTCCAGCCGCAGGTATACCAGCAGCGCCCGATGCGACGGCGACGGCCGGAAGACCACCGACGCCACGTTCAGCAGCCGCTTGTAGGCGATGTAGTGCTTGAGCACCACCACCTCCAGCTCACCCGCCGCGGTCAGCGCTTCGTCCAGCTCGCCGTACAGATCCCGGAGACACTCCGGTACGTCGCCGACGACCGGCAGCTCGGCCGCCTCGGCGGCAGCCGCCGGCATCGAAGGCGTGGTCGGTCTGCGTACGGCTGCCTGGCTGACGGCGGCGGAGACCGGCTCGACCAGCTGGAGGCTCAGCAGCCCGCCGTCGAAGATCCGGTAGCGGACCAGCTCGATCGGCCAGGCCCGGCCCAGGTCACCAACGGCAACCCGGTCGTGGTGCGAGAACCCGGCCGCGATGCACAGCGCCCGGGGAGCACGCCAGTCGATGGACTCGGCCGCCTCGGACCCCAGCCTCTCCCTGACGAGGGCCTCGAACTCGTGGTGGCTGCTCTTCAACCAGGTGAGGTAGGAGACGGCCTGCGAGACGACTCCGCTGTCGTTGCCCTTCTTGAACTCGATCACGACCGGCACGCCGTTCTCGTCCAGGCCGAGCGAGTCCACCCGGCCCCGGTGCCACGGACCGGTCGGGTACTCCGACGCCAGGAACCGGATGCCGAGCATCGCCTCCATGCTCGCCTCCACCCGGCGCTGCAGCTGCACCTCCAGCGCCACCGTCGAGCTGCGCAGCTCCACGTCCTGGCCGTCTGCCCCGAGTCGGAACACCTTGAGATCGCTCACCCAGCCCCCTTCGCGCGATTGTACGAAGGAGCCAATCGAAAACAGCACTCCCATATTCCGGATCTGATGCGACAACGGTGGCCGCCCGGGTCTGTACAAAGTGCGGCTCTGTCCCGTAATCGGTGGCAATGAAGCGTGACGGGTGCCGTTGGCAGGTCATGCGAAATGTCAACGAGCTGGTGGGCACGGTGTTTTCCGGGTTGTCGCCGCTGGTGATCGAGGGCGTAGTGGACGAGGGTGAGGTGATTCGGGTGCTGGCCCGGCCCCAGGACGGTCCGCCGCCTTGCCCGGCCTGCGGGGCGCCGACGGATGAGGCGGTTCGCCGCGCGTGCCGGATCGTCCGACATCAGGACGTGGCCGGTTGCGGCGAGCAGCACGCAGGTGGCCGCGAACACCGCAGCTCCGCCCCACTCGTGCGACTCGTACCGTTTCCATGGCGACCCATCGTCGCATCCCCCACGGGCGCCCGGCGACGCCCCGCAACTCCGGGCGACGGAACATAGTGTGACGCACATCACATCATTGCGTTGGAACTCGGACCGCCTTGCGCTCGACCAACGGTCCAGCGCCTGCCCGTGATTCGGTCGTCGGCAATCGTCGGCCCGCGGGCACGCGACGGGGATGGGCGTTGAGGTGTCGCCCTCGGTCCGTGCTCCCGGAGCATCCGGCCGCGGCGCTCCTCCCCGTCCGGGCCCGAACTGTGACCCACCGTTTCCAGCCTGAGGGCAAGTGAATCCCGTCCCTCGGGACGAGACGGGCCGGCCGGCGGCCGGCCCGGGACAGGAGAGCAGCAACCGTGCGAGACCCCGACCTCCCGATCGCCACGTTCTGCGGCAACTGCAACTGCGGCTGTCCGCAGCTGTTACTCGACCCCGACGCCCCCGCGGACAAGCGGGTGCGCATCACCGACGACTTCGGCCAGCAGATCCAGATGAGCCGCGAGCAGTTCGCCGACCTGCTCGCCCAGGCGAAGTCCGGCGCGCTCGACGCCGCCACTGCGGCGGTCTGACGGACCGTAGGCGGGACGCCCGGTACCGCGCTCCCGCGCCGCCGGGCGTCCCGTCCCTGTCCACCGGCCGGTGCCGCCACTGCGGACCATCCGATGGACGGATCAACACCTTGCCCGGTGTGCCCGGCGGTGTTCGCCACGCGGGCCGCCATGAGACCCGGCGTCCGTGACGGAGGCCGATGGCGCCCCAGGCCACTATTGCGAATAAAGTGCAGTTGCTTAATCTAGGCAATAAGGAGCTGCACACATGGTGGGATCGCCGGTAGTCCTGGGGATCGAGTCGTCCTGCGACGAGACCGGCGCGGGCCTGGTACGCGACGGCGTACTACTGGGACATGCGGTGGCGTCGTCCATGGACGAGCACGCCCGCTTCGGCGGCGTGGTACCCGAGATCGCCGCGCGTGCCCACGTGCACGCCATGGCCCCCGTCGTCCGGGAGGCACTGGACCGGGCCGGGCTCACCCTCGCCGATGTCGGCGCCGTCGCCGTCACCGCCGGTCCGGGCCTGTCCGGCGCCCTGCAGGTCGGCCTGGCCGCCGCCAAGAGCTACGCCTTCTCCCTCGGCGTCCCGCTCTACGGCGTCCACCACCTCGCCGGGCACGTCGCCGCCGCCACCCTTGACGGCGGGCCGCTGCCGAACCCGTGCATCGTCCTCATCGTCTCCGGCGGCCACACCTCACTGCTGCTGGTGCGCGACCTCGCCCGCGACCCGATCGTCCACCTCGGCGACACCCTGGACGACGCCGCCGGCGAATGCTTCGACAAGGTCGCCCGCATCCTCCACCTGCCCTACCCCGGCGGCCCGGCCATCGACCGCGCCGCCCGCGACGGCGACCCGAAGGCGATCCGCCTGCCCCGCCCGCTCAGCGGACCGAACGACCCCCCGTACGCCTTCTCGTTCTCCGGACTCAAGACCGCCGCCGCCCGCTGGGTCGAGGCCCAGCGCGCCGCCGGCACCGAACCGCACGTCCCCGACGCGGCCGCCGCCCTCCAGGAGGCCATCGCCGACACGCTCACCCGCAAGGCCGTCCGGGCCTGCACCGACCACGGCATCGACACCCTCGTCGTGGTCGGCGGCGTCGCCGCCAACTCCCGCATCCGCGCCCTCACCGAACAGCGCTGCGCCGCCGCCGGAATCACCCTGCGAGTCCCGGCGCTACGCCTGTGCACCGACAACGGTGCCATGATCGCCGCCATCGGCGACCTGCTCGCCCGCTCCGGCGCCGAACCCGCACCGATGAACATCTCCATCGACCCCTCCGCCCTGCTGGAATACGCCGCCCTCACCCCGCTCGCCACCACCCTCGTCGCATGACGACCGCCGAGGTCCGCCGACTCGACCCCAGCGAGCTGCTCGGCCTGGCCGCGGACCTCCGCGCGGTGTACGCACGGGCCTTCGAGCGGCCTCCCTGGCACGAGCCCGACCACAAGGCGGACGACTACCTCGCCCGCCTGCGAAGCGACGTCGCCCGACCGGGGTTCACCGCAGTCGCCGCCCTGGACACCTGCGGCCGTCCTGTCGGCTTCGCCACCGCCTGGACTACCCCGCGGCTGTTCCCCTCCGACCGCTGCCACCCCTACGCCAGGAAGGCTCTGGGTGACGGCGCCACGCGCGAACTCCTTTGCGGCGCACGCGAGATCGACGAGTTGGCAGTCCATCCGGACCATCAGCGGAAGGGGATCGGAGCGGCGCTGCTGGAGGCGGTGAGCGCGGACGCGCCTGGCGGACGGTGCTGGCTGTTCACCGCCGCCGCCGCGGGCGGGCCGATGGATTTCTACCTCCGGCTCGGCTGGCAGCCGGTCACCCGGCCGGCGCCGCACCCTGCCGGCGTCCTCGTCCTGCTCGGGCCCCGGCACCCGGGCGCCGACGTGGCCACCCGCCGGGTAGCTCTTGTCGGCGCCACGCAGTGACGTTCATCCCCCGGCCCCGCGCCGGCGACTCACCGGTCGGTGACCTCCGACCTCATCGAAAGGCACCGTGATGGCCACACCCTCTCGAACCGACGGCTCCGCGGACCGACGCACCCGCGTCCTCGGCCGCCCCGTCGACACGTACCCGCAGATCGCGCCCGAGGCCGACCGGGGCCGGGTCCGGCGGATCACCGAGGTCGGCGACTCGGTCCTCCACCGCCCCTGCCGGCCCGTCACCGCGTTCGGGACCGCCCAGCTCTCCCGGCTCGTCGACGACATGTTCCTCACGATGTACGCCGCTCGGGGCGTCGGCCTCGCCGCCAACCAGATCGGCGTCGACCTGCACGTGTTCGTCTACGACTGCCCCGACAGCGACGGGATCCGCCACGTCGGGCACATCGTCAACCCGGTGCTCGACGATCCCGCCGGGCCCCGCAGTCTCGTCGAGGCGAGCGAGGGCTGCCTGTCCGTTCCCGGGCCCCGCCGGGAGCTGGGCCGCGCCGACCACACCGTCGTACGCGGTGTCGACAAGGACGGGAACCCGCTGGTGCTCGAAGGCACCGGGTACTTCGCCCGTTGCCTCCAGCACGAGACCGATCACCTCGACGGCATGCTCTACATGGACCGCCTGTCCGCCCGCGACCGCCGCACGGCGCTCGCCGAGTCCGCGGAGCAGCGCGAACGGGTCCTCGCCGAGCGTCTCGCCCGCGCCGAGCAGATGGGAGCTGCTCACGCCGTGGAGTGACCGGAAGAGCGGCGGTGATCTGCTCGCCGGTCGGCCGACGTCCCGCTTGCCCGGTCCCGTGGAACGGCGGCCGGGCAGCGCACGCGATCGTGAGGAACGCTGTTCGGGCGCCCTGCCGTCACCCGGGCGGTGCGGTGAAGCGGTACCCGGAGTCGATCAGCGCGGGCAGGAACCCGGTGAGGGCCGACACCGTCTGCGAACGGTCCCCGCCACCGTCGTGGGTCAGCACGATCGCCCCCGGCCTCAGCTCCTTCATGAGCCGCCTGGCGATCACGTCCGTTCCGGGCTCCGCCCAGTCCCGCGGGTCGACCGACCAGCCCATCGACCGCATCCCCAGCTCGGCACAGACCCTGAGCGTCGTGGCGGACCAGTCCCCGCCCGGGGCCCGGAACCAGGTGGGGGCCTTGCCGGTGATCCCGGCGAGGAGTTCGGACGTCTGCCCGAGCTCTTCGCGGACCTTCGCCTCGGCAAGGCTGCGCAGGTTCGGATGGCTCCAGGAGTGGTTGGCGATGTGGTGCCCACGACCCGCGATCTCCCGTACCAGCCCGGGGTGTTCGGCCCCGTTCTCACCGATCAGGAAGAACGTCGCCCGGATGCCGTGCTTCTCCAGGAGGGCCAGGACGGCCGGGGTGTACCTCGGGTGGGGGCCGTCGTCGATGGTGATGGCCACCACCTTGCGGCCGGCATCGAGCTCGTTCACCGGCCGGCTCTCCGCCGCCGTGGGGATCCGCGGCGCGGTGGGCGAGCCCGTGGCGGCGACGGTGGCGGCGTCGCCCGGCGCGGCCGCCGAAGTGCGGGACGTCTCCGGCGCTGCCGGGGCCGACGGCCCAGGAGGCGCCTCGCCCGCATTGTCGGCGGTCGGCCTGGCGCTGCTTTCCTCGGCCCGGAAGGAGGTTCGGCCGCACCCGGCGGCCAGGAACGACAGCCCGGCCGTCGCCAGCAGTGCTCTTCGTGAGGTGATGTGACGATACGACAGCATCTCGTATGCGTCCCCCGCCGGGATCGTCCTACTCGACGACGACCCCGGCGGGGGTACGGCACCACCCGGATGGGGCCGGGAGCACGACCACCGGTCCTCCGAGTCGCTTCGATCAGTCGGAGCCGGCCGCCGTCCGGCGAGCCCGGCGCTCTCGGGCAGCGCGCTCGCGACGCTGGTCGGCCGGGCCCCCCGGCGCCAGGGGCGGCACCCGGTGCGGCTGCCCCTGCGCGTCGACAGCGACGAACACCAGCTGCGCCGTCGCGACCCTGGTCACCGGACCGGTGAGGTTCCACCGTTCCGCCGTGACCACCACTGAGACGTCCATCGAGGTACGCCCTGCGTGATCGACCCGGGCGCGGACCGTCAGGAGGTCACCGGCCCGGACGGGAGCGAGGAAGGACATCTCCTCCACCGACACGGTGACCGCGGGCACGCCAGCGTGACGGCCGGCGGCAGCGGCTGCGGCGTCGTCGATCAGCTTCATCACCACGCCGCCGTGCACCGTGCCGTAGAGGTTGGTGTCGTGCTCGCTCATGATGTGGGCGAGGGTGACCGCCGAGTCCGCCGGCGTGCGGGAGACGGCCGGGTATGTCGTCACTCCGCCGTCACCGCCCCCGCGGCTGCCGGGGCGGCGGTCCGCTTCCCGGCCGCCCCCATGACGGCATGCCGGTGTGAACGGGCCTCGGGCCCGGGGGCGGCGCACCGAGTGATGTGCTCCACAGAACTCTCCTTCGCGAGTTCGCGGACCGGGGCGCGCGGAGGAGCACGAGGAGGACGGCTACGTCACCTCCTGCCGTCGCCCGCCCACGGGGTCACGGTGAGACCGCGGACCCCTGCGGTCCGCGGGCAGCGGCAGGTCTTCGGACTCGCGGGCACGGCCACCCTGATTCCAGGGCGGACATCTACTGGCCGTCGCTTCCCAGGCCCGGCCGGGCCCAGTGCGTATGACGGCGGTCGTTCCCACTCACCGCTGCGGGGCAGTCCCGGATTCCCACCGGGTTCCCTCTTGCGACGCGCCTGCCTGGCGGACAGGGCGAACCGACTGCGCGGGCCACTCTACGTCGGCCACCGGGGCGGGTGCCGCGCTCCGGCCGCGTATCCGAAGGTGCGGACGGACCGCGGGGCCGGGTTCAGGGCCGACCCGCGGTGGACTCCCGGACGTTCAGCGCCCAGTCGTGGCGCCGGACGACGCCGGGCTCGGCCGCACCTGACAGCAGGTCGCCGAGGAGGGTGGCGCAGGCGCGCCCGTACTCCGCGGCCCGCAGGTCGACGGCCGTCACCTGCGGACTGGAGCCGCGCGCCGCCGCGCCGTCCACGCAGGCGGCCACCAGCAGGCCGGTCCCCGTCCGCAGGCCCGCGTGCGCCGCGGCCGCGAGCACGCCGGGCACCGCGCCGTCGGGGGCGCACACCACCGCGTCCAGGCCCGGGACCCGGGCGATCAGGTCCGCGGTGGCGGCCTCGGCCTCGGCCGGGGTGGCCGCGAACGGGACCGTCCGCACGACCACCTCGACGCCCTGCCGCCGGCTCCAGTCGTCGGCGGCGGCCCGCAGTGCCGCGGCCCAGTCGGAGCCCGGGCCGGGGGCGAGCAGGGCGGGGCGGCGGGCGCCGCGCGCGGCGAGGTGGTCCAGCAGGGCGGCCAGCGAGGCGGCGTTGTCGCACACCACGGCGCCGCTCGGCGCGACGCCTCCGCCGAGGTAGCGCTCGCCGGTCACGACCGGCACGCCCGCGTTCAGCAGGTCCGGGACGGAGGGGTCGTCAACCTCGGGGTCGATCACCAGCAGGCCGTCGACCCGGGAGGAGAGCCCCTCGCCGGACGCCGTACCGGGGGCCAGCAGGACCAGGTCCAGCCCGTCCTCCCTCGCCCGCTCGACCGCGCCGAACGCCAGGTTCATGTAGTAGTCCAGGCGTGTCCCGGTGCGCGGCAGGTAGAGGCCGATCGCGCCGGTGCTGGCCCGACGCAGGCTGCGCGCCGCGGTGTTCGGCCGGTAGCCGAGTTCCCGAGCCAGATCCCGGACGCGCTCGCGCGTGCTCTCGGAGACCCGGCCGGAGCCGCCGAGTGCGTTGGAGACGGTGCTCTTGGACACCCCGGCCGCCCGGGCTACGTCGATCAGGGTCACGGGGCGGCTGGTCACAGCCCGGAAGTCTAGACGCAGCCCTGCGTCGATCTCCCGCTCCGGTTCGCCATGCCTTGCTGGAACGTTCCAGCAATGCTTAGGGTGCACCTGCTGGAACGTTCCAGCAGAAGCGCCCGACGAATAACGTGACCAGTGCGACTGGGCGCACGACGGACGCGCGCGATCGGCCCGGCGCCCGGCGGTTCGCACGTTCCGACCTGACCGACCAGGAGACACCCGCATGACGCGCGGATTCGATGTTGTGGAGACCGGTATCGCCGACCTGCGCGCGGCACTGGAGAAGGGCGAGACCACTGCGGTCGGGTTGCTCGACGCCTACCTCGCGCGGATCGACGCGTACGACCGGCCCGGCACCGCGACCGCGCTCAACGCGATGGTCGTGATGAACCCGGACGCCCGCGCCGAGGCGGAGGCCTCCGACGCCCGCCGCGCGCGCGGCGAGACGCTCGGCCCGCTGGACGGCATTCCGTACACGGCGAAGGACAGCTATCTGGCGAAGGGACTGACGGCGGCGGCCGGCTCGCCCGCGTTCGAGCACCTCGTCGCCCAGCGCGACGCCTTCGCCATCGAGCGGCTGCGGGCGGGCGGGGCCGTCCTCATCGGCCTGACCAACATGCCGCCGATGGCCAACGGCGGCATGCAGCGCGGCGTGTACGGCCGGGCCGAGAGCCCCTACAGCGCGGACTGGCTCACCAGCGCCTACGGCTCCGGCTCCTCCAACGGCTCGGGCACCGCGACAGCGGCCTCGTTCGGCGCGTTCGGCCTCGGCGAGGAGACCTGGTCCTCGGGCCGGGCTCCGGCCTCGTACAACGCGCTGTGCGCCTACACCCCCAGCCGCGGCGTGATCTCGGTGCGCGGCAACTGGCCGCTCGTGCCGACCATGGACGTCGTCGTCCCGCACACCCGTACCATGGCCGACCTGCTCGAACTGCTCGACGTCGTCGTGGCCGACGACCCGGACACCCGCGGCGACCTGTGGCGCGCCCAGCCGTGGGTGACGCTGCCCCCGTCGTCGCAGGTGCGCCCCGCCTCGTACCCGGCCCTCGCGTCCGCCGATCCGGCGGCGGCCCGTGCCGCACTCGCCGGCAAGCGCGTCGGCGTGCCCCGGATGTACATCAACGCCGACTCCGACGCCGGGACGAACCCCGAGGGCGGCATCGGCGGGCAGACCGGCCAGCCGGTCGACACCCGCCCCTCGGTGATCGCCCTGTGGGAGGCCGCCCGCCGGGACCTGGAGGCGGCCGGCGCCGAGGTGGTCGAGGTCGACTTCCCTGTCGTGACGAACTACGAGGCCGACCGGCCCGGCGCGCCCTCCCTGTTCACCCGCGGCCTGGTCAGCCGTGACTTCCTCACCGTCGAGATCGAGGACCTGTCCGCCTGGGCGTGGGACGACTTCCTGCGCGCCAACGGCGACCCGGCGCTCGACACCCTCACCGAGGTCGACGGCGACCGCATCTTCCCCAAGCACGAGGGTGAACTCCCGGACCGCTACACCGGGTTCGACGACTCCATCGGCGACTACCCGCGCATCGTGCGCGAGCGCCCCTACGCGTCCTTCACCGACATGCCGCACCTCGAAGACGGGCTGCGCGGGCTGGAGGAGACCCGCCGCGTCGACCTGGAGGAGTGGATGGACGACCTGCGGCTGGACGCCGTGGTGTTCCCCGCGGTCGCCGACGTGGGGCCCGCCGACATGGACGTCAACGAGTCCTCCGCCGACCTCGGCTGGCGCAACGGCGTGTGGGTCGCCAACGGCAACCTGGTTCCCCGGCACCTCGGCATCCCGACCGTGACCGTCCCCATGGGCACCATGAGCGACATCGGCATGCCCGTCGGGCTGACCTTCGCCGGCCGCGCCTACGACGACAACGCCCTGCTGACCCTCGCCGCGGCCTTCGAGGCGACGGGCACCCGGCGGACGGCTCCGCCGCGCACCCCGCGCCTGCCGGCCGAATGACGTGACGGCGTCGCGGCACGCCCCCGGGGTGTGCCGCGACGCCGCCGGTGTGAGGGTCGGCACAGGAGTCGTACGACAGGCTTTAGGATGACGGGTCCGCTCGTCCCGCATCCTTGGAGCCGCCCGTGCCCACCACGATCATCAGCGTCAGCGGCATGGACTGCGGCCGCTGCGAAAGGGCCGCGGTCGCTCAGCTCAAGACGGTGCCCGGCATCACCAAGGTCTCCGCTCACGCACCCACCGGACGGATCACGATCACCTGTGATCCGGCGCTGGATGACGATGCCCTTCGGGAGGCCGTCGCCCGCACCGGCTTCACCTTCCTGCGCCGCGTCTGACGCGCACGCCCTACCGGTCGTCGCTCGGTCCTGGCGGGCGCAGCCCCGCGGACCACTTCTCCTCGATGCGGCCGAACTTCCACACCGCGAGCGCGACGATCCAGGTGACGAAGAACAGGCCGACGATGACGAAGCCGACGGCGTTGAGGTCGAGTCCGCTCACCCAGTCCCAGAAAGCGCCGTGCAGGTCGAGCTTGTCCGCGAGCAGGGAGAGGATCTCGACGCTGCCGATGATCAGGGCGACGGCCACGGACAGGCCGGTGATGGTGAGGTTGTAGTAGACCTTGCGGACCGGTTTGGAGTACGCCCAGCCGTAGGCGAAATTCATGAACGTGCCGTCGATCGTGTCGAGCAGGCTCATACCGGCAGCGAACAGGACCGGCAGGCAGAGGATCGCGTACCAGGGCAGGCCGGAGGCCGCACCCGTGCCGGCGAGGACCAGCAGAGCGATCTCGGTGGCGGTGTCGAAGCCGAGCCCGAAGAGCAGGCCGACGGGGTACATCTGCCACGGCTTGGTCACAGCCTTCATCACCCGGCCGAGCAGGCGGTTCATCAGGCCGCGGTGGTCGAGCTGCTCCTCCAGGGCAGCCTCGTCGTACTCGCCCGCGCGCATCCGCCGGAAGACCTTCCAGATCTCGGCGAGGATGACGAGGTTGATGGCGGCGATCACGTAGAGGAACGTGCCGGAGACGGTGGTGCCGATCAGGCCGGTCACATTGTGGAGCTGGGACGCGTCGTCCTCGACCGGGCCGGCCAGGGCTTTGATCCCCAGAGCCAGCAGGGCTGCGAGGCCGAAGACGATGCTGGAGTGCCCGAGGGAGAACCAGAAGCCCACGGACACCGGCCGCTGGCCGTCGGCCATCAACTTGCGGGTGGTGTTGTCGATGGCGGCGATGTGGTCCGCGTCGAAGGCGTGCCGCATTCCCAGCGTGTAGGCGGTGACGCCGATTCCGACACCGAAGCCCTTCTCTCCGAGGCTGAGGCCCTGCGGGGCGACGAGCGCCACGAGCACGAACCAGCCGACCACGTGCAGGGTCGCGATGAAGCCGGCCATGCCGGCGAGTCGGGTCCACTCCTGCCGGGTCATGGAGGCGCCGATGCGCCTGAGGGCGGATCTGCCGCCCTCGCCGGAGGGGCTTTCGGGCGCGGCTGACATGGGCGTCTCCCTCGGTCGCGGGGCGATGGCCGGAATCACTGAGCGCACTTCGTTCGCAGTTGCAATATCTTTGCAACCGGAGCCCGTGTCGACAGGCGCGCGGGTAGCGCGAGGAGGCGCAGTGGATCGCGAGGCAGCACTCGTACGGAACCCCACGCCCCTCCCCGTGGACGATCCCACCCGGTCGGCTGCATCCGGGCCGGACTTCGACCACCTGGATGACTGCCGTCGGCTGCTCCGTGAGGCCGGCGCCCGCTGTACCGGCCCGCGTCTGCGGGTGCTCGGCGCGATCCGGGAGCACGGCGGCCATCTGACTGTGGCCGAGATCCACCAGCGGATCACCTCGGACGGCCGGAACATCAACGTCTCGACCGCCTACCGGTCGGTCGACCGCCTCGTCGAGCTCGGGCTCCTACACGCCGTACGCGGAGCCGGGGGAGAGTTCAGCTACGGGTTGGTCGGCGAGCCCCACCACCACGCACTGTGCGTGGAGTGCGGGCGGATCGCGGAGTTTCCCGACCGCCTCGTGGCCCATGGTCTGAGGGCCGCCGGCTTCCACACGGGTTTCAGGATCGAGGCCCTGGTGGTCAGCGGCCTGTGTCCGGATTGCCAGGAGGGTCGGAGCGGCTGACGCAGGGTCGGCCGTGCGTCCCGGCGGGCGCCGGTTGGGAAGACGATCAGCAGCGGAAGGGCGGGCGCCCCGTGCGGCCGACGGGGCCGACCCCGCTGGCAACATGCTGGGGCCTACTGCTCGCAGGTGCAAGTCATACGCAATAGTGTGGGACCGGCACGATCATCACCGTCCTTCCGAAAGGGGCCGTCCCAGCATGGGCGCCTACTCGCTTCCCGACCTGCCGTACGACTACTCCGCGCTCGAGCGGGCGATGTCCGCCGAGATCCTGGAGCTGCACCACTCCAAGCACCACGCCGCCTACGTCAAGGGCGCGAACGACACCCTGGAGCAGCTCGCCGAGGCCCGCGACAAGGACCAGCTCGGCGGCCTGGTCGGCCTGCAGAAGACCTTCGCCTTCCACCTGTCGGGCCACGTGCTGCACTCGCTGTTCTGGCAGAACCTCTCGCCCGAGGGCGGCGACCGCCCCGAGGGTGAGCTGGCCGACGCCATCACCGAGCACTTCGGCAGCTTCGAGGCCTTCAAGAAGCAGCTCACCACCGCCACCACCGGCGTGCAGGGCTCCGGCTGGGGCATCCTGTCCTGGGAGCCGCTCGGCAAGCGCCTGATCGTCGAGCAGGTCTACGACCACCACGGCAACGTCGGCCAGGGCACCACCCCGCTCCTTGCCTTCGACGCCTGGGAGCACGCCTACTACCTCCAGTACCGCAACGTCCGCCCCGACTACGTCACCCGCCTGTGGGACGTCGTCAACTGGCAGGACGTCCAGGCCCGTTTCGCGGACGCCAAGAACGCCTGACACAGGCCCACGCCCGACTGCCGGCAGGCGTTCGCGCCCCGGCGGTCGGGCGCACCCCTGTCCGTACCACCACAGCGCCGCTCCGCGCCGCCGCTTCCGTACTTCGTCGCGTACACCCGCGTGACGAGACGTTCCGGCACGGCGTCTAACCGTGTGCCGGCACCGCATCGTCCAGCAGGCGCACCACGCGCTCGTCGCACAGCGCGTACCGGACGATCCGCCCGGACCTGGTCGGCTTGACGACGCCCGAAACCCGCAGCAGGCGCAGGACCTGCGAGACGGCCGGCGGATTCATCCCGCACGCGAGCGCGAGATCCGAGACCGCGATCGCCCCCGCCGCGCGCAGGGCCACCAGCACGGCCAGCCGCCCCGGCTCGGCGAGAAGCGCGAACCTGTCAGCGGCGCCCTGCAGTCGGTCCCGGTCGTTCGCCGCCGCGGCAGCCGCCTCGACAGCGGCAGCGTCGATCGTCCCCGGCACGTGCAGCCTCCTTCACCCGCCATGCCCTTGTCATCACTTTGCGTTATTGCAACATATGCGCAGCTGCGCAGGCTTGTCGAGACGGCAGCCGGGCCCATACGGTGTTCCCCGCCGTGGTGCACGGGAAGTCCGGTGACAGCCCCTCAGGGGACGAATCCGGCGCGGCCCTCGCCACTGTGAACGGGAAGTGCCCCCGACGTGCGCGCAGCGATGCGGGCAGTCACCGGCGCCTCAGGGCGCGCGGGAAGACGAGTCGGGGGTGCGCTCCGCCCTGCCCGGATGCGGGAAGGACGGTCCACCCGAAGCCAGGAGACCGGCCACGGCACGCACGACCCCCGAGTCCCCCGGGGGCGCCCCCATCGAGGAGCTGGAGAGGCCTGCCGTCATGACCCTCACCGACGAAACGCCGTCATCGACCCTTCCCCTGCCGCCGCGCTGGCAGCGACAGGACACCGTCCGCACCGCCGCGCTCATGGCCGTCATCGTCGCCATGCATGTCGTCGCCTTCGGCATGCTGTTCCTGCTGATAGCCCCGAACCACTACACCATCGGCAACCAGGTCTTCGGCGTCGGCCTCGGCATCACCGCCTACACCCTGGGCATGCGGCACGCCTTCGACGCCGACCACATCGCCGCCATCGACAACACCACCCGCAAGCTGATGGCCGACGGCCAGCGCCCGGTCTCGGTCGGTTTCTGGTTCGCCCTCGGGCACTCCAGCATCGTCATGGCGATGGCCGCGCTGGTCGCCGGCGGCGCACAGATCGCCGGCACCCTGGTCGACGACGAGTCCACCACGCACCAGTGGCTCGGCGTCATCGGCACCAGCGTCTCCGGCACCTTCCTCTACCTCATCGCGGCGCTCAACCTGATGGCCCTGGCGGGTATCTACCGCGTCTACAAGTCCATGCGCGCCGGCCAGTTCGACGAGAAGCAGCTGGAGAAGCACCTCGACGAGCGCGGCTTCATGAACCGCATCCTCGGCCGCCTGACCAAGTCCATCCGCCGCCCCGGCCAGATGTATCCGGTCGGTGTGCTGTTCGGCCTCGGCTTCGACACCGCCACCGAGGTCGCCCTGATGGTGATGGCCGGCTCCGGCGCCGCCTCAGGCCTGCCCTGGTACGCGATCATCTGCCTGCCGCTGCTCTTCGCCTGCGGCATGAGCCTGTTCGACACCCTCGACGGCACGTTCATGAACTTCGCCTACCACTGGGCGTTCTCCAACCCGGTCCGCAAGGTCTACTACAACCTCACCATCACCGGCCTGTCCATCGCCGTCGCCTTTGTCATCGGCACCATCGAACTCGTCGGCGTCCTCCACGAGAAGCTCGACCTCACCGACCCGGTCACCGACTGGATCGCCGACATCAGCCTCGACAACGTCGGCTACATCCTCGTCGGCATGTTCGTCGTCGTCTGGGCCTGCGCACTCGGCTACTGGCGCTTCAGCAACGTCGAACAGCGCTGGGCCGCCCGTGTCGAAAAGGCCAGCTGACCCCCGACCCGACAAGCCCCGGTGCCCGCGGACCGACCGGTTCGCGGGCACCGGGCGTTCAGTCCGCGAGCGGGTAGGGGACGAAGGTGCTGGTGTGCTCGTCGACGGCCAGTGGGCGGCCGATGGCCGGCGCGGAGCGCTGGGGGCAGGCGGGGCGTTCGCAGACCTTGCAGCCAAGGCCGATGGGGGTGGCGGCGGCCTCGTCGGCCAGGTCCAGTCCCGCCGAGTACACCAGCTGTCCGGCGTGGCGGATCTCGCAGCCGAGGCCGATGGCGAAGGTCTTGGTGGGGCGGGCCCAACCGCCGGGTGAGCGGGTGATGGCGCGGGCGGTCCAGAGGTAGCGGCGGCCGTCCGGCATGGCGGCGACCTGGACGTGGACCCGGCCGGGGGCGGCGAAGGCCTCGTAGACGTTCCACAGGGGGCAGGTGCCACCGGTGCGGGAGAAGTGGAAGTCGGTGGCGGACTGGCGTTTGGAGACGTTCCCGGCCCGGTCGACGCGCACGAAGGAGAACGGCACGCCGCGCAGCCGGGGCCGCTGGAGGGTGCTGAGGCGGTGGCAGACGGTCTCGTAGCCGACGCCGAAGTGGTCGGCGAGGTGCTCGATGTCGTACCGGGCCGACTCCGCCTCGGCGTGGAACGCGGCGTACGGCAGGACCAGCGCGGCGGCGAAGTAGTTGGCCAGTCCGATCCGGGTGAGGGACCACGGGGTGGAGCCCTCCGAACTGTCCTCGGCGGCGAGTTCGGACAGGAGCGGGTCGTGCTCCAGATAGGCGAGTTGGATGGCCATTCGGAACGCCTGCTGGCCCGGGCGCAGCCGGTCCGACAGCCGCAGCACTCGGGTCCTCGGGTGGTACCGGTGGAGCTGCTCGCCCCCGGTGGCGATCTGGACTCCGTGCCTGGCGGCCAGCCGCTCGGCCAGCACCTCCCGCACCCCGCCCCGCTTGAGTCGGATCTTCGCCGCCAATTCCTCGGCTGTGGTGTCGAGTTCGTCGAGGTAGTTCCGGCGGCGGTAGAAGAACTCGCGGACCAGTTCGTGCGGGGTGAGGGTGTCGGGTGCCGGGCCGCGGTCGCCGGCGAGGACGGCGAGTTGTTCGGCGACGGCCCGTCGGTCGCGGCCGAGGTCAATGAGCAGGCGCGCCACGGCGGGCAGTCGGGCGGCCACCTCGTCGAGGTCCCCGGCGGTGACCCGTCCGGCGGCGATCTCGTCGCCGAGTGCGTCGCGTAGTTCGGCGGTGAGCCGGGCGCTGTCCGGCGGGGCGAAGTAGCCGGCCTCGACGCCGAAGGCCTCGGTGAGGCGCAGCAGCACCGGCACGGTGAGGGGGCGGGCGTCGTGCTCCAGCTGGTTGAGGTAGCTGGGCGAAAGGTCGAGCAGCCGGGCGAGGGCGGCCTGGGTGAGACCGCGTTCCTCGCGCAGGCGGCGGAGCCTGGCACCGGCGAAGGCCTTTCCCATGACGTTCTCCCCACTATGCGCCTGAGCTGACCGGGTGCGGGCAGCCTAGCCGGAGGAGCCACCGTCCGGTCTTCGCAAGCTTCGCGGATTCGCCGGGGATCGTTCGCAGAAGTTGGCAGTGGTCCACCGGTGACGCCGGGTTCGCGAGCTGCCAGAGTCGGTGGTGCGGCCGGGAGGTGCGCAGGACAGCAGCAAGAACTCCAGGTCGGTCGCGGTCGGGAGGGCTGTCCGGGCGTCCACGTCCTGCGGTGTTCCACCGCCGCCCGGCGCCACCCGGCCGCCCACTCGCCCCTCGCGATGAGGTGCGTCACATCCTTCGCAACGAGCACCCCTGGGGAGCAGACCCATGACTCAGTCGGTTCGGCAGCAGCAGGAGCAGCGGGCCGCCCAGTTGGACGCCCGTTGGGCCTCCGACCCCCGGTGGACCGGGGTCGAGCGCACGTACACGGCGGCCGACGTCGTCCGCCTGTCAGGCACCGTCCGCGAGGTGCACACCCTGGCCCGGCGCGGTGCCGAGCGGCTGTGGCGCCAGCTCCACGAGCAGGACTACGTCCACGCCCTCGGTGCGCTGACGGGCGGTCAGGCCGTGCAGATGGTGAAGGCCGGGCTCCAGGCGATCTACCTGTCGGGCTGGCAGGTCGCGGCCGACGCCAACCAGGCCGGGCAGACCTACCCCGACCAGAGCCTCTACCCGGCGAACTCCGTTCCCCAGGTGGTGCGCCGGATCAACAACGCGCTGCTGCGGGCGGATGAGATCGACGCGGCCGAGGGCAACCACGGTCCGGACTGGCTGGTGCCGATCGTCGCCGACGCCGAGGCGGGCTTCGGCGGCCCTCTGAACGCCTTCGAGCTGACCAAGGGCATGATCGCGGCCGGCGCCGCTGGCATCCACTACGAGGACCAGCTCGCCTCGGAGAAGAAGTGCGGCCACCTCGGCGGCAAGGTGCTCGTGCCCACCGCCCAGCACATCCGCACCCTCAACTCCGCCCGTCTCGCGGCCGACATCGCGGACGTGCCGACCGTGATCGTGGCCCGCACCGACGCGCTGGCCGCCAACCTGCTGACCAGCGACGTCGACGAGCGCGACGCCCGGTTCTGCACCGGCGAGCGCACCGCCGAGGGCTTCTATCGGGTCGAGCCCGGTATGGCGCCGGTAATCTCCCGCGGCCTCGCCTTCGCGCCGTACGCGGACCTGATCTGGGTGGAGACCGGCACCCCGGACCTCGCCCAGGCCCGGGAGTTCGCCGAGGCGATCAAGGCCGAGCACCCGGACAAGATGCTGGCTTACAACTGCTCGCCGTCCTTCAACTGGAAGGCCGCCCTGGACGACGACCAGATCGCCAAGTTCCAGCGGGAGTTGGGCGCGATGGGTTACCGCTTCCAGTTCATCACGCTGGCCGGCTTCCACGCGCTCAACCACTCGATGTTCCAGCTTGCCCGCGGCTACGCCGAGCACGGCATGACCGCTTACGTCGACCTCCAGGAGGCCGAGTTCGCGGCCGTCCCGGACGGCTACACCGCCGTGAAGCACCAGCGCGAGGTCGGCACCGGCTACTTCGACCTGGTCTCCACCGCGCTGAACCCGAACGCCGAGACCCTGGCGCTCACCGGCTCCACCGAGGCCGAGCAGTTCCACTGAGCCACCCCGGCGGCCTCGTTGGGGACGAGCCGCCTTCCACCCCACCGCCCGGGGCCTCGTTGAGGGACGAGGCCCCGGGCGGCCTCCCACTCGCCTCCTTCGCCTCCTGGAGCACCGGATGACCCAGCCCAGCCGCATCGAGATCCTCGGCGCACACGAGGACCGCTTCGACGAGATCCTTACGCCCGAGGCGCTCGCCTTCCTCGCCCGTCTGCACGAGGCGTTCGCCGGCCGCCGCACCCTGTTGCTCGCCGAACGGGACCGCCACCGCGCTGAGTTGGCCGCCGGGGGAGTCCTCGACTTCCTCCCGGAGACCCGCGCCGTCCGGGAGGAGCCCACCTGGCGCGTGGTCGGCGCGGGGCCGGGCCTGCACGACCGCCGGGTGGAGATCACCGGCCCGCCCGAGCGGCGGATGACCGTCAACGCCCTCAACTCCGGCGCGAAGGTGTGGCTGGCGGACTTCGAGGACGCCACCGCACCCACCTGGCACAACCTCGTCGTCGGCCAGCTCAACCTGCTTGACGCGATCGAGCGTCAGATCGACGACACCACTCCGGAGGGCAAGCGGTACTACGTCGGGAACGACCCGGCCACCATCGTCGTCCGCCCCCGCGGCTGGCACCTGGACGAGCAGCACCTCATGATCGACGGACGCCCCGCAGCCGGCGCGCTGGTCGACTTCGGCCTGTACCTGTTCCACTGCGGCCGGCCACAGATCGCCGCC
Source organism: Kitasatospora sp. NPDC092039 (assembly GCF_044756065.1). Lineage (NCBI taxonomy): Bacteria > Bacillati > Actinomycetota > Actinomycetes > Kitasatosporales > Streptomycetaceae > Kitasatospora > Kitasatospora sp. NPDC092039. The sequence goes on along the minus strand of NZ_JBIVSD010000006.1, from coordinate 329,858 downwards.
GGCTCCGGCCCGTACTTCTACCTCCCCAAGCTGGAGAACCACCTCGAAGCCCGCCTCTGGAACGACGTCTTCACCTTCGCCCAGGCCGAACTCGGCATCCCGCACGGCACGATCCGCGCCACCGTCCTGATCGAGACCATCACCGCGGCCTTCGAGATGGACGAGATCCTGTACGAGCTGCGCGAGCACGCCGCCGGCCTCAACGCGGGCCGCTGGGACTACCTGTTCAGTCTGATCAAGACCTTCGCCCAGCACGGCCCCCGGTACGTCCTGCCCGACCGCGCCACCCTCACGATGACGCAGCCGTTCATGCGCGCCTACACCGATCTGCTGGTGCGCACCTGCCATCGGCGCGGCGCCCACGCCATCGGCGGCATGGCCGCCGCCATCCCGCAGAGCGACCCGCAGGCCAACGCCGTCGCGCTGACGAAGGTCCGTGCCGACAAGGAACGCGAGGCCGGCGACGGCTTCGACGGCTCGTGGGTCGCCCATCCCGGCCTGGTCTCCACCTGCCGCACCGCCTTCGACGCGGTCCTCGGAGACCGCCCGAACCAACTGGACCGCACCCGCGAGGACGTCGAGGTCACCGCCGCCGACCTGCTCGGCGTCCACCGGCTGAGCGTCGGCCTGCCGACCGAGCAGGGCCTGCGCGCCAACGTCGCCGTCGCCCTGCGCTACCTCGTCGCCTGGCTGAACGGCTTCGGCGCGGTCGCCGTCTTCGGGCTGATGGAGGACGTCGCCACCGCCGAGATCTCCCGTTGCCAGATCTGGCAGTGGCAGCACCACTGCACCCGCCTCACCGGTGGCTCGCTCGCCACCCCCGACCTGGTGCGCCGGCACATCGACCAGGAACGCGCCACGCTGCTCGCCGAGGGCGCTGACCCGGCGCTGGTGGACGACGCGGTGCGCATCCTGGAGGACACCGCCCTCGGCACCGACCTGCCCGCCTTCCTCACCACCGAGGCCTACGCCCGCCATCTCGTGCGCACCACCGCCCCGGCCGCCTGACCCACCCCCGTCCGCATCCACCCCGAAGAGGGCAACCGCATGAACGACATCCGCCGTGTGGCCGTCGTCGGCGCCGGGCAGATGGGCTCCGGCATCGCCGAGGTCTTCGCCCGCGCCGGCCTGGACACCATCGTCTGCGATAGCGGGCCGGCCGCACTGCGGGCCGCCCGCAGCCGGATCGACCGCTCCCTGCACCGTGCCGTCGACCGGGGCCGGATCAGCGAGCAGCAGCGCACCGACGCCTGGGCCCACCTGCTGTTCGCCGACGACCTGGAGGCGCTGGCCGACCGTCAGCTCGTCGTCGAGGCCGTCGTCGAGGACGAGGGAGTCAAGAGGGAGGTCCTCGGCACGTTGGACAAGGTGTTGTTCGACGGGGACGCCGTGCTGGCCACCAACACCTCAGCCATCCCCGTCACCCGCCTGGGCATCACCACCGGCCGGGCCTCCCACGTGCTGGGCCTGCACTTCTTCAACCCGGCACCGGTCATGCCGCTGGTCGAACTCGTCTCCTCCCTGCACACCGACCCGGCCGTCCTCGACCGGGTGGACGCCTTCGCCAACGAGGTCCTCGGCAAGCACGTGATCCGCTCCCGGGACCGGGCCGGCTTCGTCGTCAACGCCCTGCTCGTCCCCTACCTGCTCTCCGCGATCCGGATGGCCGAGGCCGGACACGCCACCGCGCAGGACATCGACGCAGGCATGGTCCACGGCTGCGCCCACCCCATGGGACCGCTCCAACTCGCCGACCTGATCGGCCTCGACACCGTCGAGGCCATCGCCAGGTCGATGTACGACGAGTACAAGGAACCGCTGTACGCCCCGCCGCCACTGCTCTCCCGCATGGTCGAGGCCGGTCTGCTCGGCCGCAAGAGCGGACGCGGGTTCCACTCGCACCGAGCGGTGTAGAGAAGGGCGCGCGCCTCGCCGCTGCCCGGCCCCTGTCGCGGAGGGCCGTGCAGCGGCGAGGCCTTGTGCTGTCAGTCCGGCAGGACGTTCTCGCGGCAGCACTCCGGCCGTGGACCCTGGTGAGGTGCAGCAGGTCCACACGCCCGTCGGCTGCGATCGAGTTCCGCTCCGTCGAGGACAGCGCGGTGCACCGCCCGGGCCAGCCGGGCGCCCCAGAGCGACCGCGGGCCGCCGAACGGATCGACCTCCCCACGCGCGTCCGGTGCCCGGACCGCCACGCACACCGCGTCGGACGGCGTGCCCGAACAGGCGTAGCCGGCGTCCAGGAGAGCCTGCACCTTGGCCTCGGTGGCGGTCGCCAGCAGGTTCACCAGGCCTGCGTCGGACAGCGGCGCCGGAACGACCGCGAGGATGTTGATCGTGCCGGGAACGTACCGGGCGGGCGCCGGGACGGCGGGGACCGGGACGGTGGTGGGGGAGGCGGCGGCCCAGGTCGGGACACCGATGCCGGTCGTCACCAGGGCGACGGCACTGTTGTCCTCGGCCCAGGTGGATTCGTCGACCTCCGCGGCGGTCATCAGTCCGACGCCGGGCCCGCGCAGGCCCTCGGCCTCCGCGAGTTCCGCCAGATGCCGGTCGGGATCCATCCGGTCGTAGCCCGCCCGGACCTGGGCGTTCAGCACCCAGCCGCGCTCGCCGATCCCGCCGCCCAGGACCGCGCTGCTGACCATCCGCCAGCCCGGGCCGGCCTTCCACACCAGCTGGTGGCGGCACGATCCGTCCTCCGACCGGGCACGTCGCAGGACCACGGGTCGCCGGGCGACCGGCACGTGGCTTTCCGTTGTCCTCACCTCGGAACGTCGGGGATCCGGCCCCGCCGGCCCTCCTGGGGCTTCCGGTGATCACCGACCGGCGGGCTCGTGCGGATCCTAGCGGTCCGCAGAATCCGCAGATCCACAGGCCGACCGTGTACGGATTCCACAGATTGGCATGCTGGATCACCGGCCATCCGGGGAGCAGGCTCGATCACGAAAGTCCCAGAGCCATCCGATGCCGCCGCTTCCGGTCACCCGTGTCGCCATCTGGCCGTGCTCTGTTCTCCGACGCCGCCAGTCTGGCCAGAGCCTCGGCCAGGGCCTGCTGCAGCACCCGCATCCGCGCACTGGTCGCTCCGAGCTACCGCCGGGTGACCAGCAGGCTCTCGTACTCCCGGTCCGGGAGGACGACCAGGACCTCTCCGTTGATACGGACCCGGCGCGGTGCCGGCCTCCTGATCATGTTCGACCCCCATCGGTCACGGCCGTCACCCGCGCCCCACGACGGTCCCGGGAGGGCACGAGCCGCGGGGGGCGCGGCAATCGTGCCGCGCCCGCCCGGACCTCACGCCGATTGTCAGCCGGCGAACTCCGCGCGCAGCAGGCGGGCGGCGGCGACCAGGCTGTCCAGGGAGGCGCGGGTCTCCGGCCAGCTGCGGGTCTTCAGGCCGCAGTCGGGGTTGACCCAGAGTCGCTCCGCCGGGATCGCGGCCAGGCCGGCGCGCAGCAGCGCGACGGCTTCGTCGGTGCTCGGGACGCGCGGGGAGTGGATGTCCCAGACGCCGGGGCCGACCTCGCGCGGGTAGCCGGCCTCGGCGAGCTCCCCGGCCACCTCCATGTGGGAGCGGGTGGCCTCCAGGGAGATGACGTCCGCGTCGAGATCCTCGATCGCGGTCATGATCGCGCCGAACTCGGCGTAGCACATGTGGGTGTGAATCTGGGTGTCGGCCCGGACCCCGGAGGTCGCGAGGCGGAAGGCCCCTGTGGCCCAGTCCAGGTAGGCCGGGCGGTCGGCCGCCCGCAGCGGCAGGGTCTCGCGTAGGGCCGGCTCGTCGACCTGGACGACGGCGGCGCCCGCGGCCTCCAGGTCGGTGACCTCGTCGCGCAGGGCGAGGGCGACCTGGCGGGCGGTGTCGGCGAGCGGCTGGTCGTCGCGGACGAAGGACCAGGCGAGCATGGTGACCGGGCCGGTGAGCATGCCCTTGACCGGGCGGTCGGTGAGGCCCTGCGCGTAGCGGAACCAATCGACGGTCATCGGGTGCGGGCGGGAGATGTCCCCGGCGAGGACCGGCGGGCGCACGTAGCGGGTGCCGTAGGACTGCACCCAGCCGTGCCGGGTGGCGAGGTAGCCGGTGAGCTGTTCGGCGAAGTACTGGACCATGTCGTTGCGTTCGGGCTCGCCGTGCACCAGGACGTCCAGGCCGGCCTTCTCCTGGTAGGCGATGACCTCGCGGATCTCGGCTTCCATCCGCTCCCGGTAGCCGGCCGCGTCGATCCGTCCTGCCGTCAGATCGGCTCGGGCGAGACGCAGCTCGGTGGTCTGCGGGAAGGAACCGATGGTGGTGGTGGGCAGCAGCGGCAGACCGAGCCGGGCACGCTGGGCCTCGGCCCGGACGGGGTAGGGCTGGGCACGGCGGGTGTCGGCCGCGGTGACGGCGGCGGCCCGGGCGCGGACGGCGGGGTCGTGGGTGATCGGCGAGTTGGCGCGGGAGGCGAGGTCGGCGCGGTTGGCGGCGAGTTCGGCGGTGATCGCGCCGGTGCCCTCGCGCAGGCCGCGGGCGAGCAGGGCCGCCTCAGCGGCCTTCTGTTTGGCGAACGTGAGCCAGCGGGCGATCTGCGGGTCGATGTCGCGCTCGGTGGTGGCGTCGATGGGCACGTGCAGCAGCGAGCAGGAGGGCGCGACGTCGACCCGGTCGGCGAGGCCGAGCAGGGTGGCCAGGGTGGCGAGCGACTTCTCCAGGTCGTTGATCCAGATGTTGCGCCCGTCGATCACCCCGGCGACCAGCCGCTTGCCGGGCAGGCCGCCGGCGGCGGCGAGGTCGGCCAGGTTGGCGGCGGCGGGGCCGGTGAAGTCCAGAGCCAGGCCCTCGACCGGGGCCTTGGCCAGGGCCGGCAGGGCGTCCCCGAGGCGGTCGAAGTAGCTCGCGACCAGGAGCTTCGGCCGCTCGGTGAGGGCGCCGAGGTCGCGGTAGGCGCGGGCGGCGGTGTTCAGTTCGGCCGGGGTGCGGTCCTGCACCAGGGCCGGCTCGTCCAGCTGGACCCACTCCGCCCCGGCCGCCTTCAGGGCGGCCAGCAGCTGGGCGTAGACGGGCAGCAGCCGGTCCAGCAGGGTGATCGGCTGGAAGTCGGCGGCCACGCCGGGCGCCGGCTTGGCGAGCAGCAGGTAGGTGACCGGCCCGACCAGCACCGGCCGGGCCTCGTGGCCGAGCGCCAGCGCCTCGGCCAGTTCGCCGACGGCCTTGGCCGGGTTCGCCGCGAAGACGGTGTCCGGCCCCAACTCGGGCACCAAATAGTGGTAGTTGGTGTCGAACCACTTCGTCATCTCCAGCGGCGCGACGTCCTGGGTGCCGCGCGCCATGGCGAAGTAGCCGTCCAGCGCGTCGGCCTCGACCGCGTCCCGGTGCCGGGCCGGGATCGCGCCGACGGCCACGGTGGTGTCCAGCACGTGGTCGTAGAGCGAGAAGTCACCGGTCGGGACCTCCTCGATGCCGGAGTCGGCGAGCTGCTGCCAGTTCCCCCGGCGCAGATCGGCGGCCGTGGCCAGCAGTGCTCCGGCGGTGACCGCGCCCTTCCAGTACCCCTCGATCGCCTTCTTCAGTTCCCTGTTGCGGCCCTGACGGGGGTAGCCGTACACGGTCGCCGCGGCTGCGGACTTCGCTGTCAAGGGACTCTCCTTCGCGAGCCTGATTCCTGATCCCGGGACGGGACGAAGGCGCGAAGGGGTGACGAACCGGGCGACTGCCCGCACGCATGTGCGGCTCCGCCTGGTGTGGTCGCCGACCCGCCCTCGAGGTCACCGGATTGCCGCGCGCGAACGGTCGCGCACGGGCAGTGGCAGGTCTTCGGACTCGCGGGCACACCCACCCTGGTTCCAGGGCGGACACCTACTGGCCGTCGCTTCCCGGACCCGACCCGGGTCCAGTGCGTATGACGGCGGTCGTTCCCGCTCACCGCTGCGGGGCAGTCCCGGACTGGCCAGTTGAAAGGCGTCACCGGGTTCCCTCTTACGACGCCCTGCCTGGCGGACAGGGCGAACCAGCTGCACGGCCAGCTTAGGGGCAGGACGGTGGGAGCTGAACAGCGAATCACTCAAGTTGTCCGGATGCTGAGACGGTGTCGACGGCAGGACCGGACGGAGGGTCCGTGGCATGAGGTAGCGCCTCGCGGATGCCGGCGAGCAGTTCGGGCAGGCCCCGTCCAGGGCAAAGCTGTTTCTCCAGGGTGGTGAATCCTTCGGAATCAGGAGGGCGCCGCTCGGGTTGGCCATGCGGCGTGTTCTTGCGCGGGTGGGGCGTTGGAGCCGTCCGCAGCCTCGAAGCGCACCGTCGGTTCGAAGTTGGCTCGGTGGCCGGCGCGGCGGAAGACGGTGAGCACGGACGGCCCGACGACGAGCACGGCGGTGAAGGTGGTGACGGCACGGCCGGTGTCCCAGCCGAGCGAGGTGGCGAGGTCGAAGAGCAGGTAGCGGTGCCACTGCTCGGTGAAGGGCAAGCCCGGGAGGTAGGCGATAGAGCTGTTCGGGTCGGTCGAGAACGGCCAGAAGGACAGGTTCAGCAGGAAGCCGAACAGGTACCCGGAGAACGCGCCGTAGGCAGCCAGCATCGGCACTTCCCAGCGGCGGCGGACGCGCGGCAGGAGCCCTGCCAGCATGCCGACGAAGGCGCAGCCGAACATCTGGTAGGGCATCCAGGGGCCGACACCGCCGGTGAGCAGGGCGGAGGCGAAGAGCGAGGTGCAGCCGAGGGTGAAGCCGAAGCCGGGGCCGAAGACGCGGCCGGCAAGGACGAGGATGAAGAAGACGGTCTCCACCCCGGCCGTTCCGGCGCCGAGCGGGCGCAGGCCGGCGTTGACGGCGGACAGCACACCGAGCATGGCGAGCGCCTTGGCGTCGATGCCGCCGGCCGAGATCTCCGCGATGACGACGGCGAGCACCAGGACGAGCAGCGCGCCGAAGATCAGGGGCGGGGCGTAGGAGGAGCCGAACTTCCCTGGGGCGACGACGAACGGCCAGGTGAAGGCGGTCAGGCCGACGAAGGCGGCCAGGGCGACGATGACGCGGGCCCGGCCGGGGATGCGGACGGCGGTCATCGGGCGGCCTCCGCCATCACGAGGGCCTCGGCCACCTGCCGGGTTGTCAGGTAGTCCAGTGGGGCGAGGATCTTGGCGGTCTGCGGGGCGAAGGTGGGCGAGGCGACGATGACCTCGGCGGTGGGGCCGTCCGCGACGACCTCGCCCTCGGCCATCACGACCACGCGGTCGGCGGCGGAAGCGACGAACTCGACGTCGTGGGTGGAGACCACGACCGTACGGCCTTCGGCGGCGAGGGCGTCCACGATGCCGGTGAGTGCTTCCTTTGCATGGTAGTCGAGCCCTCGGGTGGGTTCGTCCAGCAGCACGACCCTTGGTGCGGCGGCCAGTTGGATCGCCAGGACGAGCGCCAGTTTCTGCCCCTCGGAGAGGTCCCGGGGGTGGGTGTCGTCGGGGATCCCGGGGGCCAGGCGGTCGAGGATCTGCCGCGCGGTCGGCCCGGCGGCACGGCGGGCCTCCAGGTCGCTCTGGGCGAGCTCCTGGGCGACCGTCTCCAGGTACAGCAGGTCGGTGGGGGTCTGCGGGACCAGCCCGACCAGTTGCCGGGCCTGAGCCGCGGAAAGGCGCTTGGGGTCTTTGGCCGGGCCGCCGTCGGCCCCGGTGACCTTCACGCTGCCGCCGTGGCGGGGGCCGGAGCCCTGGAGGGCCCACAGCAGTGAGGACTTGCCGGAGCCGTTGCGGCCCATCAGCGCGGTGACCTCCCCGGCGCGCAACGCCAGGTCGGCCTCCCGGACGGCGGCCACCGGACCGTACCGGACGACCACCCCCCGGGCGTCCAGTACCCGTTCCGCCGCCGCGGCTGCCCGGCGCGGCGGCGGAACGGGCGTGACGGTGAGCCGCTCGCGCAGCGGCGCGGCGGCGCGGCGGGCGTCTCGTACGGACAGCGGCAGCGGCTCCCATCCGGCAAGGCGGCCGAGTTCGACGACGGGCGGTGCGATCGTGGTGGTCCGGAAGACCTCGGCGGGCGGCCCGTGCACGACGGTGCCGTCGCCGGGCAGGTAGGCGATCCGGTCGGCGTACTGGACGACCCGCTCCAGGCGGTGCTCGGCCAGCAGGACGGTCACGCCGAGGTCGTGGACGAGCCGGGTGATCGCGGCCAGCACCTCCTCGGCGGCGGTCGGGTCGAGCGCGGAGGTCGGCTCGTCCAGGACCAGGACGCGGGGATGCGCAGTGAGCACCGAGCCGATGGCGACGCGCTGCTGCTGGCCGCCGGAGAGCTCGTACAGGGCGCGGTGGCGCAGGTCGGCCAGGCCGAGCAGGTCGAGGGTCTCCTCGACGCGCTTGCGCATGACGTCCGGCGGGATGGCCAACTGCTCCATGACGTAGGCCAGTTCCTCCTCCACCGTGTCGGTGGTGAAGCCGGCCAGTGGGTCCTGGCCCACCACGCCGACCACGTCGGCGAGTTCGCGCGGCGGGTGGTGGGCGGTGTCCCTGCCGTCCACGGTGACCCGGCCGCGCAGGGTGCCGCCCGTGAAGTGCGGCACCAGGCCGTTGACGGCGCCGAGCAGGGTGGACTTGCCGGCGCCGGTGCGGCCGACCACCAGGCAGAGCTCGCCCTCCGGGATGTACAGGTCGACGTCGCACAGGACGGGCGTGGTCTCGCCGTCGTACACCACACTGACCTGGTCGAATCGGATCACGTGCTCACCTCGGAGGTCGTGCGGTCGGTGCGGGTGTCGCGGGTGTCGCTGGTCCTGAGGGGGCGCCAACGGGTATGGGCGTACGGCCCGGTGTCGGGGAGACGATCCCGGCGGCGCCCGCGAGCAGCAGGGCGAGCACCGGGACGAGCGGCAGCGTCGGCCAGGTCAGCGGGTAAAGGGAGGGGCTGAGGTCGGTGGCGTCGTAGCCGACGGTGGCGAACAGCAGGACGGCGGCGGTCACCCCGCAGCCGGCGACCGCCCACTCGGCGGCCCGCCAGCGGTCCGGCCGGTAGGTGGTGCGCCGCACCCGCCGCCCGCCGAGCAGCAGACCCGCCACGCAGAGGGCGGCACCCGCCACGAAGGCGGGCAGGCCGAGCGCGGCGGGGGCCGTTCCGTCCAGCAGCCCGTACACCCCGGCGCACAGGCCGCACATGCCGAGTAGCATCAGCGCACCGGTGAGCCGGCGGGAACGCCGGGAGGCGGTGCCGGAGCGCCCGTAGCCGCGCGAGTCCATCGCGGCGGCCAGGCTGAGTGAGCGTTCCAGCGCGTCCTCCAGCACCGGCACGACGATGCCGCGCAACGCGCGTATGCCCTTGCGCTGTCCGGCGCGCAACCGCCGTGCCCGGGCCACGCGTTGGACGCTCTGCACCAGCTGTGGCGCGACGCTCAGTGACACCGTGACGGCGACGCCGAGCTCGTACAGCGCGCCCGGTAGGACGCGAAGGGCCCGCTTGGGGTTGGCCAGGGTGTTCGCCGCGCCGATGCAGCAGATCAGGCACGCCAGCCGCAGCCCGTCGAAGGCCGCCGAGAGCGTGGCCTCCAGCGAGACGGGGCCACCTATCTGAATGCCCGCGTACCAGGCGGGCGTGGGGATGTGCGGCAGCGAGAAGAGCAGGTGGTCATGCGGGGTGACGCCGGTGGCGAAGACGCACCGGAAGGCCACCCGAATCGCCACCACTGTCAGGGCCACCCACAGGTAGTAGGTGAACCCGCGCGCCCACGGGGCTTCGCTGCGGCGGGCGGTGACCACGTAGCCGAGCACGGCGAGGACGAGCAGGAGCAGCAGCGGGTTGGTGGTGCGGCTGGCCGCCGTCGCCAGCGCCAGCGCCCACGTCCACCAAGCCAGCGGGTGCAGGTTCCGTGGACTGCGCCGGCCCCCCGCGCCCAGGCCGGGGACGCGCTGCGGGGAGGCCGTGTCGCGCTTGTCGAGCAGGGTCACCGGATCACTCGGCCCGTCGGCGGCGCTGTCGCGCGGCGACCAGGGTGGCCACACCGAGCACCACGACGAGGACGGTTCCGAGTACGGCGGGGATCACCGATCCGCTCTCGTGCGGGGCGTCGGCAGCCGGGGCCGCGTCCACCACTGTCGGGCCGGCTGCGTTCGCGGAGGACGGGTCCCCGGTAGCCGTGGGTGTCGCGCCGCCGGTGTCGGTGGCGGACGGGCTGTCAGTGGGCTGCGCGGGAGGCGTCTCGGCGGGGGCGGTCGGTTCGGCGGGGACGCCGGGGGCCGGGGCGGGTGGTGCGGGTGCCTCGGCCGACGGGCTCACGGGCGCGCTGCGACCGCCCGTGCCGCTGGCGGGCCCGCTTGTGCCGCCGCCCGCAGGCGGCTGCTTCACCTCATGGGACGTACCGGCGGCGCTCCCGCCGGAGGAGCCGGCACCTCCGGAGGTGCCGCCGCTCGCCCCGCCGTTCATAGTGCCGGAGGACCCGCCGGCCGGCGGCCGGGGTGGCTCGGGGTCGGAGGCCGAGCCACCCGGGGTGGTGTTGTGCGCGCGCAGGCTGTCCGGCGAGAAGGCCGGACGTCCCTCAGTGCCTTCGATGTTGGTGCCGCCGAAGGTCCACAGGTCCACGCTGCCGGGCTTCGGCTGGTAGCTCATCGCGCCGAGCTGGCTGTACGACCAGTCGTTCTGCCCGGGGTCGGCGTGCCAGTACGACCAGTAGGCGGTGGCCGGGGGCGTCAGGACGCACTTGTCCTGGTCCGGGGTCGGATACTGCTTGCCGCTCTGGAAGCCGCTGTAGCCGATCCGGCAGATGAACGCCGGGCCGTCGTGCCCGGTGCCGGCAGTCTTCCAGCCGCCCTGGTTGAGCAGGGCGTAGCCGGTGGTCGGGGTGGTCCCGCAGGAGCGCAGCAGCGGGCCGCCCCACTTCCCGAAGTCCACCGCGAGTACGACCCCGGAGGTCGTGGTGCACTGATCCATCGGCAACGGCGCCGCAACAGCCGGGGCTGCGCCCACGGCGACGCCGCCGAAGGCGAGGGCGAGGGTCACCGCCGCCGCCCCGGACAGCCGACCGAGCCGGCTGCCGAGCCCCCGGCTCACCGGTGCCGCCCCGGGGTGGCCGCGGTGCGGCGGCGGGCGACCAGGACGGCCACTGCGCCGAGGGCGGTCAGCAGACCGGCGCCCGCGGTCAGGGCCAGGGCCGGGGTGCCGGTGCTGGCCAGATTGCCGGAACCGGTCCGCGCCGCCACGCCCTCGGCGGGGGCACCGCCGCCTCCGGCCGGGGCATCGATGCCGCCGGCCGGCCAGGTGGTCGGGCCGCCGCTGGTCACGGGAGCGGCGGCGGACGAAGTGGATCCGGTGGGGGTGGGCGAGCCCGTCGGGCTCGGCGTGCCGGTGGGAGTCCCCGACGGCGTCCCCGTGGGGCTTCCAGTCGGCGTGCCGGTCGGAGTCGACGTCGGCGTGCCGGTGGGGCTCCCCGTCGGCGTGCCGGTCGGAGTCGACGTCGGCGTGCCAGTAGGGCTCCCGGTCGGCGTGCCCGTCGGGGTCGGCGTGCCGCCGAGGTTCCGGGACAGCGTGCCGAAGGAGATCCCGGTGGCACCGCCGATCACCTGCGTGGACGCGCGGACGTCCGAGCCTCGCTGCCCGGCGGAGGCGACGTTGAAGCCCCCGTCGCCGTTCTGCTGGCCGGCGAGGAAGTCGAGCGCCTTGGCGATCTGCCCGCCGTAGGTGGCCTTGCGCAGCGTCATGCCCTGGACTGCGAGCGCGGCCGAGTTGGTGGAGTCGCCGGCCGCACCGGGGAAGCCGCCGTCGGGCAGCTGCCGAGCGGCGAGCCAGCCGAGCCCCTTGTCGACCGCCTGCGCCGCCTCGTCCCCGGGCACGAGGGCCAGGGTCATGACGGCCATGGCCGTGCTGTCCACGTCGGAGTCGCCGGCAGCGGGGATGAGGCTCGGCCAGGAGCCGTCCGCGTGCTGGAGGCGCTTCAGGTACGTGATCGGAGCGGCGGCGTTCGCCGCGTCGTCGGCGCGCAGCTGCGCCAGGATGCCGAGCGCCTGGGAGAACACCGAGGTGGCGTAGGTGTAGTTGCCCGCGTCCGCGCAGCCGGTGTTCTGGTCGGCCTTGGCGCAGACGGTCTGGTCCAGGGCGGCGATCAGGTCGTGGCCGCCGAAGGCCCGCGGGTTTCGGCCGGCGATCTCGGCGAGCAGCGCCTCCTTGCCGATCGAACCGCCGCCCGCGTACTCGGTGCCGATGGCGGTCCAGTCGTTGACGGTCCGCTCGTTGGGGTCCTTGCCCTGCTGGTCCAGGAAGTCGACGATCTTGCGTAGCGCCGCGTCGTCGGTGCCGGTAGCAGCGAGGGCGTACGCTCCGTCGATCGTGAGGCCGAAGTCGGCGAAGCCCGGGAAGCCCTCGTAGTAGCGGCCGTCGATGAGCCGGGCCGGGTCGGTGAGGTACGCACCGGCCTTGACCGCGTCGGGGGCCCTTCCGGCGGGCGGATTCGGTGGGCCGGCGGCCGCGGCCCCGGGGTTGCCGATCAGGACCGTGCCGCAGACTGCGACCGCGACGGCCCCGACCAGGGACGCGACGTGCCGGCTTCTGTGACGTGTGTTACCGCTGCTGACCCTCACGAAGACTCCCTGGTCGGTCGACGCAGGAGGCCACGGCGCAGCCGACGGTCACTCTCGGCAAGGACCGTTCTGACTGCGTCGTAGTCCGCGACGACGCACGTGCTGTGTGAACAGGCCCTCGGTTCAGGCATTCCGGCTCACCCACACGAGGTGGGTCCACGGTTGCGGGTCAGCGCCGGAGTTGGACCGGCTTCCCCTGAATGCCGAGGGCTACAAACGTTTCATCAGATCACGGCGCCTGAGGACGAGTCAACGATCCGTCAGGCCAATTGGCTCACCGCTCGGATGGCGGAGATCCATACCGCTTGAGCCCCGTGATCCGCTGCCCCTTCCCCGCGCGGGGAAGGGGCCGAGGCACGCGTGCGCTTCCGAACGTCAGGGCGCCGTGATGCCCGGCTGAGCGCCGGCGCCGAAGGACCAGCCCTCGACGTCGCCGGGAGCCGGGTTGTAGCTGCCCGCGCCCAGATTGCTGTACGACCAGGCACCGCCGTGCTGGGCGTGCCAGTACGACCAGTAGGCGTTGCCCGTGGGGTTGGTGCAGGTGGCGGGCAGTGCGTTGATCTTGCAGACGAAGCCCGGGAAGCGCGGGTGGAAGGCGTACGAGAACCCGGCGCCGGTGAGCGCGGCGAGCCCGCTGGCGGGGTCGCCGGGCGCGCAGCCGGTCTCGATGCCGCCGCCGACAGCGGTGAAGTCGACCACGACGGTGACGCCGGTGGTTCCGCTGCAGGCCGCCGCTTGGGCCTGCGGGGCGTGCACGGCGGAGACGCCGAGCAGGCTCGCGGTGAGGGCCGCCGCGGCGGCGATCGACCCGAGCATCCGGCGAACGGGGCGGGCCGGCGTGGGGGTGTCGGTCATCGGAACTCTCCTCGCGGAATCAGTGGTTCACCGTCTCAGCGGGTGGCCGGGGCCGGGCAGGCCAGGGTGGGCGCGTCCGGGCGTGCCCCGGCGGAAGACAGGGTGGCCAGCGGGGCGCCCGCCAGGCCGAGCACGGCCTGCGCGGTGGCCCGGGCACCGTTGCCCGCGTTGAAGCCGGACGCGTCGTAGGCGACGGCGCCGCGGACCGCCGGGTCGGCGGAGCAGCCCTGCTGGAACTTCACCAGCCGGCTCCAGCCCTTGAGACCGGTGCTGTAACGCCCGCCGGAGAGCAGCGCCTGGGTGGCCAGGCCGGTGGTGTTGGCGTTGGAGGCGGTTGCCCCGGAGGCCGCGAACCCGCCGTCGGCGTTCTGGTGCGCGACGAGCCAGCCGAGGCCCCCGTTCGCCTTGGCGGCACGGCCAGTGGCGGCGAGCGCCTGGGCGGCCAGCGCGGTGGCGTCCGGGTCGCTGGCACAGGTCGCCTGGCCGAAGGAGACCGGGTAGCCGCCGTCCGCGCACTGGCTGTTCGCCAGGAAGTCGACGGCCGCGTCGGGGGCGCCGCCGGGGGTGCGGTGCAGGGCGATCAGGGCGAGGGACTGGCCGAAGGCGTTGCTGTAGTCGCCCCACTGCGAGCGGTCGGAGAACCGTCCTTCGGCGGTCTGCAGAGAGCGCAGCCGGGCCGGCAGGTCGACGCCACCGAAGCCTGCCGGGTTCCCGCCGCGCACCTCGACGGCGAGCAGTAGCTTCGCGGTGGCGCCCGCGTAGGCCTCGGTGGTGCCGTCGCCGAGGTAGCCGGAGACGATCTCGGGCTTCGCCAGCCAGGCGGTGGCCTTCGCGGCGGCCTCGTCGGAGCTGTGCGAGGCGGCGAAGGCCAGCACGGCGTCGATGGTCAGACCCTGGTCGGGGTAGGCGGTGCCGTTGAAGACGGACTCGAAGTGGTCGCCGTCCACGAGCTGGCGGGCCAGCCAGCCGGCGGCGGCGGCATCGGGACGAACGGTCCGGGAGGACGTCGTGTCAGCGTGGGCGGCGGTGGCCACCGGGAGCGCGGTGGCGAGCGCGAGGGCGGGTATCGCGAGCAGACCGAGGGTGCGGCGGAGCGGGGGCATGGGTGCCTTTCCGGGCCTGGATGCAGGGGCCCGAAGGACGTCGGCAACGCGCCGGGCAGCCCTCGGAGCTCCGGCCCGCAGACCACGACGGGAGGAGGGGACGACACATCCCCGCCGACGGGTACTCGGGCTCGCCGTCGACGCGGGGGGCGGCGGCCTACCGTTGCGGGTCAGCGCCGGATTCGAACCGGACTTCCCCCGTTGGCGGAGTCACAACGTGACGGCTCATCATGGCGAAACGGAAAAGATCGGGTCAAGGGATCGTGCGTCACATCACGGTGACGCGGGTGGATTCCTGGGCGCGCGCCGGTCCGCCGGTCGGGGAACGTCCGGTCGGAGGGCAGAATGCCTCCCATGCGGCACATCTTCGTCATCGGCATCGGTGCGGGCGAGCCCGACCACCTCACCCTGCAGGCCGTCAAGGCGCTCGCCCGCACGGACGTCTTCTTCATCCTCGACAAGAGCGAGGAACGGCAGGACCTGATCCGGCTGCGTCGACGGATCCTCGTCGAGCACGGCCGGGCCGAGCACCGCGTGGTCGAGGCGCCGGACGCGGAGCGGGACCGCAGCACCCCCGCGTACGCGGCCGCCGTCGACGACTGGCGGGTCCGCCGCGCTGACCTGGTCGAACGGCTCGTCGCCGAGCACCTCGGCGAGGACGAGACGGGGGCGTTCCTGGTCTGGGGCGACCCAAGCCTGTACGACAGCGTCATCGCCGTCGTGGACGACGTCCTGGCCCGCGGCACCGTCGGGTTCGAGTTCGAGGTGATCCCGGGCATCAGCAGCGTCTCCGCGCTCGCCGCCCGTCACCGCACCACACTGACCCGGGTCGGCCGCCCGGTGCAGATCACCACCGGCCGACGTCTGGCCGAGGGCTGTCCCGAGGGCGTGGACGACGTGGTGGTGATGCTGGACGGCCGGGCCGCCTTCACGGAGATCGACCCCGAGGGGCTGGAGATCCGGTACGGCGCCTACCTCGGCACCCCCGACGAGATCCTCGTCGCCGGCCGCTCGCCGAGGCCGCCCCGAGGATCCGCGAGCTGCGCGAGCAGGCCCGCGAACGCAAGGGCTGGATCATGGACACCTACCTGCTGCGGCGGGCCGAGAGCTGACCGTCGGCGCGCTGCCCCGGAGGAGGGGCGGCGCACTGCCCGGCCCGTCAGCGGTTGTCGAACGTCGGCGGGCGCTTCTCGGCGAAGGCCGCCATGCCCTCCTTCTGGTCCGCGGTCGCGAACGTCGCGTGGAAGAGCCGCCGTTCGAAGCGGACGCCCTCGGCGAGGGTGGTCTCGAACGCCCGGTTGACGCTCTCCTTGAGCATGATCGCGGCCGGGGCGGACATCGCCGCGATGGTCTCGGCGGTGGCCAGGGCCTCGGCGAGCAGTTGGTCGGCGGGGACGATACGGGAGACCAGTCCGGCCCGCTCGGCCTCCTCGGCGCCCATCATCCGGCCGGTCAGGCAGAGCTCCATGGCCTTGGCCTTGCCGACAGCGCGGGTGAGCCGCTGCGAGCCGCCGATGCCCGGGATCACGCCGAGCTTGATCTCGGGCTGCCCGAACTTCGCGGTGTCCGCCGCCAGCAGGACGTCGCACATCATTGCCAGTTCGCAGCCGCCGCCCAGCGCGTAACCGGCCACGGCCGCGACGACCGGCGTTCGCAGGGCGGCGAAGCGCTCCCAGGCGGCGAACCAGTCGCCGAGGTAGGCGTCCACGAACTCCAGGGACTGCATCTCCTTGATGTCGGCGCCGGCCGCGAAGGCCTTCTCCGAGCCGGTGACTACCAGACAGCCGATCTCCGAGTCCCGGTCGAACTCCGTTGCTGCCGAGACGACTTCGGTCATCAGTAGGGTGTTCAACGCGTTCAGCGCCTTGGGGCGGTCGAGCGTGATCAGCCCCACCCGGCCCTTGCGCTCGACCAGGATCGTCTCGAACGTCATGCGGTGTCCTTCCTGAGGGTGGTGATGATGGCGGAGAAGTCCAGCCCGCCCGAGCCGTCTCGGGCGAAGGCGGCGAACACCTCGGCTGCCCGCCGGCCCAGTTCGGCCGGCACGGCCGAGGCGGCGGCCGCGTCGGCGGCGAGCCCGAGGTCCTTGGCCATCAGCGCGGCGGCGAAGCCTGCCGCGTAGTCGCGGTTGGCCGGGCTGGTCGGGACCGGACCGGGCACCGGACAGTTGCTGGTCAGCGCCCAGCACTGGCCGGAGGCGGTCGAGGCGACGTCGTAGAGCGCCTGGTGGCTGAGCCCGAGGCTCTCCCCGAGCGCGAAGGCCTCACTGACCGCGATCATGGAGACGCCGAGGATCATGTTGTTGCAGATCTTGGCGGCCTGTCCGGCTCCGGAGGCCCCGCAGTGGACCACCCGGCGGCCCATGGCCGCGAGCACCGGCTCGGCCTCGCCGAAGTCGAGGTCATCGGCGCCGACCATGAAGGTCAGGCTTGCCGCTTCGGCCCCCGCTACACCGCCGGAGACCGGGGCGTCGACGGCCCGGTGCCCGGCGACCCGGGCGAGGTCGGCTGCCACCCGGGCGTCCCCGACGGCGATGGTGGAGCAGTCGATGAACAGCGCACCCGAGGCCGCCTCGGTCAACTCGCCGTAGGAGTCGAGGACATGGCGTCCGGTCGGCAGCATGGTCAGCACCACGTCGGCTTCGCCGACCGCCTCGGCGGCGGAGACCGCGATCATCACTCCCTGCGCCGCGGCCAGGCCCCGGGCCTCAGCCGAGAGGTCGTAACCGATCACCCGGTGCCCGGCCTTGACGAGGTTGGCGGCCATCGGGCCGCCCATGTTGCCCAGCCCGATGAATCCGATGGTCAGGGTCACCAGCGCTCCAGGAATGTGGTGGTGGCGGCGAGGCCGAGTTCGCGCGCGCCCAACGGGGCGAAGTACCGGGCCACGGCGGTGGGTTCGACGGCGCTGAGCGTCGGCGGGTGCCACCGCGGGTCGCGGTCCTTGTCGATCACCTGGGCCCGGATGCCCTCGGCGAGGTCCGGCGTGGCGAGCGCCGCGCAGGAGGTGCGGTACTCCTGGTCGAGGACGGCTTCCAGCGGGCCGAGGGCCCGGGCCCGGCGCAGCGCCGCCAGGGTTGCCTTCACGGCGGTGGGCGAGTTGGCGGCGATCCGGTCCGCGGCCTTCTTCGCCTCCGGTTCGCCGCTCTCCCGCAGCCGGTCGAGGATTTCCTCGACGGTGCCGGCCGCGTAGCAGTGGTCGATCCAGGCGCGCTGCCCCTCCAGCGCACCGCTCGGCACGGGTTCGACGTGCCGCTCCAGGGCGTCGTGCACGGGCAGTTCGGCGAGGTCGTCGAGCAGCGCCGGCACCCGCTCGGAGGGCAGGAAGTGGTCGGCGAGCCCGCAGAGCAGCGCGTCTGCCGCGCCCACCGAGCCGGCGGTGAGGGCGAGGTGGGTGCCCAGCTCGCCGGGCGCCAGGGCGAACAGGTAGGTGCCGCCCACGTCGGGGACGAAACCGATGCCGGCTTCGGGCATGGCGATGCGGGTGGTCTCCGTGACGATCCGCACGCTGCCGTGGGCGGACACGCCGACCCCGCCGCCCATGACGATGCCGTCCATCACGGCCACGTACGGCTTGGGGTAGCGGGCGATCCGGGCGTTGAGGCGGTACTCGTCGCGCCAGAACCCCTCGACGGCGCCCGGGTCCCCGCCGGTGGCGGCGCGGTGGATGGCGACGATGTCCCCGCCGGCGCAGAAGGCGCGGTCCCCGGACCCCGTGATGACGACGGTCTCGACCCGGGCGTCGTCCTCCCACGCGTCCAGCGCCTCGGCGATGCGCAGCACCATGCCGTGGGTGAGGGCGTTCAGGGCCGCGGGGCGGTTGAGGACGATTAGGCCGGCCCGGCCCTCGCGCTGGATGATGACCTCGTCGAGGTCGTGGCCGGCCATCACGCGGCTCCGGTCAGGCCGCGGGCGACGATGACGCGCATGATCTCGTTGGTCCCTTCCAGGATCTGGTGCACCCGCAGGTCGCGGACGATCTTCTCGATGCCGTACTCGGCCAGGTAGCCGTAGCCGCCGTGGAGCTGGAGGGCCTGGTTGGCGACCTCGAAGCCGGTGTCGGTGGCGTAGCGCTTGGCCATCGCGCACAGCTGCGGCGCCCGGGGATCGCCCCGGTCCAGCGCGCTGGCCGCCCGCCACAGCAGCGCCCGGGCCGCCTCCAACTCGGTCGCCATGTCGGCGAGCCGGAACTGCAGGGCCTGGGCGTGCAGGAGCCGGGTGCCGAACGCCTCACGGTCCGCGAGGTAGCCGGTGGCCCGTTCCAGGGCGCTCTGCGCGCCGCCGAGGGAGCAGGCGGCGATGCCGAGGCGGCCGCCGTTGAGTCCCGACATGGCGACCCGGAAGCCTCCGCCCTCGTCGCCGAGCAGACGGTCGGCGGGCAGCCGGACACCGTCCAGCACGACCTGCCGGGTGGGCTGGGCGTTCCAGCCCATCTTCGTCTCGTTCGGTCCGAAGGAGACGCCGGGGTCGTCCCGGTCCACGATGAAGGCGGACAGCCCGGAGGCCCCGGAGCCTCCGGTGCGGGCCATCACCAGGTAGATCTGTGCGGCCCCCGCTCCGGAGATGAACTGCTTGACGCCGTCCAGCACCCAGTGGTCGCCGTCACGCACCGCTCGGGTGGCGATCGCGGCCGCGTCGGAGCCGGCGCCGGGCTCGGTAAGGCAGTAGCTGCCCAGATGCTCGGCTGAGCAGAGCCCCGGCAGCCAGCCGGCCCGCTGGGCGGCGTCGCCGTAGCGGTCGACCATCCAGGCGACCATGTTGTGGATGGACAGGTAGGCGGCGATGGACGGACAGCCGGTGGCGAGTGCCTCGAAGGCGACTACCCCGTCGCGTCGGGTCAGCGCAGAGCCGCCGGCGTCCTCCCGGACATAGATACCGGCAAGGCCCAGATCGGCGGCCTTGCGCAGCACGTCGACCGGGAAGTGCTTGCTTTGGTCCCACTCGACGGCGTTCGGTGCCAGGTGTTCGGCGGCGAAGGCTCCGACGGCCTCAGCGATGGAGGCCTGCTCCTCCGTCAGTTCACTTGCGTTCACAATGCTCAGCCCATCGTCGGCATGGTGAAGCTCGCGCCCTCCTTGACCCCGGAGGGCCAGCGCGAGGTGACGGTACGGGTGCGGGTGTAGAAGCGGATCGAGTCCGGGCCGTGCTGGTTGAGGTCGCCGAAGCCGGAGCGCTTCCAGCCGCCGAAGGTGTGGTAGGCGATCGGCACCGGGATGGGCACGTTGACGCCGACCATGCCGGTGTTCACCCGGCGGGCGAAGTCGCGGGCGGTGTCGCCGTCCCGGGTGTAGATCGCTACGCCGTTGCCGAACTCGTGCTCGCTGGGCAGGCGCAGCGCCTCCTCGTAGTCGGCGGCGCGCACGACGGTCAGTACCGGGCCGAAGATCTCCTCCCGGTAGATCCGCATGTCCGGCGTGACCCGGTCGAACAGCGAGGCGCCGAGGAAGTAGCCGTCCTCGTGCCCCTCCAGGCGGAAGTCCCGTCCGTCGACGACGAGTTCGGCGTCCTCCTCGACCCCGAGGTCCAGGTAGCCGCGGACCCGCTCCAGGGCGTCACGGCCGACCAGCGGGCCGAAGTCCGCCGCCGGGTCGTCCGAGCGGCCGACCTTCAGCGCGGCGATCCGCTCGACCAGCTTCGCCACCAGGGCGTCCGCGGTCTCCTCGCCGACCGGGACGGCCACCGAGATGGCCATGCAGCGCTCGCCGGCCGAGCCGTAGCCGGCGCCGATCAGCGCGTCGGCGGCCTGGTCGAGGTCGGCGTCGGGCATCACGATCATGTGGTTCTTGGCGCCGCCGAAGCACTGCGCGCGCTTGCCGTGCGCAGCCGCGGTCGCGTAGACGTACTGGGCGATCGGGGTCGAGCCGACGAAGCCCAGCGCCTCGACGCGCGGGTCCTCCAGCAGGGTGTCCACGGCCTCCTTGCCGCCGTTGACCACGTTGAGCACGCCCGGCGGCAGCCCGGCCTCCAGGAACAGCTCGGCCAGCCGCAGCGGCACCGACGGGTCGCGCTCGGAGGGCTTGAGGACGAAGGCGTTGCCGCAGGCCAGCGCGGGTGCGGCCTTCCACAGCGGGATCATCGCGGGGAAGTTGAACGGCGTGATGCCCGCGACGACGCCGAGCGGCTGGCGCATCGAGTAGACGTCGATGCCGGTGCCGGCGTTGTCACTGAACTCGCCCTTCAGCAGGTGCGGGATGCCGGCGGCGAACTCCACGACCTCCAGGCCGCGTTGGAGGTCGCCGTGGGCGTCGGCGACGGTCTTGCCGTGCTCGGCGGACAGCAGCCGGGCCAGCTCCTCCTTCTCCTGCTCGACCAGCTGCAGGAAGCGCAGCAGGACGCGGGCCCGGCGCTGCGGGTTCCAGGCCGCCCACGCGGGCTGGGCCTGAGCGGCGTCGGCGATCACCGCCTCGACCTCGGCGCGGTCGGCGAGCGGCACCCGGGCCTGCACCCGGCCGGTGTTGGGGTCGTACACGTCGCCGAAGCGACCGGACGTCCCGGGCGTGCGCTTCCCGGCGACGAAGTGCGTCAGTTCACGGACCATTGGTTCCTTCTCTCAACAGGGTCGGGGAGAGGAGGAATGGAGGCCGCCGCCGACGGACGGGCGCACGGTGGTGCGGCCCCGCGACGTCACGGTGGCGGTGGCAGGACGAACCGTCAGAGCAGGTGGGCCCCGGGGGTCGTCGGCACAGGACAACCAGGAGCAGCAGAACGGGAGCAGCCCGGAGTCATGCGTGTCGTCTCCATCCTCGTGGAAAACACGGATCACCCGCGGCCGGTATCCTGACTCCCGGATCACCGCACGCCCTCAGGCCTTCCCGGCTGGCTGCCAGTGGCCGTGTCCTGCGAGGACGAACTCCCCGGTCACAGTGGCGGGACCGTGCCGGACTCACACCGGCTTCCCTGACACCGCGGACCTGCCATCGACCATATAGTTGGACGTCCTAGTAAGTCCAGAGCTCTCCATGCGCGCGTTGCGCCAACGGGGTCAGCTGAGGATCCGCCCGGTGCGACACCAACGGGCGGAGGACCACCGAGGTGATGTTCAGCAGCCGCTTGTAGGCGATGTCGTGCACGACCACCTCCAGCTCGCCACACAGCGCCCGCAGTCACCCCGGCACCTCGACCGGCCCGGTTGGGGCCGTCGTCGTCACCCCCGACGTTCACCTTATCGACCGACCCGGCCTCCAGCGGCGGGGAGGAAGCGGTGACGCTTGGGACCGTCTCGACCAACTGCAGTGTGAACAGGTCAGGGTCGAACAACCGGTACCCGCCCAGATCCGCACGGTGATCCCGCTGGTGAAGAGAGACTGCGGCCCGGTCGTGGCGGGGAACTCAGCCGCCACACAGATCGTCCGGTGTGGACAGTCTCCGGCGCGCCGTCGTCGGCGAGGCGCTGCTCGCCTCACGGGATCTCGGGAAGCTGTCCCCAGCCCATGCCGTAGCCGCGAGTAGCTCCGGCACCGTCTTGCGCCGGGCCACGACCCTCCCCACCCTGACCGCCTCACGGCGACATCCATCCGGCCTCGGCGAGCCCTATCCACCGACGTCCGCACCGGGTCGGTGGTAAGCGATCAGCGGGCTGAATGTCCGCGCCGCGGCGAATGCAGGCGCCGCCGGCGGGTCCGTGTCTGAGGCCTTTACAGTTCCGCTTCGCGCGCGGATGGGGAACCGGTCGGTGGTCACGATGATCCCGGTGGAGGCCGCCGCATGCACCATCAACCCTGGAGAGGGCGACATCTGCGACCTGGCTGCCCATCAGTCGCGGTGGTACTCCGCCCTGCTTGTTGCCCCTGGACAGTCTCACGCCGAACCGCGCGCCCGCTCAGAGGCTGACTACGGACCAGTCGTCGCGTACCAGGGCTTCGAGGTGCGGATTCGCGCGGCTCTCGTGGACGGCTAGCGCGAGGAGGTGCTTGGCGCGAGTGGCCGCTACGAAGGTGGTCATCGCGGCGTGCCGGCCCGTGGCATTGAGTTCGCCGACGGGAGTCTTTCCGGTGATGACGGGGAGCAGGCTGCCGAGGTCGTGGCTCCTCCCATGCTTGGTGGCGCACTCGAGGACGAGGGTCGCGCAGTGCGTCTCCCCCTTCGCGCTCGCGACGGTAGCTGTGAGCATCGGGGGCGGGGATTCCTCCGAGGCCGGTGGCAGCGGCGTGTGGGACAGCCAGAGGGTATAGGTGGCCATGTCCACCGGGACGGGTGCGCCGACGGCCTGCTCCACCAGTCTCCCGAGGCGGGTCACGAAGTCCCCCCAGGCTGCAGGGGTGTCGCAGCCGTCGTACAGCGTCCTGACCAGGAGCACTCGCAGGTGGTGGCCCGGTGTGCCAGGTCTGCGGTCGAGCTGGGGGAACGGGGGAAGATTCTCTGGGAGAGTCGGGGGCGTGGTCGGTGGCTGCAGCTCCCAGAGGAGAGCGCGGACGGCTCCCCACAGAACGGTGACCGCTGGGCCGACCTGGCCTGTACGCAGCAGGACCGCCCTGGCATGCCGGTAGGCCTGCAGCAGCCGACTCACCGCCACCGTCGTCCCGGTGTCGGTCTGGGGCAGGTAGCAGCCGACCGCGCGGGGGAAGAGTCGTGAGGTTCCTGGGCTCTCGCGAGCGCCGAGGATCTTCGGCGGGTGCGCGACGACGGCTTCGGGCGGCACTGTTCGCCGGACGAGGTCGTCGAAAGCGGGTAGAACCCGGACGATGCTGTCCTCGGTGAAGGTGATGATGGCGAGAGCGCTTTCGGGTCCGTGGCCTCGGATCTCCTGTGGGCGGTGAACCGCGAGCCTGCTCGCCACCCGGGCGGGCCCCGCGCCGAAGCGCAGGCTAACCGGCAGGTCCATCGCCGCCTCGTCCAGGAGGCTCCCGGCCGCAGGTCCGACACCATCTGCACTGAGGATGCGCTGGTTGACATCTCCTACGCACTGCACAACGGCACCGTCCGTGAACACTGCTTCCAACAGGCGGCGCTGTTCCTCACCGGTGTCCTGCATCTCGTCGATCAGGACGAACGGGAACCGGGACCGCAGGCCGGAGGCCAGGCGGGGGTGCTGGTGCAGATGCCTGGTGGCGATCGCGTACATGTCCGAGTAGCGGAAGACACCACGAAGGAAGAGGTGCTCCTTCAGTTTCATCAACTGCCTGTAGCTGGCGGTGCCGCGATTGAGGCCATCGACCCGGATCTGCAGTTCCGGCTCAGTGGGGTCGAAGACGTACGTGGCTTCGGTGACCATCTTCAGCCCGTCACTCCGCCGCTTCAGGTAGGACCTCAGCGTCGTGAACGGGCCCAGGTCCAGAAGCCTGCGGGCCTGGGCGGCGAAGGCCTGGTCGTCGACGGCTCGGGTGACGACCTTCAGCGAACGCAGAGCCGGCAGTGCGAGGAAGGTATGGACGAAGCTTTGAAACGTCCCGATGAAGTGCGGGTAGTGCTCCAACCGCCGTGCCCGTCCGGTCAGTCGGCTCGCGATTTCCTGGGTGGCGGTATTGGTGTGAGACATGACGCAAATGCCCTGGCGGTCGGACGACCAGCCGTCCGCCACCAGGGCGAGTTTCAGGGCAACGAGGGTGGTCTTGCCCGAGCCCGGGGCTGCCTGCAGATGCAGCGGGCCGCGGGCCTCCAAGAACGCGAACTGCTCGGGAGACGTCAGAGCGAGGCTCATGCTCCGGGCCTTGGCTTCGATGACTTCACGGTCCAGGGCGGTGGGGGATAGAGGCAGGGTCACGACCGGGTACTCCCGCTCAGGTAGTCGAGCGCCTCCACCAGGTAGCTCGGCAGGTCCTCGGGCGAGACACTGGATGCCTCCAGCAGGCGCGCAGCATGCTGGGCTGCGATCGGCTTGCTGGTTCCTCCCACGCGCAGCGGACGGTAGATCCTCAGCGCGCACTCCTCCAGCGAGAGACGGTCGTCCTCCCGCCACTTCTTGACCTCCATGGCCGCGGTCTCCTCGATTCCCACGAGGTCCTCCGGTGTCGGCCACTTGGTGCTCTTCGCCGCGCTGATCGCCTGGTGCATCAGCGTTGCCATCGGCCACGAGGCGCGCGCCAAGTCGTATTCGAGGGTCCACCAGTTCGACACGAAGGTCCGGACGGCCCCGCCGTCGCGTTCCCGCTTCTTCAAGACCAGTTCGTCCCGCTCTGCCGCGGTCAGGCTGCTCCACCGCGTGAGCCCTTTCGCCATCTTCTCGTCGACCCCGTCGGGAGCCAGGTCCATGTCCGTGATGCATGCCACGCGCACCGGTGGCAGCGCGGAGTCCGCGCGCTGGAAGATCCGGGAGTACCGGAACAGACGGGTGCTGCCGACGTTCACGATACTGACGCCGTTCTCGGCGAACGAGTGGCCGGCGACGCGGGCGAGAGCGGGCAGGAGCAGGACCTCCGCGTCGCCCTCGACCATGGCCACCGCCCGGGCGAAGAAGAGATTCGCCTTGGTGACGTCCAGGAACCGGCTGAGGAACGCGTAGTCCGAGGCGTCGAGTCGGGTGCATTCCGGACGGAGAGGGAACGTCCGGCCCCGCGCCACGAGGGTCAGGTGCTCCACCGGCACACTGGAGGCAATGTGCGGGCTGTGCGTGGTGGCGATGATCTGGACGGGGGACTCGCCCCGGCTTCGGTCCTGAAGCAGGTCGACGACGCGGGTCTGCAGCTGTGGGTGCATGTGGGCCTCGGGCTCCTCAATGAGGAGGATGGGGGAGGTGCTTTCCCGGCCCAGCAGGAGGAGTTCGGCAGCCATGAACAGGGCATTGTTGTAGCCGAGGCCGTGACGGGTCGACTCGGCGAGGCCGGGTTCGGGCGCGAAGGCCAGTTCCAGGCGCTCCAGGACACTCTGGAGCGATGCGGTCGTGGCGATGCTGATCGCGCCGGAGAGGGTGTCCTGGCCGATGGCGAATCTGCTCAGGTACCCGCTGTTGAGCTCGTCCCGGGCTTTCTGTACCAGAGCGTTGGCGTTGATGTGGTGGTCGGCGCGCTGCAGGATGCCCACCAAGGTGCCGGCGCTGTCCTCGGCGGGCTTGAAGTCGGGCTCCCGCTGCTCGTGCATGCCGGGGTACTGGGTGAGGATCTGCGACAGCCGGGAGTTACGGCCCGCCCGCATCTCCCCTTCGGCGTCGCGCAGCGGCCGCAGGTACGTCGCGCGCAGACGCTCGCGGGCTTCGCCGTCGAGCACGGTGTCGCCAGCACGCACCCTGACGGACATGCGGTGGGGTATATCCGGGTCGAACGGTTCTGCCCGCAGAGTCACGGTCAGCCGGGGCGCTTCTCCTGGAAGTGAGGTCAGGAACTCGCTGAAGGAGCCGAGCTCCTGATTGTCGAGGCCTTCGAACGTACAGCTGATCTGCAGGTAGTCGGCTCTGCCGGCGGAACCGTAGTGGAGGTCGTCCGCTGTGATGCGGGTGAAGTCGGCGCTCGACGTCAGGCAAAGCCGGATCGCGTCGACCACGGCGCTCTTGCCGCTGTCGTTCTCTCCGACCAGAACGGTGAGGCCGGGCTGAAGAGCGAGGTCCAGAGCCGACCCGGGATCCGAGTCGGTGGCAGGCCCGCCGAAAATACGGAAATTCTCGGCCTGCACGCGTGCCAGATACATGAACCCCTCAAGTGCCTTCTGGCCGCCGCAGGCAGCAGCCACTCCCCGTACCGGCACGCTAGGACAGCCGCACTCGGCGACGCAAACGAAGTAACCATGTTGAGACGTGGGCAACCAGCCGCTGGTCGGCGTGGTGCGCACGTGCCCGCCTCGGGTGACCGCCCTGGCGGTGCTGAATGCCAGCAGGCGCCGCGCCGGTCCGGGTAAGCAGGACCCCGTCGTCTGCGGTGGTGGGGCTGCTCCCAGGAGCCACGCCCGCGGCCCGATACCGGTAAAGGTTCCGGGTACACACTCAGAAGAGCGCGTCCTGGCGCGGGGCGATGAGAGCGGCAATCGTGGGGTTGCACACGCCAAGGAGCATGAACGTCCTCGGGCGGGCGGCGATGTTACCGACGAAGAAGTGCGTGGCCCGATCGGGCGTGACCATTCTGGTGGCCGCCGCCGCGCTCATAGGACAGGTCCGCACTGCCATCCACCTCACCGGAACAGGTCCTCGCCCGCACCAACCACGTCCTGGCCGACCTGGAGAGCGACCTGCTCGTCTCCTGCCTGTACGTGCACCTCGACCTGGCGCGTGACCGGGCCGTACTTGCCAGCGCCGACCACCCCCCGCCCCTCGTGTACCAGCCCGGCCTCCCGCGCCGGGTCGTCCGCCTCGACCCCGGCCCCCTGCTCGGCATCGAGACCAGCACCGGCTACCCCACCACCGTTCAGCCCCTCGCCCCGGCCACCACCCTCGCCCTATACACCGACGGGCTTCTCGAAACCATGCTGCTCACCCTGCCCGCCGCCGCGGAGCCGGACGCCCCGGGGAGGAGCAGTGAGCCGCGTCCTCCTGGTCGACGATGATCCGCTGCTGCTGCGGAACCTGCAGCTCAACCTCCGCGCGCGTCAGTGCGAGGTCCTCACCGCGAACAGCGGCCGGCAGGCCCTCGACGCCGCCGAAGGCGAGACGCCCGGCGCCGTCCTCCTCGACCTCGGCCTACTTCTCCGAGGATCGGCTCAGCATCCGATAACAACAAGGCACTTACACGAGATCGCTTACACGCCCGGTGCCCCTGCTTCGGGGTCGCCCGCAGGTGTGCGGGTGCGGCGGAGGATCGTACCGTCGGGGTCGGCCGGTTCGAGTGCAATGGCGCGGCGTAGCTGTTCCATGCGTTGGGGCAGGGGGTGCCAGCCGGGTTCGGCGGCCATCTCGGTGTTGAGGTCGTGGATTGCGCGGGCGTAGGCGCGGGCCAGGCCGCGGAAGTGCAGGGGCAGGCCGGGGCGAGGTTGGCCGCTGGGGGCGATGCTCACCCACAGGGCGTCGGTGGTCTCGTTGCCCGGGCCGACGGGTCGGGTGGTGTCGCGTGCGACGAGGTGGCTGCGAACGGTGAGCCAGTGGCGCATCGCGGCCCGGGTGGGTCTGGACAGGGTGACAGTCTCGGTGGCGGGCTTGGTGTGCGGGTTGCGGTGCTGGGGGAGGCGGGTGAGGCGGATCGTGCCGCGGCGCAGGTCGACGTCGTCCGTGCGCAGGGCGCAGAGTTCACCGGCGCGGCAGCCGGTGTCCAGCACGGTGCCGATGATGGCGAGGATCCGGCTGTGGGACTCGGACCGGCCGGGGCGGGCCGAGTGTTCCAGGTGGCCGAGCAGGATGCTGCGGGGGCGGGCGGCGACCACGGGCCGGAGTTCGACCCGCGGCGGGGTGCGGTCCGGGAGCGTGACGGTGATGCCGGCCCGGGCGCCGAGGATGCGGAGGCAGTCCTCCCGGACACGCATGGACGCCGGTGAGGCTTGGCCGGGTCGTGCGGTGGGCTTGCGCCGCAGCAGGCCCCGCTCGGCGGCCTTGAGGTAGGCGGCGAGGGTGTCCGGCGCGAAGAGCAGGGCAAATGAGCCGGCGGCCGTGGGCCCGAGCGCGCCCCGCTCCAGGGCGGTGCGCAGTTCGCCGGCGACCCAGCGCAGTTGCTTCGCCCGAGACGTGCCGGTCGGCGGTCCGAAGGCACGCTCGACGAGGGCGTTCAGCGCCTTGACCGAGGGTGCTGCTGTCGTCGGGGCGTCCGCCATGAAGTCACCCTAGCGCTGGCGAGGGCCACTCGACGGGTCTCGCAGGGCTCGATCTAATAACTGGCTTGAAGCAAGATCGTCGGTGGGGCGAACGGGCGGCATGGTGGCTGTCTTCGCCGGCCCGCGCCGCTCTGGTGGTGACCGTCCTTCGGCAACCGCCGAGGGGGCTGCGCCAGGACAGCCGTCGGTTCTCGCGGCGGCACCCGACAATGACTTCCCGGGCTCTGTGAGTGCCTTGGTCTGTTCTGATGGACCGTCAGCTAACTCAGCATTGAGTCAGCATCAGTCCTGTCAGACGCTGTCGCGGATGGTCGAACGGTGTCACGCGTCGAGTGCGGACGCGAGTGCCGACAGGGATGCTTCGGGGTGAGCGTAGGGAGACTCCGGCTCGGGGGTGCGGCGGAGCTGGCCGCCGCACCCCCGAGCGGCAAACGCCCAGGTCAGCGGACATTTCCCCGGGGCTTGAGGGGGATTCCCGGGAGCTCTGGGGCCGGCAGGCGGTCGCCAGGGTAGCCTTCGACGGCACCGAAGCGGTCGGGGTTCGCGGAGCTCATCCATTCCTCGCGGGCTCGGGTAATGTCTTCGTGGGACCGCCCGATGAAGTTCCACCACATGACGATCTGCTCCTCGAAGGGCGTGCCGCCGAGCAGGACCAGCCGGGCGTCGGTCCGGCCGGTGTTGGTGAGGGTGAGCGTGGTGCGGCCGGGGGCGACGTAGCCGAGGTCGGCGGGGCGCAGCGGGGTGTCGAGGAGGCGGACGTCGCCGCTGTCGACGAGCAGGCCGTGTTCGAAGGCGGGGTCGACGTCGAGGGTGACGGTGGCCCGCGGGCGCAGGGTCAGTTCGGCGCCGAGCAGCGGGGTGAAGGTGGGGACGGGGGAGGTGTCGCCGGCGAGGGTGCCGAGGAAGACCCGGGCCTCGCCGCCGTCGAGGGCGACCGGGCGGGGCGCGTGGTGGCGGAAGTCGCGTGCGGTGTGCCGGTGCTCCTCGGGGAGGGCGACCCACAGCTGTACGCCGTGCAGGACGGTGGTGGCCGGGGTGGAGACCTCGGAGTGGGCGATGCCGTGGCCGGAGGTCATCAGGTTGACCTCGCCCGGCCGGACGTGGGCGTGCACGCCGAGGCTGTCCCGGTGCTCGATCTCGCCGGTGAACAGCCAGCTCACGGTCTGCAGCCCGGTGTGCGGGTGCGGGGCGACGTCCATGCCGCCGGTGCTCGCGACGTCGTCGGGTCCGTAGTGGTCGACGAAGCACCAGGCGCCGATCATGGTGCGGGAGCGCTGCGGCAGGGTGCGGCGTACGGTCATCGCGCGCGGCCCGCCGAGCGGTACGTCCCGGGCGGGAAGGACCTCCACGCGCGGGTCGGCGGCGGGCGTCGGGGCGGGGTCGGTCTCGGCGGTGCTCACGGGTGGGCCCTCCCAGGTGTCAATTAGTTCTATATTCAACTATCATGCCATGGCAGAGTGGCGGGCGACAGCATGATCAGCCTAAGGAGTCCAGGTGAGTGACGTGACGGTGGTTCCGGCGGACCGGCGGGTGTTCGTCGACAAGCAGAGCCCCAAGGCGTACCAGGCGCTGCTGGCCGCCGCCGAGGCGGCCCGCGAGGTCGCGGCCGAGGCCGGACTGGACCGCCGGCTGATCGAGCTGGTCAACCTGCGCGTCTCGCAGATCAACGGCTGCGCCTACTGCCTGCACGTCCACACCAGGGCCGCGAACCGCGAGGGCGAGACCAGCCAGCGCCTGGGCGTGCTCCCGGCCTGGCGCGA
This sequence comes from Kitasatospora sp. NPDC092039, assembly GCF_044756065.1. NCBI lineage: Bacteria > Bacillati > Actinomycetota > Actinomycetes > Kitasatosporales > Streptomycetaceae > Kitasatospora > Kitasatospora sp. NPDC092039. The sequence continues at coordinate 300,024 of NZ_JBIVSD010000006.1, read as the reverse complement.
CACCGAGGTGTTCAGTGACCGGGAGCGGGCCGCGCTCGGGCTGGCCGAGGCGACCACCGCCCCGGCGGACGCGGCGCTCCAGGAGGCCGCGTACGGCGTGGCGCGCGCGGTGCTGAGCGACGAGGAGATCTCCGCGGTGGTCTGGGTGTCGATCGCCATCAACGCCTTCAACCGGGTGTCCATCCTGAGCAAGCACCCGGTCCGCCCGGCCCCGGCCCGGTAGCCGCGCCGGCCGGAGGGCCTCCGCCTTCCGGCGGACGCCCTCCGTTGCCCGGCGTACGGCCGGCTCCTCCCGGCGGAGGATGACCGGCCGTCAGCGGTGCGGCGAGGCTGGGCGGCACGGGCGAGGAGCTGCTCGCCGACGGCGAAGGTGGGGTCGCATGGCACGTACGGTTTCCGCGCTGGTGGGGGCGGTCTGTCTGGCACTGGCCGGGTCGGTGGTCTCGGCCGGCGCGGCGGGTGCGGCCGAGGCCGCGGGTGGACGGCCGGGATCCGGTGATCCGCGGGCGGCGGCGCTGCGGGCGCTGACCGAGGCCGGTGCGGTCGGGGCGATCGCGGAGGTCAGGGACGGGAACGGGGCCTGGCGCGGGGCGTCCGGCGTCTCCGACCTCGCCACCGGCGCGCCGGTCCGCGCGGACGGACGGTTCCGGGCCGGGAGCGTCACCAAGATGTTCACCGCCACCACGGTGCTCCAACTGGTCGGGGAGCGGCGGGTCGGCCTGGACGAGGCGATCGAGCGCTACCTGCCCGGACTGGTCCCGAACGGCGGGCACATCACCGTCCGCCAGCTGCTCAACCACAGCTCCGGACTCTGGGACTCCACCAACGAGAAGGGCGGGGTGTTCCCCGACCTGGAGGACCCGGCGGCCATCCGCGACTGGCTGGACCAGGGCGGCCTGACCCGGTCCGTCCCCCCGGCCCAGGTGGTGGCCGCCTCGGTGGCGCACGCGCCCAACTTCCCGCCGGGTGCCGGGTTCGGCTACTCCAACGTCAACTACACCCTGCTCGGCATGATCATCGAGAAGGTGACCGGCCGCGGCTACGCCCAGGAGGTCACCGCGCGCATCCTGCGCCCGCTCGGCCTGAACGGCACCTACTTCCCGGGCTCCGCCACCGGCATCCGGGGCCCGCACGCGCACGGCTACTGGACGGTGTCCGAGGGCCCGGCCCCGGAGGACCGCAGCGACCGGGACGTCACGGTGGCGAGCGTCACCTGGGCGAACTCGGCCGGCGAGCTGATCTCCACCCTGGGTGACCTGAACCGCTTCGAGAAGGCCCTGCTGGGCGGCCGGCTGCTGCCGCCGGCGCTGCTGGAGGAGATGACCACGACCACCCCGATCGAGGTCGAGGGGGTGCCGACACAGCTGGGCTACGGGCTCGGGCTGGCCGCCTGGCAGCTCTCCTGCGGCCAGGTCTACGGGCACGACGGCTCGGTGCCCGGCTACAGCACCCAGCTGTGGGGCTCGGGCGACCGGCAGGTGTCGCTGTCGGTCACCCAGCGCGGCGACGGGACGCAGATCGTGGCGCAGCTGCAGGCGGAGGCGGGCTTCCTGGAGCAGGCGTTCTGCGGGGCCGGCCAGGGGGCGGCGGGCGCGGCGCACGGGCCGGCCGCCGTGGCGCCGAAGCTCGGCTGAGCGACTGCCGTTCGCCGGCTTCACCGCCCCGGTTCGTCCTCGCGGGTCCTCGACCGCGGGGGCGGGCCGGGGCGGTGCCGTTTCGGCGGTCAGCCGAGCTTCGTCCGGAGTCGTTCGCGAGCCGCCGCTTCAGGCCGCGCGGCGCTGCTCCGCCAGGTAGTCGTGGACGGGCGTGGCGGGGGAGAGGGTGAGGTCGGTGAGGATGTGGCTGGCCGAGACGACCTCCAGGACCGGCAGGTCCGCCAGCGGCGCCATGACGTGCGCGGAGAGCTGGAGGCGGGCGGGGCCGGTCCAGGCCTCCTTGACGGTGACGTTGGTGATCCGGGTGCGGACCAGGTCGCAGACCCGCAGGCCGCCGGCGTAGTCGGGGACGATCTTCACCCCGTACGTGGGCACGGTGATCTGCTCGCGCGCCTCGGCCTGGTCCAGCGGCTGCCACTTGTAGGCCATGGTCGCGGTGGCGACCCGCTGGCTGCCGTGGTCGAGGGTGCCGACCAGGGCGCCGGCCTCGGTGAAGAGGCGGGGGGTGCCCATCACCTTGGGGTAGGCGCTCAGCTCCCGGCCGGCGGCGGTGGCGGCGAAGTTGTCGAGGTACATGGCGTGCAGGTACTCGCCCTCCTCGTCCCCGTACCGGACCGGGACGACCTGCCCGGCCTCGACGTACGGCCCGAAGCCGTCCACCTCACCCATCCGCATGACCTCGAAGCGGACCAGCGGCTCGTCGATCTCCAGCGGTTCGGGGACGACCGCGCGCAGCGCCTCGGGGTCGGTCCGGTAGACCACGTTCAGGTACTCGCGGTCGGTGAAGCGGGTGGCGCGGGGCGGGTAGAGGGGGGCGGTCAGCGGGGTGGTGGCGTGGCGGACGACCTGGTCGGGGCGCATCGGGGCTCCTTCGCGGCGGCGGGTTGCTTGGTCTCCTCAAACGGATACTATGTGTATCGGATACACCATGCATCCGATTGGGCTTGTAGTGCAAACGTGCGGGATCCGCCGTGCGGCACGGCTCTCGGAGCGCAGCACAGCCAAGGAAGTGATCTCGATGCCGTTCACCGTTCCCAACCCCACCGGCCGACCCGTCGCCGTCGTCGGAGCCGGCACCCTCGGGCGCCGCATCGCCCTGATGTTCGCCACCGGTGGCGGGCAGGTCCGCATCTACGACCCCTCGGCCGAGCAGCTCGCGGCCGCCCGCGACTACGTCGAGGAGCAGCTGCCCGCCGTCGCCGCCGCGGTCGGCGGGGGAGAGCCGGGCACCGTCGCCGTCGGCGACGACCTGGCCGAGGCGCTGCGCGGCGCCTGGCTGGTGATCGAGGCGGTGCCCGAGCGCCCGGAGCTCAAGCGGCGGGTCTTCGCCGACCTGGACCGGACCGCCGACCCGGACGCCGTCCTCGGCAGCAACTCCTCGTCCTACCCGACCAGTGGCTTCGTCGACTGCGTGCGCGAGCCGGAGCGCCTGGTCAACATCCACTTCTACATGCCGCCCACCCAGAACGCGGTGGACGTGATGTCCAGCGGCCGCACCGACCGGGCCGTCATCGACCTGCTGCTGGCCGAACTCCCGCGCCACGGCCTCTTCCCGTTCGAGGCGCGCAAGGAGAGCACCGGCTTCATCTTCAACCGCATCTGGGCGGCCATCAAGCGCGAGTCCCTCGCCGTGGTCGCCGAGGGCGTCGCCACGGCCGAGGAGGTGGACGCCATGTGGTCCGTCAACACCGGCCTGCGCGGCGGCCCGTTCCGCGCGATGGACCAGGTCGGCCTGGACGTCGTGCTCGACATCGAGGAGCACTACGCCGCCGAGCGCCCCGGCCTGCCCGCCGGCCCCCGCGAACTCCTGGCGGAGTACGTCGGGGACGGCCGGCTCGGCGTCAAGACCGGGCGCGGCTTCTACGACTACGGTCCGGCAGCCGGCGCGGCGGCCGCCTGAGGCGGCGTCGGGAGGGCCGGGCGGGTGCCGGGCGCTCCCGGCGAGGCGGGCACCCGGGCGAGGCGCCAACCCGGTTCTGGCGCCCGGGAAAACGGGTGGCGACCCGTCCCGGTGACGGTGAGAATGCAGCGGTGATCCGCTCGCCGCTGTCTCCCGTCCAGGATCCCCGCGCCTGGTCAGTCGCCCCGGACTATCCGGGGATGGGGGACCTGGTCGCCGGCCTGGAGGTGTCCGCCGGAGCCGCGGCGGGCGTCATGAGCGCACTGGAGACCTCCCGGGAACTCGTCCGGCACTCCTACTACCGCTACGAGTTCGCCACCGTCGCCGTCCCCCACGCGCTGTTCGCCCTGGAACAGGTCCTCGTCGACCGGCCGGCCGTCGAGGAGCCGCTCGGCGAACTGGCCGGTCGGGCCGTCGCCGAGGGGCTCCTCGCCGCCGGGCTCGCCGCCGGACTCGCGCCCGGCCTGCGGTTGCGCGAAGGGCTCGCACGCGGCACGGCGACGAGCGACGCCATGACCCCGACGCGCGCCGTCGAGCTGGTGCGCGCCGTCTTCGACGCCGTGTCCGCGCTCCTCGGCCCGCCCGTGGTGGCGGACCCGGCCGAACCCGGCCGCGGACCGGCTCGCCCGGCTGTGGGAGGAGCACCGGCAGGCTCCGTTCCCCAGGAGCTTCCTCGCGGTGGAGATCGCGGGGGTGGACCTCACCATCCTGGACGACGCGGTCGGCGCCGCCGTGTTCCGGGAGCGGTACCGCGAGTTCGACGACCGCAGCATCTCCGATCTCCGGCACCGCATCGCCGACCTCGACAAGGTCGTGCCGTTGATCGACGAGCAGTACTGCCGCGAGTACTTCGCCAGGCTCCGGACGGTGGCCGGGCTGGTGGCGGAGCGCCACCTCCCGCCCGCGAGCTGATCCCGCGCCCGACCACGCGGACCGCGCGGACCGGCGCCGCGCTCGCCCGCCCGTAGACTGGGCCGGGCCGCCCGGCGGCACCCGTCGAGCCAGGAACGAGACCCGAGGACCGCAGTTCGTGCCCAAGTCACCCACGAAGCGGCGCCCGCTGACCGTCGCCGCCCTGAATGACAGCGCCCTCGCCCTGTTCACCGAACACGGCTTCCACGCCACCTCGATCCGTGACATCGTCGCGCGTGCCGGGCTGACCCGCGGTGCGTTCTACTCCAACTACCAGGACAAGGAAGAGCTGTTCCTCGCTCTCTACGACCAGCAGATCGACCGGCTGCTCGCCGACCTGCGGGCCGCCTTCGCGGACGCCGCGCCGGGCCAGGACGTCCCGTCCCGGCTGCTGCGCGAGCTGGCCGGGCGGCGGCGGGAGGACGAGGGCTGGTTCCTGCTCTCCATGGAGTTCACCCTGCACGCGGCCCGCCACCCGGAGGTCGCCCGCAGCCTCGCCGAGCACGAGGCGCGGCTGGTCGACGGGCTGGTGGAGCTGATCGAGGCGACGCCGGACCACACCTCGAAGGTCCACCCGCGCGACCTCGCCCGGCTGCTGGTCATCCTGCACGAGGGCGCCACCGCGATGCGGCTGACCGAGGAGGCCCGCGGTGAACTCGCCGAGTTCCCGGAGGAACTCCTCCACCAGGTCGTGGACGGGCTGTTCCACGCCGGCGCCCGCTGAGCGGACCGCGCCCGGGCGTCGGGGCGTCGGGTACCGGAGTGCCGGCCGGCGGCCCGGGTGCGTACGGTGATCCGGACAGTCGTCGGAGAGGGGTGCGGGCATGACCGAGGTGGCGGGCAGCGCGGACGGGTGGGGCGCGGCGGACGTGACGCTGAACCTCTGGCGCCGACCGCTCGACGAGGTGCCGGCCGAGGTGTGGGACCGCACCGAGCTGACTGTGCTCATCCTCGCCGACACCGGCATCCGCGAACTCCCGTCCGGCATCGGCCGGTTGACCGGGCTGCGGACCCTCGACCTCGGCCACAACCGGCTCGCCGGACTCCCCGGTGAGGTCTGGGACCTCACCGGGCTCGGGGACTTCCTCTACCTGCACGACAACGAGCTGACCGCCCTGCCCGAGGGGATCGGTCGGCTCACCGCGCTGCGCTACCTCAACGTGGGCGAGAACCGGCTCACCGAACTCCCGTCCACCGTGGGCGGCCTGGCCTCACTGGTCGAGCTGCGCGCCCAGCACAACCGGCTCGCCGCGCTGCCGGAGTCGATCGGCGAGCTCGGCGCGCTGCGCGAACTGTGGTTGCGCGGAAACGAGTTGACCGCTCTGCCGGAGTCCGTCAGCCGACTGGCCGAGCTGCGCGAGCTGGAACTCCGGGAGAACGCCCTCACCGAACTGCCGGCCGTGCTCGCCGGGCTTCCGCGGCTGCGCCGCCTCGACCTGCGCGGCAACCGGATCGCCGAACTGCCCGACTGGCTGGCCGACTCGGGCGCGCTGCCCGCACTGGAGAAGCTGGACCTGCGGTGGAACGAGGTACGGCCGCCGGCCCGGCTGCTGGCGGCGCTCGCCGCACGCGGGTGCGTCACGCTCCACTGAGCCGCCGGACTCCGAGCCGGAAAAAGATCACCGCGGGCGGCGCGGAGCTGTTACCGTGGAACGCATGAAGCGCGCTGCACTCGCCACGACGACGCCGGAGAGAGTCCCGGCGCGCTGACTGCTGACCTAGTCCGAAGCCCCGGGGCCGAGTGCCCCGGGGCTTCGCGGTTCCCGGACCCACTCGCCCCGCACACCGAGTGGAGACCACCCTCATGCACGAGCACCAGCCGAACGAGCACCAGTCGCACGGCCGCCAGTCGCACGGCCGTCAGCCGCACGGCCACGCCCACCAGGCGCAGGCCCACCCGGCGCACGACCACCGCAAGCTCGGCCGCGAACTCGACCTGTTCGACACCGAACCGCTGATGGGCTCCGGCCTGCCGTACTGGCTGCCCGACGGCGCCGCGATCCGGCACTCCCTGGAGGAGTTCATCCGCGGCCGCGAGCGCCGGGCCGGCTACCGCCACGTCTACTCCCCGGTGCTCGGCAAGCGCGAGCTGTACGAGATCTCCGGCCACTGGGCGCACTACCGCGAGGACATGTTCCCACCCATGGAACTGGGCTCCGAGGAGATGGTGCTGCGCCCCAGCCTCTGTCCGCACCACGCCCTGATCTACCGCTCCCGCCCGCACAGCTACCGGGAACTCCCGCTGCGCATGGCCGAGTTGGGTGGCATGTACCGCTCCGAGCTGTCCGGGGTGCTGGGCGGGCTGACCAGGGTCCGGGCGATCCAGCTGAACGACGCCCACGTCTTCTGCACCCCGGAGCAGGCGGCCGACGAGGCCGTCGCCGCCCTGGAGCTGATCCGCGAGGCGCACCGGGCGCTGGGCGTCGTGCCCGTCCGCTACCGCCTCTCGCTGCCCGGTGCGGGCGGCAAGTACGTGGCGGACCCGGCACTCTGGGAGCGGGCCGTCGCGCTGCTCACCGAGGTGCTGGAGCGGTCCGGGGTGCCGTTCGAGGCGGCGGAGGGCGAGGCCGCGTTCTACGGTCCCAAGATCGACGTGCAGATCGCCGACGGTGCCGGGCGCGAGTTCACCCTCTCCACCGTGCAGATCGACTTCCATCAGCCCGAGCGGTTCAACCTGCACTACATCGGCGCGGACGGCGCCAAGCACCGGCCGGTGATGGTGCACCGCAGCGTGATCGGCAGCGTCGAGCGGGTGGTCGCCCACCTGATCGAGCTGTACGGCGGAGCGTTCCCGGCCTGGCTCGCGCCCGTCCAGGTCGTGCTGCTGCCGGTTTCGGACGCCGAGCTGCCGCAGGCCGAACGGTTCCGGCAGCGCTGCCTGGACCTCGGGCTGCGCGCCGAGGTGGCCGGCCCCGAGCACGGCAGCCTCGGCGCCCGGATCCGCGAGGCCCGGCTGGTGCCCTACCAGGCGGTGATCGGGGCGAAGGAGGCCGTGGACGACCGGGTCGCGCTGCGGCTGCGGGACGGACGACGGCTGGAGCCGCTGCCGGCCGAGGAGGCGTGGGAACGGATCGGCGCGCTGGTGGCCGCGTGCGACGCGGAGCTGTGGGCGGAGGCCGCCTCCCCGGTGGTCTGAGCGCCGGGCCCCCTGTGGTGGAAGCGGCCTCCGCCACCGGCGCGGACGGCCGTCGGCAGGATCGGCCGGCGGGACCGTCGGCCGCCGCGCCGGCGGCGTCGGTACGACTAGTGCGGCGCGCGGTGTGTCGGCCGGGCCGTGGGGGGCGGCCGCCCGTCGAATGGGCCGGGCGGCCGGGACCACGGCCGCCCGTTCTCCCCACCCGTACGGAGGTACCCCCGATGCGCATCCCCCGCGGCTTCGCCGCTCCCGTCCTGGCCGGCTGTCTGGCCCTCGCCGGGGCGGCGGCCGCCACTCCGGCCGGCTCGGCCGAGCTGCGCCCGCTGCCCAGCCCCGCCGTCCAGTACTGCGCCGCGGTGCTGGGGCACGTTCCCGGCGCCGGCGCCGCGTCGCAGGCGCTCGGGCGGGCCTGCTCTTCGGACTTCCGGGTCGACCGACTCGCGCCGGACGGCGGCGGGTTCGAGGCCTCGGGGTTGCCGGGCCGGCCCTCGCAGTCGATGGAGTAGCTCCGGCCGGGGGCGCCGCGCCGATCGGCCGCGCCGCACGACGCGCGAGCTCCGGTGCGGCGCGGGCCGGTCAGTAGGACTGGAGCTCGACCAAGCGGCCGTCCGGGTCGCGCAGATGGGCGCTGCGCAGGGTGGGGGCCCACTCCGGGCGGTCGGCCGCCGCACCGGCCGGCGTGCCGCCGTGGCGCAGGCAGAGGTCGAGGGCGGCGTCCACGTCGTCCACCCGGAGCACCAGCATCGCGGCGTCCTGGCCGGGTGCGGCGTGGGCGGGCAGCCCGGCGGTGCCGAGGGTGGCGGCCATCGCGGAGCGGTCGAAGAGTGCCAGGAGGGTCTGGTCGGCGAGGTCCCAACTGGCGTACGGGCCTTCGGGCGCGCCCTTGGCCAGGGCGGCGCCGGTCAGTGGCGGCAGGACGGCGCGGTAGAAGGCGAAGCACTCGGCGAAGCGGGTGACGAGCAGGCGGGAGTACAGGGCGTCCACGGGCGAACTCCTGGCAGGGAAGGGCGGTCTCCGAATTAGTGGGTCGACACCCACTATAGGGAGAGACCCTAGACTGCCGCCATGGCCTCCGAGAACCCGTACCCGGGGAACGCGCACCCGGCGAACCCGCTGCCCGCCGCCGGGCTTCCCCCGACCCTGCTGGACCTCAGTACCTACCTGCTCTCCCGGGTCGGCAAGGCGGCGCGCGGCCGGCTCGCCGAGCGGTTGGCCGAACGCGGCCTGCGGCTGTGGGACATGGCGGTGCTGGCCGCGCTCGCCGACTTCGGCCCGCAGGCCCAGCGGGACCTGGTGCGGCGGCTGGCCATCGACCCGAGCGACCTGGCCAAGGTCGCCGACCAGCTCGCCGCCGCCGGGTACGTCGAGCGCGCCAGGGACCAGGCCGACCGGCGGCGGGTCTCGGTCTCCGTCACCGACGCCGGGCGGGCGCTGCTCGCCGAACTGGACGCGCAGGCACGGGAAGTCCAGGACGAGGTGCTCGCGCCGCTGGACGCGCGGGAGCGGCGGCTCCTGCAGGAGCTGCTGCTGCGGGTGCACCGGGGGACGGGGGAGTGGCGCGGCGGTCTGTGACCGTACGCGGGCCGATCGCCCCCCGGCGGCGGGTTCGGGGCCCTCCCCGGGGGCGGGCTGCCCCGGGCCGTGCTGTCAGGCGGCGGGCTGCCCCGGTCGGCGGGCGCCGGCGAACTCGCCCGCCCAGCGCGGGACGTCGAGCACGTCGTCGACCCGGGCGACCAGGGTGCCCGTCCGCTCGGCGTGGATCATCGCGCCGTCGCCGACATGGATCCCGACGTGGTGCAGCGGGGCGTCGGGGCGGGAGAAGAACAGCAGGTCGCCCGGGGCGAGCGCGTCGCGCGGTACGGGCGCGCTGAGGTTGAACTGCGCGACGGTGTAGTGCCCGAGCTCGACGGTGCCGTGGCTGGCCCGGTACCAGCAGTAGAGCGACAGGCCGCTGCAGTCGAAGCCGACCGTCTTCTCGCCCATGCACTCGCCGTTCAGCCAGCCGTTCTCCTCGTCGCAGAAGCCGAGGCTCGCACCCAGCCGGTCGCCGCCGCCCCAGGCGTAGGGCACGCCGAGCTGGCTCGCGGCCACGTCGGCGACCCGTCGGCCCAGTGCGGCGGCCGGCAGCGACCGGGCCTGCTCGGGCGCGGAATCGGACGCCGCCTGGGCGGCCGGACCGAGCGCGGGGACGAGGCCCGCCCCGAGTGCGAGGCCGAGCATGCGGCGCCGACGGACTCCGGAGGCCTGGTCGCGGTCGGACGGTTTGGGCTCCATGGCGGTGCCTCCCGGTGCTGGAGGTGGGCGGGCGCGCGGGGCGTGGTGCCGGGCGCTCGCACCAGGATTCCGCTCCGACGGGTCGGTTGGCCATCACCCGCAACGGTGAATCGCGGACGTGCTGGACCGTAGGCGGAAAGGGGTTCGCCGGTAGGCGGTTTGACGGACACTCAGAAGGGACCGGCGACGCGCGAGGTGGAGACGGTGGCTGTGTCGCCTCCCTGGATTCGGCGCGACCGGACCGGACTACGTCGGATCGGTCCGGACCACGTCGGACCGGCCCGGGCGGGGCCGGGCCGGTTCCGTCGGGCCGGTCAGGAGCCGGCGAGCAGGGCGTCCAACTGCTGGTAGCCCTCGACCACGCCGTGCTCCATGCCGCTGGCCAGGATGGCGTCCCGGGCCGCCAGACTGTCGACCACCGACAGCACGGTGACGCGGGTGCGGCCCTCCCCGGCGGGCTCGAAGGTGGCGGTCTCCAGCGAGACGCCGTCCGGAACGCCCTCGTAGGTGAAGGTCTGCACCAGCCGGTCGGCCGGCCGGACCTCGTGGAAGGAGCCGTAGAAGGCCGCGATCTCCTGGCCGTCGCGGTGCGCCGAGTAGCGGTAGTGCCCGCCCGTCCGCCCGTCCCAGGTGTCGATCTTCATGTCGAGGTCCTTCGGGCCGAGCCAGCGCACGACCAGCTCGGGATCGATCCAGGCCCGGAACACCCGCTCCCGCGGCGCGTCGAACTCGCGGACGATCCGGATGGTGGGCAGCTTGGGGTCCGCCTCGATGCGGGTCTCGGGGCCGGTGGTGGAGGTCATGACGGGGCTCCTTCGCTCTGCTCGGGTCGGTGGTTCTCTTCGGTGTGGCCGGTGTGGCCGGTGTGGCCGGTCTCCGGGGCTGGTCCGGTGCGTTCCTCGTCGGCCAGGTCGGCGAGCAGGGCGTCCAGTCGGCCGAACCGCTCCTCCGCCTGGCGCCGGTACCGCTCGATCCAGCTCGTCATCAAGTCGAACACCTGCGGCTCCAGATGGCACGGCCGTCGCTGTCCGTCCCGGCTGCGGCTCACCAGCCCCGCCTCCTCCAGCACCTTCAGGTGCTTGGAGACGGCCTGGAGGGACATCGCGTAGGACTCGGCCAGTTCGCCGACGCTCGCGTCCCGGATCGCCAGCCGGGCGACGATGTCCCGCCGGGTCGGATCCGCCAGCGCGACGAACGCCCGGGACAGCTGGTCGACGGCCACCGTTCACCCCTGTTCCTATTCAACCGATCGGTTGAGAACTACGCTACGCCGCCCGCCGGCCATATTCAACCGATCGGTTGAGGAATTGTCCGAGGGAGCGTGACGGCCGCGGCGAGGCGCGCGGAGCCCCGGCCGCTGCCGGGTGGCGCTGGTCGGCTGCTCAAGCGTCGACGGAGGTTCGAGGACGGGCAGGTGTTGACGACGGGAAAGTGTGAGTGGTTGAGTACTCACATGCAGAAGGAACGACCCCGGCAGCTGTCCACCGCCGAGGAGCGTCGCGAGACGGTGCTGCGCACCGCGATCGGGGCGTTCGCCGCGCGGGGGTACTTCGGCACCACCACCACGGAGGTGGCGAAGGCCGCCGGCATCTCGCAGGCGTACGTGTACCGGCTCTTCCCGAGCAAGGAGGCCCTGTTCGTGGCGGTGGTGGAGCACTGCTTCGTGCGGGTCCGGGGGAGTCTGGAGCGCGGTGCGGCGGATGCGAGGGGGAGTTCGCCGGAGGCGGTCCTGGGGTCCATGGGGGACGCCTACGCCAAGCTGATCACCGACAACGACCTGATGCTGGTCCAGCTGCACGCCCAGGCGGCGGCGGTCTCCGAGCCCGCCGTCCGGGAGGCGGTCCGGCAGGGGTACGCCCGCCTGGTCGAGTACGTGCGGGGCGCCTCGGGCGCGGCGGAGCCGCAGGTCCAGGGCTTCTTCGCCACCGGGATGCTCTGCCACCTGCTGGTCTCGATGGGCGCCGACGAGGTCGACGCACCGTGGACGCGGACCCTCGCGGCCGGCATCACCCACTACTGACCACCGCTGTCAAGCGCCACCCACCCCGGCGGGGCGGGAGGTCCGCGCGTACGCGACGGGCCGAACGCCACCGCCGTTTCTTTCGGCCGCGAGTGTGAGTGGTCAACCACTCATCGATCTGAGGTCCGCGTCCACGTCCCACACCCGAACCACCAGGGAGACCGCTCCATGTCCATCCAGACCATCGACACCACCGCCCCCGTCATCGTCCGGCTCACCATCACGGTCGACGCCCCGGCCGCCCTCGTCTGGGCCCTGCACACCGACGTCGAGGCCTGGCCGCGGTGGAACCCCGACATCGAGCAGGCCCGCCTCACCGGCGGCCCGCTCACCGGCCCCGGCGCCTCCTTCGGCTGGCGCACCCACGGCCTGGACATCACCTCGACCGTTCGCGAACTCGTCCCCGGCCGCCGGATCGTCTGGGGCGGCCCGGCCAACGGCGTGGAGGGGGTCCACGTCTGGTCCTTCGAACCCGCCGGCGACGGCCGGGTGACCGTCCGCACCGAGGAGTCCTGGAGCGGACCGGCCGTCGAGGCCATGCCGGAGGCGCTGGAACAGGCGCTGCGGGAGTCCCTGGAGCGCTGGCTGGACCGCCTCAAGGCCACCGCCGAGAGCGCGCACCTCGCGGCCGCCGCCCGCTGAACCCGGTTCGCTGAGCGCCGCCCGCTGAGCCCCGCCCGCTGAACCCAGCCCGTTGAACCCGACCCGCTGAACCCCGTCCTGGCCCTACCCCGAACCGTTCCCGGAAGGATCCCTCCCATGAGCGCCGACGCCACCCCCAAGCCCTACCTGACCGGCCACTACGCCCCCGTCGCCGACGAACTCACCGCCACCGAACTGACCGTCGAGGGCCACCTGCCGCCCGAGCTGACCGGCCGGCTGATCCGCAACAGCCACAATCCCAAGCTTGGCACCACCCCCACCCACTGGTTCAAGGGCAGCGGCATGGTGCACGGCATCCGGCTCCGCGACGGCCGCGCCGAGTGGTACCGCAACCGCTGGGTGAGGACGCCCGCCCTCGACGGCGCCCCGTACCTCACCGAGCACGGCCCCGACCTGACCGCCTCCACCGCCGGCACCCACGTCATCGAGCACGGCGGCCGCCTGCTCGCCCTCTGCGAGTCGGCCCTCCCCTTCGAGCTCACCGCCGAGTTGGAGACCGTCGGCGCCCACGACTGGAACGGCCGGCTCACCTCGGCGATGACCGCCCACCCCAAGGAGGACCCGGCCACCGGCGAACTGCACTTCTTCGCCTCCTCGCCGTTCCCGCCGTACCTGGTCCACCACGTCTCCTCGCCCGACGGCACCGTGCTCACCAGCCAGGAGGTGCCCGGCGCGAGCGCCGCGCTCAAGCACGACTTCGCGATCACCGAGCACCACGTGGTCTTCCTGGAGGGATCGGTCACCTTCGACCCGGCCGACCGCTCGGGCATCCCGTACGGCTGGGACGACGGCCGGCCGGCCCGGCTCGGCGTCATGCCGCGCGGCGCGGGCCGGGCCGCCGAGGTCCGCTGGTTCCCGGTCGAGGCCGGCTTCGCGATGCACCTCGCCAACGCCTACGAGGACGCCGCCGGGCGCATCGTCGTCGAGGGCCCGTCGGTCGGCCGGGACGGCTGGCAGCGCTCCTGGAACTGGTGGGTCGGCGCCCCCGACCGCGGCGCCGAGCCCAACTCCGGCTCCCGCAGCCGCCGTTGGATCGTGGACCTGGCGGCCGGGCGGGTCCGCGAGGAGCAGACCGACGACCTCACCGTGGAGTTCCCGACCATCAACGAGGCGTTCCTCGGCCGCGAGCACCGCTACCAGTACGCGCTGTCCTTCCCCGACGACCAGGGTGTCGGCAACCACGCCCTGGTCAAGTACGACCGCCGCACCGGCGAGCGCCGGCTGCGCCCGGTCGGCACCGGGCAGCTGCCCAGCGAGGCCGTGTTCGTCCCCGCCGACGACCGCCCGGACACCGACGAGGACGCCGGCTGGCTGCTCACCGTCGTCGGCGACCTGAACCTGAACGCCTCGAAGCTGCTCGTCCTGGACGCCTCCGACCTCACCCTCCCGCCGGTCGCCACCGTCCACCTCCCGCGCCGGGTGCCCGCCACGATCCACGGCTCCTGGATCCCCGACACCGCCCTCGCGTAACGCCCCCGGCCCGCACCGACGCCGCCAGCGGCCGCCTTCGCCGACCGCCCCGGCGCACTACGCGGTCGCGCAGTCCAGGACCCGGCCGTCGGCCGTACCGACGAGCAGGCGGCCGGGGCCGGTGGCGGTCAGGGCCGTCGGGACGACGGGGACACCGGCGACGGTCAGCCGGTGGCGCCAGCGCGGGGCGCCGGTGCGCAGGTCGAGGGCCAGGACGTCGCCGTTGCGGTAGCCGAGGTACGCGGTGTCCAGGTCGGTGTCGAGATCGGTGGCGACGTGGTCGGTCCGGAAGGTCCAGCGGGGTGTCCCGTCGGTGGCCGAGCGGCGAACGACGAAGGAGCCACCGGGCTGCAGCCCGTGGCCGTGGTGGACGGTTCCGGCGTGCACCAGGTCGCCGTCGTCGGCCTCCGCGCCGGGGCCGGGGAGGTGGGTCTCCCCGGGCTCCCAGGAGAGCGGGAACAGGGGCCGGACGCCCGCGCCCCCGGGTGAGCGCACCGAGAGCCGGCGCGGCTCCGAGCCCCGGCGGGCCGGTGGGGCCTCGGTGACGTAGTCCCGGCCGGCGTGCCGGATCCGCAGACGGTCCTGAGGGTCGGTGTCGTCCACGGTCCGGTGCCCGATCAGCAGGCCGTCGGGGAGGGCGGTGCACCCGGGCCGTTCCGGGTCGTCCTCGTCCTGGGCGAGGGTGGCCAGGACCGCGCCGTCCGGCAGTTCCTCGACGGCGAGGACGTGCCGCCGGGGCTCCCAGTCCGGGCCCAGGGCGGACAGCGCCCGGTGGGCGTCGGCGCTTCCGTCGGGGCGCGGGGCCGGGACCCGGGGGCCGGCCAGGTCGGCGGCGGTGAGCGAACGGGGTGCGACGGTGCGCCAGTCGGGCCGCCGCACCACGGCGACGTGGCCCTCGACGTGCGCCTTCCGGTCCTTCCAGTCGTCGGGCGGGGCCGTCAGCACGCGCAGGGCCCGGTCGTCGAGCCAGCCCAGTCCGCGGACCTCGCGGCCGAAGTGGTCCTCGATGAGCGAGGTGGTCGCGCCCGTCTCCCAGTCGAGCAGGAGCAGCTCGCCCTCGAAGAGGTAACCGCCGTCGTACCGGCCGGTGCCGACGGCGAGCAACGGCGCACCGGGGTGGAACGCCAGCGCGCGCACCGGGAAACGCGTCCGGAGCACGGCCCGGCAGCCGAGGTCCTCCGTGCCGTACACGCCCACCGTCGCCGTCCCGGCGAACCCGCGTTCGCCGACGACGGCGAGCAGACCGCGCCCGTCGTCCGGCACGGCGAGGACGGGTCGGCCGGCCTCGGCGAACGGGCGGTCGCCGGGACGGCGACGGACGCGGAGCGGGGAGGCCATACCGGCATCGTCCCAGCTGACGGCGTCGGGCCGGCGCGGGGGTGCCGGTGCGGACGACCCCGACGGCCGGACGGGCCTCACGAACCGCCGAGCGGGCTCCGGTCCTCCTGGTCGGCGGGGCCCGGCACCAGGGGCGCGACGACGTTCCGGGCCGGGCCGGTGGTGTCGTCGTGGTCGTAGTCGTCGTCCGAGTTCACCGAGGCGGTGATCGAGCCCGACGCCCAGGAGACCAGGCCGAGGATCAGGAAGAGCACGAGCAGGCCGCGCCCGGCGCCGCTCAGGACCAGTGGGCGGGTGGCCGACACCGGGCCGCCCGGCTCGCTGCCCGGTTCGTCGCCGAACAGCCGCTTGGGGTAGGCGGACGAGAGCATCAGCAGGTAGGCGGTGTAGCGCAGCCGGTAGCGCAGGATCGCGGTCGTCGCCTCGTACAGCGGCTGCGGCATCCGGCCCAGGACCAGCACCACCAGCCAGAGGACGAACGACACCAGCCACCACCCCGCGTACGCCAGGCCCTGCACGATCGAGGCCGGGATGACCAGGAAGACGCGGAACAGCACGGCCAGCCGGTTCAGTTCGCCCGGCCGCAGCTCGACCCGCACCGGGTGGTCGGGCACCTCGAAGCGGAACGGCGGGTAGCGGTCCACGGTGAGCATCAGGTACGCGGTGACGCGGGTCTCGTACGGGACGAACGCGGTGAGGTAGTCCGCCGCGAAGCCGGGCAGCCGGCCGAGCACCAGCGCGCCGAACCAGCCGATGACGGTGACGAGGAACGCCACCACCGACAGCACCCACACCACCACGAACTGGGGGATCAGCAGCAGCGCGCGCAGCAGCACCGTCCAGCGGTTCTGCGGGCCGGGCGCCGGCATGTCCAGTACCGGGAGCCACTCACCACTGACGGGGGCGGGGGGCGTCTGCCACATCCGGGCCTCCACGGATTCGGGACGACGGGGCCCGGCGGTCGGGCGCGGCCGGGTGCCCTCCGAAGATCGCAGTCCCCCGCCGGGGCCGCGCGCCGCGCTGCGCCGGACGGGGTAGTCGGCCGACCCGGCGCGGCCGGGGCGCCCACGGCCCCGGGGTGCGTCCCGGCCGTACGTGCGGCGCGGTCAGGCGATCTTCGCGCAGAGCGGTTCGGCGGAGCCGTGCTCGATGGTCAGCGTCCGGTAGCCGGTGGCACCGATGTCGATGGTGTACACGCCGTCGACGGTGTAGAGGTCGCGCGGCAGGTTGCCGGCGCCCGGGCCGACGCCGAGCAGGACCGGGCCGTGGGCGTGCCAGGTCTGGGAGCCGTCCGGCCGGTAGTCGACGACGGACCGGCCGCCGGCGTCCGCGTCGTACCAGGCGCCGGTGGCGGTGTTGGTGAGCCGCAGGACGAGGGCGCCCCGGAAGGCGGCGCGTCGCACGGTGCTGCCGTCGGGGGCGTACTCCAGGACCCGCCGCTCCACCTCGTCCACCACGGCCGCCATGTGTACGGGGAAGTCGCAGCGGGAGCCGGCCGGGAGGTCGTACGTCGGCGTGGGCGACGGCTCCCAGCCGTCCTGACCGCTGCCGGCTCCGGACGCCCCAGCTGTTCCGGAGGAGCCGAGCGGGCCGGACGCGGCGCCCGCCGGGGCGGCCGCCAGGCCGGTCAGGGCGAGTACGGTGACGGCGGCCAGCGCGGTGGAAGCGGCGGAGAACAGGATTCGTCGCATGATCGGTCCTTCTGGTGAGGTGTCGGGCGGCGTGCGGAGGGCCAGCGTGGCAGGCACCCCTGACCGGATTCTCACCACGCGCCCCGGCCCTCGCCGCCCGGGAACCCGGTGCGGCCCCGCGGACGCGTTCGAGGACAGGCCCGGGCCCTGGCTAGGGTGGCCCGCCATGGAGTTCCGACTGCTCGGGTCGTTCGAGGCCGACCACGAAGGTGAGTCCGTCCTCGGCGGCAGCCGCCGCCAGGAGCGGTGCCTGCTGGCCGTCCTGCTGCTGGAGGACGGCCGGGTCGTCACCACCGACCGGCTGATCGACCTGCTGTGGCACGGCGACCCGCCCGGCTCGGCCCGCGGCACCGTCCACACCTACGTCGGACGGCTGCGGGCCCGGCTGCGCCCGTACGCGGTGGCGATCGAGACCCGGCACCGCGGGTACGCCCTGGTGCCAGGCCGACACGCCGTGGACGTAAGGGAGTTCCTCGAACTGGCCGCCCGGGCGGCCGCCACCGGCGACCCCGGCGAACGGCTGCGCTGCCACGACCGGGCGCTCGCGCTCTGGCGCGGGCCGCTGCTCGCGGACGTCGTGGACGACGAACTGCGCGGACGGCTGGGCCGTCGACTGGCCGAGCTGCGGCTGTCCGCCCTGGAGCAGCGGGCCGAGATCCTGCTGGCCATGGGCCGGCACGAGCAGGTGCTCGCCGGTCTGACCGCGCCCTGGGCCGGGGCGCCCGCCGTCGACGGCTCCGCGCTGACCGGCTCTTCCGTCGACGGCTCCGCCCCGACCGGCTCTCCCGCCGACGACCTCCTCTCCCGCGAGCGCCTCGTCCTCGCCCTGATGACCGCCCTCTACCGGGCCGGCCGGCAGGCCGAGGCGCTCGCCCTCTACCGCCGGACCCGGCGCGTGCTGGTGGACGGCCTCGGCGTCGAGCCCGGCGCCGAACTCGCCGCCCTGCACGACCGGATCCTGCGGGCCGACCCACGGCTGGACCGCCCTCCGGCGCCGCTGTACGCGGTGCGGGTCGGCGACCAGTGGCTGCCGTGGAGCGCGGGCGGCCACCCGGCGCTGGAGTTCTGCAACACCTACGCCGGGTGGGGCGCCGCGCCGACCGCCGGGTCGGACTGGCTGCGCGGCTACCCGGCGCTCGCCGTCTGGGCCGGCCACCACGACCTCGCCGACGGACCGGTCGTCGAGGCGCTGCTCCGCCGGGCGGCCGAACGGCCCGAGGAGGCCGCCGCGGTGCTCGCCGACGCCCGTGCGTTCCGCTCGGCCCTCTACGGCTGCCTGACCGACCCGCAGGACGGCGCCGCCTTCGGCGCGGTGGCGGCGGTGGTGCAGGAGGCCGGCCGGTCCGCGGTCTTCACCCGCAGCGGGGACGGTCTGGCGCACTGGCGGCTGCCGCCGACGGCCGGCCTGCGGCTGCCGCTGTACGCCGCCGCCCGTGCGGCCGGTGAACTGCTCGCCGACCCGCGCCGGTTCACCATCCGGCGCTGCCCCAGCAGCGGCTGCGGCTGGCTCTTCCTGGACGCGAGCGGCCGGCGGCGCTGGTGCAGCCTGGCGACCTGCGGGACCGGGCCGGACTCCTGAGCCGTGCGCGCCGTCCTCCGGCCGTTCTCCGCCCTTCCCGATGTATTGACGAACCCATGACACTGACGGACCATCAAGCTGGCGCGCGCCTCACCTCCTCCACCGTTCCGTCCCCACGGACCCCCACAGGAGGACAGTCATGCGACTGCCCCACCGAGGGAAGCCCGCCGCGGCCACCGCCGTGCTGCTGGCTCTCGCCCTCGCCACCCCGCTCACCGCCCAGGCCGCCTCCGCCGACCGTCCCTTGGCTCCTTCGTCCGCCATCGCCGACACCACCATCGGCACCGCTTCCGACACCGCGCGGCAGTACCGGCTCGACGGCCCCCGGACCGTCGCCGAGCGCACCGCCGTCGCCGCCACCGGCGCCTCCGTCGACGCCGTGCTGCCCGACGCGGTGGTGGTCACCGCGACTCCCGCCGAGGCCGCGCGACTGCGCGCGCTGGGCTGGTCGCCGGTCGCCCTGCCCGGCCCCCGCTACGGCGCCGAGGCCGGCGCCGAGGGCCTGGTCGGGTCGCTGTACGACTTCCCGCAGGCCGACTCCGGGTACCACAACTTCGCCGAGGCGACCGCCGACATCGACGCGGTGGTCGCCGCGCACCCGGACATCATGAGCAAGCGCGTCATCGGTACCTCGTACGAGGGGCGGCCGATCACCGCGGTGAAGATCAGCGACAACGTCGGCACCGACGAGGACGAGCCCGAGGTGCTGTTCACCGCCCACCAGCACGCCCGCGAGCACCTCACCGTCGAGATGTCGCTCTACCTGCTGCACGAGTTCGGTGACAAGTACGCCACCGACAGCCGGATCGCCAACGCCGTCGACAGCCGCGAGATCTGGGTGGTCCCCGACCTCAACCCGGACGGCGGCGAGTACGACATCGCGACCGGCCGCTACCGCAGCTGGCGCAAGGACCGCCAGCCCAACACCGGCAGCAACAGCGTCGGCACCGACCTCAACCGCAACTGGAACTACAAGTGGGGCTGCTGCGGCGGCTCCTCCGGCTCCACCTCCAGCGAGACCTACCGGGGCAGCGCCCCGGAGTCCGCCAAGGAGACCAAGGTGGTCGCCGACTTCGTCCGCAGCCGGATCGTCGGCGGCAAGCAGCAGATCACCGCCGCCATCGACTTCCACACCTACAGCGAACTGGTGCTCTGGCCGTTCGGCTGGACCACCGCCGACACCGCCACCGGCATGACCGCCGACGAGTACAACACCTTCGCCGCCCTCGGCCGCGGCATGGCCGCCACCAACGGCTACACGCCCGAGCAGTCGAGCGACCTCTACATCACCGACGGGGCGATCGACGACTGGCTGTGGGGCGCCCAGCGGATCTTCGCCTACACCTTCGAGATGTACCCCGGCCCGACCGGCAGCGGCGGCTTCTACCCGCCCGACGAGGTGATCGGCCGCGAGACCAGCCGCAACCGCGAGGCGGTCCTGAAGCTGGTGGAGACGGCCGACTGCGTCTACCGCGCGATCGGCAAGCAGCAGCAGTACTGCGGCATCTCGGCCTGACCGGGCGTCCTCGGCCCGGGCCGCGGCACATGCTCCGCGCGGCGCGGCCCGGCGAGGACGGCGGCCGCTGCGTGAGAAGTCGGCCCGGCCGACTTCTCACGCAGCGGTCCCCCCGAGTGCCGGGCGTAGGAGGCAGGGTGTCAGAACATCGGCGGGTGGTCCGGCGTCGGGCCGCCCGCTGTGCCGTGCTCGCCGCCGTGGGCGGTCGCCGCCCCGGGAGGCCCCACCGGATCGAGGAGCGCGTCCAGCGCCCGGGCCGGTCACCCCTCGTCAGCGCCCCTCGCCCCGTCGGAGGCCGTCCGCACCCGCTTCCGTCGCGGAATCCCGCCGATCCGGTGCAACGACCGGGCCGCCCGGGCGGTCGGATGTGTAGGGTGACGAACACCTGGAGGAAACCGTTCGTTCGGTTTTCCGGCGGTGAAGGCGGACTGGTCGGAGACGGAACCGCCGGGACGGTCGAGGCGATTGCTCACCAAGGGGGCGGTGGGCCTTGACGGGTGGTGGGATCGGGGAGTGGTCGGCGGGATTCCTCGACATCGTCTTGTCGGTCGCGGGTGGGGCGCAGCTAAGATACGGGGTGTTTGGTTTTGTTTTCCGGGAGCTGAGGGCGGGTGGTTTTCGGTGGTACGGCAGGAGCGGGCGCTCCGGACACGTCGACTGATCCTGGAGGCGGCGGCCTCGGTCTTCGACGAGTTCGGGTACGAGGGCGCGACCATCGGCGAGGTGGTCTCCCGGGCCGGTGTGACGCGGGGTGCGGTGTATTTCCATTTCGCCTCGAAGCGCGATCTGGCGCAGGGCGTGGTGGAGGAGCAGTTCGTCCAGGACGGAGTTCCCGAACGGAGCTGCAAGCTCCAGGAGTTCGTGGACACCGGGATGGTGGTGGCGTACCTGATGCCGCGTGACCCGCTGCTCAGCGCGGGCGCCCGGCTCTCGCTCGGACAGGACTTCTTCGACGATCTCGGCGGCGGCGCTATCCCCGGCTGGATCAACCGGTTCGAGGCGCTGCTGGTCGCGGCCGGCGAGCGCGGCGAGCTGCTCCCGCACGTCGTGCCGGAGGACACCGCGTGGCTGCTCGTCGCCGCGTGGACCGGGGTGCAGATCCAGTCCCAGAAGCTCTGCGGCCGGGCGGACCTGGAGTCGCGGGTGTCCGGGCTCTACCAGCACCTGATGCCGAGCATCGCGGTGCCGGGCGTGCTCGGTTCGCTGCGGATGGGGCCGACCCGGGGGGCCGAGGTGGTGGCCGAGGCCGCGGCGGCGCGGGCGGCCGCGGAGGGCGGTGGCGCGGGCGGTCCCGTGCGCACCGAGGCGCAGGCGGAGGTCGCGGTGGGCTGACGGAGGCTCACTGGCCCTCCCTGTCAGGGGAGTCCGGGCGGGTGAGGACTGACGGGCGGCGACGGGACCACGGCGGTCCGGCGCCGCCTTTGGTTTGCCCGGAACCGGTCACGGAGGGTAGTGGGAGTCGCGCCCGGGTGACCGGCTGTGTCGTCGTCAGAAACAAACAGCACGTTCGGTTTTGTATTGACAAACCGCGCGTCCTGTTTTTGACTGGGTGCCAGTTGACCCAGGGTGTCGGCCCGGGTGCCGGCCGCGGCGAACGGACTGCGGCGTTCCGTGTGATTGGGGTGGTCATCGTGGAGGTTCGGGTGCTCGGGGCGCTGGACGTCCGGGTGTGCGGGGTCTCGGTGGTGCCGTCGGCGCCGAAGCCGCGGCAGGTGCTGGGGCTGCTGGCGCTGCGGGCGGACCAGGTGGTGTCGGCCGGGATGCTGGCCGACGAGCTGTGGTCCGGCCGTCCGCCGCGCAGCGCGCGCACCACCGTGCAGACGTACGTGCTCCAGGTGCGCGAGCTCATCGACCGGGCGCTCGTCGCGGCCGGTGCGGCGCGGGGGGTGTCCGGCGCCAAGGACGTCCTGGTGACCTCGCCGGGCGGCTACACGCTCAACAGCGGCGGCGGACCGACGGACCTGCGGGAGTTCGAGCGGCTGGCCGGAACGGGCTACCGGGCGATGGACGGCGAGGACTACCCGGAGGCCGCCCGGCTGCTCGGCGAGGCGCTCGCGCTGTGGCGCGGGCCGGCCTTCGCGGACGTCCAGGTCGGCGGCCAACTGGCCGTCGAGGCCCGGCGGTTGGAGGAGACCCGGCTCTGCGCGCTGGACCAGCGGATCGAGGCCGACCTGCGGCTGGGGCGGCACCGGGTGCTGCTCGCCGAACTCACCGTACTCGTGGACCGCTACCGCACCCACGAGAGCCTGCACGGCCAGTACATGGTGGCCCTGCACCGCTCCGGCCGCCGGGGCGAGGCGCTGCAGGCCTACCAGCGCCTGCGGAACACACTGGTGGGGGAGTTGGGCATGGAGCCCTCGGTCGCGCTGCGCCGGCTCCAGCGCTCCATCCTGCTCGCCGGGCCGGAGCGCGAACCCGCCGGGCTGGCCGCCGGGTCGGCGGCGGCCAGGCTCAGCCGGGCGGGCTGAACCGGCCGGTCGTCCGGGTCGGCGCCGCGTCGGCGGAACCGGACCCGGACGGCGGTCGGAGGCCGCGGCGCCCGTCGTGGGGCGGCCGCGGACCGGTCGGAAGCTGCTTGTCGTCGGGAGGGGTGGTGGGACGGGTGGTTCAGGAGAGGTCGGAACGGACACGCGGGCGGCTGGTGGTGGCGGGGGCGGCGCTGTTCGACCGTCGCGGCTACGCCGGGGCCACGCTCGGCGAGATCGCCGCGGCCGCCGGGGTGACGAAGGGGGCGCTGTACTTCCACTTCGCCTCCAAGGAGGATCTGGCCGGAGCGGTGTCCGGCCAGGCCGAGGGCGCACTGCGGTCGGCCTGCGCGGAGCTGCGGGCCGCCTCCTCCCCGCTCCAGGGGCTGATCGACGCCGGGTACTGGCTGGTCGACGCGCTCGGGGCGGACCCGGTGATCCGGGCGGCCTTCCGCCTCGGCCGCGAGGACGCCGGCTGGCAGGCACCGGGGACGGCCAGGGCGGTCGCGGCCGGGCTCGCCATGGCCGGGTCCGCCGCGCTCGATCCCGAGCACCGGGCCCTGGCCGAGCTGCGGGGCTTCCACGGCGTCTGGGCCGGGGAGGTGCGCGCCCTGCTGGTCGGCGCCCGGCGGGCGGGCGAGCTACGCGACCGCTCGGACGGCCTCGGCCCGGAGACCCTGGTGATGACCGCCGCCTGCGGGCTGGAGGTGGTGTTCGCCGACGGCTGCCCCATCGAGGAGCGCGCCCGCCGGGTCGGCGCCCTCTGGGAGTGGCTGCTGCCCTGCCTGGTGCCCCCGGGCGCGGCCGCCGGGTACCGCACCCGGCCCCCGGCCGTGCAGGCGGCGTGAGTCCGGAGCGGTGCCGGTGAGCTGCCCGCCCGTGCGGGACGGTCGGCGGGATCACTTGCTCGGGCGCTACGGTCCGTTGTCGACGTGGCACTGTCAGTGGGTCCGTCGAGGGCTCGGACGAGGGATCGGGGGACCCGGAGCCCCGGTGCGCCACCGGCCGCACGGGGCTCGCCGGGCTCACCGGGCCCGTCGAAATCCGTCCGGCCATCCCCGCGCGACGATGCGGTAGGGTTGCCGGAGCCGATTGTGACCGCGACTCAGGGAGGTGAGACCCATTACCGGAATGTCCGAGCGGGTGCTCCCGGAGCGCGGCCGCGTGGGCGCCTCACGCGCATAGCGCGGACGGCGCGCCGACGCGGTGCCGGCCCTGGCGGGAGCCCTGACGGAGTCATCAGCTTCCCGTCTTTCCCCCAAGGGGTCCTCTTGCCGGTCTTCTCCTCCGCTTCCCTCCGTTCCTCGGTGGTCTCCCGGCTGCGCGCCGCCGGGTGCGTCTTCGCCGAGGACGAGGCGCGGATCCTGCTCTCCGCCGCCGCCTCGCCCGCCGACCTGGCCGTGATGGTCCGCTCCCGCGCCGACGGCCGGCCGCTCGAACACGTCGTCGGCTGGGCCGAGTTCGCCGGGCTGCGGATCGCCGTCGACCCGGGCGTGTTCGTCCCGCGCCGCCGCAGCGAGTTCCTGGCCGCCACCGCCACCGCGCTGACCGCCCCGGGCGCGGTGGTGCTCGACCTGTGCTGCGGCAGCGGCGCGCTGGGCGCGGCGGTGGCCGCCGCGGCCGCGCACCCGGTCGAGCTCTACGCGGCCGACATCGATCCCGGCGCCGTCCGCTGCGCCCGCCGCAACCTGGCAGGCGCCGCGGCGGGGGTCTTCGAGGGCGACCTGTTCACCGCCGTGCCCGCAGGACTGCGCGGCCGGGTGGACGTGCTGATCGCCAACGTCCCGTACGTGCCGACCGACGACCTCGGCCTGCTGCCGCCGGAGGCGCGGCTGCACGAGGCCCGGCCCGCGCTGGACGGCGGATCGGACGGGCTGGACGTGCTGCGGCGGGTGGTCGCCGAGGCGCCGGAGTGGCTGGCGCCCGGCGGGGCGCTGCTGTTCGAAACCAGCGAACGGCAGGCGCCGACGGCCCTCGCGGTGACCCGGGCGGCCGGGCTGGCGGCGGTGGAGAGCTGGCACGAGGACCTGGACGCCACCGTGGTCACGGCGACGCTGGGCTGAACCACCCCGCTGCTGAAGGGAGTTCGCCTCCGGGGCGGAGGCGGAGGCAAAGGCAGAGGCCCGGCCGCCGGTACCGGTACCGGTAGCGGCGGCCGGGCCATTGCGCCGACTGGGACGTGAAGGCGGCCGGGCCGACGTGCCGGTCGGTCCGGTCCGGCGGTCAGAGGTGGGTGCCGTACACGTGGTCGACCGGAATGGTGAGGAGCACCCGGCGGTCGGAGACCATCACCTCGCGGTACTCCGCCCAGTCCGGGTGCTCGCCGGCGGCGCGGCGGTAGTAGTCCACCAGCGCCTCGACCTCCGGCCCGTCGGGGTCGGTGCCCGGCCCGGTCAGGGCGGCCACGCCCTCGGCGGTGGCCCAGGAGCGGCCGTCCGGCCCGGTCACCTCCAGGCTGGCCCGCGGGTCCCGGCGCAGGTTGGCGGTCTTGGCCAGCCCGTCCCGGGTGGAGATCAGGATGGCGTTCGCCGCCCGGTCGTAGAACGGCATGACGGGGGAGAGCTGCGGCCGGCCGTCCGCCTTGATGGTGGCGAGGATGCCGAGCCGGCTCTGTTCGAGCAGCGCGTACGGGTCGAAAGGAGTGGCGGTCATGGCAGCATCATCGGCCCTCACACCGGTGTGAGGGCAAGGTCCGGCCCGCGTGTTGGGCCAGGGAGGCCCCGCGGGACGGCACGGGCGGGCGCGCCGGTGCGGGAGCTTCGGGAAACCGCGGTGATCTCCGGTGCGAGCCGCTAGGGTCGGTCGCGACGATGGTGACGGTGCGTCATCGAGCGCGTACCGTCCGAGCCGAGGGGATGCCGCACGATGGCACGCGAACGCAGGCAGGTGGAACTGCTGGAGTTCTCCGACGACCTCCACACCGACGACGTCACCCCGCTGCAGGCCTTCCTGGCCGCCCGGATGCGCGAGCTGGTGGCGGCCCAACCCGAGGGCAGCAGCGCCCGGTTCGCCGCCGAGCGGCTGGCGCAGGTCACCGCCTGCGACTGCGTCTTCCTCTCGGACGTCCTGGTGGCCTGGGAGGAGGTGGTCCTGGAGGGCCGCAACGACGAGCCGGGCTGGACGCAGCGGATGCGCCAGGACGCCATGCTGTGGTGGGAGCGGCTGTGCGCGACGGCGGCCCGGTTCCGCGACCACCCCGACCACAGCCCCCGCTGGCGACCGCTGCCGTTCATGAACCTCGCCCACGCGGAGTTCATGGCGGGCCTGACCGACCGGGCGGGCGGCGTCTACGGGGACGGCGCGCACCCGTGATCCCGGACGGTCGGGGCGGTGGCCGCAGGGCGACGGCCGGGGCCGGGGGAGCGGGGGCCACGGCCGGAGCCGACCGGCGGGGGCCCCGCCCCGCTGCTCAGGCCGTCAGCTTCCGGACGGCCCGGGCCAGCGCCTCCGCCGTCCGCCGGACGTCCGCCCCGGTGGTGCGCCAGTTGCTGAACGCCGCGCGCAGGGCGGGCCGCCCCGCGTAGCGGGTGGGGGTGAGGAAGGCCTCGTCGGCCAGCTCGGCGGCGAGCGCGGCCAGCCGCTCCGGGGTCGGGTCCGCGGTCAGCGAGAAGCAGACCACGTTCAGCCGCACCGGGGCGAGCAGCTCCAGGCCGTCGATCCGGGTGACGTGCTCACCGAGCGTCCGGGCGCCGGAGACGCAGCGCTCCACGATCTCCCGGTGCCCGGCGCGGCCGTACGCCCGCAGGGTGAACCAGGCCGCGAGGGCGCGCAGCCGGTGGGAGTTCTCCGGCGTGAGGTGGACCAGGTCGGGGTGCTCGCTCAGCGGGCCGAGGTAGGCGGCGGCATTCTGGAAGACCCGGGCCTGGAGGTCCGGCCGGCGGGTGAACTGCACGGCGCTATCGTACGGCACGTTGAGCCACTTGTGCAGGTCGACGCAGACCGAGTCGGCGAGGTCCAGGCCGGCCACCAGCCGTTCGTGCTCCGGCGACAGCGCGGCGAAGGCGCCGAACGCGGCGTCCACGTGCAGCCAGAACCCGTACCGCTCGCGCAGCGCGGCGATCGCGCGCAGGTCGTCGAAGTCGACGGTGTTGACCGTCCCGGCGTTGGCCACCACCACGCACGGCCCGTCCGTCTCGGCCAGCGCCCGCTCCAGTGCGGCCACGTCCACCGCCTCCCGGCCCGGCAGGACGGGCACCGTCCGCAGTGCCGTACGGCCCAGGCCCAGCACCGACAGCGCCTTGGCGACGCTGGAGTGCGCACTGCCCGACAGCACCCGGACCCGCCCCAGCGCGCCGACCCCGTCCTCGGCGACGTCCACGCCGAGCCGCTCGCCCAGCCACTCGCGGGCGACCGCCAGCCCCACCGTGTTGGACATCGTGGCGCCGCTCACGAAGGTGCCGTGGTGCGCCGCCGAGAGCCCGAACAGCTCGCGCAGCCAGCCGACCGTCTCCCGCTCCAGCTGCTGACCGGCCGGGTCCAGGGCGGAGTTGGAGTTCTGGTCCACGGCCGAGGTCAGCCAGTCGCCCGCGAGCGCCGCCGGTGTCGCCCCGCCGGTCACGAAGCCGAAGTAGCGCGGCCCGGCGCTGGCCGACAGTCGCGGCTCCCAGCGCTCGGTGAACTCCGCCAGGGCGGCCGGTATCCCGCCGCCCTCCTCCGGGAGCGGTGCGGCGGCGGACGGTTCGAGGGCGGCTGGTTCGGCCGCGTCGACGGCGGCCCGAGGGACCACCGGCCGCTCGTCGAGGCCCGCCAGGAAGGTGAGCGCCCGCTGCCGGGTCTCCTCCAGCAGCTCGGGCAACCGGCCGAGATCGGCGGCGAGTTGGGGGTGCATGGCGCTTCTCCGGTGATCGACTGGGCGGTGTGCCCGAGGCTATCCGCCGGGTCGGCCGGAGTCCCGGTCCAATCCGGGTCGGGTGGCCTGAAACGCGCGGCGAGGTGGGGGAATTCCCGCCGTTCGGCTCAAAACCACCCCGGCGGTGCATTTTCAGCCGCTCCCTTGACCTCTCCGGAGGTGGCGAACGATGATCACCGTGCACCACGAACGAGCGAATGCTCCATTGTCGGGCGGACTTTCGATCCGAAACCTCAGGGAGGTGCAGGGCTCATGCGTTCCACCACCGCTCCCGGGACGGCGCCCGTGGCGCCGGGGCGCATTCCACTGCTCGGCCACCTGCCGCGACTGGCCGTCCAGCGGGTGGGGTTCCTGCAGTCCATCCGGGCGCAGGGCGACATCGTCAGGATATTCCTCGGGAATCGCCCGGTGTACGTCCTGAACTCTCCGGAGGCCGTCCACGAGGTTCTCCTCACACAGAGCAGGAAGTTCGGCAAAGGACTGCTGTTCGATGTCGCCCGGCCTTTCATCGGGAACGGCATCATCACCTCCGAGCGGGATTTCCACCTCCGCCAACGGCGCGCGCTGCAACCCGCCTTCCACCGGGACAGCATCGCCGGGTGCGTCGGCACGATGACCGACATCGCCGAGGAGCAGGTGTCGGCCTGGCGCCCCGGCGAGGTGATCCCGATGGACCTGGTGCTGCGCCGGATGATGACCGTCATGCTCGTGGCGACCCTGTTCAGCACCGAACGCCCGGACGGTGCCGCGGCCGTCGCCGAACTGGGGGAACGCGTCGCCGAGCAGCTGACCACGGTGATGCGCGGCGTCTTCGTGGGCACCGTGCTGCCCGCGCCGATCGCCTCCTCGCCCCTGCTGGGGCACCGCAGGTACCTGGCCGCGGCCGCGGCGCTGCGCGAACTCGCGGACACCGCCGTCCGGCAGGCCCGGCAGGCCGAGCAGGTCGAACAGGCGGGGTCGGAGGGGCCGGAGCGGCGGGGCGGTGCGGGCCACGGCGACCTGCTGTCGATCATGTTCGCCGGCACCCCGGGCAACCCGCGGGGGATGAGCGACGTGGAGGCCCGCGACGAGCTGCTCTCGCTGCTCATGGCCGGCGCCGAGACCACCTCCACCACCCTCGCCTGGGCGCTCCACGAGATCGGCCGGCGCCCGGAGCTCACCGAACGGATCAAGGCCGAGTGCGACGCGCTGCCCGTCGGCGCCCTGCCCGCCGCGGCGACGCTCCCGTTCACCGAACGCTTCCTCCGGGAGGTGCTCCGGCTGCACCAGCCCAGCTGGCTGCTCATGCGGCGCGCCCTGGAACCGGTGCGGATCCGCGGCGTCGACCTGCCGCGGGGAGCCGAACTGATCTACAGCGCCCTGACGATGCACCGGGACCCGGCCCACTACCCGGACCCGCTGCGGTTCGATCCGGACCGGTGGCTCGACCGCACCGAGAAGGACCTGCCACCGGGCGCCTACGTCCCGTTCGCCCTGGGCAACCGGAAGTGCATCGGGGACCACTTCGCGATGACCGAGATGCTGGTCGTCCTCCGTTCGATCGTCTCGCGGTGGCGGCCGCGGCCGGTCGCGGGGCACCGGGTCCGGCCGGTGGTCCACGCGCTGATCCGGCCCAACGCGCTGCCCATGCGCGTCTCACCCTGGCCGGCCGACTGAACCGGCCCCGTTCCCCGGAGGTGCGCCACCCCATGACATCGACGGCAGAGCCCCTCTCCCAGGACGCGGAGGCACCGGCCCTCGACACCGTGCCCTTCCCGCGCCGGATCAGCCCGGACTTCCGGGCCGCCCACGACCGCCACCTCGCCTGGCCCGAGTCCTTCGGCTTCCTGGCCGCGGAAGCGGAGCGGGCCCACCACCTCAAGGGCCAGTTCCCGCTGATCGCGGCCATGTTCTACCCGAACGCGACCGGGAGCGAACTGGACATCGGCGTCGACCAGCAGAGCTGGTACTTCCTGTTCGACGACGCGCTCGACGAACAGTGGGGCGGGGAGCCGGAGCGGGTCCGCAACCTCGTCGGGCTGGTCAAGGAGGGCGTCACCGGCGAGGCGTCCCCGCTGCCGCTGGCCGCCGCCTTCGCCGACATGCGGCGGCGCAGCTGCCAGGACATGCCCGGGGACTGGATCCAGCGATCGGCGGCCCACTGGTCGTCCTACCTGGACCACCACGTCCACGAGGCGCGCAGCCGGCGGTCCGGCACGCCCCTGACGCTGAGCGCCTACCTGAGGGTCCGGCGGCACACCATCGGGGTGGCGCCGGTCGTCGACCTCGCCGAGCGGCTGTCCTCGTGCGTCCTGCCGGACCACCTGTACGCGCTGCCGCACCTGTCGGTCATGCGCGAGATGACGAAGACCTTCATCATCTGCGACAACGACATCGTCTCCCTGGCGAAGGACGCGGCCCAGGGGGAGCAGAACAACCTGGTGCTCTGCCTGGAACGGGAACACGGGCTCTCCCGCCCCGAGGCCGTCGCCCGGGCCGTGCGCCGCCGCGGCGAGGCCCTGGAGCTGTTCACCGGCGCCCACCGGGCCCTGCTCGGCTCCACGGCGACGGGCCGCCTCGACCCGGCCGAGCGCGACCTGCTGCGGCGTTACTGCACGGAGGCGCTGCAGACCACCATCCGCGGGGCCTTCGACTGGCACCACGCCTCCACCCGGTACCACGGGTAGAGCGCCGCCGTCCGTACCACGACCGCGTTCCCAGGACCGACCCACGACCGCGTTCCCGGGGCCGCACCACGACCGCGTTCCCGGACCGATCCAGCTGAGGAGCCCGCACCATGCCCGAACACCGCTCGGCGTCCTTCGTCGCCTCCGAACGGGACCGCGGCTGCCCGTTCGACCCGTCGCCGGACCTCCGCCGGATGCGCGAGGAGGACGGCCTGCCGCGGCTGCGGGTCTCCCACCCGGTGCACGGCGGGATCGAGGCCGTCGTCCTCACCAGGTACGCCGACGTCCGGGCCGCCTTCGCGGACGACCGCCTGGTGACGGGCAACGGCATCGACCCGTCGCTGCCGCGCACCCTGTTCAACCACCCCGGCTTCCTGCCCGCCTACAGCGGCCCGGAGCACACCCGGCTGCGCCGGATGCTCACCGGCAGCTTCACCGTCCGTCAGGTCGAACGGCTGCGGCCCGCGATCGAGGCGATCGTCGCCGACCACCTCGACGCCATGGCGGAGCGGGGGCCGGTGGTCGACCTGGTCCAGGCGTTCGCCCTGCCCATCCCCTCGCTGGCGATCTGCGAACTGCTCGACGTCCCGTACGGCACCAGGGCGATGTTCCAGCGCTGCTCCCAGGTGATCATGGACGGCACCGCCGATGCCGACCAACTCGTCGCCGCGTCGGCAGAGTTGAACACCGCCATGGCGGACATCGTCGCCCGCAACCGGGCCACCCCCGGCGAGGGCGTGCTGGGCGCGGTGGTGCGGCAGCACGGCGCGGAGCTCACCGACGACGAACTCATCGGCTTCGGCACCACCCTGCTGGTCGGCGGGCACGAGACCACCGCGACCATGCTCGCCCTGAGCGTGCTGGCGCTGCTCCGCCACCCGGAACAGCTCGCCGCCCTCCGCGACGACCCGGAGGTCACCGGCACGGCCGTGGAGGAACTGCTGCGCCATCTCGCCATCCCCGCACCGCTGCTGCGCACGGCCGTGGCCGACGTCGACGTCAACGGCCACCGGATCGCCGAGGGCGAGCACGTCCTGCTCTCCCCGCTGACCGCGAACCGGGACCCCGGCCTCGTCCCCGAGCGCCCGGACGACCTCGACCTGCGCCGCCGTCCGGTCGCCCAGCTGTCCTTCGGCTTCGGTGCCCACCAGTGCCTGGGGCAGCAACTGGCCCGGCTGGAGCTGAAGGTCGCCCTGCCGGCCCTGCTGCGGCGCTTCCCCGGCCTGCGGCTCGCCGTCCCCGACGCCGAGCTGCGCTTCCGCGAGGGCTCGACGGTCTACGGCGTCGAGGCGCTCCCGGTCGCCTGGTGACCGGTGTGCCGAGCGGCTCCCGGGCAGGGGCTCATTCGCGGGTGGTGCGGGGGAGTTCGGCGCGGCGCACGGCGGGGGAGGCGAGCGCGAGCGCGGCGCCGAGGCAGGAGAGGGCGCCGCAGCCGACGAAGACCGGGGCGGTGCCCCAGGCGGCGATGGCGGCGCCGACCAGCGGGTAGCTGAGCGGGGCGAGGCCGACCATGGTCAGCATCGTGACGGAGGTGACCCGGCCCAGGTAGGCGGGATCGGCGGCGGTCTGGATGAGCGTGCTGTCCAGGCTGCCGAAGACCCCCGCGCTCAGCCCGAGCAGGGCGGCGATGACGGAGGCGGTCCACAGCTGCGGGACCAGCGCCATGGCCGCCGCGCCGACGCTGGCCGCCAGCAGGGTGCCGGCCATGGTGAGGCCGGCCCGGGGCAGCCGCCCGGCGACGGCGAGCAACGCGGCACTCGCGGCGGCCCCGGCGCCGAAGCAGCCGACGATCCAGCCGTAGCCGGACGGGCCCCAGCCGCGTTCGGCGTTGAGCAGCACCATGCCGACGTTGAGGGTGCCGGTGAGGCCGAGTTCGCAGACCGCCCCGGCCGCGACCAGCGGGCCGATCAGGCGGTGCCGGCGGATGTAGCGCAGCCCGTCGAGGAGGTCGGCGCGCGCGGTGCCCGGGCGGCGTGCCGGGCCGTCGTGCGGGGCGCTTCGCGGGGCGTCGTGCGGGGTGCCGTCCTGGGCGGCGCGGTCGAGCGGGCCGATCCGGACGGAGAACAGGAGCGGCAGGGAGAGCGCGAACAGCAGGCCCGCGACGCCGAACGCGGCGGCCGGGCCGCCCAGGCCCATGGCCAGGCCGCCGAGCGGCGGCCCGGCGATCTGGCCGAGGCGCATCGACAGCGAGCGCAGTCCGGTGACCCGGGCCAGCTGGTCGGGGGTGGTGATCCGGGGCGGGAGAGCACCCACGGCGGGCACGAACAGGGCGTCCACGGCGCCGAAGACCAGCGCCACCGCCACCAGCAGCCAGAGCGCGGGCGTGGTCAGGGCGATGGCGGCGGCCACCGAGAGGATGAGCAGACAGCGCACGGCGTCGGTGCCGAGGACCACCCGGCGCGGGTCGAGCCGGTCGGCCAGCACACCGCCGCCGAGCATGAGCAGGGCGCGCGGGGCGGCGCCGGCGGCCATGACCAGGCCGACCTCGGCGGGGCCGGCGGACCGCTGGGCGGACCAGCCGAGGGCGGCGAAGTACACGCCGTCGCCGATCAGCGAGGCGGTGTGGGCGGTGAGCCAGCGCAGCACGTTGCCGTCGCGGTGGGCGGGCGGCGGGGCGGTGCGGCCGGGGAGGGTCGGTTCCGCGAGGGCCATCGGGACTCCGGCGGTCGGGGACACGGCGGTGCCGGTGTCAGGGGCGGAAGGGGAACCCGTACAGGTGGACGGAGACGTGCTCGCGGCCCACGGTGTCGCCGGCCGCCCTGGCCGCCTTGCCGCGCTCCCGCCAGCGCCGCGAGAGGGCCTGCAACTCCTGCTCCATCTCGGCGAGTTCGGCGGCCGTGAGGTCGAGCAGCCACTCCGCGCCGAAGGCCGCGTCGGTCCACTCCCTGCCCCAGGCGGACCTCTGGTCGAGGTAGGCGCGGTACTGGGCGGCGCGGGATTCGACCAGGCCCCTGGTCACCGCGTCGACGGCGGCCGCGCCCTCGGGCGTCCCGGTGAGGTCGGACTCCCGGAAGCCCCAGCCCTCCTCGGAGGAGACCTGCCACCACCGCTCCCGGCCGTCGCTGCTCCGGCCGGCGGCCTCGGTGACGAAGCCCTGCTCGGCGAGCTTGCGCAGGTGGTAGCTGACCAGCGACGGAGCCTCGCCGACCTGGGCGCCGAGCTGCGAGGCGGTCGCGCTCCCGGCGGCGTAGAGCAGCCGGTAGATCCGCATCCGCAGGGGGTTGGTGAAGGCCTTCAGACGGGTCAGGTCGGTGATCCGGTCGGGCCGGGGGCTCTCGGGCATGCGACGACGATAGGTCCGCAGGAAAAATTGCGCAATAAAAATTTCAGATTTTCGGGTCGGTCTCGTCGACTCGTCGACATGTCTCCCCGACGCGGGCCAGGGCGACGGGTCGTCACCCTGGCCCGCGAGCCGGTCATCGGCTCGACCGGCCGTTACCCGGCACGCTGGTCGTGGTCGTGGTCGTGGTCGTGGTCGTGGTCGTGGTC
Source organism: Kitasatospora sp. NPDC092039 (assembly GCF_044756065.1). Lineage (NCBI taxonomy): Bacteria > Bacillati > Actinomycetota > Actinomycetes > Kitasatosporales > Streptomycetaceae > Kitasatospora > Kitasatospora sp. NPDC092039. The sequence goes on along the minus strand of NZ_JBIVSD010000006.1, from coordinate 266,401 downwards.
GTGGTCGTGGTCGTGGTCGTGGTGGTGGTCGGGTTGCTCTCGGGCGGGCGTCGGCGGGCGTCGGCGGGCGGCGGCGAGGGCGGTCAGGGCGGTGACCGCCATCGCGGCGACGCCGAGCAGCGCGGCGGTGGTGTAGGCGTGGTCGTCCGGGAAGAGATGACCGGTGTCCGTTCCGCCGGCCAGGACCAGGCCGCCTGTCGCACTGCCCAGGGAGTACCCGACGCTGCGGACGACGTAGTTGAAGCCCATCGCGCTCGACGTCTCGCTCTTGGGCGTGACGGCCAGGATGGCGCCGGGCATGGCGGCTGAGAAGCTGCCGACTCCGAAGCCCAGCACACCCATCGCGAGGAGCAGTTCGGCCGGGTTCGACCGGGCCGCGGCGAACAGGACGAACCCGCCGCCGACGACGACGGCGCTGCCGGCCAGGACCACCGGTGCGTCGACCAGCGCCCGGACCCGGGGCGTGAGTCTGCCGGCGACGAACCCCAGCACCGAGAACGGGACGAGGACCAGCCCGGCGACGAAGGTGGTCAGCCCGAAGCCGTAGCCGGCGCTGTGCGGCGTCTGCGCATACCGGGTGACGAGCGTGAGCAGGAGGTACATGCCGCTCCCGCCGACGAACATGGCGATGTTCGCTCCGGCGACCGCCGGGTGCCGCACCGCCCGGACATCGACCAGGGGCGTCTCGCTGCGCAGTTCGGAGGCGGTCCAGACGAACAGCAGCAGCACGGCGACGACGGCGAGGCCCGCCGCCACGGCGAGGTGACGGCTCCACAGGCTCCGCTGGCCGGCCAGGAACAGGACGAGGAACAGCCCACCCGCGAGGACGAGCGCGCCCGCCACGGTCACGTGGGCGGAGCGGCCCTCGGGAGCCGCGGGTACGGAGCGCCACGCGGTCAGGAGGGCGGCCGCGGTGACGACCAGGCCGAAGCCGTAGGCGGCCCGTACACCGCCGATCTCGGCCAGCAGCGCGGTGAGCGGGTAGCCGACCCCGGCGCCGATGATCGAGACCACCGAGATCAGGGCGATCGTCGCCGTGCCGCGCTCCTCGGGGAGGTGGTCCCGGGCCACGCCCATCATCAGCGCGGTCAGACCGAGCCCGACGCCCTGGGCCGCCCTGCCGATGATCAGGCCCGCGAACGGCAGCGGGAGCACGGTGAGCGCGCTGCCGACGACGACGATCGCCAGCGTCGCGAGGATCGTGGCCCGTCGGTGCGGGCCGGCTCCGAGCCGGCCGAGGACGGGCGTGGCGACGGCGCCGCTCAGCAGTGCGACGGTGAGTGTCCACTGCGCGCTGTCGAGCGGGACGTGGAAGGTGGTCGCCACGCGGGTGATCAGCGGCGCCCCGAGGCTGGCGACCGCCGCCACGACCAGGGCGACGAACAGCAGGGCGGGGCCCAGCGACCGCTCGTCGGAGCGCTCCGGGGTGCGCCCCGTCACCGCTTCGGTCCCTCGCGGTCCCGGCCTTCCAGCTCCGCCAGGTGTGCCAGTGCCGGAAGCGCCGCGACCAGGGCCTCGACCTCGTCGTCGGGCAGTTCGTCGATCAGCCGCGCGAACGCGTCGACGCCCGCCTGGTGCCGCGTCCGGACGTACGACGCGCCGGCCTCGGTCAGGCACACCAGCGTGACCCGCCTGTCGGAGGGGTCGCCCCGCCGCTCGACCAGTCCGGACTCCTCCATCACCCGGACCAGCGTGGTCATCGCGGGCTGGGTGACACCCTCGGTCGCGGCCAGATCGGTGATGCGTCGCGGGCCGGTCCGGTGCAGGGTGGCCAGGGTGGCGGCGGACGTGACGCTCATGTCGCGCGGAAGGCGTCGCACGGTCCTGGTGGCCAGCCCGTAGAGGGCCGACCCGATCGCAGCGGACGCGCCACGGGTGGGATCTTGACGGCTCATGGGTGAAGCATACGATATTTATATGAATCCTTTATGTATATCTCGCCGCGAAGGCCGCGCCCCAGCTCAGGGGCGCGAAGACGCCCGGGGTGCCGAGGAAGGCCTCGCCGGGGGAGCGAACCGGCAGCCGCGGGTGGCGGCGTCGAACCAGGCCGCATCGGCACGGACCCACCATGCCCGGTGCCCCGTCGCCGGGAGCGAGCGATCCGAGCGTCGAATCGACGTCGGACACGTCCGACCGAACGCAGGAGGTTCCATGCCCAAGGGCTACTGGGTCAGCGTCTACGGCGCCGTTTCCGACCCTGAGAGGTTGCGTGCCTACGACAGGCTGGCCGGTCCGGCCGTCCGGGCGGGGGGTGGGCGGCTCCTGTCCCGCGGCGGCCGAGTCGTCGCCCATGAAGCCGGAACCACGCAACGCGTCATTCTGATCGAGTTCGACAGCTTCGAACAGGCCGTCGCGGCGTACGAGAGCGAGGCCTACCGGAAGGCGCTGGTGGTCCTCGCCGGCGCCGTCGAACGCGACTTCCGCATCATCGAAGGCATCGACTGACCGGAGGGCTCGGTCATCGCCGAGCGGAGATGACGCGGATCGGCCGGGATGCCGCCGCCCGGCATCCACGGCCCCGGCCGCCCGGCATCCACGGTCCCGCCGGTCCCGCCGGCCCCGCCGGCTCGGCGGGGCCGAAGGCCGTCAGCGCTTCGGCGCGATGCCCAGCGAGGCGACGAGCTGGGTGAGTTCCTCGTGGAAGAGCTTCTCCGGGCTGGTGGTCTGGTTGCGCAGGTGGCCGTAGATCTCCAGCGACACCAGGCCGTGGAGGTGGCCCCAGATGCGCAGGGCCAGAGCCACGCCGGCCGGGGGGAGGTGGGGGAAGGCGGGGCGGACCTTGTCGAGGAGGCCGGCGTCGAAGTCGGACCACTGGAAGTCGCTGTCCGCGTAGAGGCGTTCGGCGTGCGGCCAGGCCGCGACGGCGAGGCCGGTCAGGGCGGTGCAGACCCGTTGCGCGGCATCCGGGGCGGCGCCGCCCTCGGGGGCGACGTAACCGGGCACCGGGTCGCCGTAGACGAGGCGGAAGCCCTCGGGATTGGCGAGCGCCCAGCCGCGGAAGGCGTGCGCCCACGCCCGGATCCGGTCGGCCGGATCCGAGGCGGGGGTGGCGTCCCAGGAGGTGTCCACCGTGTCGGCGAGCGAGGTGTACACGTCGTCGATGAGCGTGGTGACCAGGTCGTCGCGGGTGGCGAAGTAGCCGTAGATGGCGTTGGGGGTCATGCCCATCTCGCGGGCGATGGCGCGCAGCGTGATCGCCCCGGGGCCTCCCGAGGCCATCAACTCCAGTGCCACGCCCTTGATTTCGGCTGTCGTCTCGGCCCGCAGCCGCTCACGTCGTCCCCTGGTCCCGGTGCTCGCCATGCGCGGAGTCTACAGCGTCACGCTATTGCTTGGCGTATCCAAACTATACGGCATATAGTTTCGCCACGCCGTCCAGACGGATGGTGGTGGCCAGTACGTCCGGGCATGAACAAGGGGAGAACCATGCACATCGGAGTGATCGGTGCCACCGGCACCATCGGCAGCCGGGTCGTCACGGAGGCGCTCGGCCGCGGGCACCACGTCACGGCACTCAGCCGCGACGCCTCGCAGATCGACGAGAGCCGAGCGAACGTCACCTGGGCCAGCGTCGACGTCCTCGACCCCGCGAGCATCGCCGCGGTCCTGCCCGGCCTGGACGTGCTGATCAGCGGGTTCCAACCGGGCAACGCGGCCAAGGACCTCGCGGACACCGTGCGGCGGTCCATAGCCGACCCCACGGTCCACTCCGTCGCGGCCCGGGCACTGGTCAAAGCCCTGGAGAGCCACCCCAGGACCCGGCTCATCGTGATCGGCGGGGCCGGCAGTCTGGAGACGGCGCCCGGAGTGGTCCTCGCCGACGACGTCGACCGGATGCACGAGACCCTCGATCAGCTGGGCCTGCCCCGCGAGTACGCGGCCGCGGCGCGCGGAGCCCGGGACGGCCTGAACGTCCTGCGCACGTCGAACCGGCTCTGGACCTACTTCAGCCCCGCCGAGGAGATCGCCCCCGGCGAGCGCACCGGCCGCTTCCGGATCGGCGGCGACCAGGCGGTCCGGGACGCCGACGGCCGCAGCCGCATCTCCGCGGAGGACGCCGCCGTCGCCCTTGTCGACGAGGCGGAACTGCCCCGCTTCGTCCAACGCCGCTTCACCATCGGCTACTGACACACCGCCGTGGCGGCCGCCAAGGGCCCCGCTCCCACGGGGGATCTCGGAGCGCCGTCACGAAGCTCGAAGGCGGCTGTGGGCCTTCGAGCCGGGCGGCCTTCCCGCAGACGTGGTTGCGGCACCCTGGATTTCACCTGATCAAGCAGCACGCAACCGTACCCACTGAGCGGCCGGTGACCGGACGGACTCCCTGCCCGGTGTCGGACCGGACTGCCATGCTCTGGGTCATGGATGCTCAGCCGTTCTGGAAGTTGGTCGAGGACGCTCGATGCCGGGTCTCCGATCCGGCCGATGGGGATGCAGTCGCCGCCATGGCCGTGAACCTGCTTTCCACCCAACCGCGCGACGAGATCATTGCCGCCGATCGCGTCCTGCGGGAGCTGCTGGCCCACTCCTACCGGAACCCGCTCTGGGCAGCCGCCTACCTCATCAACGGTGGGTGTTCTGATGACGCGTTCGACTACTTTCGCGGCTGGCTGATCATGCAGGGTCGACGTGTGTTCGAGCGTGTCCTGGCCGATCCGGACTCGCTGGCCGAACTGCCGGCGGTTCGGGCCGCCGCTCCCGACGGGGTGGTCGATTGCGAGCGCTGACCATTGCCTGGGACGCCCATCTCCGGGCGACGGGCGAGCGACTTCCCGATGATGCCTTCACGATCCAGCATCCTGGTCTGGACTCCGATGGGGGTTTCGACTTCGGTGATCACGTCGAGATGAGGCGCCGTCTGCCTCGACTGGCCGCGCTCCACCTGAGTTGATGCGACCTCTCGGGCCTGCCGCCGATGGATGACGGCCGGACGCTGGTGGTGGGTGACGGCCTGGCCGCTGGGCGGCGGCCAGGTCGTCCGGCCGGTTCGGGGCCGGGGGGCGGCGCCGGCGCCGGACGGCCGGTGGGCCCGGGGCGGGCGTCAGCGCAGGGTGACTTCGCGGGGGCCGTTGAAGGGGGCCAGGGAGAGGACGGTCTTCGGGGTGCGCAGGGCGTCGTGCTCGGTGAAGAGGCGGCGGACGGCGGGGAGGTCGATCGGGCCGACGGTCAGGTGGGCGACCTCGTCGTACGGGGCGTGGGGCGTGTTGGTGGAGCCGGTGCCCCAGGTGTCCCAGAGCAGCGTCTCGACCTTGTTGAGGGCGGCGAGGTCGAGCCGGGTGGAGTGGGCGACGAACCACTCGCCGTTGAGCGGGCCCTCCTCCGGCGGGTGGACGCCGAAGGAGTCGGCGGCGGCCCGGCCGGAGCGGATCGTGCGCCAGGCCCGGCCGGCGACCAGGAAGCGGTCGCGCGGGACGTCCATCGGGTCGAAGTCCACCCGCCAGGCGGCGACGACCCTCGGATCGGCCAGCTGCGGGTCGGCGAGCAGCCAGCCGCGCCGGTCGTCCCAGTACTCGGTGGCCACGTGGTCGCCGTGGAAGCCGTCCGGGCCGAGGTAGTCGGCGAAGCCGCAGCGCAGCCGGGCCGGGATGCCGACATGGCGGAGGAACGAGCAGTGCAGCAGCGCCAGGTCCCGGCAGACGCCGACGAAGCGGTCGGCGGGCGCCCGAGGGTGGTGGAGCGGGGCCGGGTCGCGGCCGGTGATCAGGTCCAGGATGTCGTCGAGGTAGCGCGTCTCGGCGTCGTGGTGGAGCCGGTTCGCGGGGATGGGGTGGTGGAACAGCCGCCCTTCGAGGCGATGGATGATCAGGTTCCGGGCGATCCGGGCGAGTTGGCTCGCATCCTTGGGGAGATCGGCATAGCGGGGCAGGTGGGCCCCGGGGTCGGAGAACACGCTCTGCCCGAGGTAGAAGGCGGGGAAGTCGGCGGAGGGCACGGGGGAACTCCCATGGGGCTTCGGCCGCATGATCGATGGCTGGGCCGCTGGTCCTCACCGTGGCAAATTTCGGGGGCGATTGTCCAGAAGAGCCCGATGGGCAGGGGTGGTTCGGCTGATCGGGGTGGTGCGGCGGGGCGGGGTGATCCGGTCGGGACCGGGGGCAGGGGGCAGGGGAGGTTCAGCGGGCCGGGGTGGGGACGGCGCCGCCGTCGACGTGCTCGACCCGGACGCCCGGCAGGGTGCGGGACCAGGCCTTGGCGAGCGGGGCGAGCCGGTCGGCGGGGAGCGGCGCGGGGCCGAGGCCGATCGGGAGGTGGAGGCGGCCGTCGGCGGTCCGGTACGGGTGGGGCCAGGCGTGCAGCCGGGTGGCCCCGGCGTCCTCCAGTGCGCTCAGCAGGGCGCGGATGCGGCCCCGGACGAAGCCGAGTGACTCCTCGTCGGTGCTCACCACGGCCCAGGCGGCGTGCCGGCGGTGCAGTGGGGGAGCGGCGAGCAGGGCGGGCCAGGGGGATCCGGTGGCCCCAACGGCCCCGGCGGCCTCGGCGATCTCGGTGGTTTCCGAGGCCTCCGTGGTCAGCTCCCAGGCGTGGTAGAGCTCCTCGGTGAGCAGATCCCGGGTGTCGGCGCTGACCTGGGTGGTGCAACTGCGGACCGGGGCGGAAGGGGTGAGGACGGTGAGCGGGCCCGAAGGGAGAGCCGCGGGCTCGGCGGAGAGCGCGACGGGCCGGCGCCAGTCCCAGGTCGCCCAGGTCTCGGTGAACCGCCGGAAGAGGTCCTCCTCGGGAACGCCGGTCGCGTCCAGGACGGTCCGGGCGGCCAGCACCGACCAGGCCAGCGAAGGCAGCTGGCCGAACGGCGCGGAGTCCAGGCCGCGCGCCCGCGCCCAGGCCTTGACCTGGCGCGCCAGTCGGACGAAGCGGGCGTGCCGGTCGCCGAGCGCCGTCAGGATCGCCTCGGCGTCCGTGACGGCGCTCAGCGCGACGGCCGCCGCCTCGCCCAACTCCGCACGGAGGCCGACGGCTCGGGACGGGTCGAGGGTGCCGGTGAAGACCACCACGAGGTCGACCGCCAGGCCGTCGGCCGTCAGCCGCAGCCCCGGCACCCGGGCGCCGCGCACCTCGCGCAGTCCTCGGACCTCCGGCAGTGCGGCCGCCACCCGGGCGCGGACGGCGGGCAGGTCGGCGGGCCCGGGCAGCGCCGCCACCAGGTCCAGGTCGGCGCCGTCCAGCTGGCAGCCCAGCCGGCGGGAGCCGACGGTGTGCACCACCCCGTCGGGCAGGGCCGCCGCGATGCGCCGGGCCAACGCCCGTGCGACAGAGGTTCGTTGAGCGGATTCCGGCGCCGGGGAGGTGGTCGGCGGCTCCGGCACCGGCCGCACCTCGCCCGTCCCCAGCGTGATCACCGCACGCGGCCGCATCGGCTCGGAGCCCCGGCGGGAGAGCACCACCAGCTCGCCGACCCGGGCGGAGGCCCCGGTGAGCCGGGCCGCGCAGTCGGCGGCCGCGCGCTGGGGGTCGTCGCTGCGCCCGAGGGTCAGATGCGGGGTGAAGCCCTCCGCCCGGCCGCGGCAGCGGGGGAAACGGCGCTCCAGCGCGTGCCGCAGCGCCGCCCAGGGTGCGGGGGAGGCGGCGGCCGGGTCCAGCCAGAGGGTGGCGTCCTCGCGGTGCCCGAAGGTGTGGACGCCGTCCAGCCGCGCGGTGAACGGCGCCACCTCGGCGGCGGCCGCGCCCAGCAGTGGCAGGGCGCGGTCGAACTCGGCCTCCGGGACGAAGCCGAACAGCAGGTTGACGTGCGGGGGCCAGCGGCGCAGCTGCGGGTCGTACGCCTCGCGCAGCCGCTGGATCGGTGGCCACAGCTCCTCGGGCGGCAGCCAGGCGACGGCGGTGCGGGCGGTGGGCGGGGCGTCGAGGGCGTCCGGGGTTCCGGTGTTGCGGCCCTCGCGGTGGAGGCTGTGGAGGCCGTGGAAGCCAGGGCCGTGGCGGTCGTCGCGGTGGGGGCCTGTGAGGCCTGCGAGGCCGACGGTGCCGTCGGCGCTGTCGTTGTCGAGGAGGAGGTCGACGGCCACGCCGTAGTGGTCGGAGGGGAAGAGCCCGTCCTCGGCCGGGCGGTCGCCGAGCAGGGCGGCCGCGGTGACGCGGGTGCCGTCGGCGCGGTGCAGGACGCGGTCCAGCCGACCCGGGCGGCCGGTCAGCGAGGAGACCGCGGCGAGCGGGTTGGCCGTCGGGTCGAAGGTCGGGGTGTCGTCGGCCGGTCCGTGCACCTGGCTCCAGGCGTCCCGCAGGCCGAGTTCGGCGGCCGGGCCGGACGGGCCGGAGCGGCCGTCGTTGAAGTCTCCGAGCAGCAGCAGCTCGCCCTCGACTCCCGACAACCCTTCGGCCAGCAGGGTGAGTTCGGCCCGGCGGCGGTCGGCGCCGTCCGCCGAGTGGTCGCTGCTGAGGTGTACGGCGGTGACGGTCAGCGGTGCGCCGGCGGTCCGTAGCGAGAGCGCGGTGACGGCCTTGTGCGGGCCGAGCGCGTGCCGCCCGGCCGCCAGCACCGGCAGCCGGCTGAGCAGCAGCAGGCCGTGGTCGCCGACCTCGGGCCCGAGCGGGTCGGTGCCGAGGGTATACCCGGCGCGGACCCAACGGGCGGCCAGCAGCAGGGCGACCAGGGCGGGCTCGACCTCCTGGAGCGCGATGACGTCGGCGTCGGCGGCCTCCAGCGCGGCGAGCAGCAGCGGGCGGCGCCGGGCGGTGGCGATCCGGTCGGCGTCGTAGCGGTCCCACAGGGTGTTCCAGGTGACCACGCGCAGGCCGGTGGCCGTCGGGACGTCCCGGGCGCCGGCGCCGACAGCGCCAGCGGCTGCGGCGGTTGCGGAGGCGGGGGCAGCATCGGCGGTGTCGGTGGGCCGCCAGCCGCCGTCAGGGTGCCAGGCGTACGGGGTGGTCGCGGTGAAGAAGGGCGCCGGCAGCCGGGGCGGCGCGGTGCGGCGCCCGGCCCCGGTGCTGTCGAGCAGGTCGACGCCCGACGCGCGGTCCCAGACCCGTACGCCGTCGGCCTCGACCCAGTACACCCGGTGCCAGGGGATCTCGCCGGAGGCCGCGAAGCTCTCCAGCGGTACCCGCTCGGTGCGGTCGTCGCGTTGGCGCACGCCCAGGGTGAACCGGGCCGGGTCGAAGCGGGCGTCCCAGCGGATGCGCTGGCAGATCTGTTCGATGGGGCGCATCAGTCGTCCTCTCCGTCGAGCGTGCCCGCCGTGTCCTCCACGGTGCCACCGGGGCCGACGTACCAGGTGCGGTGCGCCTGGCCGGGGTAGGGCGGACCGAAGCGGTGCAGCTGCGCGGTGAGCACGCCGGCGGGCACCGGGTGCGGCCGGACGGCGTTGCGGCGCAGCAGCTCGTCCTCGCCGACCACCAGCACCACCTGGGTGACCAGGGCGTCGCGGCCCTGCGCGACGGCGTGGACGTGGGAGCGCTGCTGGCGGTTGAGCGAGGTGGCGTCCCAGACGACGGTGCCGGGGTTGGTGCCTGCGCCTGTGTCGGTGCCCGCGCCGGTGCCGGTTCCGGGGCCGGTTCCGGCGCCGCTTATGCCCGCGCCCGCACCTCCGAGGCCGCCGGCGGTCGCCAGGGCGGCGTCCAGCCGGGCCAGCCCCTGGCACAGCACGTCGGCGTTGTCGCGCTGGTCGGCGCGCGAGCCCCGGGCGGCGCGCAGGTCGTCCAGGCTGATCCGGGCGGCCACGCCGGTGAGCCCGGCGGCGAAGCGGCTCTTGCCGCTGCCGGACGGGCCGCACAGGTGGACCAGCCGGGGGAAGCGGCCGTCGCGCCAGCGCCAGGTGGCCGCCACGGCCTCGTCGGCGGTGGCGATCCGGCCGAGCGCGTACGCCTCGCGGGCCTGGGCCCAGCAGCGGTCGGCGGCGTCGCGGTCCAGCTCGGCCAGGGCTTCGCGCAGCCCGGCCCGCAGCCGGGCGAGCGGCGCCTCGTCGAGCAGCCCGGCGTCCTCGGCGTACAGCGCCGACCAGGCGACCTGCTCGCGCTCCGCCCGTCCGGGGGCGGCGGTCGCGGCGAGGGCGTGCAGCACCCCGAGGTCGGCGGCGGCGGACAGCCGGACCAGTCCGGCGCGGCGCTCCTCGTCCGGGTACGGCCGGTGGAGGGCGGGGTGCAGTCCGACCAGGTCGGCGACCCGCCGGGCGAGCGGCAGGCCGAGCGGCCCGGCCAGCCGTGGGGCCAGCGACTGGCGGCGGTCGGTGCGCAGCGCGGTGGCGAGCACACCGGCCAACCGGGCGTCCCCGCTCCGGCCCAGTTCGTCCAGCCGGGCCGACACCGCGGCCAACTCCTCGGGTGGACAGGTGAGTTCGGGAACACCCAGGGCGGCCGCGAGGGCCGGGAGTTCGGGCAGCGCACCGGAGCGTACGGCCCAGAGCGCGGCGCTCGGGCCGAGCCCGTTCTCCACCACTGCGGCGTGCAACCAGTGAGTGTCGGTGCGCACGTGCCGCGGGCGGACCCACTTGGCGACCCGCTCGCCGAACCCGGCCCGGGGGAAGCCCCGGACGGTCCGCACCACGTACCCCTCCTGCCGGTCGAGGTCCAACCGCAGGGCGCGCAGCGCCCGTTCGTCGTAGCGGCCGCGCCACAGCACCCGGGGGGCGGGGATGCCGAGGCGGCGCAGGAAGCGGACGGTGTCGTCCCAGTCCAGGCAGTGGTCCTGGCCGTCGGGCCCACCCGTCCAGACCGAGAAGCCGTAGAACCAGCTCTCCAGGTCGGTGTACGGGATCGAGTGCCGGGCGAACAGGTTCTCGCCGCAGATCCGCCAGCCGTCCGGGATGCGCGGGGCGATCCGGCCCTGGAGGCCCTTCACCCAGGCGCGGGAGGGGTGGTGGGCGGAGTCCAGCGAGCGGGCGTGCAGGCCGTCGCGGTAGAGCGTGGTGTTCTCGCCGTCCAGCTTCTCGGTGACGACGACCTCGGCGCCGGCCAGCGCGGACAGGTCCCCGGTCCGTACGTCGTCCGCCGCCGCGCCCGGTGACCAGGGCAGATGCGGCGTCCGGGGGTAGTGCACACGCATGTCCGGCTCCCTGGGCGTTCTTGATCAGGCGGACACTGTAGGAGCGGTCGCGCGGCCCGGGCCACCGATTAATCGCCGCGCTTCCGAAGCCCGCACCTCCGATCACCGGGCCTCCGATCACCGGGCCTCAACCGCCGCGCGTCGACCACCACGCCTCCGGACGCACGGGGGCACGGACGACACGCGGGCAGGAACGTCCCTGCACCCCGGCGCCGCGCCCGTGCGGTGCAATGGCGCGACCCGACACGCCGTCAACAGGGGAGGCCACCGGTGGAGACCAGGACGAAGGACGCGGACCCGGTCCGGGTGCTGGACGTGGCGAGCGCCGACTACCGCCGGGCGTTCGAGCTGTTCCTGGCCGGGACGGACGAGAAGCCCGTCACCCACGCCCGGCTGGGCGAGATCGCGGCCGCCCTGCCGCACCGCCGGGTCCTGCTGGACCTCGGCGCGGGCGACGGCCGCACCACCGCGTACCTGAGCCGTCTCTTCGACCGCACGATCGCGGTGGAACCCAGCCCCTCGATGCGCGAGAAGCTCGGCGCCGCCTGCCCCGACGCCCTGGTCCTCCCGGAGCCGCTCGACCGGGTCCACCCGCCGGAGCAGGGCGACCTCGTCCACCTCTCCCACGTGCTCTACTACGTGCCCGAGGCTGACTGGCCGGCCACCGTCTCCCGCGCCCTGGACTGGACGGCCCCCGGCGGCACCCTCCTGGTCGTGCTCCAGAACCCGGAGAGCCCCTGCATGCGGATGGCCGCGCACTTCACCGGCGCCCGCTACGACCTCAGCCCCCTCGCCGACCGCCTGCGGCAGCGCCACCCCGAGCACGACTACGCCCTCGAAACCCTCGACCTCCACTACCGCGCGCCCGACCTCGCCGAGGCGGTGGACGTCGCCGAGTTCATGGTCAACGTCGCCGACCTGGCCACCCTCGACCCCCGCCCCACCCGCGCGGCCCTGGCCGCCTACGTCCAGGACCACTTCGCCCTCCCCGCCGGCGGCTACGCCATCGGCCACACCCAGGACATGCTCATCATCCGCCGCGCGCCCCAGGCCTGACCGCCGCCTCGAGCGCCCACCCCGGACCAGGACCCCATCACCGATGCCCGACACCGCCCCGTCCTACCGCGACCTCCGCGCCCTGGTGATCAACTGCACCCTCAAGCGCTCCCCCGAACGCAGCCACACCCAGGGCCTGATCGACATCTCCACCGGCATCCTGGAACGCCAGGGCGTCGCGGTCGACGTCCTGCGCGCCGTCGACCTCGACATCGCGACGGGCGTCTGGCCGGACATGACCGAACACGGCTGGGAGACCGACGAGTGGCCGGTGATCTACTCCCAGGTGATGGCCGCCGACATCCTCACCCTGGCCGGGCCCGTGTGGCTGGGAGACAACTCGTCGGTGATGAAGAAGGTCATCGAGCGGCTCTACGCCTGCTCGTCGATCCTCAACTCCGAGGGCCAGTACGCCTACTACGGCCGGGTCGGCGGCTGCCTGATCACCGGGAACGAGGACGGCGCCAAGCACTGCGCGATGAACGTGCTCTACAGCCTCCAGCACCTCGGCTACACCATCCCGCCGCAGGCCGACGCCGGCTGGGTCGGCGAGGCCGGCCCCGGCCCGTCCTATCTCGACGAGGGCTCCGGCGGGCCGGAGAACGACTTCACCAACCGCAACACCACCTTCATGACCTGGAACCAGCTCCACCTCGCCCGCATGCTCAAGGACGCCGGCGGCATCCCCGCCCACGGCAACCAGCGCTCCGAGTGGGACGCCGGCTGCCGCTTCGACTTCGAGAACCCCGAGCACCGCTGAACCGTCGCGCCGATCTCCCGGAATCGGCGCGACGGGTGCCGCTTTCGACAGCGATTACGGCTCCCGAGAGCGGCGGGATGGCTTCAGCCGGAGACCGAACATCCCCGCGACGACGGTCGCCAGGACCGGCGCGTCCGGGCTCAGGCGAGGCGATCGGACCACCAAGAGGATGACCACGATCACGACCGCGGCCCGGGCTTCGCGGGTCGCGTCCGCGAGGGGACGGCGGCGGTGGTTGGAGCTGGGGTCGCACATGGCCGGTCCTTTGGCAAGGCCCGGCTGCGCCGGGCGGTGGGTCCGTTGCTACAGGGTGTTCCCAGCGTGGGGGCAGCGGGCGGCGTTGCGGGAGCGGCAAGGCCCCCAACAGTGCTTTTGCTGCTGCCCGTACGTGCTCATCGATTCAGCGCTTCAGCAGGTGGGGACCGTCAGCACCCCTCGTGGTCCAGGCGCCCCGACAGCCCCGCAGCCCCTTCGGCCCGCCGAAAAGGCGGACAGGCCGCCGCGCTTGCCGAGGGAGTGGGCGGTGGGCCTACGGTCCGACGTGGACCAGTGCCGCCCAGATCTCGGGTGCTTCCGGCCGGTCGCGGACGAGTTGTCGGACAGCCGCCCGGAGCGCGGCTGCGGCGTCGTCGGAGCTGAGCGCCAGGTCGTCAGAGGACCGTCCGGCGAGCAGGTGGTCGTAGAAGGAGACGGCCGCCTGTCGAGCGGATCTGCTGCGCAGGTTCCAGTAGGTGGCGATCACGTGCCGGAAGCCGGCCAGCCGAAGCGCCCCGGCGAGGGTCACCGGCTCGTCGGGGTGGTCGACGGTGGCACGCTGCGTCTGGCACGCCGACAGGTAGGCGAGCTCCGCAGCGCGCAGACGCAGGGCGGCGATGTCGGTGACCTTGAGGTAGTCGCCGCCGATCGGGTCCCAGGTGTAGAGGGTTCCGTCGGGGGTGGAGACGTCCTGACTGCCGTGACCCGCGAAGTGCAGCCAGTCGTGTGCGGGCAGCGCGGCCAGCACCGCCTCCCGGGTCGCGTCCTGCTCTCTCAATGGCGTGGCATTCGGGAACCGCGCGACGACCGCGTCGATCTCGCCGGAGACGTGTGTGAGGGGCGTTCGCCCGGCCGTGCCGGTCTCGACCCCGCCGACGCTGATTGCCAGCATCCGTGGAGCGCGAGCGGGTTGGTCCGAGCCGCCCTTTCGTGCGGACAGCAGGGACCGGAGGGTCGGGACGTAGGAACAGATGGCGCGGTCCACGAGCAGGTCGGGGGGAGCGGACTCGCCGTCGTACGGGTCCTCGGAAAGCAGACCGGCGGCATGGAGGGGCAAGCGGTTGAGAACGTCCGTCGGACAGAGCCACAGGTGCATCGGCCGGCGCGAGCGGCTGTCACGCGACCCGCTGCTCTCGAGGCGGTCCAGCACCGGTCGGATCAGGCTCTGCCAGAGCCATCCCAGGAGATCGACCAAGTAATCCCGCAGTTCCTCGACGCCGTCGGTAGGGGAGTCCATCGCCTCCAACAGTCCGGCCAGCGCCTCCGCCCGGGCCTCGGCCTTCCCGCGGTCGAACGCGGGAAGGGGCACCACGACGACGGTCCCCTGTGTCAGGATGAGCGCGTCACAGCGCACGCCGCTGATGTTGAAGAGGACGACAGGTCCGTGATCGCCCGCGTGAACCAGCTCGTCGAACGACGGCGGGCGTAGGAACCCGGCCATTCCCGGAAGGCGGCGGGCTCGTTCGACCAGGTCCGTCCAGCGCAGGTGGAGCTCACGCCGCCGGCCAGCGTGGGCGAAGGCGTCCCCCACGGCAAGATGCCGGTCAGAGATGAATGGGCCGTTGTCGGTCAGTTGACGTCGGACGCCCTCCAGGTCTTCGGCGAGCGCGGGATCGAGCACGCGGATGTCCTCGAGGTCCGCGTTCATGTCGAGGGCGTGTGACAGGAGTTGCGCCCGGCCCTGTTCGAGGAGCTCCACCGCGCGTTGGGGCTTCCCCAGCAGGATGGCCAACGCCGCCGCATCGCAGACGGCCTCGGACTTGCCGCCCAGCGGGCGCAGCTGGTCCTCTCTGGACAGGCCCGGCCAGGCGAGCTGCGGCAACACCTCGATCGCCGCACTCAGGCCTTCGAGGGCGCCGTCCACGTCCCGCTCCTCGGCCATCAGATGGGCCCAGGCGAACGACGCCGCCCAGCGCTCGGCTGGTGAACCGAAGCGGTGTGTGGCGGCACGCCGATAGAGGTCCAGTGCTTCGGCTCGCATCGCCTTGCGCGCTCTGCGGGCCTTGCGAGATGAGTCAGATGCACCGGAGATCAGTGCGTCGGCGAGGAAGAGCGCCCGTTTCACCCAGCCGGGCGAGTCCTCAGCTCCTTCGAGGCCTTGCCGCATGTGGTGGTAGGCCTCCGCCGCCGCCTCCGGCTGATTCCCGTGAACTGACCAGCCAAGAAGTGCCTCGCCGTACTGCGTGTGGTACGCGGGGCGCGTCACGTGGCCGGACGGAGCGAGCGCGAGCCCTCTGCGCGCGGCCCTGCATGCGGCGGCCAGATCGTCCGTATCCCGGCCCTCACGAAACCGCGCCACCAGGAGGGAGGCCTGAAGGCTGTGAAGCATGTGGCGGTGCACGGCGCTTCGCGAAGTCTCCAGGAGGGCGTGGGCGACGATGTCGATCGCGCGGTCGAGGGCCCCCGGATCGGACGTGATGACCCAGAGCCTCACCAACGCATGGGCCAGGTTCCGCCGGAAGGAGATCTGATGGAGGTCGCTGGGATCAGCCACCATGATCGCGTCCTCCAGGTGGCCGATGGCCTCCGCCATCAGCACCCCGTCCCCCGTCAGCTCCGCGGTACGACTCATGACGACACCACAGTTGTGCGACGCGAGGGCGCGGATTCCCGGGAGACTGCTCCTTGCGATGGCCTGCCGAAGGATCTGCTCTGCCGCACGGAGGTCCTCCGGGCGATCCGAAAGGCTCACGACGTTGGCGTGGTTGGACAAGGCCGTGCTCCACGCGGCCGTGTCGGGTGATGCAGCCTCCATGGCCTCGCGCGTGTGGAGCAGCGCTTGGTGCAGGAGTGCGGGGTCACCGGTCGCCTCGTACTGAAGCCGTTCGATGTCGCCGAGCGTGGAGGACAGCCGCACCCTGTTGTCGGTGGACAGCGTCTGGGTGGATGCCGATGCAAGCGCCCGCTTGGCGTCAGTGACAGCGGACGGCAACTCGTCCCGGTCACCGGTGGCGAGATACAACTGCATCCGCGCCACGGCGAGGGTGTTCAGCGCCCGCCAGTGGAACGAGGGAAGCGTCGCCGTCGCTTCCGCCGCGTCTTGGAGGAGACGCACCGCATCTCGAAGGATCACAGGATCCTCCGCCTGGAGGCCCTGTCGGCGGCGCACATCGGCGTGGAGGTGCAGATGGAGGCCGTAGCCCTGGTCATCCGGCACCTGGACGGCCAACGACTCGCGCGCCAGCCGCTCCGGCACGGTGAGGTCGGACGTCAGCGACGCATCGTACTCGTGGAGGAGAACCTGCGCGAGGTGGTACTGCAGGTCAGCGCGACTCCTCTGCCGATGGGAGACCGTCAGTCCGAGAGCTTCCTCCAGGGCATCGTGCGCGATTCTGAGATCATCGAGACGGCCCCGCAGCTCGTAGCGCAGTTGCCGGAGTCTTCCGGCGAGGTGGAGCCATTGGACGCCGACCTCCGGGCTGCTCGCCGGATCCGGCGACGTTCGCCATCTGCCCAACTGGGTGGAGCAGAGCGCTACGGCTTCCTCGAAGAGCGCTTCGTCGGCGTTCACCGCGTACCTGCGGAACAGCACCCACCCCCGTTCCACGGAGAACCGGTGCCAGCGTGGCCAGACGTCCATCGTGAGCGCCTCCGAGTCCTCGACCCCGTTCCGGGCAGGGCAATTCAGCCCACCTTAGCGTTCGTCAGTAGGCGGCAGTCGCAGGTTGGTTGTTGCCATATCCTGTGGGGCGATCAGGATCGCTTGAGTGAGGGGGGGTGCATGTCGTACGACATCCGGGCAGTCCGTCGGCAGGCCGTTGATCTGTTGTCCGAGGCGCCGACGTGGCGGCTCTCCACACGCGGGTGGTCCCGGGTGGGGGAGTGCCTGGCGGCCCTCCAAGCCGGTGCCGAAGCGGGCGACTCGACGGCACTCAGGCGTGCGACCGGGCGGCTCTCCGACCTCGTCGACGTCTGGCGGGCCCCCCGGTCAATGGCCGAGGGGGAGAACGAGCCCATGCCGCCACAACTCCTCGAAGCCCACGGGGTGCTGATCCGGACGCTGGAGGACGCCAACGGGGGCGGGAGCTCGCAGGACGACACGGATGAGCACTGAGGTCCGCTTCGCGCGGGAGGCTCTGCAACTCCACTACTTCATGGACGTTCAGCAACTCACCGGCCCGGGCCGGACGGTGCTGGACGCCCTCTGGTCCGCGTGCGGGAGGATCGGGATGGACCGACCGGTTCCGTCGACCGGCGATATGGTCCTGCCCCACACGATCGACGCGTCCTCGAGCTTCCACACCGTGCGTAGTCGTCGGAGTAGTGGGCCCGGCGTCTTCGAGGCCCGGGTGTACGTGCTCGGCGGGATCGCGGGCCTGGTCGTGATGCTCGCGCCACCGGACGCCAGCACCTCGCACGGCATGGCGGAGACGGCGACGATCTGGGCCGACCTGGAGCGGGCATGGGACGGTGCCTACACGCCACCGGCGCAAGGGGGCGTGAACCCGCTGATCGGCAGTGTCCGGATCTACCGCGCCCTCGCTGATGCGAGTCCCGGCGCGGCCCTCGACCTCGATGTCGTGGCAGGCCGACTCGCCGGGATCGTGCCGGGTGCTGCGACGGACGGGACCGACCGGATCTCCGAACGGTTGTCGCTGCCGGCCGAACTCTCCATGCGGGAGGTGACGTCCCGAGGGGCCGGGGAGGACCACGTGGATCGGACGTTCGTCACCACCACGAGGGCCACTGATGCCGACGAGGCCTCGCTGGACGCATGGTCCTGGTTCGACGTCCGCAGCCCGATGACGCCGGTCACCAGATACCTGTTGCACGCCGCCGCCGTCCGGGACCAGTACGGGATCCGTCGAGCCGCGGACCCGGGCCTAACGCGGCGTAGGACCGCATTGCGGGAGGACGGGCAGCTCCTGCTCCTGGACTGTCACCGGCTGCTCTCGGCGAGCGGCTACCACAGACGTGCCGCACGGCGGGAGCTGGCCCGCTGGGAGGAACTGGCAGAGCGGGCACACCGGTTGTTGCTCGAGGACGGGATCGCCGCCGACAGGGAGCTGAAGCTGCGTACCATGGGCCGTACGATCGGGGTCCATTCCGCCGCGATGACAGCCGCGTTGAGCACGCCTGCGGACCCGAGTCCCGGCGTCCTGTTCTCGGACGCTGAGTGCGCGACGCGCCTGGCGGACGTCCTGGAGGAGGACGCCTTCTCCTTCGGTGTCGAGCGCGAGCGCGTCAAGGAAGCGGCCCGCATCGCGACCGAGTCGGCCACGCAGCGCCTTCAGAGTCACCAGCAGTACCTGTCACTCGTGCAGACCTCCGTGATCGGGGGGTTGCTCATGGCGCTTACCGCGGTGCAGACGCTGGGGTTCAGGCTTCCGCTGGCCGAGCACGTTCAGGGGCCGTTCATCGCCCTGCTCGCCACGCTCGCGGTCTCGCTGCCCGTGGTGATCACCCGGCGTTGGAGCGGCGGGAACGGGGGACGGCCGGGAGCGGTCTTTGAGATAGCCGGTCTGGCCGGGGCCGGTGCCGCAGTGGGGTGGCTGTTTGCTCGCGGGGCCGGCCACGGAGGCTGGTCCACGGCGATGACGGCGGCCTTCGCGGTCGCCGGTGCCGTCCTGCTCGGCACAGGTGGCGCGTGGCACGCGCGCCGCGCGATCCGATGAGTTCCGTCCCCCGCTGCTGTACCGAGACGAAGGACCCCACCGCCGCGCGGTGAACGCCCCGACCGCGGCCGAGCGCAAGCCGATGGTCCGGCCGTCTGCGGACGGACCCCGAACCGATGTGTGGAGATCCAGGTGACGACCCTCGCCGACAACGACAGCCTCCTGCCCGGCGCTCCCCAGTTCTGGGACGTCGTCAGTGACGTCTTCACCTCGTGGTTCGGCGCCGGCAGCGTGGCCGCCACCGTCACCGCGACCCTCATCGCGGTGCGGATGTGGTACTTGGCGGGGCGGGAGGGCTACCGGGCAGCCCGGGCCGGTGGTCGCACCGTCGTGGCCGCCGCCCGCTTCAGCGCGCGACACCTGGGCCGCATCCCGGGACACCGGAAGCTCTACGCGAGCCTGACGACCCTGGCGGTCCTCGTCCTGCAGGCCCTGTGGCTCGCAGGGACATACTTCTTCATCAGTGTGCTCGTCGCCAACGTGCGCTCCATGTTCGGCGGCGCGCCGGTTGGCGACCTGCACGACCTGCTCAGATGGGACGGCGTCAACGGCTACTACACCGTCGGCTGCTCGCTGCTCCTGGTGGCGGCGTACGCGTTGACCGTCACCGGCAACCGGGAAATGACCTCGGCGCTCGGTGTCCTGCCCGCCGTCCTGCCGGCCCTGACGGCGGGCCTGCTCTTGTTGTTCGCCGTCCTCGCGACGCTCATCTACGGCCTACTCGCGCTCTTCGGTTCCGATGACATCTCCTGGGCCGATGTCGGCTACTTCTGGTGCGCGGTCGTCATCCTGACCCTCTACGCGCTCGCGGGCTTCGCGGCGATGGGCGCCACCGCTCTGACCGGTGCGGCGTGGCGCTCCGACGAGTCGTCCGTCGCCGCCGGCAGACCCACCGAGGCGGAGGGAACTGCCTGATCCGTGGTCGCCGGAACCCCGGTCCGGCCAGTTGAGCCCGGCTCGCACCTCTTGCTTCAGCCGGTTGAAGCAGCATTCGACGATTGTTGCGGCGCCGATGGTGCGGCGGTCGAAGCCGGGCGCAGTCCTGGAATGGCTCGGACGTTGCCGCTGAAACCGGTTCTCACGAGCCTTGGCTTGGATTTCCCTGCCGTCCCCCCGATTCGCCGACGCCTGCGCATCTGGTGGCTTCCAGGTGTGGTTCTCGGACTCCTGCCCCTCCCTGCCACGGGGTACCACCGAGATGGTGGGACGGCCGCACCGTATCTGCTCGTACGCGCTGAGTGTGCGTTCGCTGCGGTATCCACGGAGAGCCACGCGCGGAGTCTCGATCGTCGACCTTTGTTCGCCGGTCGTGGCCATGCCCGTCACACCCGATCTACCGAACGGCGCCCCACTGAGTAAGGCTGCGGCCGAGGCCGACTGGGTGGGGCTCGCCTGCCCTCCCGCAGATCTTTATCGCCACCGCGCCTCCTGACGGCCGTGCCAGTGCTGATGGCCCGACGGGGGAGAAGATCCTCGTTGCGCTGGAGCAGCGCGCCATCGTCCATTCTGCCTGTCACGGGATCACCGACCGAACGGATCCGTCACGGAGCCGGCTCTTGCTCAGCGACCACCAATCCGCCCCGGTGACCGTGGCGAGTCTCGCTTCCGGCATGTCATCGGAACACTCTGAGAGATCGATGGCGCCGTCGCGGAACAGGCCGCGCGGTCGTTCTACCACATCCTCGGGGAGAGCCGGGCGACCTTAGCCCGTGAGTTGGCCGAGGTCGTCCGCGCTCAGTCCACCACCGGAACCCGCTACCAGGCCCAGCAGATCCCGTTCGACGCCGCTGCCCGCGACCAACCGCAGGAGCTCGCGCTCCATGTCGCCGGGTGCGGTGCCAGGGGCCGGACGTTGTCCTGCCGGCGCAGCGGGTGGCCGGGCGGTACGTCGTCGGGTATCGGCGGGCCGGGCGGCCGGCCACGACCACCCTCATGCCCCCGGCGGGACGGGCGGGCAGCAGCGCCGCGATGTTGTAGCTGTCCGGGCCGGCTGTCACGCCCCGTCCTCGTCCAGCCCGTCCATCACCAGGACCAGGCGTTCGCCGTGGTCGGTACACCGGAGGGCGGCGCGCTCCAGCGCGTCGAGCAGCTGCTCGTCGCGAGTATGGTCGCTGACCACGGGCGCCTGCTTGCCGAGGATCTCGTACAACTGTCGCTGGACGACCTCGCAGAAGGCCACGGGGTCGTTCTGCCGGGTGAGTCGCGCAGTGACGAAGAAGGCCACCACCCGTACTCCGGTCGGTGGCTCCAGCACGAACTCGGCCAGCAGCGCGGTCTTGCCCGCCCAGGCGGGTGCCTGCACGGTGGTGTGGCTGAACGAAGCGCAGCACTACCTCGGTGACCCCCGATTCGGGGAGCGCATCGCGGCCGCGCTCCACGACCTGCTGACCGATGCCGACCGGGGACCGGTGCTGGTCCTGGGCACCCTGTGGCCCCGGTACTGCGACGACTACACGGCCCTGCCCTCTCCCAGCGGCCTGGACCCCCACAGCCGGACGCGCGAACTGCTCGCCGGTCGCATCCTCACCGTCCCCGACACCTTCGACCACGACGCCCTGGCCGCCGCGCACGCACTCGCCCTGGGCGGGGACGGGCTGCTGGTCGACGCGCTCACCCGGGCCGCCGCGCACGGGCGGCTCGCACAGGACCTCGCCGGCGCCCCCGAACTGCTGCTCCGCTACGCCCATGGCAGCCCAGCAGCCCGTGCCCTGCTGAACGCCGCGATGGATGCCAGACGCCTCGACGTCCAACTGCACCTTCCTCAGCCGTTTCTCACCGAGGCCGCCATCGGCTACCTCACCGACCACGACTGGGAGCAGCTCCCCGATGACTGGGCCGAAGCCGCCTTCGCCGAACTCGCCCGCCCCGTCCACGGCAAGCAGGCCGCGCTGCGCCGCACCGCAACCCGCCCGCTGCGGAGCACCCCCGGCACCCCGCCGTCCGTCGCGATGTCCGCTCCGGTCGGGGTATCGATGGTTCGGCTCGCCGACTACCTCGAACAGCACGGCCGTGCCACGCGGAGCCGGGTGTGCCCGCCGGCGTCCTTCTGGCACGCCGCCCAGGCTCACCTCACAGGCCCGGACGACCTCTACAACCTTGCGAACGCCGCCGAGGACAGGCACCGCCGACGGTGGGCCGACCACCTCCGCCACCGAGCTGCCGACGCCGGACACCCCAACGCCCTGAGCAGCCTGGCACGCAGGCGGGACATGGCCGGAGACTGGAGGGAGGCCGAAGCTCTCTACTGGCGGGCGGCCGAGGCCGGTCACCCCGACGGCCTGCTCGACCTCGCTTGGATGTGTCAGAGGCTCGGCGAACTCGGAAGCGCCGAGATTCTCTACCAGCAGGCCGCCGACACCGGGAACCCCATCGGTCTGCTCGGTCTGGCGGAGGTCCGGGAGGAGAAGGGCGACTTCGACGGTGCCGAAGCCCTCTACCAGCAGATGGCCGACACCGGTGACGTCGTCGCGCTCGCCAATCTGATGCGGATGAAGGAACAGGCCGGCGAGCGGGTGGAGGCTGAGGCCCTGGCGCGGAAGGCCGCCGACGACGGTGACCCCGAGATCCTGATCAACCTGGCGCTCCTACGGGGCGAGAACGGGGCGCCGGATGACGCCGAGGCGCTCTACCGGTACGCCGCCGGCACCGGTCACTTCGCGGGTGTGCTCGGCCTGGCGGAGATCCGGGAGGATGAGGGCGACTTCGACGGTGCCGAGGCCCTCTACCGGCAGGCGGCCGGCACCGGCCACCCCTCGTCACTCGGCGGGCTGGCGCGGCTGCGGGAGGAGGCAGGTGACCGGGAAGAGGCCGAAGTCCTCGCCTGGAAGGCCGCCGGTTCCGGCTACCCCGACGCCCTGGACCTCCTGGTCCGGATGCGGGAACACGCCGGTGACCGAGATGGGGCCGAAGCCCTGGTCCGGCAGGCCGCCGATGCGGGTCAGCTCTCCACCGATCCCGGCAAGGAGCGCTGGCCGTACGGACTGGACCCGGACGGCTCACCCACGCTTCCATGGTGCTGAGGACGGCTCACCGACCCGGTCCTCATCGGCCACGGCGAACCGGGCCTGGTGAACTGCCAGCTATGGCGGCCGGACCCCGCACCGGGCGACGGCACCGCCCGCGCTGCGGCGGAGAGGGGGAGCGGATGATCCTCTGTGCGCTGTCCCGCAAGCCGTAGCGGCCGTGGCCATCACGCTGGTCGGGTGCTGCCCACGACCCTGTGCGCGTTCTCGGTGAATGCAGTGCCGGTGGGTCCTCCGGCTGAGGTAAGCAGCGCCCGGCCTCGCGCGCACACGGGGCAGAGCGACTCGCACCTGTAGGGAACCAACCGGGCGAGAAGTCACGCACCTTGGAACAGCACCCTTGCCGGTGCCGAGGGACAGAGAGCTGTTGGGCAGCCAGACACTGGTCGCCTTGAATCGACGGTCAAGGCTGATTCCTCAGGGCGTGCACGCAAGTCGGTTGCTTCGCAGGTCAGGTAGGGCGCCAGAGTGTTCCGCCGATCTGGGCTGGGGGGACGCTCTGGTCAGAAGTCGGTCAGGGCACTGCGCAGTCAGGCTTGCGATCGTAGTCCTCCGATCAGCTGCTTAGTCCTCGGCGCCGATGGCGGAGGAACTTCCCGGGCCCTGCCAGCCGCTGGCCGAGGGCCAGAGGACGGAGACGTCGAGGACCCGCTCGACGAGGTCGGGGACCCACGGCTCGTCGGGCGGGGAGGTGAGGACGACGTGGAGCCGCTCGGGAGTCCCGCCCGACACCTCTCCGATCTCCCGCACTCGGACGGCGCCGGACCGTACGGCGTGGTACGAGGTATGGCCGGCCGGAAGGACCTCATAGACGATCGGACCCCGCCCTCCGGGCCGGACGACATCGATGATCGACGAGTCCTGCGGCTTGTGGCCCGCCCCGAAGAGGGCGGCCATGAGTTGATGGCGCACCGCCTCGTGCCGGAGGCACGTCCGGTCTGCCTCGGCCGCGACTGCGAGCTCGGCCGTCAGGACGGTGGCGGGCGCGGCCGAGGCCGGCGCCTTCGAGGACTCCTCACCTGTGAGCTGGGCCAGGGCGGCGACCGCTCGGTCCCGCCAGCCGCTGCTCCGCAGGACCTCGCTGAGCCGTTCCGGCTCGGCCGCGTCCGCTGACCGTACGGCCTCCGGGAGACGGAGGGAGATGTCCCGCAGTACCGTCAGGTCGGCGAAGGGCGGGGATCCCAGGAGCCGCCAGACGGGGAGCCAGTCGGCCTGGTCACGGCGGAGGCAGCCGCCGACCAGACCATCCAGTTCCGAGAAGCCAGTCTCGGGTGGCTCCGCCGGGACGCCGTCGCCGAAGGCAGTCAGGATTGCCAGTGCGGCCCTGTATCGTTCGGCTGAGCGCTCGGAGATCGCATGGCGCCCGAAGTCGTTCGCCGACACGACGTACACACCGGAGCGACGTCGCACGACCCAGACGTCCAGTTCCTGGCCGGCCTCGGGCATCCGGTCATTGGGCCTCAGTTTCAGGATGTACCGCCGCTGCCGGTCCTCTGGGATTGGGGTGACCCTCCAGTAGAGCTGGTCACCGTGGGCGAGGGCGCGCACCCGCAGCTCGGTGCCGGGCGCGAGTTCCGCCGCCTTCTCCAGACCGGCGGCCGCCAGGATCTCCGCATCCAACGGGGTGGGCCTGCGGACGAAGAGCACCGAACCGCCGCCTGGCGAGAGGTTCCAGGTGCGGGTGGGACCGAGGACGAGGTGGTTGCCCCGCGGCGGGGTCGTCTCGATGTGGCCGCCGGACAGATCCGCCGCGAGCGCGCTGCGGAGCCGGCCGAGGAAGGCGTCGGCGTCCGTCTGCTCAGACCGGTCCGAGGTGAGGTCGGCGTACGCGCTGCGCGTCTCGGCGCTCACCTGGATGTCCTCGACCGTCAGGGCGCGCACCGACGCCGGGTCCTGGAGGGCGGGGCCGCGGTCGGCGGCGAGCCCGGAGAACCGGTACCGGGACGGGACCCCGGCCAGGAACTGCGCCGGGCTCCGCTCGCCGTGCACGCTGCGGTAGCCGGTCAGGGCCGTCCCGTCGTGGCTCAGCACGAACCGGTAGCCGTTGAGGTCGACGAGCCGGTAGCCGTCCGACTGCTGCGCCTGGCGCCCGTCGGTCAGGAAGGTGGCGATCACGTCGCGCATCTCGGCCTCGGCCTCCGGCTCGCCGCCGCCGTGCGCGGTCACGAAGGCCCGTACGGCGGCCCTGGTCACCCGGAGCCCGTCGAGGAACGCCTCCGAGGCGTCCAGCCGGGCCCCGAGGTCGGCGTCGGCGGGCACCCTGGGCAGGTTGCGCGAGGTCGGCCGCTCCGGCACCGCGCTCGTCCGAAAGCCGCCGCAGGAGCTGTCCCGGCACCAGCCGTCGGCGTTCCCGGTGAGCAGTTCGCAGCGCTCGCCGTCCAGGTGGAATCGCGAGCAGACGCGGCCCCGCGCCGGGTCGGACGGGGGCTCCGGGGTGAAACCGTCCGGCCCGGGGGAGGGCGACGGATCGGCGGCGGGCAGCATGACCGCGGGCAGCGGCGAGGCGTGCAGCACCGTCAGCGTCTGGGTGCTCCGGGTCAGGGCCACGTACAGCTGACGCGGGCCCTCGGCACCGCGGGCGGTGATGGTCGCGGGATCCAGGACGAGGACGTGGTCGAACTCCATGCCCTTCGCCTCACCGGCGGTCAGGACGGTCACAGCCTCGCGGACCTCGTCGGTCATCGCCTCCGTGGAGTCGACCAGGAGCTGGACCTGCTGGAGCCAGTCCGAATCGTCGGGGACGACCAGGGCGATCGAGCGCTGACTGTGACCGTCCGATCCGGCCAGCCGGGCCGCGTGCCCGACCGCCTCGGCGAGGAGCTGCCAAGGTGTCGTCTCGACGATCCGCACGGGCTCCCCGTCCGCCTCCTTCACTGCGGCCGGGAACGGAA
Source organism: Kitasatospora sp. NPDC092039 (assembly GCF_044756065.1). NCBI lineage: Bacteria > Bacillati > Actinomycetota > Actinomycetes > Kitasatosporales > Streptomycetaceae > Kitasatospora > Kitasatospora sp. NPDC092039. The sequence goes on along the minus strand of NZ_JBIVSD010000006.1, from coordinate 240,833 downwards.
CGGACGGGGCCACCGCCCGGGCGAGCGGAGCGACGAACTCCATGATCTGCGCTGGCACCCGGTAGCTGGTGGTGAGCTCTTCGAGGTGCCAGCCGCCCTCGCCGGCCAGGATCCGGCCGATCCGCTCCCAACTCGGGTAGCCGTGCGGCCCGGTGGCCTGCGCGAGGTCGCCGAGCACCGTCATCGACCCCTGCGGATTGCGCCGCCGCAGTGACCGGGCCTGCATGGGGGTCAGGTCCTGGGCCTCGTCCACGACAACGTGCGGGTAACGCCGTGGTGTCTCGCCCGAGATGAGGGTCTGCAGCTCTTCGAGGCACACCAGGTCGTCCAGGGTCCACGGCTCGTCCTCGGCACGCTCGGCGGCCGGGCGCGACAGCAGTGCCTGCTCCTCCGGGGCGAACACGTCGGCGGCGCACTCGGCCAGCCGGCCCGACGAGTTCAGCAGGCTCCGCAGGGCCTCCTCCGGGCTGAGCGGAGGCCACGCGCGTTCGACGAGCGAGGCCACCTGGCGGTGGCGCTCGATGCTCTGACGGACGGCCCGGTCCCGGGCGCGCTGGGGGAAGCCCTGTCGCAGAGCGGCCAGCAGGAGGTCGACCAGCATGTCGCGGAAGCGGTCCCGGCGGGCCCGGTAGTGGCCCGGTCCGCTACGGGCGGCCTCGAAGACGCGGCGGACCTCGGCTGCCGGGATCCGCAGCGGCGCGCTGCCCAGGACGATGGTGAACATCGCCTCGTCGTGCTCGTTCGCGGCCGGGATGACTGCGGCGTCGACAGCGGCCGGCCGGCAGTTGCCCTCGACCCGGCGGCGCAGCACCTCCGCCATGCGCTCGTCCGACTTGATCCGCCGCACCGGCGGGGCGTCCTCGGCCCGCACGGTCCCCTCCCAGAGGAAGGAGAGCTCGACCGTGGTGACGTTGCGGGTGCCCAAGGTGGGGAGCACCCGGCCGACGTACTCCAGGAACCGCCGGTGCGGGCCCACCACCAGGATGTCCTGCGCCTGGAAGCGCTTGTTGTCCACCAGCCAGGTGACCCGGTGCAGGCCGACGACCGACTTCCCGGTGCCGGGACCGCCCTGGACGACCAGGACGTCGGTGGACGGGCCGGCTACCAGGGCCATCTGGTCGGGCTGGATGGTTTCGACGATGTCGCGCATGCGGGCGCGGCGGGCGCGGTCGAGGTCCCGGAGCAGCAGGTCGTCCACGGCCGGCCGCCGGGCTGCGGCGGCGGGGCCGAAGACGTCTCCGGGGGACGGTACGCCCGCCCCCGGGCCGGCGGCGGCCGGGACTGGAGGGGCTATCTCGTCGCGGTAGTCGCGGACCGTCCGCTGTTCGCAGTCTAAGCGCCGCCGCAACCGGACCTCCCCCGGGGCGTCCGGCGTGGCCAGGCGCCATGCGGTGGCGAGGGCGTTCGTCCATTTGATGACCACGGTGTCGCTGGTCTCGGCGTCGTGCACCGTCCGCCGCCCGAGGTAGAAGACTTCCGGCTCGCTCGTGTCGTCCGACCGGGTGTCCACTCGCATCGTGACGAGGTTCTCGCCCTCCAGACGGAACATCTCGGCCCGGGCTGAGGACTCAGCCCGGGCCGAGATGCCGTCCTTCCCACTGGCTGCTGCCCGGGCCGACGCGTCGCCGGACAGTTCGGCGAGCTTGGCTTCGTAACAGGCGTATGCGCGGTCGACCGCCAGCTGTTCGGTAGCGATGACGGCCGACCTCGATGACGTGCTCATGTGTTTCCCCTCCCGCGGGAGCCGCACAGCGCGACCACCCGCCTCCAGCCGCCACCTGACTACCAGAGGGTGCACGCACGTCGGGTGCGGAATGCCGCATTCGTTGCGGAAGCGTAGGGTCCCAGAGCCTCTGTGAGGTACACCGTTGTGGTGCAGGAAACAGTAACGGTGCCCGGTATTGGGCTTCTGCTGGCACCCGTTTCCCGGAAGGTGGAGATGGCCGAATCGTCCGACCATCTCAAGGAGTTTCGATGCCGAATGCGAACAGCGGGACTGCAGATCCCTCGCCCGTTTCGGTGGAAGCGGTGCTCGGGGCGAGGTCGACGGCGGTGCTCGTGGAGCTCCAGCGTGCTGACGGGAAGGCTGCCGCGCTCTGCGCGCTGGCCGGCGGTATGTTGGCTGCGGCGGTGGCGGCCCTCCCGGTCTGGTCTACCGGATCGGCGCTGCGGACCGCGGCCGTGCTGTGTGGCTGTGCACTCCTGATTGCCGCTGCGACGGCTGCGCTTCTTGCAATCCGGCCCGTGCTCCCGAGGGGTCGGTCATTGGCCGATCTTGGGTCTTTCCGGTCCGGTCCGGTGTCGGCGAGAACCCTCGCCGACCTGGCGACTCTGGATCGGCAGGCCTTGATCGAACTGGAGGCGCAGCGCCTGCAGCGGCTGGCGAGCCTCGCCCAGCGGAAGTTCCGGGCCGTCAGGACTTCTGTGGACCTGATTGCCGCAGCAGGCGCTGTGACTGGAATCGGTCTTTTGATTTCCTATGCGAATTGAGAGCATCGTGCCCCTGTTGTCCGCGGAAATTCAGGGGGGCACATGTATCTTCGCCATGAATCTATCATTGGCGATCGACTGTGGTCGGAACTGCGCAATCTCGCGCCGGAACGCAGTCGTCCCGCCAGATCCATGTTGCTCCGCCAAGGGGACCCCGCCACCCAGGTGATCCTGCTCAGCTCCGGATCCACGCTGGTCACCCTGGTGGGCGCCAACGGGGAGAAGACGCTGCTGGCCGTCCGTGGCGCCGGCGAACTGTACGGCGAACTCGCGGTCCTGGATGCCCAACCGCGCTCGGCCTCGGTGATTGCTGCCGAACCGTGCCGCGTCCACCTCATCCCTGCTCCCGACTTCCTCGCCTTTGTCTACGAACACGATCTGACAATTCCCTTGCTGCGGCACGCCATCGCGCGTGTTCGGGAAGCGGAGGCGGTCAGGCTGGAAATGGCGACCGCGGCGGTGCCGGTGCGCTTGGCAGCGGCTCTGGGTCGACTGGTCCGGGAGGCTTCCCGGCAGGGTGCCGAGACCATGGTGCGGTTGACCCAGACCGAACTGTCGCAGTTGATCGGAGCCTCCCGGAACAGCGTGGGCTGCGCGATCAGGCCGTGGCGGGAACGGGGCTGGCTCGGGACCGAGGCCGGCGGGGGACTGGTCATCCACAACATGTCGGCCATCCAGGCCGACGTGCTCGCCTGAGTGACGCAGGCCACCGTGGCGGGGGGCCGGGCCGGGGGCCCCCCCCCCCCCCCCCCCCCCCCCCAAGCGGGCCCGTGAAACCGCCCCACAGAGGGAAAACCGCCCCCA
>NZ_JBIVSD010000006.1:0-237529 GCF_044756065.1 Kitasatospora sp. NPDC092039 | reverse complement strand
CCGGGCCTAGGTGCTCGGCTTCGTCCCCCCCCCCCGGGGGGGGGGCCCCTGTCGGGGCCCCCGCCACTCCGTCCGGCCGACCAGCATTGGGGCCTCGTTCACCGCCCCGACTGTCGAAAGGCCGCCCACCCATGACTTCCTCCGCCTTCACGCCGGATCACGACGCACTGGAACGCGACGTACCTGACCGCGATGTGCCGCCGGAGCAGGCCGTCCTGGTCGTCGACATGAAGGGCTACAGTCGACTCCCCGAAGCTCAGATGGCACCGGTCCGGTCGGATCTGGACAGCATCCTGGAGACGGTCTTCGTTCAGAGTGAACTGCCGGCGCCCCACACCCTTGGCACCGGGTACAAGGACACGGGCGACGGCGTCATCCTGGTTCTCCCGCCCCAGCACACCGCACGGCTGGTCGATCCGCTGCTGGGACACCTGAGCGCGGCACTCCAGCGCTACGAGGGCGTGCGGATGGCCGCGGCACCCGCCATCCGCGTCCGTGCCGCCGTCCACGTCGGCCCGCTGAGCGTCCCCGACCATCGCGGCGCCGCGATCAACGACGCCTGTCGGCTGGTCAACTGCGACGCGGCCTACCAGGCCATGGTGGCTGCGACCGAGAATGGGTTGTTCTTGGCGGCCGTCCTCTCGGAGCCCGTCTACCAGCGCTCCGTGCAGGCGGGACGCACCGGCTCGGACATGACGGAACGACAGTTCCTTCCGACCATCGCTCGGGTGGCTGACAAGCACGGGTTCGAGGCGTCGTGCCGACTGCTCGTCCCAGGCCTGCCCGCCGACTCCCTCCGCAAATACCTGACCGATGCCGGGAGCGCAGGTCCGGCGTCCCCGGCGCACATCGCGCCGGAGCTTCCCAACAGGGCGGGGACCGTTCTCAACTTCCACGGCACGCTCAATGAACCCGTGTTCACGGGGCCTGTCGAGAAGCTCCGGATCAACCGCGGCAACCGCTGAGTCGACGCCACCTCATCCGTCTCATTCGTACAAGGGAGAATCCTGTGTCCGACACCCCCTACCCACCCCGGTCCGTCGACGAGCCCAATGACGAGGGGCGCAGGAACGCAGACCCCGGGTCCTGGTTGCCGAGCTGGCGGCTGTCCCGGCAGGACCGGCGACCGGAGCCGCCCGACGTCCTGCCGACTCCAGTCGTGGAGGCTCTGGAGCAGCTCGTCACCCAGGAGGTGGCGCCGGGTGTTCGCGCGGTCGCCGGTTCGGTGGCGAACTTCCACGGCCAGGTCGACATCGTCGTCGGCGGCGACGTTGAGCAGCTGATCCTGGAGACCCGCAAGCGAGATGTCCTCGAGGGAGAGGAACTGGACCGCGAGGTCCTACTGGAGCAGCCGTTCGTCCGTGATGCGTGGGCAGACACCTGGTCGGAAGCGCTCGACCAGGACACCGAACGGTTGCGGGCGCCGGTCCTGGTGGTAATCGCCCCCCGAGGGATCGGCGCCACGACGTTCGCGCTGCGCTTGCTGGCCGAACACACCGCTCCCAGCACCAGGCTGGTGAAGCTGCAGGCGGATTGGAACTCTCCTATCCGGAGTCGGCTTCCGCTGGAGGAGCGAAGCGCCTTTCAGCTCGATCTCAAGGATCCGGACACCGATCGGATCTCGGCTGAGTTCCTCGCCTCGCTCGGGACGCACGCCAAGAACCTTGCTGGCTGCGGCTCGTACATGGTTCTGACGGTTGCCCAGGAACTCTGGGGTGCCACGGGCCTGGCCTCTCCGTCAGGTGTGCAGGTGCTCCGCCTGTCAGAACCTCCTGCGGCCGGCCCGCTGGTGGACGCCCACCTTGAGGCTGCCGGCCACCACGAACCGGCCGAGGAGATCAGGTCGTCCGAGCAGGCCCTCTCACAGCTGCGCGGCCTGACCGCCGTGGCGGCGGTTCGGGCGGTCCACCGAATCGTCGAGGTCTGGGAGGAGCACCGTCTGCGCCAGCAGGTGCCCGTCCTGCTCCGGAACGGGGCGGAACAGGACGCAGCGAGGACGTTCGAGGACCGCGTCCTCGCAGCGCTGTCGGACTGGCGCGGGGAGTTGGATGAGCTCTTCGGGGACCGCACCCTCGCCCGTGGCCGAGCCGACCGGTCGTTGGCGCTCGAGGACCGCTACCTACTGCTCGCCCTGGCGGTGCGGCAGTCCGCGCCGGTGTCGCTGGTGTCCGCCGGCGCACGGCAGTTGCAGGAAGTGGTTGAGTCGGCGGGCAGTGACCCGACGGCAGGGACGGCCGTCCAGGCGGCGTTCGCGGCCCGCGGCCTGCGTCGCCGAATCCAGGACGTCGGTGCCACGGTCGATGGGCGCGACATGGTGCTCTTCGACCGGCCGGCCTACGGGCGGGCGGTGCTGGAGTACGTCTGGGACAACTACGAAGTCATGCGTACGCCCCTTCTCCGCTGGCTCGCGAAGCTCGCCGACCGGCCCGACCCGACGGATCCGGTGGTCCGGATGCTCGGGTCGCTGGCCCTGCGCCATGGCACCAGGGAACACCTCAACAAGCTGACCGAGCTGACCGCGCCGGACCTGCTGGGTGCCGTCCTCAGGGCGGTGGTGTCCGACGAGCATGTCGGACGCCTCGTCTGGGCCGCGCTCTACCAGTGGGCCGATACGAGCAGCAGCGCGCCCGTCGTGGTGGCCACCTGCCGCCTCGTCCTGGCCGACCCCGAGTTGAGCTCCGCCGTTGCGAAGATGGCGGTGGTCCGGTTGCGGCGGGTGGCGCAGAGGACCACTGACCCGGTCGTACGGCAGAGCGTGCTCACGGCTTTCGAAGAGCTAGCCCGCCAGCCCGCCGGCCGGGCCCGGCTGGTCACCGAGGTCCGGACCTGGCAGCAGGCGAAGGGCTCGTCCTGGAGCGGGAGCCTGGCCTTCCTCGCCCTGATGTCGGTGGACAGCCCGGGGTTGCCGTGGCTGCTCCTGGGCGACGCGCCGGAGATCGATGTGCAGCGGGCCCTGGCAGAGCTGCTGGGTAATTCGGTTACCACGGGCGAAACCATCCTTCGGATGACCGGCTGGATCCGTTCCTGCGCGGTTGACGCCGACGCCGAGAGCTACGTGCAGCTCCGCGACCAGCTGCTCGTCCCGTTCCGCGGGCACCGGATGCTCCAGGCCGGGATGCAACTGATGCAGGCGCTCACTGGATCTGTCACGGCGCAGGGTGTCGACATCGCCGAGGACTTCTACGATCACCTGGTCGGTGCGGAGTACCACCAGGTTTTCGCGCTCGACGGCAATTCTCGATGAGGTGGCCGTGGCAGCGGGCCGTGGACACCACCGGGTGCCCTCGGCCATGCCAACTACCCAGTGCCGAAGAGGGCGTACCGTTCGAGGCGACCTTCACCCTGGTCTGGCGGCCCGCCTTGCGGGGCCGAGCCAACCTGGCGGACCAGGTCCGCAGTGACGTCCGCGCCGCTGCCGCGGAAGTGACCGCCGGGCTGCGACCAGATGACCTGTTCGGGGCCGAGGACACCCTCAACGCCGTGCTCGGCACGCCGGACGGGCGGCGCACCCCGCACTACCGGCTGCTGTCCTCGAAGTTCGTCCTTCGTCTGTCGCCCACCGCGCAGGAGACCCTGGCCGCCCGGCGGGCAGACACTGAACGGATCAGACGACTGGAGTTCCTCAAGACGGCCCTCTACGACCACCCCGATCTCGTGGTGCTCGACCGCATCGAGCGGACTTCCGTGCTTCCGGATGATGCTCAAGTGGCTGGCCTGCAAAGGCTCTCACGCGCGATGAGGTCTTGTGATGCCTGGTGGTACCCGCTACTCGAGCAGTGGGAGGCGGTCGGTGCCGGGTTCAAGGATCTGGAGACCCAGCATGCGGCCATGCAGCTCCTGCTCCGGCAGTCCGTCGAGGCCCTGATGGCGGCCACCACACCACCGGACCGGACCGCCCCGGACGGAAGGGCAGGATGAGGGCTGCCCTGTGGCGGGTCCTGCTCGCTCCGCTCACGACTCTGCGGGCGCTCCGCCTCCAGCAGCTCAGCTGCTCGCCGTTCGACTTCGACAGTGCTTGGCGGCAGGCTCGGATGCACTACGCGCCCGACGAGGTTGAGTACCTCTTCCAACGCTATGTTCAGGAGAGCGCGGCTCGTCGGCCCGAGCCGTAGAGCAGACGGGTTCCTCCGTCTCGTGCGGACGGCGGTGGGGCCGCGCCACCAGGGCGAAGGCTCACTGATTGCGCCCCCGTTGCCTGCGGCAATGGGGGTGCAGTCACTCGAATCGGAAGATGGAGGTTCCACCCCTGAAATCCCGGGGGAGTCAGGCATAAGGCCGGGCAGGGATCTGGAAATTGGCTCTTGGTACGGCTGCGTCGCGACGACCGCCAGCGGCCGAACGCTCGGGCAGGAGAGGGCGTTGGACCACTCCGGATTTTGTGACTGGTCAGGTAGGGTGCCAGAGTGTTCCGCCGATCTGGCTGGGAGACAACTCGTCCGTGATGAAGAAGGTCATCGAGCGGCTGTACGCCTGCTCGTCGATCCTCAACTCCGAGGGACAGTACGCCTACTACGGCCGGGTCGGCGGCTGTCTGATCACCGGCAACGAGGACGGCGCCAAGCACTGCGCGATGAACGTGCTCTACAGCCTCCAGCACCTCGGCTACACCATCCCGCCGCAGGCCGACGCCGGCTGGGTCGGCGAGGCCGGCCCCGGCCCGTCCTATCTCGACGAGGGCTCCGGCGGGCCGGAGAACGACTTCACCAACCGCAACACCACCTTCATGACCTGGAACCAGCTCCACCTCGCCCGCATGCTCAAGGACGCCGGCGGCATCCCCGCCCACGGCAACCAGCGCTCCGAGTGGGACGCCGGGTGCCGCTTCGACTTCGAGAACCCCGAACACCGCTGAACCGAGGCAGGGTCTCCCGCTCGGGAACATCGACGGATGACGGCCGGGCACTGCGCCCGCCCTGATCGGGTCGGCCGTGCACCGCGCCGCACGGCGGACCCGCCGGCGCGGTGCCGTCCACGGAGGCGTCGCCCCCTGCCCTCCCGGGGGCGCATCACGCGGCGACGGCCGGATGCGGTGCGGGGTGGGGGGGGGGGGGGCGGGGGGCGGGGGGGGGCGGGCCCCCCCCCCCCCCCCCCGCAGGGGGTCACAGGGCGTGGGTGAGACGATCGGTCAGCAGGCGGGTGAAGCGGGCGGGGTCGGGCAGGTCACCACCCTCCGCGATCAGGGCGCTGCCGTGAACGAGTTCGGCGAGTTCGGCGAGTGCCGGGTCGTCGGCGTTCGCCCCGTGTGCCCGGCGCAGGGCGATGATCAGGGGGTGGGTGGGGTTGAGCTCCAGGATCCGCTTCACGGCCGGGAGTTCCTGGCCCATGGCCCGGTACATCTTCTCCAGGGTCGGGGTCAGGTCCTGTGCGTCACCGACCAGGCACGCCGCGGAGGTCGTCAGGCGGGACGATAGACGAACCTGCTTGACGTGCGCGGCCAGCGAGGTCTGGAGCCAGGCGATGAGATCGGCGAAGTCCTGCTCGCGCTGAGCCTTCTCCGTTCCGTCAGCGCCTTCCCCGTCGGCGTCGTCGTCGAGGTCGACCTGGCCCTTCGCGATGGACTGGAAGCGGTGGCCGTCGAAGGCGGGGACCTGGTCGGTCCAGACCTCGTCGACGGGGTCGGTGAGGATCAGGACCTCGTAGCCCTTGGCGGTGAAGGCCTCCATGTGCGGGGAGTTCTCGACCATCTGGCGGTTCTCGCCGGTCAGGTAGTAGATGGTGTCCTGGCCGTCCTTCATCCGCGCGACGTACTCGTGCAGGGTGGTCGGCTTCTCCGCGTCATTGGTGGAGGCGACGCTGACCAGTCCCAGCAGTGCGTCGGTGTTGTCCCGGTCCTCGAACAGGCCCTCCTTGAGGACCCGGCCGAACTGCTCCCACACCTTCGCGTAGGTCTCGCCGTTCTTGGTCTGCATGTCCTTGAGAGCGGCGAGCACCTTCTTGACCAGGCGCCGGCGCACCGCGGTGATCTGGCGGTCGTGCTGCAGGATCTCCCGGGAGACGTTGAGGGAAAGGTCGTGGGCGTCGACGACGCCCTTGACGAAGCGCAGGTAGTTCGGCATCAGCGCGTCGCAGTCGTCCATGATGAACACCCGCTTGACGTACAGCTGCACGCCCCGCTTGGCGTCACGGGAGAACAGGTCGAACGGCGCGTGGGCCGGGATGAACAGCAACGCCTCGTACTCGAAGGTGCCCTCGGCGCGCATGTGGATGGTCTCGGCCGGGGCCTGCCAGTCGTGGCTGATCTGCTGGTAGAACTCGCTGTACTCGGCCTCGGTCACCTCGGAACGGGGGCGGGCCCACAGCGCCTTCATCGAGTTCAGCGTCTGCGGCTCACCGGAGGCCCCGTCCGCGGCGCCGGGTTCGGCGTCCGCGCCGACGGTCGTGGCAGCCATGCGGATGGGCCAGCGGATGAAGTCCGAGTACTGCTTGACGATCTGGCGGACCTTCCACGCCGCGAGGTAGTCGCCGACCCCGTCCTCGCCGTCCGCCGGCTTGAGGTGCAGCGTGACCGAGGTGCCCACCGGCAGGTCGTCGGCCTCCGCGATCGTGTAGGTCCCCTCGCCGTCGGACTCCCACACGGTGCCCTGCTCGGTACCGGCGCGGCGGGTGTGCAGGGTGACCTTGTCGGCGACCATGAACGCCGAGTAGAAGCCGACGCCGAACTGCCCGATCAGGCTCTGTGCCGCTCCTGCGTCCTTGGTCTCCTTGATCTTCTGGAGCAGGCTCGCGGTGCCGGACTTGGCGATGGTGCCGATCAGGTCGACGACGTCGTCGCGGGTCATGCCGATGCCGTTGTCCCGCACCGTCAGGGTGCGGGCGTCGCCGTCGACCTCCAGCGTGATGTGGAGGTCCGAGGTGTCGACTTCGAGGTCGGCATCGGTGAGGGATTCCAGGCGGAGCTTGTCGAGGGCGTCCGAGGCGTTGGAGATCAGCTCGCGCAGGAAGATGTCCTTGTTCGAGTAGATCGAGTGGATCACCAGCTGCAGCAGCTGGCGGGTTTCCGCCTGGAACTCCAGGGTCTGGGCGGGCTTGGACACGGGACGCGTCTCCTTCGTGTGCACGTGGCGGGACATGTTCGAACGGGTCTCCGGGGGCCGGACGGTCGTGTCGCACGGCCGACCCGGGGTGGTCACCGGTCGACGGGTGACGTGTGGCGGCGCCGATCACTGTCAGTGCGAAGCTGGTCGGCTTGCGCGGCGAGCTGATCGAGGCGGTCCGCGATCTTCGGGTGCTCCGCCTCCAGGAGGGGCCGGGTTTCGGCGAGCGGGGCGAGCAGGCGGGCGGGGTCGTGGTGGCCGAGCGCGTCCAGGAGCCGCTCCACAGCGGGGGCCGCCTGCGCGCTGACGCCGTCCAGAGCTCCGATCTGTCCGGCGAGGCGGCGCAGGTCGGCGGCATTGTCCCGGGCCCACGCGGTCACCGCGCGGTCGGCGGCGCGCCGGTCGCGCGTGGCCTGGACGCGTTGCTCGCCGGTGCTCCCCGCTGCGGTGCCGACATCCGTGTGGGGCCGCATGCGGAGGTAGCGGCGCTCGGCAGCCTGGCGGCTCCGGACTCCCAGCGGCGCCGCGAGATCGGCCCAGGTGGCGCCGGCACTGCGGGCGGTTTCGATCAGGCCGGTCTCCCAGCCGGCCAGTTCCTCGCGAAGGTGACGCAGCAGCAGGATTGCGGAAAGGGCCTGTTGTGGATCGCTCTGGCCTGTGTCGTCCGGGGGCGCGTGCCGGGCGGTGCGGGCGACGGCGTCCATCATGCCCAGCGCGGCGGCGGCGGCCAGGAACGAGATCGGCCCCACCCCGGCCGGGCCGGTGTCCTGGGTGTCCATGCCGTCACCCTTTCGCTGACTGGATCATTGTCATCGTATGGATGACACGGTACAACGGGTTCGTGTCCACCCACCAGCCCGGGGCGAACCGCGCCGCGACAGCCGAGGAGCCCGTGCTGGTCACAGGCCACGGCGTCGGCAGAGCTCGATCCGGCCCTGGAAGACGCCGTGTCCACCTGCGTGCCCGGCCATCCATGGTGTCAACCGTTCGGCGACATGCGTCGGCGGTCTGTCCAGGCCGTCGTACTCGAGGCGGTCTTGGCGGGCTGCTGGGTGCCCGGACGGGGGTTGATGGCCACGAAGGTGTGAGCGTTCCACTGCGCGACGCCGACGTACCGGCCCCGTTCGGTGCGGGCCAGGACTTCCTTTCCGCCGGCTTCGTCCTGGTCGCCCCCCATCGAGAGCACCCGCACTCATCGTCGCCAACACAGGACTGTCAGTGCCGTCGGAGACTCTGGCGCGTCCGGCGGGTGACGGCTGAGCGACAGGAAAGGCGGGCAGTGAACGAGCCGACGCAGGGCTGCGTCGTAGTCGGCGCCGGCAGGCACGCTGGGAACGTGGGTTTCTCCAGCACTTCGTCGACCCGCGGATACGTCAACCTGCCGGATACGGAAGGGCGTTGTGCCGGTCGCTGGTCCTGCCCACACACGCGCAGGCCGCCCAGGTCGAGGGCTTGGTCAAGGATGCTCTTCAACTCCGCGGAGTCCTCGGCCTCCTACGGCCCGACCGGATGTCCCAGAACGGATACACCGAGACCTTCGACATCCGGGTGAATCCCACCGGCTGAGGTGTTCAGCATGGTCACGGGCGGAGCTGCGCTGCTGGCGCCGGTGACTGCGCCTGCTACCGAACCGGAGCGGGCGGCCGATCGGATGGCGGTACGGGCCGCCGGTCTCCCGCTGACCGGGAACCGGAGCGGCACGGGGAACATCGGGGTAGGCAGGGGGCGAGGCGTTCCGGAGCGGGGAGGGTGACATGACGGACAGGGCCGGCAACACCGGGACAGAGGAGATGTCCCGGGGTCGGCAGGTGTTCTGGCGCGCCCTGACCGTGGGGGCGGCGCTCACCTGCGCGGTCAGCGGGGCACTGCTCTTCTGGTCGTGGGGATCGACGCTGGCACCGCTGCCCGTCCTCCCGCTCTGGATCACCGGCGCCGTCGGGCTGGTGGTGGCGGTGGCCGCCTCGTTCGGGATCCGGGACGGCGACGGGACTCCGCTCGCCACCGTGGGGACGGCCCTGCTGATCCTCACGCTCTGGCTCGGCGCCTCGGCGGCCGACTTCGCCGCGAGCGGCGTCCGGGACTGGGTGCGCACCCCGCAGGCGGTCACCGCGACCGTCACCGAGTGCCGGACGGAGAGCTCGTTCCACGAAATCGACACCATCGGCTTCGAGCACGTCGCCTGCCTCTACCACTGGACGTTCAACGGCGACGAACGCACCGGGAGGCTGGCGGGCGACTCGCATCCGGACGGCACGCGGGTCGGCATGTGGATGAGCCCGAAGACGGGCGAACTCGCCGAACACCCGCTGTTCGCCCTCATCGGCTACACCGCAGGGGCACTCGGCGCGGCCGCGATCGTCCTCGTCGGCGGCTGGTTCCGGCTCCGGACGGAGGCGTGCCGGCTGCTCGGGCGGCCGGTCACGCCGTAGCGGTGCGGTGCGCCGTAGCGGTGCGGAGTGTGAGGTGGCGCGTTGGCCGTGGAGGAGGAGGGACAGAGAGAGGGACCGGGAGAGGTCGGCCAGGGCCTGCTGGACGCGGGCGTTCTGCGCGGGGCTGAGGAGGGCGCGACCCGCCGGTCGTACCGCACGGCCAGCCGGCGGCCGCGGGCGGCGCCGTCCCGAGCACGCAGTCGCGCACGACCGCGGTCCGCCCGGCCCGGGACGGCGTGTCCGGCGCGTCGGGTGGCACCTCGCGGGCTTCCCCTCCCGCCGCGGCCACCCCGGCGGCTCCGGCATCCGACAGGCCACGTCGAGCAGGCGCCGGCGTTCGGCGGCCGACTCCCCGATCGGCAGCGCCCCGTCGGAGAACTCCACGGGTCCGTCCTCCTCTCCCGGGGCTCGTCGTCACCGCCGGGCGGATCGGAGGGAGGCGACCGCTCGGGGCGCTCAGGGCCCGGGGGAGGACGGTGCGGGCACCTGCCCTACGCGCCGACGTCCCGGAGCCGCTGCAGGGAGTCGGGCACGGATCGCATCCGGTGGCCGAGCAGGGCGAACGTGCGGCGCGGTTCGGCGGCGCGGGCCTGGAGCGCGACGGCCTCCGCGGCCAAGGACCGTGCGACGACCGCGAGGGCGGGCGGGGTTCCCGGGACGGTGGTCAGCACGCTCCTGTGTCGGCGGGCCAGGAAGGGCCGGAGGGGCAGGGGGCAAGGGTCGGGGATGTCACGGCCGGGACCGGGCGAGCCAGTCGGCGAAGCGGGCCCCGGCGATGTGCGCGCCGGGGCCGGGCAGCAGTGTGGACTCCCGCAACCCGCTGCCGAAGTACTCGGCGTGCGGGTCGGTCACCACGGTGCGCCGGTCGCCGTCGGCGGCCAGGGTCTCGCGGACGAGTTCGTCCAGCCGGAAGGTGTCGGGACCGGCCACCTCGACCACGCCGTTGACGGGGGAACCGACGGCCGTACGACCCACGGCGGCAGCCACGTCGTCGGAGAGGACGGGACGGATCCCGACCGGGGCGAGGCGCACGGTGTCGCCGTCGGTGGCCTCGGCGGCGATGCCTCGCACGAACTCGAAGAACTGGGTGGCGTGCACGATGGAGTAGGGCAGCCCGGACGCCTCGATCAGCTCCTCCTGCGCCTGCTTGGCCCGGAAGTAGCCGCTCGCCTGGAGGCGCTCGGTGCCGACCACCGACAGGGCGACGTGGTGGGTGACACCGGCCTCGGCCCCGGCCTTGAGGAGGTTGGCCGTCGAGGTGCGGAAGAACTCCATCACGGCGTCATCCGCGAACGAGGGGGAGTTGGACACGTCGACGACGACCCGGGCGCCGTCGAGCACTTCGGCGAGGCCCGCACCGGTCAGCGTGTCGACGCCCGTGCTCGGCGCGGCCGCCACCGCCTCGTGGCCCTGTTCGCCGAGGCCGGCGACCAGCTTCGATCCGATCAGTCCGGTGCCGCCGATGACTACGACCTTCATGGGGGATCCTCTCGAGGTGTTCGGGTTCTGGGTCCTCACCAGGTAAAGACCGGGCTGCCGCGATGGTTGTGACGGCAGGCCGGAAGAATTCCGAACTCCGTCCGTCCTCGCCCGGACGGCCCACGGGGCGAGCGTGACGGCCGTCGGCATCCGGTGCTGTGACACCCGCGGCGCTCCCCACGTGTCACACATCCACACGGTGCCCGGTCAACACTGCCGAAGGGCGGGGGAGAAGCACCCCGCCCGGTACCAGGCGACGGACGGAAGGCGCACGACAGTGTCGGACCACCACGCAGGACACCCGCACACGGCAGGCGACCCGGCGTCGTCGGCGAGTTGGACGACCGCGGCCCGGATGCTGCAGGACGCCGGGCCGCTGACCATTCCCGAGGGAGCCTCCGCCATGACCGTGCGGATCGAGTGGGAGCCGGGCGACCCGGGCACCCCGCCGCACCGCCACTCCGGGCCGGCCTTCGGGTACGTGGTCGAGGGCGCGGTCCGCTTCGAGCTGGAGGGCGAGCCCGAGCGGGTGGTGGAGGCCGGCGGCACCTTCTGGGAGCCGGGCGGCGACGCCATCCACTACCAGGACGGCAACGCGCTCGCCGACGCGCGGACCCGGTTCGTGGTGACCATGCTCTGCGCCCCCGGCAAGCCCATGCTCGAACTGGTCTCCGAGGAGGAGCTCGAACAACGCGCCCACCTCCGCGCTCCGCGCCCCGCCGGATGAGGACGCCGTCGGTTGAGGACGCCGTCGGTTGAGGACGCCGCTGGCTGAGGACGCCGTCGGTGGAGGACGCCGCCGGGTGCGCCCGCCACCCCCGGCGGGAGCCCGTCTCCCGTCACCGTCCGGGAGTTGATCCGGGGAGCGCTCGACCCCGCCGGCCCGGTCGGGTCCGGCGACAGGCCGGCGGCCTCGTTGCGGGCCCCGGGGACCCTGCGGCTCGACCGCAACCACTGGACGCCGCCGCAGGAGCCGGCCGCGGTCGCAGCGGCCGTCGAGGCGCACTGGGCGGCGCACCCGGATCGGGCGGACGAGCCCCCGGCACGGGGCGCCACGACGCGGTGACGGTACCTCACCGCGCCGCGCCCGCACAGCAACCGGCGCAGCGTTTGTTCGTCCACGCGAGCTGATGCATGATGAGGACGGCCTGAGCCGATCAGGGTCGAACCTTGAACTGCATGGTGGTGGTGGATGGCGGGCGGCGCCCCTCGGCGCGGGTCGCGCGACCCGCGCGGGCTACCCGCGCTGCGCGGCAGGCGGGGCGAATGCGGAGCGCTGGACCGGGTGGTCGCCGGCGTCCGGACGGGCCGGGGCCAGGTGCTGGTGCTGCGCGGCGAGCCCGGAGTCGGCAAGTCCGCCCTGCTGGAGTACCTGGTGGGCGGCGCGACGGGGTGCCGGATCCTGCGGGCCGTCGGCGTCGAGTCCGAGATGGAGCTGCCCTTCGCCGGACTGCACCAGCTGTGCGTGTCCCTGATGGACCGCCTCGACCGCATCCCCGGCCCGCAACGCGACGCCCTGGCCGTCGCGTTCGGACTGAGCGCGGGCAGCGCGCCGGACCGCTTCCTGGTCGGACTGGCGGTGCTCAGCCTGCTGGCCGAGGCCGCGGAGGAGGAACCGCTGGTCTGCGTCGTGGACGACGCCCAGTGGCTCGACCGGGTCTCCGCCCAGACCCTGGCCTTCGTCGCCCGTCGGCTGCTCGCCGAGCGGGTGGCGCTGGTGTTCGCGGTGCGTGCCTCGGCGCCCGCCGCGGACGGCGACCCCTTCCGCGGGCTGCCCGAGACCGTCGTCCGGGGGCTGCGCGAGGACGACGCACGGGCGCTGCTGGAATCGCTGGTCCCCGGCCGGCTGGACGAGCGGGTCAGGGACCGCATCGTCGCCGAGACCAGCGGCAACCCGCTGGCCCTGCTGGAGCTGACCAGGGGACTGACCGCCGCCGAACTGGCCGGCGGCTTCGGGCGCCCGGACGCCCGCCCGCTGGCCGGCCAGATCGAACAGACCTACCTGCGGCGCATCGGATCGCTGCCGGCCGCCGCCCAGCGGCTGCTGCTGGCGGCGGCCGCGGAACCGGTGGGCGACGTGCCGCTGCTGCGCCGGGTCGCCGAGCGGCTCGACATCGACGCGGACGCCGCGGGAGCCGTCGAGGCGGCCGGGCTCGTCGAGTTCGGCACCCGGGTGCGCTTCCGCCACCCGCTGGTGCGCTCGGCGGCCTACCGTGCCGCCGACCCCGCCGTGCGCCGGGACGTCCACCGCGCACTGGCCGAGGCGACCGACCCCGACGTCGACTCCGACCGCCGGGCCTGGCACCGCGCCCACGCGGCCCTCGGACCCGACGAGGCCCTGGCGGGCGAGCTGGAGCGCTCGGCCGGCCGGGCCCAGGCCCGCGGCGGGATCGCCGCGGCGGCGGCGTTCCTGAGGCGGGCGACCGAGCTGACGCCCGACCCCGTCCGCCGCGGAGCCCGGGCCGAGGCCGCCGCCCGGGCCGCGTTCGACGCCGGTTCCCCCGACGCGGCGCTCGAACTCCTGGCCGCCGCCGAGCTGAGCCGGCCGGACGAGGCGCAGCACGCCCGACTGACCCGGCTGCGCGCCCAGTTGGTGCTGGCCCGCAGGCGCGGCGGCGAGGCGCTGCCCCTGCTGCTCGACGCGGCCGGCCGACTGGCCCGGACCGGCGACGCGCACGCCCGCGAGGCCTACCTCGACGCCATCGGATCGGCGGTCTACGCCGGACGCCTGGCGGACCGCACCGGCGTGCGGGAGGTCGCCGAGGCCGCCCGCACGGCACCGCCCGCACCACACCCGGCGCGGCCCACCGACCTGCTCCTGGACGGCCTGGTGGCCTGGTTCGCCGACGGCTGCGCCGCCGGGGGACCGCTGCTGAGGTCGGCGCTGGGGGCGTTCCGGCAGGCCGCCGCGCACGAGGGCGGCGACGCCATGCGCTGGCTCTGGCTGACCTGGCTGGTCGCCGGAGAGATCTGGGACGACGAGACGTGGCACCGGCTGACCGAGCGGGCGGTCAGGTCGGCCCGCGAGAGCGGCGCCCTCAACTTCCTGCCGCTGGCGCTCGGGTACCGGGCCGTCCTGTCCGTGCACACCGGCGACTTCGACCTCGCCGCGGCGCTCGTCGAGGAGGCCGGAACCCTCGCGGAGGCGGCGGGCCACTCGCCGATGGGCTACCCCTCGATCCTGCTCACGGCCTGGCGCGGCGAGGGCGAGCAGGCCGCGGAGACGATCCGCAGCGGCGTCGCGCAAGCGACTTCGTGGGGCGAGGGGCGGGCGATCGGCGCCGAGCACTATCTCCTCGCGGTCCTGTACAACGGCCTCGGCCACTACCGGGAGGCCCTGGAGCAGGCCGAACGGGCCGTGGCGTACGAGGACCTGGCGCTCGTCGGGTCCGCCCTGGCCGAGCACGTCGAGGCGGCCGTACGGGCGGGTGCCCCCGAGGCGGCCGGTGCGTCGCTGCGCCGGCTGGAGGAACGCGCCGAGGCCGGCGGTACGGAGTGGGCCCTGGGCGTGCTGGCCCGCTCCAAGGCCCTGGCGAGCGAGGGCCCGGCCGCCGAACGGCTGCACCGGGAGGCCGTCGAGCGCCTCGGGCGCGGCCGGGTCGCCGTCGACCTCGCCCGCGCCCACCTGGTGTACGGCGAGTGGCTGCGCCGTGAGAACCGGCGGACCGACGCGCGCGAGCACCTGCGCACCGCCCACGGGATGCTGCAGCGCTTCGGCGCCCGCGCCTTCGCCGAGCGCGCGCGGCGCGAACTCCTGGCCACCGGCGAGACGGTACGGCACCGCCCGGCCGAGGCGGGCGACGTCCGCGAGGCCCTCACCGCCCAGGAGGGGCAGATCGCCCGGCTGGCCGCCGACGGCCTGACGAACTCGGAGATAGGCGCCGAACTGTTCATCAGCCCGCGCACCGTGGAGTGGCACCTGGGCAAGGTCTTCACCAAGCTCGACGTCACCTCGCGCAACAAGCTCCGTACGGTGCTGGCCGGCCCCTGACGGCCGGGGCGCCGAAGGCCCCGGGGGGACACCCGGGGGAGGACCGGGGATTTCCCCGGCGCCCCGGGACGGGTCCGGACGGCAGCGTGTCCACCAGGGCATCGACGGATGCCGGGTGGCGAACGGAGCCGTGGTGACCGAGTGCGAAGAACAGTCCGCAGAGCAGTCGGGGACGTGGACGGCCCCCCGGCCGGCCGCCGGGGACGGCGCCCTGGAGGAGGCCGCGGCCGTCTTCGAGGGCCTGCGGCCGCACCTCTTCGGCATCGCGTACCGGATGCTGGGCAGTGCGGTCGAGGCGGAGGACGTGGTCCAGGACGTGTGGCTGCGCTGGCAGAAGACCGACCGCACGGCCGTGATCAGCCCGGTGGCCTTCCTGTCGCGCGCCACCACCCGGCTGGCCATCAACGTGGCCCAGTCCGCCCGCTCGCGCCGCCAGACCTACACCGGCGCCTGGCCGCCCGACTCCGTCGACACCGGGGCCGACCCCGAGGCCGGCGTGCAGCGGGCCGAGGAGCTCGAACTCGCCCTGCTGCTGGTCCTGGAGACGCTGACGCCCGCGGAGCGGGCGGTGTACCTCCTGCGCGAGGCCTTCGAGTACACCTACACCGACATCGCCGGCATGCTGCGCCTCAGCGCCGTCAACGTCCGCCAGATCGCCAGCCGGGCCCGCCGCCGCCTCACGGCCGGCCGGCGGGAGAGGGCGGACGCGGGGGAGCACCGGCGGCTGCTGGAGGTCTTCCTCGCGGCGGCCAGGACCGGCGACGTCGGCTCCCTGGAGGAGTTCCTGGCCCCGGCCGCCGCCCGGTAGCCCGCCGGGCCGCCCGCGCGGCCCGCCACCCGGCGCGTTCAGGAGGCCAGTCGGGCGACCTGCGAGCCGGCCAGCAGGAAGGCGCCGACCCCGAAGTCGGCGGTGCTCTCGTAGGTGATCGGCCGGCTCGACTCCGGGCGGTCCCCGGTGCCCTGGACCCAGCCCAGCCTCCCGTCCGGGTGCACGGCGTCCCGCACGAGGGCGTTCCAGCCCCTGGCGAGGACGGGCAGGTAGGTGGCCCGGTCGATCACGCCGGTGCGGATGGCGTGGGCCAGGCCGAAGCAGAACAGCGCGGTGCCGCTCGACTCCCGGCCGGGCAGGTGCCCGGGGTCGGCCAGGGACGGGTTCCAGAAGCCGTCCGGGCGCTGCCGGGCCAGCAGGGCGCGGCTCATCCCCTGCATGTTCCACCGGTACTCGGGCGCCCGCCGGTCGGTGGACGGCAGGACGGCCAGCACCTTGGCGTGGGCGGCGTAGGCCCACCCGTTGCCCCGGGACCAGAACACCGGCCTGCCGTCCGGCGACAGCCGCCCGGCGCCGCCGGGGGACCAGGTGTCGTCGCGGTACCAGAGCTCGTGGGTGTAGTCGTACAGCCCGCCGCCCCGGACCCGCTTGGTGTGGTCGTACAGCGCGTACATCTTCGTCCAGTACGCGCTGTCGCCGCGCAGCGCGCCGAGCCGGGCCATCGGGGGCATCGCCATGTGCAGGGCGTCCACCCACCACCAGTCGTCGTCCTTCTCGGGCCGGTCGGTGTGGACCATCCGGTGCAGGGAGGCCTCGATGGCCGCGATCCGCTCCTCCCCGCCGCGCACCTCGTGGATGTCCAGGTACACTTGGCCGGCGTTGTGGTTGTCGGCGTGCCGGGTGGTCACCCCGCCGGCGAGGCCGTAGTCGTGCTTCTCCGCCCAGGACTCGGCGTAGGCGAGGTAGCGCGGCTCGCCGGTCAGCCGGTAGGCGGCCATGGTGCCGCCGAAGTAGGTGGCCCTGGCCCAGAGGTTGTCGCCGGGATCGCCGTGGCCGTTGATCCAGTGGTCGTTGACCCGGCGCACGCTCTCCACGACCGCGGCCCGGCCGGGCAGCACGTCGGCCGGGGCCGCCTGCGCGCGGCCCGCCGCCGTGACGGTGCCGGCGAGGGGCAGGGCGGCCGAGAGCCGCAGGAAGGTCCGGCGTCGCATGGTGGTGGTGCCTCCTGCTGGAAGGGCCCGACCGCCGGGGCGGAGGGGCCGGGACGTGGTCAGTTCGGCGGCAGGCCGTCGAAGTTCGGGATGATGCGGAGCGGCCGCCGGTAGTCGGCGGGGGTGTTCGGCGCGCCGTTGCGGGGGCCGGTGGTCACCACCCCGCCCGGCACGCTCGCCCCGGCAGGCCGGACACCGCCGGCGACCACACAGATGACCGGACAGGGCCGCCCGGTGTGACAGCCCGGGGCCCCGGGCACCCCCGCCCGCGCCGACGGCGGCCGTCACAATCACAGGCTCTGGTCTGTCAGTTGGGTGTGAACACGAAACCCACCACCCGACGGACCGTACGCCCGGCCGCCGCGGTCCTCACCGCGGCCCTCGCCCTCACCGCCCTCGGAGCCCCGCCGGCCGGCTCGGCCGTCCCGCCCGACAAGGTGACCTGGGTCATCCACGAACTCGACGACGACCCGGCCCACCCCGGCGGATCCGCCGGCCGGGACCAGTACTTCTCCGTGGTCACCCAGATCCGCAACTGGATGGCCGGCCCGACGGTCCGCGGCGACATCCGGCTCAGCCAGGCGGACACCGACGGCATCATCGGGATCGACCTGCGCGACCACAAGGGCGCCCGGCTCGTCACCCTGTTCCTCAACCCCCACAGCGGGTACCTCACCGGCTTCCGCGCCCGCAACGAGGTCGTCTTCTACTTCAGCGACGCCAACCCCGCCATGGTCGAGGAGATGAAGAGGTACGCCAGGAACATCGGCGCGCGCACCTACCAGACACACCTGTCCGGATCCTTCGACGCCTGGTACAGCGCGGCCACCAGCGGCGGCCTGCCCGCCCCCACCGGCATCGGCACCCGGTCCTTCCACGACGCGGCCTCCTCGCTGGGCGGCTCGCCCGAGCCGGAGTACATCGACCGCTTCCTCCCGCAGACCGCCCAGTACCTGCTCACCCTCAGCCCGGCCTACGCGCAGGCCTCCCACTACACCCTCTTCCGCGACCGGATGGGCGACGCCCTCGCCAACAACACCTCCTCGGCGGTCGTCATGGACAACCGCACCAGGGAGCTTCGCGCCAACTGGGAGAAGATCAGCAACGACACCCTGCCCAACATCCCCTTCCTGGCGAACGACCGCACGGCGGGCGGCGACGCCCTGCCGTTCCCCGTCACCCTGGGGCCCGTGAACGGCACGCTGCGCACCGTCTCCGACGTGGCTTCCGCGCTGCGCATCCTCACGAACACCCAGGGGCGGGAGTAGCGGCCGACCGCCGCCGCGTGCCCGCGGCGCGACGGAGCCCGGCCGGAGGCGAACTCGCCTCCGGCCGGGCTCCGTCTCCGGCACCTCAGTGGGCGCCCTTGAGGTACACCGTCATCCGGACCTCCCGGTGGAGGTCGCCCAGGGTGTTCAGCGTCCCGTTGATCGGGCCGATGTCGATGCCCTCCGGGAGCGGGGTGGAAGCCTGCGCGGCCCGGTGGTTGCGCCACCAGACCGCGTACCGTTCGGCCCAGTTGACCCACCGCGCCCAGGCCCGGCGGACCTCGAAGGCCCTCTCGTCGTAGACCGGGACCCTCGTCTGGTACGTCGTGCGGCCCATGGCCTGGGCGACGTCGTCACGGAAGCTGGTCCACCGCACGCCCAGCTCGTAGGCGGCGGACAGGGTGCGCATGGACTCCGCGATCGACGGGATGTCGAGGTTCTGCACCGGCCCGGGCGGGAACCGCCAGAGCTGCCAGCCGGCACTGCCGAAGTCCGCGGCGTTGAAGTTCCGTTGCAGCCCGACGCCCGACTCGGCGATCCGCTGCTCCCATTCGTTCCACGAGCCGTTCATGGGCAGCTCGACGGCATGGCCGTGCTGCGACACGGCCAGGGCCCGGATCTCCTGGACGACGGTGGGGGCCGCATCCCTGAAGTAGTAATAGTAATTGTGGGCGGTCGCGAAACCCGCGATGTAGAGCGAGTGCGGGTTGATGAGCAGCGTGCCCCGGTGCTCGTTCAGGTCGCCCTCCAGTTCGAGGACGATGAGTCCGCCCGCGTGCTCCTGGATCTCCTGGATGTCACCGTCGAACGGGTGCCCCGCCGCCCGGCGGATGAGGTTGACGATCTCCTTGTACTCGCTCTCGCCGGAGATGTCCGACGAGGCGTCGGCGATGATCTTGGTGTGCAGGTACCTCCAGAAGCCGGGCCCGGTGTCCGCGGCGGCGGGCTGCGCCCCGACCCCGGTGGCGGCGACGGTGAGAGCGGCGATCACGAACACCAGCAAAGGGTTCATGATCCCGCTCCAGCGGGTTCTTGTCAGCACGACGTCCAGACCTCCGGTGCCCTCGGTGATGTGTCAACGTGGCACGCTCGCCACGTTCCACCGGACTGACCGGACAGGGCCGCGATATGTGACATCTGGTCAGGAGACTTGCGGCCGAAGGCTTTGCGGTGACGACTGGCCTTGCGGCCGCCTCCTGTCCCGACCGGGCTTGCCCGGGAATGCGAGTGGAGGCGAGCGGTCGGCGGTCGGCCGTCCGGGGCGAGGGGTCTCCGTCGTCAGGCCGTCGCGGGACCGTCCGGGGGCGTGGTCGTCCGGCAGCCGGCGAGGAGTCGGGCGACCATGGCCCGGGCGTGCTCGCGGTCGTATCCCGGGCCCAGGATGCACAGGTTGCCGACCGCTCGCATCAGTGTGTACGCGGTGACGTCCGGGTCCAGTTCGCCCCGGGCCTTGGCGGCGTCGAGGAGCGAGGCGCAGGCGGGGACGAGCGTGTCGAGCATGAGGGAGTGCAGGCTCTGCAGGCTGGGGTCCTCGGACTGGAGTGCCGCCCCCAGTCCGTGCTTCGTGACCAGGAACTCCACGAACGCGTCCATCCATCGCGACAGGGCCTCGCCCGGCCTCGGCGATCCCGCGAGGCCGGTGGCGAGCCGGGCGCACTCGTCCACCTGGTGCCGGTACACGGCGACGACCAGCTCCGCCCGGGAGGGGAAGTGGCGGTACACGGTGCCCAGGCCCACTCCGGCCCGGCCCGCGATGTCACGGATGGGCGCCTGGACACCCTGCTCGACGAACACCTGCGCGGCGGCCGCGAGCAGGGACTGGCGGGTGCGCTGGGCGCCCGCCGCTCTGGAGCCGGTCGGTCCGGACACATTTCACCCCTGGTTCGCGGAACATTGTTCCGCTACTGTGAGCGGAACGTCGTTCCGCCAAGTATGCGGCACGTGCCTCGCCGACAGGAAGTCGCACATGTCCACTCCTGCCCCCTCCCCGAAGAACCCGAAGAAGACCGTCGCGATCAAGCCCGTCACCGTCCCCGTCGGGGAGCGGGCGGTGCCCCTGCAGGTCAAGGTGACGGCACCGGCCGAGGGCCGCGACCTCCCGGTCATCGTGTTCTCCCACGGCAACGCGTGGTCGATGGACGGCTACGAGCCGCTGGTCGACCGATGGGCCGCCGCCGGCTTCGTCGTCGTGCAGCCGACCCACCTGGACTCGCGCCGCAACGCCATAGGGTTCGACGATCCGCGCTTCGGCACCGTCTGGCGCGTGCGCATCGCCGACCTCCACGGGGTGCTGGACCACCTCGACGCCGTCCTGGCCGAGGCGGGCGACCTGATCGACCGTGCCGACCGGACGAGGGTCGCCCTCGTCGGACACTCCTGGGGCGCCCAGACCGTCGGCGCCCTGCTGGGCGCCCGGGTGTTCGACGCCCAGGGCGTCGCGGGCGAGGACTTCTCCCACGGCGGCGCGAAGGCGGGCGTGCTCATCGCGGCGACCGGCACGGGCGACTCGCTCACGCCGTTCGCCGTCGAGCACCTGCCCTTCATGAGGCCGGACTACTCCACCATGACCACGCCGGCGCTCGTCATCGCGGGTGACAAGGACCAGTCGAGGATGTCCACGCGCGGACCGGACTGGTTCCTCGACGCCTTCGACCTCAGCCCCGCTCCCAAGCGCCTCCTCGTGGTCCCCGGCGGAGAGCACACCCTGGGCGGCATCGCCGGGGAGGCCGTGAGCGAGACCACGGACCCGGACACCGACCGGGTCGCCCTCGTCGCCGACGCCGTCACCGCGTACCTGCTCGACGCCCTCGAACTCGACCCCGGCACGTGGTCCCGCTTCCGCGCCGACACCGAAGCCGTGGAGAAGGCGTCCTTCCGGCACAAGGACTGACGTCGGCCCGGTGCCGCCCTCCCGGCCCGTCGCGCGCCGCACGGCGGCGGGCCGGGAGGCCGTCGCCTGCCGCCGGCCGCCACCTCGCACCGCGCTCCGGGCCGTCACTCCGCAGCCTTCCGGTCACCGGTCCGGCGAGCGGCGGCCGGTGGGGTGCGCTGCCGCAGCCGCTCGCCCTGCGGTCCGAACATGACCAGGTACTCGACCGGACCGCCGGGGCCGGCGTTCGCCACTCCGTGCGGGGTGCGGGTGTCGAACTCCGCGACGTCCCCGGCGACCAGGACGAGGTCCTGGTCGCCGAGCGCGAGCCACAGCCGCCCGTACAGGACGCACAGCCACTCGTGGCCGTCGTGGGAGAGCTGACGGGGCCGCGCGGGCGGGCCCTCGACGGCGGGCAGGACGTGCTTGTGGGCGTGCAGGCCGCCGACGTACCGGGTCAGCGGCAGCACCGCCTTGTCGTCGCCGAAGCTCAGCGGCGCCCTGGCGCGCGGCTCGGCCGCCGGAGCGGGCTCGGTGCCGGCCAGCTCGTCCAGGGAGACGCCGTACTCCTTCGACAGTTGCAGCAGCACCTCCAGGGTCGGTCTGCGCCGACCGGTCTCGATCCGGGACAGCGTGCTGGCCGAGATGCCGGTCGCGCGGCTGACCCCGGTGAGCGTCAGCCCGTGGTGCTCACGTGCGGCCCGCAACCGGGGCCCCATCGTGGCCAGCGTGCCGTCCACGTCGTCGACTGCCACCCGTCCCGCTCCTTCCGGCCGTACCGCTCCACCGCTCCACCGCTCGTCCGGCGAGCTTGCCAGAATGGCAAGCCCGATCGCGTCGGACGGGTGCGCCACCGCATGATCGACGGGCGGCCCCGCCCACCCCACGCCCCATGCCCCACGCCTCGCGGCTGTCGCGGCCCTCGCGGCCGTCGGGGTCAAACCGCTTTTTCTGCAAGGGAGTTCGATCCGTGCCACTGCCCCTCCTCAAGCCCGTCAGGACCGCCCGGTGACCGACGCGAGCATGGACAGAGCGAACCGCTTCCGGGCCGAGGCGGCATCCCACGGCCTGCCGTCGGAGGAGGTGGAGGAATGGATACGCAGCGCCCGTCCGGCGGTGTACCTGGCGGAGGGCGGTGACGGCCCCGTCGCGGCCCGGATCGGCGGCGAACCCCTGCTGCCGCACGGCGTGCCGAGGCCGTCCGAGCCCTTCGTGGCCTCCGTCGACCTCGCCGCCCTCCCGCCCGGCGCGACCGGCCTCCCGCTGCCCGCCGACGGCCAGCTGCTCCTCTTCTCCGGCGTCGACGTGCACGGCGTCGGGCGGCAGGTGCCCGACGCGGTGCTGTACGTCCCCTCCGGTACCCCGACAGCCCCGAGCCCCGTCGAACACGGCGGTTGCGGCGGGCGCGGGCCGTACCGGCCGCGGGAACTCCGCACCGTGTGGCACCAGCCGAGCGCGCCGATGCCGGAGAGCTTCGCCCTCGACCGATGGGGCGACTTCCCCGAGGACGAGCAGTTCGAACTCGCCGACGAGCTCGCCGACGCCTGGGCGCACGGCGGCGGCCACCGTCCTCCCTGGGACCTGCAGATCGGCGGCCATCCGGTCTCGCCCCAGAACGACCCCGTCCACGACGCCCGTGGTCCCCGGGAGGCCGGCCCCTCCGAGCACGGCGGTACGGCCCACGGAGACGGCGCCGACGACTGGTGCCTCCTGGCCACCTGGAAATGCGGCGACGACGTCACGGAACTGGACTCCGGCACGGCCCACTGGGTGATCCGCCGCCAGGACGCGGCGGCCCGGCGCTTCGACCGGGTCCACCGCTACGTCGAGATGGCCTGACCGCGCGGGCGGGGCGGGGCGCCCACCGGCCGCCCCGCCCCGTCCACACCCACTCGGATCGCCGGATCGCCGGATCGCGGCGCCGGTCGGGAGCCGGGGGCGCTCGGCTGCCCGCGCCCTCCCGCGGCCCGGGTGGAGGGATCAGCGGAGCAGCAGGTCGCGGATCGCCTCCGTGATCTCGTCAGGCGCCTCCTCGGCCATGAAGTGCCCCGCCCGGGTCAGCCGGTGGTCGAGGTCCGGTGCCCACGCCCGCCACACCGCGGCGGCGTCGTAGCCCAGTTGGGCGCCCCAGTCCTGCTGGACCACGGTCACGGGCATCGCCAGCTGCGACCCGGCGTCCAGGTCCGCCTGGTCGTGCAGGACGTCGACGCCCGCCGAGGCCCGGTAGTCCGCGACGATCGACGGCACCGCCGCGGCGCTCGCCCGCAGGTACTCGGCGCGCACCTCCGGCGGCACGGCGGCCGGGTCGTTCGCCCAGGCGTCGAGGAACGAGCCGAAGAACGCGTCCGAGCTGTTGGCGATCATCGTCTCCGGCAGCCCCGGCGGCTGCGCCATCAGGAAGAGGTGGTAGCCGACCGCCGCCGGGACGCCGTGGAGCACGTTCCACATGTCGAGCGTCGGCACGACGTCGAGGATGCCCAGGTGGGTGAGGGTCTCCGGGTGGTCCAGGCCCGCCCGGAAGGCGACCAGGGCGCCGCGGTCGTGGCCGACGAGGGCGAAGCGCTCGTGGCCGAGCGCCGCCGCCAGGGCCACGACGTCGGCGGCCATGGTGCGCTTGGAGTACACGTCGGGTCCGGTGGCCGCCGGCTTGTCGCTGGCGCCGTAGCCGCGCAGGTCCGGGCAGATCACCGTGTGCTCCTCGGCGAGCCGCTCGGCGACGTGCCGCCACATCAGGTGGGTCTGCGGGAAGCCGTGCAGCAGCACGACCGGGCTGCCGCTGCCGCCGACGGCGGCGGCGAGCTCCACGCCGTCCGCACCGGGCAGGCGGAGACGGTCGAAGCCGGGAATGGCGAGCGTCATGAAGGGTTCCTTCCTGGGGTCGGACCGGCGAGAGTCCCGGTCCGAGGACTGACGGAACGAGCATGGGCGACGGCGATCAGCAGCCGATCAGTACGCGTCGACGTCGCGGTCCCGTGACGCGGAAGATGGAAGGCATGCGAATCGACGTACTCGGAGCCGTGCGGGCCTTCCACGACGACGGCACCCCGGTCGACCTGGGCGGGCCCCGCCACCGCGAGGTGCTCGCCCGGCTCGTCGCCGCCGAGGGACGGATGGTCGCCACCGACACCCTCGTCGACGACCTGTGGGCCGAGCCGCCGGACCGCGCCGTCGGGGCGTTGCGCACGTTCGTCGCCGCGCTGCGCCGCGCCCTCGAACCCGAGCGGCCACCCCGCACCCCACCGCGCGTCCTCGTCACGGAAGGCCCGGGCTACGCGCTGCGCCTGCCGCGCGACCAGGTGGACGCCCACCGGTTCGAGGACGCCCTGGCCCGCGCCAGGAACGCGCCCGACGCGCTGACCGACCTCGAAGCGGCCCTCGCGGCCTGGCGCGGCCCCGCCTACGCCGACGTCACCGGCTCCGCGTGGGCCCGTCGCGAGCGGACCCGCTTGGAGGAGCTGCGGCTGGAGGCGACGGAAGTGCGCGCCCGCCTCCTGCTGGACGCGGGTTCAGGGGCCGAGCTGGTCGCCGAACTCGGCGCCCACGTCACCGAACACCCCTGGCGCGAGCCGGCCTGGGGACTGCTGGCCCGCGCACTGCACCGGGCGGGCCGTCAGGCGGACGCGCTGGCCACCCTCCGCCGCGCCCGCACGATGCTGGTGGACCAGCTCGGGCTCGACCCCGACCCCGACCTGCGGCGCCTGGAGACGGACATCCTCCACGGGGCCCCGACGCTCCGGCCGCCGCGCACGGTGTGGACCACCGCCGCCCGCTTCGGCCCGCGCACCACCGTCGAGCTGGCCCGCACCCTGGCCCTGGCTGGGGGTGACGCCCTCGTCCACTCGCGGCGCGACCGCCTCGCCGCCGTCCAGGCGGCGGAGCGCACCGGAGACGTCGCCCTGACCGCCCGCGTCATCGGCGCCTACGACGTGCCCGCCCTCTGGAGCCGGGCCGACGACCCCGAGCAGTCCCGCGCCGTCGTGGAGGCGGCCGAGCGCACGCTCACCGCGCTCGGCCCCGGCGGCCCCGCCGAACTGCGCGCCCGCCTGCTGGCCACCGTCGCGGTCGAGAGCCGCAGCGCCGATCTGTCCGGCACCGCGCTCGCCCGCGCCGCGCGGGCGGCGCGCGAAGCGGAGGCACTGGCCCGGGGACTCGGTGACCCGGCCCTGCTGGTGTTCGCCCTCAACGGCGTGTTCCTCCAGTCCTTCACCCGGCCCGGGCTCGCGGCGGCCCGGGACGTGACCGGCGCCGAGATCCTCGACCTGGCCACCGGGCACGAACTGCCGAACTTCGCCGTGCTCGGCCGGCTCATCCGCCTGCAGTCCGCCTCCGCCCTCGGCGACCTCGACGCCGCGACCGCGCACGCCGAGGCCGCCGAGCGGCTCGCCGTCAGCACCGAGGCCTCCCTCGTCCCCGTCCTCACCGCCTGGTTCCGGGCCCGGGCCACGGCCGCCCGCAGCACCGAACCGGGCGGACCGACCGCCGCCACCGCCGCGGCGCACTACCGCGCCGCCGAGGACGCCCTCGCCGCGACGGCGGGCATGCCGGGACTGCACCGGGGCCTGTTCGCCCTCGCCCTCCTGGGCCTTCGCCTCCTGCACGGCCGCCCCGCACCCACCGACCCGGCTCTCGACTGGGGCCCCTACCGCTCCTGGACCCAGCCGCTGGTGCTGCTCGCCCGCGACCGCGCCGAGGAGGCCCGGACCGCCCTCGCCTCGGCGCCCGAACCACCCCCCGACCACATGCAGGAAGCGCTCTGGTGCCTGACGGCCCACGCCGCCGCCCGCCTCGGCGAGCGCCCGGTCGCCGCCCGCGCGGCCACAGCCCTGCGCCCCGCCCGCACCGAACACGCGGGCGGCGCGAGCGGGCTGCTGACGCTGGGGCCGGTGGCACGGTACCTGGCGGAGGCGGAGGCGGAGGCGTGCGCCGACAGGGGATGACCGGTGCAGCGGTGGGGACGTCGGCGAACCCGCAGGACGAGACACGGCCCTCCGTCTCCGGTGCGGGTCAGCGCTGCGGTCCGGACTCGGCCGCGGGCACCCTCTCCGGGGCCGGGTCCCCGGTGACGCCCAGGTCCTGGGTTCCGATGACGGACAGCAGTTCCAGCTGTTCGGCCCCCCGGCTTCCGGGCGGTGCGGTGAACCACAGCAGGCGTTGGCGTCCGTCCTCGCTGAGGAGGTTGTAGCAGTCGAGTTCGATGACGCCGAGCGCGGGGTGGACGATCCTCTTGTGGTCCATGCGGCGCACCGCGACGTCATGGGTGTTCCAGAGGGCCGCGAACTCCGGGCTTCGGCGGCACAGTACGGCGACCATCCTCGTGACCTCCGCGTCCCTGCCGCGTCGGGCGGCCGCCGCGTGGAGGTCGGCCACGAACACCCGGGAGTGGTGCGGGTGGTCCTCGAGCGGGTACCTCTCGCGTGCCTGCGGATCGGTGAACCAGCGGTACACGAAGCTCGCCTCCGGGCCGCGGTGTGCCGGGGACGCGCCGAGCAGGGCCAGCGCCAGGTCGTTCTCCACCAGGGTTTCGTGCAGGTCGGTGATGACGCGCGCCGGGGTGTCGGACAGCCTGTCCAGGAGTCCGAGGAACGCGGGCTGCACGTGCGCCGTCGGCCCGTGGGCCGACGGCGGGATCGGCCGTTCGGCCAGGCGGAACAGGTGGTCGCGCTCGTCGCCGTTCAGACGCAGAGCCCGGGCCAGGGCGGCCAGGGTCTGGGTCGAGGGCTGTACGCGGTGCTTCCCACCACCGCGTTCCAGCTCGGTGTAGTAGTCGGCAGACAGCCCTGCCAGCTGGGCGACTTCCTCTCGGCGCAGCCCGGGAACGCGCCGGCGCGGGCCTTGGGGGAGACCGACCTCTACGGGGCGGATGCGGTCACGGCGCGTCCGGAGGAAGGCGCCGAGTTCTGGAAGGTTCACCCCTTGATGGTCGCGTGCGCGCCGGGCCGCAGCCAGGGGATGGCACCCCCTGGGTAGACGCAACCCTGGCTGGGGGCGGGGGACCGGCCGATCGTGGAGGTCGCGGCAGGGCGGCGGCGCGACCGCGGCCCTGACCGCGGCCACCACTGGAGTCGGCGGTGCCCACCCCCCGTCCGTGACGTCCCCTTGAGAACAGGAACAACCGGCCATGCCTTTCGCGAACTTCAAGGTCCCCGAGAAGACCCTCACCCCGGAGCAGAAGGAGGAGATCGTCACCCGCGTCACCGAGCTGTACGTCGAGATCTACGGCGAGCGCGCCCGGAACAACACCATGGTGCTGGTCGAGGAGGTCGCCGACGGCGGCTGGGGCATCTCCGGCAAGGTGCTGACCCTCACCACGCTCGGTGAGGCGGCACCGACCGACACCAGGGACCTCTGACCGCTCCAGGCCCCTGCGTGAGCAGCGCGACGAGCCGCTGCCCGACACCGTCGGCGGCGACCGGCACGGCCGCCGCTGACGGCTGATCGGCAGCAGGACGGTCTTCGGCTACCACCGGGGCCCGTACCGCGGACCGCTCCACGCGTTCCGGACGATCACGACCTTCGACCTGGCCGATCGCAGCCCGGGGGCCTGCCGGTCCGTCAGGCGCCGGTGGGTGTCACCACGCACTGGTCGTCGTCGACGACCTGGAGGTAGCCCTCGGCGACGAGGACGTCGATCTTGTAGTCCTTGGTGCCGAGTGCCGCGGGCTTGAGCGCCTTGTCGAGCCACTCCTGCACGCCGCCGCCGGGCATGCCGTAGAAGGCCGCCGTGTGGCCGCGCCACACGTCGAAGGGCTTCAGGGCGTTCAGGCAGTGGTAGGCCTTGCCGTCCTTCGGGTCGGGGTTGAGCCCGTCCGGCGTCAGCGAGCGCTGGGTGTACGGTGTGCCGGGGTCGGCGAGGTAGCCGCCCTTGAGCTCGCCGAAGCGGTCCAGCTTGGTGCCGACCGGCACGGTCCACTTGGTCCGGTTGACCTGGCCGTTGAGCCGCTGGAAGCCGCGATCGGGCGCGAACTGCCAGTCCCCCGTGTCGGATTCGGCGTAGAGCTTCACGAAGTTGGTGGCGCTGAGACCGCCGAACCGCTGGTACCCCCTCAGCAGGACGGCGATCGGCTCGGTGTTGGGCAGGGCGGCGGGGCCGAGCCGGGGGTCGCCGCAGTAGTACTGCTCCGGGTCGACGACCGGCGGGACCGGCCGGTTCGGGCAGTCGTCGGGCAGGACGGCACGGGCGGCCCGGACGGCTCCGGGCTGGGCCACGGCGTCCCCGGCGGCCGCGAGGCCGGTGATCGGCAGGGCACAGGCGAGGGAGGCGGCGGCCATCGAGCGAAGACGCATGCTGAACTCCGTTCCGGGAGGCGGCTGGATGCACAGCGGAACGTAGTGGATGGTCTACGAATTGTTCTCCATCGCCACAGCTCGTAACTCCGATGGACCTCGCCGTCCCAGCGGACGGTCTGGGCCCGGATCAGTGTCCCGGGCGCCGGGGGTCAGCAGGCCGGGACCCAGGTGTGCGAGCGGGGTCGTTCGCCGGCGGGGAGGTCGCGCCGCTCGCCGCGCTCGACGCAGTCCAGGAGGACCTGCCGGTCGGGGTCGGCGTAGTAGCGGACGTCGACCAGGCTGGCGCCCTCCTCGGTGCCCTGGCCGTTGTTGTAGACGGACCGGGGCGGCCGGTCGGCGGCCCAGGCGCAGGTGCGGCCGCCCTGCGTCCAGTCCCGGTAGCCGTCCACCCAGGCGCACATCTCGCCGCGGCCGTCGGGTTCGGAGAAGAAGCAGACGGAGCCGTGCCCGCAGCGTGCGTAGCCGATCGGGTCGCGGCCGGCGGCGTGGCCGAGAAGGCCGGCCGCCAGGCCCGCCGCGGCGACGGCGACCAGCGGGCGGCGGTACCGGTGCAGCAGCGGGCGGCGCGGGCGCCGGCCGGCGCCCGCGCTCCGCACCCGGCACAGCAGCGAGGCGGTGCTGTGGCGGGCCCGGTCCTCGGGACGGCGCGCCAGGCAGTCGTGGACGATGTCGTGCCACACCGGCGGCAGCCGGGGCGAGATCCGCAGTTCCTCCTCCCCCCGGGCGTAGCGCAGTGCGGCGTCCCGGCGGGCCGCGGGGGTCGCGCCGGGCAGGGGCAGGGCGCCGGTGAGGACGAGGTGGGCGAGGACGCCGAAGGCCCAGACGTCGGCGGTCGGGCGGATCTGCCGGCCGCGTTCGCCGACCTCCGCCCAGAGCAGGTCCGGCGGGGTGTAGTCGGGGGTGGCGAACGGCGGGGCGTAGGCGTGGGTGCCGTCGAGTTCGGCGGCCAGGTTGAAGTCGGCGAGCCGCGCGGTGCCGTCCGGCATCAGCAGGACGTTGCCGGGCTTCAGGTCGCCGTGCACCCAGCCCGCGCGGTGCAACTGGGCGAGTCCCTCGCAGATCTCCGCGAGCAGGGCGGGGCCGGTCCGGGGGGTGCGGTCCTCGGCGAGCAGGGTGTCCAGCGAGCGGTCCGCCTCCTCCAGCACGAGGACGGTGGCGCCGTCGAGTTCGGGCCGGTCGGGCTCGTCGACGGCGAGGATCTCGTAGAGCCGGATCAGCCGTGGTGCCCGGACCCGGCTGAGCAGTTCGGTCTCGCGGTCGGCCAGTTCGCGCAGGTGGCGGAGCTGGCGCGGGGTGCGGGTGCCGGTGGGCAGGAACTTGAGCGCGGCGCGGGACGGCAGGCCGGCTCGCGGGAGGGCCCGGCGGGCCGCGTACACGCTGCCGAAGGCGCCGTTGCCGAGCAGGCGGCCGACCCGCCACGCGCCGATCCGGTAGCCGTCGGGGACGCTCAGCGCCCCGCAGGGCCCGGGCGGCAGGCTCACCACGCGGTCCCGGGGGCGAGGAGGGCGAGGTCGTCCTCGCGGACCAGGTCGAAACGCAGGGCGAGGGAGGCCAGCGCGTCCTTCTTGCCGACCAGGCGCGGACCGGAGGCCGCGGTGTCCGGGGCCGGCTTGAGACGCAGCTTGACGGCCAGGTAGTCGATGTTCCACTGGACGGCGGCGCGGTTGGCGGACGGCCAGAGCGGCCGGAGCCGTTCGACGACCTGGTCGACGGTGGGCGCCGGGGCGTGCGGATCGCCGCGCAGCCGGGACTCGCAGAGCGCGGCGAGTACCAGGAAGTACCGCTTGGAGTGGTCGAGCGGGAACGCCAGCAGGGTGGGTTCGCCGCCGGGGCCGCCGGAGGTGTCCCACCCGGTCGGCGCGTCCCGGTCGGCGTAGTCGTGGCGCGGCGCCCAGACGTCGAGGCTGAGCAGCTCGGACCCGGCGGGCAGGACCACCCGGGCGAACTCGAACGGGACGGGCGCGGCCAGCCGGCCCGGTGCGACCTTGATGTGCTCGCCCGCGCCCTCCGGGTTCTCCACGACGTAGGTGGAGGTGCGGCTGAGGTTGCTGAGCGTCCAGTACGTGCCGGTGGCGCCGATCTCGCCGGCGGTGCGCGAGACGCCGCTGTGCGGGATGCCCAGGCCGGGTGCTGCGTCCGCCGCGGCGGCCCGGCCGAATCGGAGGGTCTGCCCCGGTGCCAGGTGGAACCGGTCGCCCGGAGCCATGCCGGGCCCGGGCACCACGATGATGCTGTACATGCCGCTTCCCTTCCCCCGTCTGCGGTCCGGGGAAAGGGTAGCGAGCGGAACTAAACGTTCTCGTAACGTCCGGTCACCACCGGTACGGAGGCGTACGGACGGCGCCGGAGGGGCGGATCAGCACTCGCCGCGCCAGCGGAAGGCGTCGACCGTCCGGCCGCCGTCCGGGAAGTTGCCCCGGCCCTCCGCCCAGCCGAAGTGCAGGCACTGGCCGCCGCCCTCGCGGAACGACACCTGGACGTGGTCGTAGCCCGGCTGCTCCGTCCCGTTGTTGAAGTACGACCGGCGCAGCCCGCAGGTGCTGGCGGGATCGTCGACGGCCGAGCGGCAGACCGTGCCGGTGCCGTCGGGGCCGGAGTAGAAGCAGACCTGGCCGGTCGGACAGTCCTGCCAGGCCGGGGCCGGGCCGCCGGTGCAGTTGCGGCTGGTGACGCTCGGCCAGTGCCGGTTCAGGCCGCTGTACTCCACGCCGTCGAAGCGCACCGGCACCCGGTCCTTCTCGTAGGTGAAGTCGCCCGTCGCCGCGTAGCGCTGCTCGTAGTGCAGGTGCGCCCAGTCGGTGCCGCCGGTGCTGCCGATCCGGCCGATCCGGGTCGACGGCAGCACCGGGTCGCCCTTCTTCACGAAGGCGGCCGGGTCGTCCATCAGGTGGTAGTACGCGGTGAACCAGCCGTTGCCGTGGCTGATCTGGACGGTGTTGCCCGAGCCGTCGTCCCAGTAGGTGGCGGCCACCGTGCCCGCCGCGGAGGCCAGCACCGGCAGGGCGTCGGACCCGGTGTTGTGCTCCACCACGATGTCCAGCGCCGGGCTGTGCTCCTCGCCGTAGGTGTCCAGCTCCCAGGTCGTCCCGCACGGGAACGGCATCTGGAACAGCGGCGGCGCCGGCTGGGCGGCGGCCGTTCCGGCTCCCGTTCCGGCGGCGAACGCCGTGAGCACGATTCCCAGGACGACGGCCAGTACCCCCGGCCGCCACCGGTCGCGAACGCGGTTGCCCATGTCTCCCCCTCTTCCGGTCGGCGGCACCCGGGGCGGGCACCGCCACCGCCATGCTCGGGCCCTTCCGGCGGTCGCGGCACCTCGCAACAACGAGGGTTCGACGGTCCGGGCCTCTGCGGGTGGCGTCCCGGCCGGCGCGTCCGCGGCGGCGTTCCGTCAACCTGTCGGTGCGCTGTACGCCCGGTCGGGTTGACGGCGCCGGGTTCGCGGCCGGTGGGGGGCCGGCCGGGTGAGGATGGGCGCGGCCGCGCAGGTGCGTACCCCGGAAGCGGCGTACGGAAGGACACGGTGTGGACTGGACAGACCGCCGTACGACGGGCCGCCGTACGATCAGGCACCCCCGGCCGCCCGGCGTGGACACCCTCCACTACACCGCGCGGAGCGGCCTCGACGCCGTCCCCGATCCCCGGCACCGCGGCATGGTCGCCGGCGTTCTGGACTCGGGCCTGGTCGACGAGATGATCGCCTTCGTCGGATCCTTCGCCCCGCCCGTCGACCTCGGGCAGGTCCGCGCCGACACCGCCGCGCTCACCGCCGAGTTCGCGGCGTCCGGTGTCACGGTTCCCCCCGCCACCACCGCCCACATCACGCTGATGCGCGCCCTGATGGTGCCGGTCGCCGACGACGCGACGGCCCTCGCGCTCGACCGCGTCTGGGTGTTCACCACCAACACCGACGACGTGTGCTGCCACGACCGGGCGGAGGCCGGATCCGTCCTGCGGGCCGGCATGCTGCCCGGGCGATCGGCGTCCTCGCCGAACACCCGGTACATCGAGTACATGTTCGACGAGATCGCGCGGTTCTGCGATCCGGTGTTCCTCGCCGTGTTCAAGACCTTCTTCTACAACGCGATCAGCGGCGTCCTGATGGAGGCGGAGTTCACGCCGGAGGCCTCGGACGAGGTCGACAGCGACTTCGTCCGCGTCTTCAACGGCTTCTCCCAGTTCTGGTTCAGCTCGCTCCAGTTCACCGATCCCTGCCTGGGCTCCGCCGACAACCGGGCCTTCTGGTCGGCCGCGCTGAGCTCCTGCGTCGCGTTCCTGAACGACGTCAACGACGTCCTGTCCTTCTACAAGGAGGCGGTGCACGGCGAGGACTTCGCCGTCAGCCGGATCCACCGCCGCGCGGTGAGCGAGGGCATCCCGTACCTCGCCGCCTACCGCAGGAGCCTCGACAGCGGCCTGACCGCCTACCGCCGGATCCTGGACCTCGCCACCGACGAGCAACGCCCGCACCTCGACCGGTACATGAAGGCCTTCGCCTTCTGGCACCTCCGCTGCCGCCGCTACCGCTGGCAGGACGTCTACCCCGGGCTGACCCCGATCGACGCCTGATCCGGCGGGCAGGCCGCACCGGCCGGCCGTACAACCACCGCACCGCCGTCGGCGAGCCGGCCGGCCGTCGCGACACCGGCGGGCGGACGGGCGGACGGGCGGACGGGCGGGCGGTCGGTCGGGCGGTCGGACGGAGCGAGGGCGGTACCCGTGCGCGCGGTCCGCGCACCCGAACCGGCGGTCGAGGCCGCCAGGTGGAGCGCGGGCGACCCCTCGCCGAAACGCCCGTCCCCTGGTTCCCCCGAGCGCGCTCCGCCGTTGGCCGGGGGGCGGACGCCGACGGCGGAGGGCGGCTTGACAGCGGGCGCCGGGGGGTGAGACGGTCACAAATGAATAACCCCCCAGAATGGTTATGGAGGGGGCCGCTGCTCACCCCGGCGGGACGCGGAAGGACTGCGAGGTCAACCCGAGATGGACGCACCGGTTCGCTACTCGATCCTCGGCGCCGTGCGGGCCACCCGCGGCACCACGGAACTGGAACTGGGGCCTCCCAAGCGGTTGGCACTGCTCGCGCTGCTGCTGCTCCGGGCGCCCGGGCCGATCACCCTGAGCGAGGCGGTGGACATCCTCTGGGACGACGACCCGCCGGCCAGCGCGGTCAACGTGGTGCACCGTCACATCGGCGCGCTGCGAAGGACCCTGGAGCCGGGCCTGCGCAGCCGCACCGAGGCGGAGCACCTGGTGCGGGCCGCGGACGGGTACCGGCTGCTGGTGGACACCTCCGCCTCGGACCTGCTCCGCTTCCGCGCCCTGCGCGCGCAGGCGCAGCAGGCCGTCCGGGCCGGCGCCGCCGAGCGGGGCGCGCAGGACTTCGTGGCGGCACTGGGCCTGTGGCACGGGCCGACCATCGCGGCCGGCACGTCCGTGGCCCAGCACCCGCTGTTCACCGCGGCGGGGCACGAGTACGTCGCGACCGCCAAGGAGGCCGCCGACGTGGTCCTCGCCTCGGCGCCCGCACTGACCGACGAGGTCCTGACGGCGCTGCGCCGGGCCGTCGACTGCCACCCCTTCGACGAGGCGCTGCACTCCCGGATCGTCGCCGCGCTGGCCGCGACCGGCCGTCAGGTCGAGGCGCTCCAGCAGTTCGAGAGCATCCGGCGCACCCTGGCCGACGAACTGGGGGTCGAGCCGGGGCCCGGTCTGCGTTCCGCCCGGCAGCAGGTGCTGCGCCGACAGGCCGTACGGCCGGCGGACGGGCCGGAGCGGGCTGCCGGTCCGGTGGTGCGGCCCGCCCAACTGCCCCCGGTGCACCTGCCCTTCGCGGGCCGGCGTCAGGTCCTGGACCACTGCCTGGAGGCGCTCACCCCGTCGGGCCGGCAAGCCCCGTCGCCCACGACCGTGGCCGTCTGCGGGATGGCCGGCGTGGGAAAGTCGACGCTGGCCCTGCACTGGGCGCACCTGGTCGCCGGGCGCTTCCCCGACGGGCAGATCCACGTCGACCTCCGGGGCCACCACAGCGCGCAGCCGCCGCTCACCCCGGCCGCCGCGATGACCGAGGTGCTCGGCGCGCTCGGCGCCCGCCCGGACCCGGTGCCCGCGAGCACGGCGGAGCTGGGCGCGCGCTACCGGCGGACGCTGGCCGGGCGTCGGCTGCTGATCGTCCTGGACGACGCCAGGGACTGCGAGCAGGTGCGTCCGCTGCTGTCCGGCGCCCCTGGATCCCTGACGATCGTCACCAGTCGAAGCCGACTGGAGGGGCTGGCCGTCACCGACGACGCCCGGCTGCTGGCGCTGGCTCCGATGGCCGGGCCGGAGGGCCTGGAACTGCTCGAACACCGGTTGGGCGCGGACCGGGTCGCGGACGCGCGGGCGGCGGCGGAGGAGATCGTCGGGCTGTGCGGCGGGCTCCCGCTGGCCCTGGCGGTGGTCGCCGCCCGCGCCCGGACGCGCCCGGACTTCCCGCTCGGCGCGCTCGCCCAGGAGCTCCGCGACAACCGGGACAGCCTGGTGGCCTTCTCCAGCCACGACGCCCGCACCGACCTCCGCAGCGTCTTCTCCCGCAGCTACGACACGCTGAGCAGCGGCGCGGCGGCCCTGTTCCGGCTGCTCAGCCTGTACCCGGGGCCGGACTTCTCGCTGCCCGTCGTCACCAGTCTGACGGGTACCCACCCCTGGTCGGCCCGGGTGCACCTGGCCGAACTCGTGGACCGCAGCATGGCGGTGGAACGGGTTCCCGGCCGGTACGCCTGCCACGGGCTGCTGCGCGGTCGCGCGGCGGAACTGGCCCACTGCGTGGACGGGGACGACGCCCTGGCCGAGGCCCGGGCCCGGCTGTCCGAGCACTACCTGCACAGCGCGGCCGCCGCGGCCGCCCTGCTCGTGCCGCACGGCGAGGGTGACGGTGACGGTGACCACGGCGGTGACGGCGACCGCGACCGGGACGGCGGCAGTGGTCTGCCGCTGCCGCCCCCGCGGGCCGGGGTCCGCCCCCAGCGGTTCGACGACCCGACGGGCGCCGCCCGGTGGATCGCGGCCGAGCGGCCCGCCCTGACGGCGCTCCTTCGGGAGGCGGAGGGCGGCCCCGGAGCGGCCGCCCTCCGCCAACACCTCACCACCGCGCTGGAGTCGGGCGCCCGGTTCGCGGCGCCCTGACCCTCCGGCGGGCGTCGGTTCAGGCGGCCCTGGGCCCGGCCACGGCCCGTAACTTGCGCAGCGCGTGGTGCTGACGGGACTTCACCGTCCCGAGCGGCACCCCGAGGATGCCGGCGGTCTCCTGGATGGTGCGGTCGCACAGGTAGATGTGGACCAGGACGGCGCGGTGCTCCGGCGACAGCCGCCGCAGCAACAGCCGGGCCAACAGCACGTCGTGCACCGAATCGGTGCCGTCGCGCACCGCTTCGCCGGACTCCCGCCGTACGGACGGCTCCTCGTGCGAGCAGCCCACCACCTCCCGGCGGGCGTGCGGCCGGCGGACCGAGTCGATCACCAGGTGCCGGGTGACGGTGAAGAGCCACCCGCGCACCGAACCCTCCAGGCCGACGAGGCGGTCGATGTTCCGCCAGGCGCGCACGGCGGTCTCCTGGACGATGTCCTCGGCGAGCCCGTGGTCCCCGGTCATCCGCTCCGCGTAGGCCAGGAGGGCCTCCCGGTGCTCTCTCATGATCACGCCGAGGAGGTCCGACCGGGTCGCGGTCGCGCCGCGGGTGGTGGCGGTGACGGCCGTGGTGGTCGCGCGGCGCCGGCGGGCCGTGCCGCGCACGGTGGCCTCGCCGGTCATGGTGGCCGTCGGTCGGTGAGTCATTCCGGTCCCCTGTCACATGGTGGGCGGGCGGGTGCCGGGATGCGTCCTCCGGCACCGCGTGTTCCGCACACTAGGAGCCCCCCTGTGTCCGAACAGTGACGTTTCCCTGCCGCCCGGGTGCCGGTGCGTCAGTCGGCACGACGGCCCTGCGTCAGTGCGCGTCACACACCGAACCCCCGGCCCCCCGCCGCAGCTCGGGCGGCGGGGGAGCGGGGGTTCGGTGGCTCCGGCGCCCGGGCGGGGCGCGGTCAGGGGACGGGAACGGGGACGGGAACGCGGCTCAGCCCGGGCCGGCGAGCACGTCGGCGAGCCGGCCGGCGCCCTCCTCGATCACCTCCGGGCGGTGGGCGGCGAAGGACAGCCGCATCGTCCCCGGGTCCGCGGGGCCGGCGTGGAAGGGCGCGCCCGGCAGGTAGGCGACCCCCTTGGCGACGGCGTCGCGCAGCAGCGCCCCGGTGTCGTGACCGGCCGGCAGCCGGGCCCAGACGAACATCCCGCCGTCCGGCCGGCTCCAGGTGCTGCCCGCGGGCAGCACCCGTGGGAGCGCGGCCAGCAGCGTCGCACAGCGCTCCCGGTACGCCGCGCGCACCGACACCAGGTGGGCGTCCAGGTCGTGGTCCGCCAGGTACCGCGCGGCGGCGGCCTGGTCGACGGTCGAGGAGTGCAGGTCGAGCGCCTGCTTCGCCAACAGGCAGGCGCGGCGCAGCGTCCCCGGTGCGCGGAGCCAGCCCAGCCGCAGGCCCGGTGCGATCGTCTTGGACAGGCTGCCCAGCAGCGCGGTCCGGTCCGCCGCCTCCGGCTGCGAGGCGATCCACGGCACCGGCTCGCCGCGGAAGCGCAGTTCGCCGTACGGGTCGTCCTCCACGATCCGGAACCCGTGCTCCGCCGCGAGGCGCGCCACCTCCCTCCGGCGGTCCCCCGCCATGGTCTGCCCCGTCGGATTCCGGAACGTGGGGACGAGGTAGAGCAGCCTGGGCCGCGCGGTGGCGACCACCCGCTCCAGCGCCTCGACGACGATCCCCCCGTCGTCCGAGGGGACGGGCACGACCGTCGCGCCCGTGTAGGCGAAGCACTGCAGGGCCGCGAGGTAGGTGGGGTCCTCCACGGCCACCACGTCCCCGGGGCGCAGCAGGGTGGCGGCCAGCAGGGCCAGGGCCTGCTGCGCCCCGGTGGTGATCAGCAGGTCGTCCGGGCGGGTCGGGAGGCCCTGCCGGGAGAGCCGGGCCGCGATCGCCGCGCGCAGGTCGGGGTCGCCGTCCGAGCCGGAGTACTGCAGGGCCCGGCCCGGGGACTCGCTCAGCACCCGGTCGTAGGCGCCGCGGAGGTTGTCGGCGTCGATCAGCTCCGTGGCGGGGAGTCCGCCGGCGAAGGAGATCACGTCGGGCCTGCCGGTGAGGGCGAGGGCCTCGTGGATGGCCGATCCGCCGGCCAGGACGGGCGGCTCCACCAGGGCGGGCGGCGGCATGCGTGCTGAGGGGGGTGTCATGACTCTCCGATCGTCATACGGTCGTTCAGTGGTTCAGTCGGTACCCGGGCCGGCGGCCGCGGGCGGTGCGGCCGGCAGGCGCCGTTCGAGCAGCGCCGTCACCTCGGCCATGAACTGCCGGGTGGTTCCGCTGCCGCCGAGGTCGGGCGTCGCCGCCGGTCCGGCGGCGGCCTCCACCAGGCAGGAGCGGAACACCTCGGCCGCGGCCCGGTGGCCGGCGTGCTCCAGCAGGAGGACCAGGGACATCGCCGCGCCGTAGGGGTTGGCCGTCCCCGTTCCGGCGATGTCGGGGGCGCTGCCGTGGACGGGTTCGAACAGGGCGAACCCGGTGTCCGGGCAGATGCTGGCGCTCGGCGCGAGGCCGAGCCCGCCGGCCAGGGCGGCGCCGATGTCGCTGATGACGTCCCCGAAGAGGTTGGGAGCGAGCACCCCCTCGTACCGGCTCGGGTCGCGTACCAGGTGGTAGCAGAACGAGTCCGCGTACTCCTCGGAGCCGGCCAGGCCGGGGAAGGCGCGGAGTTCCCGGCGGAAGACGTCCTGCCACAGGCGCCCGGTGTTCGGCACCGCGTTGGACTTGTGCACCAGGGTGGCCCGGCGGCGTCCCGCGGCGTGCAGCCGGGCCAGGCAGTAGCGGACGAAGGACTCGACGGTCTCCCGGGTGTAGACGCACTCGTCGATCGCCACCGTGACGGCCCCGGAGCGGGCGACCGACCCGCCGACGCCCGCGTAGAGCCCCTGGGTGTTCTCGCGGTAGAGGTCGACGACCCCGTGCTCCAGCACGACGGGCCGGTGGTTGACGCAGAGGTCGAGGCCCCGGCGCAGTCCGAGCAGGATCTCCCGGCCGTGGGCCATGTCGGGGATGCGCGGGTCGCCGAGCGCCCCCAGGTAGACGGCGCCGTAGTCCCGGGCGAGGCGGTCGAGCGCCCCGGGCGGCAGGCCGACGCCGGTGGCCAGCCAGCGGTCCGCGCCCCAGTCCAGGACGTCGTAGCTGAGGCCGAGGCCGAACGCCTCGCTGACCGCCGTCAGGGCGGGCAGGGTCGCCGGGACGACCTCCTTGCCGATCCCGTCGCCGGGCACCACCGCGATCCTCATGACCGCGGCTCCGTGCCGAGCGGCGCCCCGACGGAGTCGCCGAACAGGGCCTCGACGGAGCTGAGGCGTCCGGCGATCGCCGTGGCGGCCACCACGTACGGCGACGCGAGGTAGACCCGGCCCGGCCCGGAACGTCCGGGGAAGTTGCGGTTCTGGGCGCTGACGGTGACCTGGTCCGCCCGCTCGGAGACGCCGGGGCCGGCGTTGATGCACGCGCCGCAGGACGGTGGCAGCACCTGCACCCCCACGGCCGCGAACAGGTCGGTGTACCCGCGGTCGACGGCGTACCTCATCACCGACTCGCTGCCGACCTGGATGTACGCCTCCACCCCCGGCGGCACCGTCAGGCCCCGGTCCCGGGCCAGCGCGAACACCTGGGCGTACATGTCCATGTCGTACGCCTTGCCGCCGGTGCACGAGCCGCCGTACACCTTGTCCACCGGGACGGGCTCGCGCACCGAGCCGAGCGGGACGGCGTTGCGCGGATCCCCGGGCAGCGCGACCATCGGCTCGACGTCCGCCAGCTCGACGGCCACCACCGCGCTGTAGTGGGCGCCCTCGTCGGAGGCGAGGAGCGGGCCATCGAGGACCGGCCCGCCGGGGACCTCCCCGCCGATGACCGGCGCCCCTGCACGCCCGGCCAGGAACTCGCGCGTCACCTCGTCCGGTTCGAACAGCGCGGTCATCGCGCCGGCCTCCACGGCCATGTTGCACAGCGTGGCGCGCTCGTCGGTGTTCAGCCCGGAGCATCCCGGACCGGTGAACAGCAGGACCTTGCCCAGCGTCCGGCTGCCCTCGATCATCGGGTGCGCCAGCAGGCCGAGCATGAGGTCCTTGGCGCACACGCCCTCCGGCAGCCGCCCGGTGAGCTCGATCCGCAGGACCTCCGGCACCTTCACGAGGGTTTCCCGGCTGTACCAGGCGCTCGCGATGTCGGTTGCGCCGACGCCGAACGCGAGGGCTCCGACCGCGCCCGCGGTGCAGGTGTGGCTGTCCGTGCCGATGATCACGTCCCCGGGCCGGGCGACGTGCTCCACGATGTGGTTGTGGCAGATCGCCCGGCTGCCCCCGCCGGTGGCGGCGGGGCCGACGAAGTGGCCGCCGGCGGCCGTGGCGAACTCCAGCTGCCGGCGACCGAGGTCGTGGATCCGGCCGACCAGGTCCGCTCCGCCCGGCCGGCGGGCCACCACCTGGTCGGCGAGCGACAGGTGGTCCTGGAAGAAGTAGCAGGAGTCCGGGTCGGCGAGCGGGGCGTCCGCCCCGAACTCCCGGGTGAACATGCCGGCGGCCATCGGCGTCACGTACTCGTGGGAGAACCTGACGTCCGTCCGCACGAAGTACGACTCGCCGGCCCGGACGGTGCCGCCGGCCGGCGCCGGGTTCCTGGGCGCGAGCCGGCTCTGGAGGATCTTCTCGACGATGTTCAGCGGCCGGCTCCCGGCGAACGCGGGCAGCGGCCCGGTGCCGTGCCCGTCCGCCGTCCGGCGGTGGAAGCCGAACAGCCCGCCGAGGTCGATGACGGCGCGTTCGACGTCGTTGGCGCTGCCGGTGAAGGCCGCCAGCGGCAGTTCCTCCCCGGCCAGCAGGGCGGCGAGGAGGTCGAAGTCCTCGCAGGTGACGATGCCGACGTTGCGGCAGTTCTGCTGGTAGATCCGTTCGAAGGAGCGGGCGAAGACCAGCTCCGTCCCGGCGTACTTCTCCGCGTACACCGCGTGCTCCCGGGAGGATCCGCAGCCCTTGGCCTCCCCGCTGACGATGACCTGCGGGGCGAAGGCCCTCACCGCGCCCTCGCCGAACCGCCGGTCCCGCAGGCCCAGGTACGCGAAGTCGCCGAGCCGTTCGTCGTACCAGAAGCAGCACCAGCCGGGGATGATCTCGTCCGTCGAGACGTTGTTCCGCAGCGGCTCGCGCAGCAGCCGCTGCGGCGTCGGTCCGCCCTCGCCGGCCAACTGCCCGGCGACCAGTTCCGGGTCCTCGGTGAGGACCAGCACGTTCCCGTGCAACGCGATCGTGCGGGGGGACGCGTCCGGCGTCCCGTCAGTGGCCCGTCGCAATGACCCGTCCTATCTCTTCGTCGGTGAGCGGGGTGCGGCGCGTCTTGGCCAGCTCCAGCACCCTCTTGACCACGTCGGAGTCCTCCGCCGGGTAACCGTGCGTGGTCAGCCAGTACTTGACGCTGCTCGCGCCGGAGGCCGCGTCCACCAGCACCTCCTGCTCCCGGCCCAGCAGCCGGGCGGGGACGCCCGCGTAGACGCCGTCCTTCAGCGCCTCGTCGCCCTTGCGGTGGGCCTTGAGGATGGCGGAGGCGTGCACCCCGGCGCTGGTCTTGAAGACGTCGCGGCCCATGCCCGGGTAGTTCCGCGGGATCTCGACGCCGAGCAGCGGGGCCGCGTGCTCGACGTACCCGCGCAGCGCCCTCAGGTCGTACGGGTGCCCGTCGTTCAGGCGGTGGTTGACGATGATCTGGTCGAGCGACGCGTTG
Source organism: Kitasatospora sp. NPDC092039 (assembly GCF_044756065.1). Classification (NCBI taxonomy): domain Bacteria; kingdom Bacillati; phylum Actinomycetota; class Actinomycetes; order Kitasatosporales; family Streptomycetaceae; genus Kitasatospora; species Kitasatospora sp. NPDC092039. The sequence continues at coordinate 196,322 of NZ_JBIVSD010000006.1, read as the reverse complement.
CCGGCCCGTTCGCCGACGCCGAGGACGGTGCCGTGCACCCGGGCGCAGCCGAGGGACAGCGCGACGAGCGAGTTCACCAGGGCCAGGCCCCGGTCGTTGTGCCCGTGCCATTCGAGGTCCACGGTGTGGCCGCGCTCGGCGAAGTACCGCCGGGTCCAGCGGATCAGGGCCGCCGTGCCCCTGGGGACGGCGGCCCCCACCGTGTCGCACAGGGTCAGCCGCCGCACGCCGGTCTCAACCGCGACGTCGTACACGCCGGCGAGCACCTGCGGGGTGCAGCGGACGGTGTCCTCCAGGACGAGGACGAACTCCGCCCCGCCGCGGGCGCACTCGGCGGCCGCCGTGCGGATCGCGCGCTCGATCAGCCCGGGGTCCCAGTCCTCCACGTACTGCCGGATGGGGCTGACGCCGATGAAGGCGTACGCCTCGACGCCGATCCCGGCCCGCTGGCCCATCTCGCAGATCGCGCCGATGTCCGCCGGGTGGGTGCGCCCCGCGAAGCCGGGGACCAGGTCGAGTCCGGCGGTGGCGATGTGCCGGGCCAGGGCCGTGCACTCCTCGGCCGCCGCCGGGTCCGAGCCGGGGAACCCGAGGTCCGCGCACCGGATGCCGGAGCGGACCATGTGCTCCAGGAAGCCGAGCTTCTGCTCCGGTGTCGGGTTGCGGACGTGCGGCGCCTGGAGGCCGTCCCGGAGGGTCTCGTCGAAGACGAGGCCCGTACCGCCGGCACCGCCGTGCTCCTCGTGCCCGTCGTGCTCCGCCGCGTGTTCCGTGCTCGCGTCGTTCCAGCTGTACCAGACGTCCTGCCCGGTCTCACTCACGGTCTTCCCCTTCCTGACGGGTGCTCGCGGTCACGACCGGTCGGCGGTCGCGGCGCCGGACACGGCGTCGGACACGGCGGCGTCGAGCATCGCGGCGACCGCGGCCAGGTCCGGCTGGCGCATGACCCGCGCCGCCCGGAGCCGGACACCGGTGTCCTGCTCCAGGGCCGCGAGCAGCCGGGCGATGTCGATCGAGGTTCCGCCGGCCCGGATGAAGTTGTCGTGCGGCATCAGCGCCGGATTGCCCAGCAGGGCGCGGCAGTGCTCCAGCACCCGCCGCCGGGTGGCCGACGCCCGGTCGTCCGGGAGTTCCTCCGCCGCCTCGGCGGCCTCCGCCTCGACCGCGGAGCGCCGTTCGTCCTCGGCCAGCAGCGCCGCCCGGTCGACCTTCCCGTTGGCGTCGTACGGGAGTTCGTCCAGCAGCCGGACCCGGGAGGGCACGGCCTGCGCGGGCAGCCACTCGGCGGCCAGCGCCAGCAGTTCCGCCTCGTCCGGACGGGCGCCGGGCGCGGGCAGGACGAAGGCCAGCAGCCGGCCGCCGCCGGGCGAGGCGACGGCGGCCCGGCTCACCCGCGCGTCGCGCTCCAGGGCGCCCTCGACCTCGGCCGGCTCGATCCGGACACCGCTGATCTTGAGCTGGTCGTCCACCCGGCCGAGGAACTCCAGGACGCCGTCCGCGCGCATCACCGCCCGGTCGCCGGTCCGGTACGCCCGGCCGCCGCCGGCCTCCTGCGGTGCGGCCGGGAAGCGCCGGGCGGTGAGCTCCCGGTCGAGGTACCCCAGGGCGAGGGTCGGTCCCGCGATCCACAGCTCGCCCGGTGTGCCGCGGCCGAGGACCGACCCGTCCGCGTCGGTGACGAAGGCGCGGGCCCCGCCCAGCGGGCGGCCGATCGGCGGCGGGCCGGACCGGTCGTCCGCCGGCTCCCCGTCGAGCGGGTGGAAGGTCGCCGCGATGGTGGTCTCGGACGGGCCGTAGACGTTGTCGGCCCTGGCGGTCACGTCGGGCCCCGGCCAGCGCCGGAGCCGGTCGCCGCCGATGCACAGGTAGCGCAGCGGCAGTCCCGGCGGCCAGGGACGGTCGAGCACGGTCTCCGCGAGCGGGGTGGGCAGCAGCGCGGCGGTGAGCCCGGACCGCTGCCACCAGTCGGTGAGCGCGGCCGGGTCGCTGCGCGCCTCCTCGGGGGCCACCACCAGGGTGGCGCCCGAGGCCAGCCCGCCCCACAGTTCCAGGAAGTGCGCGTCGAAGGCGGTGCTCATGAAGAGGCCCTGCCGCTCGCCGGGCCGCAGCCCGGACCGGCCGCGGTACCAGCCGACGGCCCGGGCGAGGGACCGGGCGCCGACCAGCACGACCTTCGGGGCCCCGGTCGATCCGGAGGTCAGCACGGCGTACCGGGCGCCCGGAGGGAGGTCCGCCGGGCCGGCGCCGCACGGGAGGTCCGTGGGGCCGGTGGCGGGCTCCGGGCCCGGCCCGGGCACGGGCACCCGTACGTCCAGCCGTCGCGCGGCGCCGTCCCGGCCGGGCCCGGACACCTCGACCGCGCGGTGGTCCGTCGGCAGCCCGTCCCCCGGGTCGCCCAGCAGGCAGCCGAGGCGCAGGCTCCCGGCGAGCGCGGTCAGCCGCCCCGGGGCGGGCCGGGGGCCGAGCAGGACCTGGACCGCTTCCAGCCGGGCGAGCGCGACCGTGGCGGCCACCAGCAGCGCGGAGCGTTCCAGGCACATGCCCACCACGTCGCCGGGGCGCACCCGCTCCCGCAGGGCGTCGGCCAGCTCGGTGGCCGCGGCGTCGATCTGCGCGTAGGACCACCGGGTGCCGTGCTCGTCCACGGCCACGGTGTCCGGGGCCAGCCGCGCCCAGGAGTCGAAGGCGGCGAGCACGGGGTCGGCGGCGTCGGGGAGCGCCGGCCCGGCGGCGGCCGGGTCGCTGGTGACGATGCTGAGGTCGGCGGTCGCCCGCCGGGGCGTCGCCGGTGTGCGGTGGTTCACGGTTCCTCCGGTCTCGGGGGCGGTCATCCCAGCCCCATGGAGCGAGCGATGATCACCTTCTGGACCTCGGAGGTCCCTTCGATGATCGTCATCATGCGGATGTGGCGGTACAGGTACTCCAGGGGGTGGCCGCGCACGTAGCCGGTGGCTCCGTGCACCTGCAGGGCCCGGTCGACGACGTCCACGGCGACCTCGGTGGCGACCAGCTTGGCGAGGGCGGCGTTCTCCCCGCTCTCCAGTCCCTCGTCGACCAGTTCGGCGCAGGCCAGGGTGAGCAGCTTGGCGGTCTCCACGCCGGCCCGGCCGGTGACGAGGTGCTCCTGCACGTGCTGGTAGCCGCCGATGACCTGGCCGAACGCCCGCCGTTCCCGGGCGAATCCGACGGCCTCGCGCAGCGCGAACTCGGCGATGCCGTTGCACTGGGCGGCGACCAGCAGCCGCCCGTAGGCGAGGCTGTCCATGGCGTACTCCACCGCCGAGCCGATGCCCTCCGACTCGCCGACCACCGCGGCCATCGGCAGCCGTGCCTCGTCGAGGACCAGCTCGAACAGCGGCTCCCCGGCCATGCCGGCGTACTGCTGGCCGCGCCGCAGCCCCGGGTGGTCGAGCGGCATGACGAACGCGGTGGCGCCGCCGTGCCCGGTGGGGCCGTCCGTCACGTCGGCGACGACGATGGCGTAGTCGGCGTGCCCGGCGTTGCTGACGAAGGTCTTGCGCCCGTTCAGCACCCAGCCGTCGCCGTCCCACCGGGCCTTGGTCGACATCGCGAAGGAGTCGGAGCCGGAGCCGGGTTCGGTCATCGCGAGGCAGCGCAGCTTCTCCCCGCGCACCATCGGGACGAGGTACTCCTCGATCTGCCGGGCGGTGCCGTGCGTCAGCAGCCAGCTGGGGCCGTCCGGCCCGGCCAGGGCGTACGGGGCGAGCGGGCAGCCGCTCGCCCCGGCGGCGTGGTGGAGCTGCACCAGGGCGGTGACCGGCATCCCGGCGCCGCCCATGGACTCGGGGTACTCGGCGCCGTAGAAGCCCAGGGTGGCGGACCGCCTGCGCACGTAGTCGCGCAGCTCCCGGGGCGGACCGTCCACCGGTTCGGGGACCTCGGCGGCCAGCGGCACCAGTTCGCGCTGCACGAAGGACTCGAAGCTGGCGGTGATCTCGCGGTGCCTGCGTTCCAGCACGGAGGAGGGCTGCGGCATCACGCGGCCACCTCCAGGGCCCGGGCCTGGTCCGCGAGGACCGGGTTGCGGAAGACCGTGCGCAGCGGCGGCCGGTGGCCCAGCCTGGGTTCCAGCCAGGCGACGAGCTGGGCGGCGAGCAGGGAGTGCCCGCCGACCTGGAAGAAGTGCGAGTCGGCGGTGAACCGGTCGTGGCCGAGGACCGCGCGCCACCCTTCGGCGAGCAGGGACTCGCCCGGGCCGGCGAAGCCGGTGCCGTCCTGCGTGCCGTCCCCGGTGCCGGTGGCCTGGGCGGCGGGCTCGGCCGGCGCGGCCGCGGCCGCGAGCGCGGCCAGCCGGGCCCGGTCCGGCTTCCCGCCGGGCAGGGTGGGCAGGGCGGCCCGGGCGATCCACCGGGCGGGCAGGAACGGCGCCGGCAGCCGGCCGGCCAGGGCCCGGTGCAGGGCGCGTTCGTCGAGCGGGCCGTCCGTGGCCACGAAGCCGGTCAGGACGGGGCCGGCCACCGGGTCGTCGTGCAGGACGACGGCGCAGGAGCGGCCGCCCAGTTCGGCGGAGGCCGCCGCCTCGATCTCCTCCGGTTCGATCCGGTGCCCCCGCAGCTTCACCTGGTTGTCCCGGCGGCCCAGGAAGTGGATCCGCCCGGCCGGGTCGCGGTAGCCGCGGTCCCCGGTGCGGTAGACCCGCTGCCCGCCCAGGGCTGGCAGGGTGACGAAGCGCTCCGCGGTGGTCCGCTCGTCGTCGAGGTAGCCGGTCGCCAGGGTGCCTCCGGCGATGGCCAGTTCACCGACGGCGCCGTCCGGCAGGGGGTCGAGGCCGGTGTCGAGCACGAGGACCCGGGTGCCGTCGATCTCCGTGCCCAGCGGGGTGTCCCCGCCGCGGGCCAGGTCGTCGGCGGTGACGGTGTGGGTCACCGAGGTGACGGTGGCCTCGGTGACGCCGTAGGCGTTGAGCAGCCTGGTGCCGGGGTGCGCCCAGTCGGCCAGCGCGTCGACGGGCAGCCGTTCGCCGCCGACCACCACCGTCGTCGGGTGCCACCTGCCGTCGCGCCGCGCCGCAGCCAACTCGCCCCGGACGGACAGGAAGTAGCTGGCCGGCAGGTTGGCGACGGTCACCTGCCGGCCGGCGAGGACCGCGACCAGCTCGTCGGCGGTGGGCACCTCGCGCTGCGGGAGGACGAGCGCCGCGCCGGCGGCGAGGGTGACGAGCACGTCCTCCAGGTTCTGGTCGAAGGAGGGCCTGGCGAACACCAGCACCCGGTCCGCGGCGGTGAGGGCGAGCCGCTCGCCCATGCCAGCCAGGTAGGTGTCCAGCGCGCGGCGGGGGACCGCCACCGGCTTCGGGGTGCCGGTCGAGCCGGAGGTGTGGATGACGTAGGCCGCGTCCTCGACGGACCGGCCGGGAGCGGCGGCCGGGAACTCGGCGGCGTCCAGCAGGCCCACCGGCGGCCCCTGGACGGGCAGGCCGAGGGCGCTCTCCGCGGTGGCCAGCACCAGGGCCGGCCGCAGCCGGTCGAGCAGCAGCGCCAGCCGGTCGCGCGGGTCGTCCGGCGACAGCGGCGCGTACACCGCTCCGGTGCGCAGGCAGGCCAGCAGCGCCACCACGCTGTCGGCGCCCCGGGGCAGCACGACCGCCACCGGGCGGCCCGCCGTGACGCCCGCGCGGGTCAACCGGTCGGCCAGGGCGGTCACTTCGCGGTCGAGGTCGGCGTACGTCCAGGTCCGTGCCCCGCTGACGAGCGCGGTGGCCGTGCCGTCCCGCCGGGCCGGGTCCAGGGCGGCGACCCGGTCGTCCGAGGGGTCCGCGGACCCGACGGCGGGGAACCCGGCGGCGGACCCGGCGGCGGCCGCGGTGGAGTCGGCGGCCAGCGAGGCCAGCCGGGCGCCGGGGCGGGCGAGGTAGCTCTCCAGCAGTTCCTCGAACCTGGCGGCGAGCAGCCGGATCGACTCCTCGGGGAACACGTCGGCGTCGTAGTCCCACACCGCCGTCATCCCGCTCCCCGGGCGGGAGCCGTCCGCGCCGATGGTGCGTTCGTGGGGGATCAGGACCACGTCGAGGTCGAAGCTCCGGGTGGTGCCCGCGGTGAACGCCTCGTCGAGCGACACCTCCAGGCCCGGCACGTCGATCACCGGAAGGGGGGTGTCATGGGCGTTGAACATGACGTTGAACATCGGGTTTCGGGCGCCGTCGGTGTGCAGGCCCAGCGCCTTGGTGAGCTCCTGCACCGGCACCTCCTGGTGGGGCAGGCCGCGCATCAGCACGTCGGTGACCTCGTCCACCGCCTCGTCGGCCGGGCCGGCCGGGTCCGGTCGCAGGCGCAGCGGGATGGTGTTCACGAACATGCCGACGCTCTCCTCCCAGCCCGGCCCGCGGTTGGCGGTGGCCGTGCCGACCACGAGGTCGTCCCGGCCGCTGTGCCGGCGCAGCAGTTCGGCGAACAGCGTGAGCAGCGTCGTGAACGCGGTGTGCCCGGAGGTCGCGCAGTGGTCGTGCAGCCGTTCCACGAGCCGCCGGTCGAGGGCCTGGCGCAGCTGGGCGCCGTGGTGGCGGCGCTCGGCCCCGGGCCGGCCGAGGCCGGGGAGGGCGATCTCGTGGGCGGCGCCGCGCAGTTCCTCCTGCCAGTACTGCAGGCTCTTCGCCAGGTCGGCGGTGCGGGCCGACTCCTGGAGGTGCTCCTGGTAGCCGCGCGGCCGCGGCAGCACGGGTTCCGTGCCGAGCAGCCGGCAGCGGTAGAGGGTGAACAGGTCGCGCAGCGCGATCACCCAGGACCGGCCGTCGTGCACGAGGTGGTGCTCGACGTGGACCAGCCGGTGGTGGTCCGGGCCCATCCGCACCAGGCACCACCGCACCAGCGGCGCGGCGTACGTGTCCAGCGGCGTGTCGGCCTCCGAGCGGACCAGGGCGGCGAACTCGGCCTCCGGGTCCTCGGCCGCCGAGAGGTCGACCTCGCGGAAGCGGGGCACGCTGTTCGCGCTGACCCGCTGGCCCGGCAGGCCGCCCTCCCGGTCGACGAGCTCCAGCCGGAGCCCGGGGTGCCGGCGCAGCACCTCCTCCCAACTGTCCAGCAGGGCCCGGACGTCCAGCTCGCCGCGCAGCTCGATGGCCGCGGTGGAGTTGTAGGCGCGGCTGCCGGGGAGCAGCTGCTCGTGCAGCCACACGATCTCCTGGGACGGGGAGAGCGCGTAGACGGTGCCTTCCGGTGGTGTGGTGCTCTGCTGTGGCATGGTGCCTTCCTTGTGGTCGTTCGGATCGTGTGGGTCGTACGGGTCGTGCCGACGGTGGGTCGGTCGGTCGGTCGGTCGGTCGGTCGGTGGGTCGGTCGGCGGTTCAGGGCGCGGGTGCGCAGGGGTCGGGGGAACGGTCCAGATGGGCGGCGAGGGTGCGGCGCAGCGCGTCGAAGCCGGAGTGCGCCGCCGCCCGATCGACGAGCCCGGGCTGCCACCCCAGCCGCACCAGCAGGTCGGTGGCGCCGCGCGTGACGGCCACCGCCAGGGGGGTCTGGAGGGCCAGGGCCTCCCGGTGGGTCTCCAGGCCCTCGACGCCGCCCAGTTCCAGCGGCGGGCGCCGGGTGGCGTCCTCCTGCGCCACGAGCGCGTCGAACAGCGCGTGCCGGGCGGGGCCGCGGAGCCGCGCGAGCCGCAGGACCTCGTCGAGCGGGGTGTCGGCGTGGTCGAGGTCGTCCCACCAGCGGTCGGTGAGGTCGTCCGGGTCCGCGCCGCAGGGGGCCACGCAGAGCACCGTGTTGAGGAAGCAGCCCAGGACGGGGGCGGCGCCCGGCGGCCGCCCGCCCCACGGGTAGCCCACGGTCGGGGTGGCGCCGCCGGGGGCGCCGGCCGTGACCCCCGCGACCGCGGTGACCGCCGCGGCCGTCGCGCCGAGCACCGCGGGGAAGAGGGCGATGCCGGCCTCCTCGGCGGGCGCCGGCCTGCGGTACCGGAGCAGCCCGGCGACGGCGTCCGCCCGCCCGGGGCCGGCGGCGGCCCGCCGGGCGGCGACGCCGGTCGGCACCAGCTCCGCCAGCCGGCCCGCCCAGTGGGCGAGCGAGCCCGGCCGGGAGGCGGCGCGTTCGACGGCGAGCTGCCGTTCCACCGCGTCCCGGTACGCCTCGGCGTCCGACGCGCCGGTGGCGGCCAGCACCTCCCGCGGATCGGCCCGCTCCCGGTAGGCGCGGCCGAGGCCCTCGGTGATCAGCCCCAGCGACTGTTCGTCGCAGGCGGCGTGGTCCACGACCACGGCCAGCGTCTCCACCTCCGGTTCGGCCTCCGAGGCGGCCAGGAACAGCCGCAGCGGCGGGCCGTCGGGGCTCCAGGTGCGCAGGGCCCGCCGCAGCGCCCCGTCGGTGGACTCGCCGGGCCTGGCCGTCACCCGGTGGACCGCGCCCCGGGGCTCGGCGAGCCGCTGGACGGGCAGGTCGGCCGCGGTGTCGAACCGCGTGCGCAGCACCGGGTGCCGGGCCGCGAGCCGCGCGGCCGCCGAGCGCAGCAGGTCCGGGTCGACGGCGCCGCGCGGGAACCGGAAGTACAGCGGGACCAGCAGCGGCGGGACGTCGCGGGCGAGCCGGCGCATCGTCAGGAAGCGGCGTTGCGCCCCCGTGACGGGGAGGACGCCCGGGTGGGCGGCGGCGGCCGAGCGGAACTGTTCGAGGTACGTGGCGGTGATGTTCTCGCCCATCGGTGGACTCCAGCGGTCGGCGGCGGTCGGCGGTGGCCGGCGGTGGTCGGCGGCGGTCAGGTGCGGCGAAGCGGCAGTGCGGCGGACGGTCAGTGCGGAGCGCCCACGGCCTGGTCGGGGTCGCGCAGGCGGGCGAGCAGCGCGGCCCGGTCGACCTTGCCGTTGGCCGTGACGGGCAGCGCGGCGGCGACGTGCCAGGCGGTCGGCACCATGTAGTGCGGCACGTGGCGGCGCAGTTCCCGGGCGAGTGCCTGCGGGAGGGGCCCGGCCGGCCCGGCCGTCCGCCCCGCCGGTACGACGAACCCGACGAGACGGGCGTCCGGGCCTTCGCCGGTCTTCTCGACCACGGCCGCGTCGAGCAGTCCGGTGGCCAGCAGGGCGCGTTCCACCTCCTCCGGCTCGATGCGGAAGCCGCGCAGTTTGACCTGGCGGTCCCGGCGCCCCAGGAACTCCAGCGCCCCGTCGGCGCGCCGGCGCACCAGGTCCCCGCTGCGGTAGACCCGCTCACCGTCGGGCAGCAGCACGAACCTCTCCGCGGTGAGCCCGGGTTGGCCGAGGTAGCCGGTCGCGAGGCGGGGGCCGCCGATGCACAGCTCGCCGGGCTCGCCGGACGGCACGGGTGCGAGGTCGGGGCCGAGCACGGCGACGGTGGTGTGCGGGAGCGGGAAGCCGATCGGTATCCGGTCGAGCCCGTCGAGGTTCCCGGCGTCGCAGCGGAACGCGGTGGTGAAGGTCGTGGCCTCGGTCGGGCCGTAGACGTGCAGCACCTGTCGGGGCGGACGGACGGCGCACAGGCCCCGGACCATCTCCGGGTCGACCGCCTCGCCGCCGAAGAGCAGGACGCGCAGCGGCGCGAAGGCGCCGGGTGCGGTGCGGTGCACCAGGTCGACCAGGGCGGTGGTGAGGAACATGACGTCGATCCGGTGCCTCGCCAGGTTGTCGGTCCACTCCTCCAGCGGCACTTCGGCCACGGCGGGCAGGACGACCACCGTCGCTCCGGACGCCAGGGTGTTCCACACCTCGAAGGTGACGGGGTCGAAGGCGGGGCTGGCGACGTGGGCGACGCGGTCCCCGGGGCCGACGGGGCAGTAGCCCCCGCCGGCGATGAAGTGCGTGATGGCCGAGTGGCTCAGCACCACGCCCTTGGGCCGGCCGGTGGAGCCGGAGGTGTAGCCGATGAACGCGGCGTCGCCGGGTGCCACGAACCGGACGGGTGCCGCGTCCTCGACGGGCGGCGGCACGTCCTGAACGGGCTCCGGGGCCTCGACGGGCGGGGTGTGCCGGCCCTGCACCGCCCGGTCGAACAGGTCGCCGGGCGTCAGCCGCGGCGGCCGCTGCCCGGACGGGCCGGTGCCGGCCGGGCCGGCCGTCACCACGGCGTCGGCGTCGCAGTCCCGGACGACCGCCTCCCGGCGCGCCGCGGGTGCGTGCGGGTCGACGGGGACGTAGGCCGCCCCCGTACGCAGGACGCCGAGGAGCACCGCCACCAGGTCGGGGGAGCGCTCCAGCGCCACCACCACGCGCGCCCCCGGTCCGACGCCGTGCCGGGTGAGCGCCGAGGCGACCTCGCCCGACCGCTCCCAGAGCTGCGCGTAGGACAGTTCGCGGCCCAGGACGTCCCGGACCGCGCAGGACTGCGGCCGCGCCGCCACCTGGCGCGCCACCAGGACGTGGACGCCCGCGAAGGGCGTCCCCGCGGCGTCCGGTGCGGTGCTGCTCATCGCGCTCTCCGTTTCTCCGGACCCGGCCGGAAGGTGCTGCTCGGAACGTTCTGCTCGGAAGGCCGCTCGGAAGGCCGCGCCCGGCAGGCCCCGACCGGCGGTCTCAGCCATGTCCCGCCCCGGCGGCCAACGTCGCCGCCAGCAGCGGCCGCCAGTCCTCCCGCAGGCCGGTTCCGTAGCGCGCGTCGAACAGGTCGGTGCGGTAGCGCCAGGGCCGGTGCAGGGCCGGCGGCAGGTCCGGTGCCGTCCGTACGGCGGATCCGCCGCCCATCAGCGCCGCCAGCTCCCCGGCCAGCTCGGCCCAACCGACGTGACCGGCCACGGCGTTGACGGTTCCGCCGGCCGGGCGGTCGAGCATGTCCGCCAGGGCGCGGGCCAGTGCGGCCGCCCCCACCCAGGGGACCCCGGTCCAGCCGTGTCCCTCGGGGACCAGCAGCGGTTCGCCCCGCAGTGCCCGCTGGTGGAAGGTGCGCAGCGCGCCGAACCGCAGCTGTTCGCCCAGCCGGCGATGCGGCCCCCAGACCAGGGGGACGCGGACCAGGCTGACGCCGTCCCGGGCGCTCCGGCGGTCCGCCGCGTCGAGCAGCAGGGACTCGCAGCGTTCCTTGCCCCGCCCGTAGTCGCTGACCGCTCCCTCGGCGCCCTGCCCCTCGCGGACCGTCGGGCGGGCCGGGCGCCCGTAGGCGTCGACGCTGCTGACGAAGACGAAGGGGCCGCCCTCCCAGCCGTCCGCCAGTGCCCGCAGCGCGGCCTCGTCCACGTCGGGGCGGGTGAAGGTGCAGGCGGCGTGCACGACCGCGTCGGCTCCGCGGGCCGCCGCCCGCAGGCCGTCGGGCTCGGCCAGGTCCCCGTCCACCGGCTCGGCTCCGGTCCCGGCCAGGGCGGCGGCGGACTCGGGCCGGACCAGCGCCCGTACCCGGTGTCCGCGGGCCAGCAGCTCGGCGACGACGAAGCTGCCCACGGCGCCGGTGCCGCCGGTCACCAGGACGGTTCCCCGGCCGCTCGTCGCGGCCCCGGCCCCGGCCCCGGCCGCGCCGGGCGCCGGGTGCGGCGGGGCGGTGCGGCCGCGCAACTCGGCCAGGAGGGCGCGGGGCGTGGGGTGCTCCATCACGTCGAACCCCGTGACGGGCACCCGCAGCAGCTCGCGCAGCCGGTCGGCGAGCAGCACCGCGAGGAGGGAGTGGCCGCCCGCCGCGAAGAAGTCGGTGTCCGGGCCGGCGGCGGCGGACAGGCCGGCCGCGTACACGGCCGCGATCCGCTCGGGATCCCAGTCCGGCCGGGCGTCGGGGCGGGCGGGCTCAGTCATCGCGTGCTCCGGAGAGGGCCGGGGAGCCGCCGGACCGCCGGACGCCGTCCGGGCAGCAGCGGTCGACGACCGCCTGCCCGTAGCCGTGCTCCGCCCGCTCCGAGGCCGGCCGCCCGGTGCGGTGCGGCAGGCGGACGAGGGTGCGCTTCAGCCAGCGGTCCGTACCGTCGTAGCGGGCCCGGAACGGCACCCGGCCGTGCACGACGACGTCGTTGTCCACGACCAGCACGTCGCCCGGTTCCAGCACCACGGCCTGGGTCACCCGCTCCAGTTCGGCTTCCAGCCGGGCGTAGGCGCCGCGGAACACCGGGTCCGCGCCGTCCCGCCGGGTGTAGGCCGGGTCGAAGCGGATGCCCAGCCCCTCGGGCGTCCGCCACAGCGTGCGCACCGGCACGGGCGGCCGCGCGGAGCGCACGGTGTAGGCGTCGTCGGGCAGGATCGGCACCGTCGGCCGCGTCAGCGCGGCGACGTCCTCGGCCGACAGGTCCGTCGACCGGACGCTCGCCGCCGTCGTCGACACCCGGTCCGGGTTCCGCAGGCAGCACAGCATCAGCACGTCGGCCCGGCCGGGGTGGAAGGCGTCCTCGGTGTGCGGGGCGAGGAGCACGGCGCTGCTGGCACCGGTCTGCTGCTCCTCGTGGCCGGGCGAGGGCACGATGTTGTGGACGGTACGGCCGTTCTGCTGGCCCTCCCACGCGAGCGGGTGCCCCAGGACGGAGGCGAGCAGGAGGAGCACCACGTCCCACCGGGCGCCCGCGTCACCGGCCTGCCGCCAGCCCAACGGGGTCGGCTCCAGGGGGTGGTCGGCGACGGGCAGGCCGCGCAGGACGTACATGCCCTCGACCGGGAAGCCCCGGCGCACGGCCGCTACCAGGGATTCGGGCAACTCGCGGGCGGCACGGGGAAGTTCGGCGAGGAGTTCGGGGCTGTCGGGGGCGCCGTGCCGCGCCAGCAGTCGTTCCGCGGCGTCGACCAGGCGGCGCGCGGCGGGGGGAGCGAGCACGGAGACCGGCGGACTCGCTGTCGGCATAGTCGATTCCTCTGTTCGGGGCAGGGTGTGACCGGCTGCCCGGAGAAGACGGGCGTCCCGGGTGGGAGGCGGGCGGCCGATGGCCGGGCCCGCGCCGCTCCGAAGGACGCGGCTCCCGCCGGAAGCCCGTCGGGCCCGGCGGCTCGGCCAGTCAAACAGGGCCGCGTAGAATCCCCGTCAATTCGCCGTAGAACACCGCGGGAACCCGTAACCGCTCCGCCGGCCCGCCGGATTCCACCCGGCGGCCGGGTGCCGTGAACCTTTTTCCGGCTCAATTCGTGTATGACCTGTACGCCTTGACGCTCCGTCGGTGTGTGCGCACCATTGAACCCGCCGCCGAGAAAGCCTGGAGGCTTCCGTGTTCGCTGTCCGCCTGTTGGGACCGCTCTCCGTGTCGAACTCCCGAACCACGGTCGGCATTTCCAGCCCGAAACAGCAGGCCGTCCTTTCCGCACTCGCCCTCTCGAACGACAGGAAACTCACCACCGAGAAAATCGCCACCGCACTCTGGGGCACCGAGCAGCCGCGCACGGCCGCCGAAACCGTCCGCACCCACGTGTACCTCCTGAGAAAGACCCTGCGGGCCGCCGGAATCGACATCGTCGGGAATTCCGGCAGGTCCTACCAGCTCGACGCGGAGAAGGCGTCGGTCGATCTCGACGAGTTCCGGAGGATCGTGTCCCTCGCCGAGGCGGCGAAGCTGGACGGAAGGACCGCGGAGGCCGCGGACCGCTACGCGGAGGGAATCCGCCTGTGGCACGGGGAACCCCTCCGTGACGTGCCGGGGCCGCTCGCCGAGGCCAAGCGGACGTTCCTCGGCGAACTGCTCCGCACCACCCGGAGCGAACGCCTGCGCTGCCGGATGAGGCTCGGCGAGCACCTGGCCGCCGCGACCGAACTGTGGGAGCTCACCGCCGAGAACCCGCTCGACGAGGGCCTGCGCGAGCTGCTCATGGTCTGCCTGTTCCGGGCCAACCGGCAGGCCGACTCGCTGGCCGTCTTCCGGGACACCGGACGGCTGCTGAAGGAGGAGCTCGGCGTCGGCCCCTCGCCCCAGCTGAGCCGGACGCACCAACGCATCCTCGACCGCGACCCCGCGCTGCTCTGGTCGCCCGAGGCCGCCCCCGGCCCGGCCCCGCGGAGCGGCGCGCCCCACCGTTCCCCCCTCCACCACCCCCCGCACCGAGAGGAGCGAACCCCCTCATGGAGTACCGCCACCTGGGCGCCAGCGGCGTCCTGGTCAGCGAGATCGCGTACGGCAACTGGCTGACGCACGGCTCCCAGCTGGACGACGAGCAGGCGATCGCCTGCGTGCACGCGGCCCTGGACGCGGGCATCACGACCTTCGACACCGCGGACGCCTACGCCGCCACCCGCGCGGAGCAGGTCCTCGGCCGCGCGCTGCGCGGACGGCGGCGCGAGGGGCTGGAGATCTCCACCAAGGTGTACTTCCCCACCGGCCCCGGCGCCAACGAATGCGGGCTGTCGCGCAAGCACCTGATGACCGCGGTCGAGGGCTCGCTGCGCCGGCTCGCCACCGACCACGTCGACCTCTACCAGGCCCACCGCTTCGACCCGCACACTCCGCTGGAGGAGACGATGCAGGCGTTCGCGGACATCGTGCGGTCCGGAAAGGCCCACTACATCGGGGTGTCCGAATGGACGGCCGGGCAGATCCGGCGCGGGCACGCGCTGGCCCGGGAACTCGGCGTCCCGTTCGTCTCCAACCAGCCGCAGTACTCGATGCTCTGGCGGGTGATCGAGGCCGAGGTGATCCCGGCCTGCGTCGAACTCGGCATGGGCCAGATCGTCTGGTCGCCGCTCGCCCAGGGCGTGCTCACCGGGAAGTACCGCGCCGGCCGGGAGGCTCCCGCCGGCACCCGGGCCACCGACACCAAGGGCGGGGCCGGGAACATCGGCGAATTCCTCCGCACCGACGTGCTGGAAAGGGTCGCGGAACTCGAACCACTGGCGGCGGAGGCGGATCTCACCCTGCCCCAGTTCGCGCTCGCCTGGGTCCTGCGCGATCCCGCGGTCTCGGCCGCCGTCATCGGCGGCACGGACCCCGCGCAGATCCGCGAGAACGCCCGGGCCTCCGGTGTCCGGCTCGATCCCGGGCTGGTGGCGAGGGCGGAGGAGATCCTCGCCCCCGTCACCGAGAGCGACCCCTCGCTCACCGCCGCGCAGACCCCCGCCCGACGGCCCTGACCGGTCAACGCGCATCCGCCCGCATTCTCGTGTCCGGAAATCCCTGACACGTCTTCAGTAACGCCCGTCGCGGCACGGATCGGCGATGGCGGCCGACCGCCCGCCGGATTCCGTTCAGCGACGGCGAAGAATCCGCCAAAGGAGTGGAATGATGATTCGCCACGGAAAGACGACGGCCGGTGCCGCGGCCTTCGCCGGCGCCCTGTTCGCCTTCACGGCGTTCCTCGGAACGGCCCCCGCCGGCGCGGCGGGCCTCGGCACCGCGGCAGCGCCGAGGCCCGTCACGGTCGCGACGGCCACCGCGGGTGCCGACGCGGCGGCCTACTGGACCCCGGAGCGCATGCGGCAGGCGGTGCTCGACTCGGAGGGCGGCACCGCGGCCGCCCCCGACGCGGCGGGCTCCCGATCGGCCGGTTCCGAAGCGGCCGGCTCCGAAGCGGCGGCCTTCGGAGCAGCCGCCTCGGGGGCCACCGCCGAGCAGCGGCTCGCCGGCACCTACGACCGGCGCGTCGGCAAGCTGTTCTTCACCCGGAACGGGCAGGCCAGGGAGTGCGGCGGGGTCTCGGTGACCCCGGGCAAGCTCAAGGGGATGGTGGAGACCGCCGCGCACTGCATCCGCAACTCCAGCGGTGACGCGCAGAACGTCGTGTTCGTGCCCGCGTACGACAACGGCAGCACGCCGTACGGGAAGTTCCCGATGAACCGGGCGGCGCTCGCCGGCAACTACACCCTCGGATCGCCGGTGGGCGACGTCGCCTACCTCGACCTCGGCGTCAACGAGCAGGGCAAGGGGCTGGCCGAGATCATGGGCGGCTACGGGGTCTCGTTCGGCGACCCGAAGGATCCCACCGGCGCCTTCACGACCGTGTACTACCCGTCCGGCACCCAGACCACCTGCGGCGCCTTCGCCAGTGCCGACCCCAAGTACCCGGGCCAGGGGATCTGGCTCATGCTGTGCGGCGGGAACCTGGCGCAGAGCGGAGCCCCGATCCTGTGGGTCGACCCGAGCAGCCACGCGTCCTGGGTGGTGGGCACGACCCGCGGTGACGTGACGATCAACAACGAGGTGTTCTTCCAGGGGCAGATCAACGAGTCCCACGCCCAGGCGGCGTACGAGACCCTCGCCAAGTAGGCCGTCCGCAG
Source organism: Kitasatospora sp. NPDC092039 (assembly GCF_044756065.1). Classification (NCBI taxonomy): domain Bacteria; kingdom Bacillati; phylum Actinomycetota; class Actinomycetes; order Kitasatosporales; family Streptomycetaceae; genus Kitasatospora; species Kitasatospora sp. NPDC092039. Next base: position 180,270 of record NZ_JBIVSD010000006.1, on the reverse strand, counting down.
GGGCGGTTCGGGGGTGGCGCCGGGTCCGGTGCCACCCCCGAGGTGCCGGGCGGTCCGCGGCCGGCCACGGCGGAGGACTTGCCTCGGGCCTTGTCACTGGCCAGTATGGTTACGTGAATCACGCATTCCCCTGCGGGACCCCGGCCCTGGACTTCGTCGGCACGCTGCGCGCCCGGCGCAACGCGGAGCCTCTGGAGAAACTGGCCACGCCCGCCCTGCTGGACGACTGGTTCGTCGAGTCGGGGACGCTGGACGCGGCGCCCGGCGCGAACGAGGCCGAGGTGGCGATCGCCGTGCGGCTGCGCGAGGCGATCTACGACCTGGTCGCGGCCCGGCTCCACGGCCGGCCGCTCCCGGCCGAGGCGGTGGCGGAGGTCAACCTGCACGCCTCCGGCCTGCCGGTGACGGTCCGGCTCGCTCCGGAGGGCGTCACCCTGACCGGGTCGGTCTCCCAGGCCCTGGCGACGCTGGCCCGCGAGACCGTACGGCTCGTCGGCGGGGAGGAGGCCGCGCTGCTGCGGGAGTGCGCCCGCCCGGAGTGCACCCAGGTCTACCTCGACCGCTCGCGGGGCCACCGCCGGGAGTGGTGCGCGATGCGCACCTGCGGCAACCGCGTCAAGGCCGCCAACTACCGGGCGCGCCAGAACGCCTCCCAGTCCTGACCGGACCCCTCCCGGCCGGACCCCTCCCGGCCGGGCCCCTCCCGGCCGGGCCGCCCGACCACCCGGGCCGCCCTCCTCGGCCTCGGCCACCGACCCGACCCGCACCCCTGGAGCACGCCCCGGTGTCCACCTCCCTCCCGGCTCCCGTCCCGATGGGCCCCGAGCACGCCGAGCAGGTCCTGGCCGTCTACCGGGCGGGCATCGAGGAGGGCGACGCCACCTTCGAGACCACCGTGCCGACCTGGGAGGCCTTCGACGCCGCCCGCCTGCCCGAGCACCGGTACGTCGCGCTCGGAGCGGACGGCCGGGTGCTGGGCTGGGCCGCGGTGAGCCCGGTCTCCGCCCGCCCGGCCTACGCCGGGGTGGTCGAGCACTCCGTCTACGTCCACCCCGGCGCCCGCGGCCGGGGCGTGGCCCGTCGCCTGCTGGAGGCGCTGATCGCCTCCACCGAGCGGGCGGGGATCTGGACGATCCAGTCCTCGGTCTTCCCGGAGAACACCGCCAGCCTCGCCCTGCACGCCCGCACCGGCTTCCGCGTCATCGGCACCCGCGAGCGCGTCGCCCGCCACCACGGCCGCTGGCGCGACACCGTCCTGATCGAACGCCGCAGCCCCGTCGTCGGCTGAAGCGGCGGCCGGTGGCAGGATGCGCGGGTGAACGAGATCCTGCGCGCCGCCGAGCGACTGCTGACGACCCCGCTGCACGACGCCGTCGACCTGGGCGGGAGCAGCCGCACCACCGTGCTGCGCTGCCGGACGGCCGACGGGCGGAGCGTCGTCGTCAAGGCCTACACCGGCGGGCCGGACGCGCTGCGCGGCTTCACGGCGGAGGCGGCCGGGCTCGCGCTCGGGCTGGCCGGCCCGCCGCTGCTCGGGGTGGACCCGGAGGTGCCGCTGGTGGTGCTGGAGGACTTCGGGGGCGCCCCCACCCTGGCGGACCTGCTGCTGGGCGACGACCCGGCGGCCGCGGAGGAGGGGCTGCTGGCCTGGGCGGCAGGGCTGGGACGGCTGGCCGCCCGCTCGGTGGACCGGCAGGCCGACCTCGCCCGGCTGTGGGCGCGGTACGACAGGGGGATGCCGACCTGGGCGGACGAGCCGTGGATCGCGCGCAACGCGACCGCCTTCCCCGGCGTCCTGGAGCAGTCCGGCGTCGCGGTGCCGGACGGGCTGGCCGAGGAGCTCGCGCGGATCGGGACGGCGGGCGGAGAGGAGTACCCGGCGTTCACGCCGGGGGACACCTGCCCGGACAACAACCTGCTGACCCCGCAGGGGCTGCGCCTGATCGACTTCGAGGTCGCCTGCTACCAGTCGGTGTTCCTGACCGCGGCGTACTGCCGGATGCCGTTCTCCACCTGCTGGTGCGTCTTCGCCCTCCCGGCCGGGCTCGCCCGGCGGATCGAGGCGGCGTACCGGGCCGAAGTCGTACCGGTGTACCCGGCGTTGGCCGACGACGCGGTGTGGGAGGACGGCATGCGGCAGGCCGTCGCCGTGTGGACGGTGGACGCGACCGTACGCCTGCTCCCGCGCGCCGCCGAGGACGGCCCGATGCACCGCACCCGGCGGCCGGTGCCGACCCGGCGTCAGGTGCTCAAGCACCGCTGGGAGGCGGCCGCGCGACTGGCCGGTCTCCCCGCCTTCACGGAGACGATGCGCCGGCTGTCGCGGGACGTCGCCGACGGATGGGGCGTGGACCCGTTGCCGGGGTATCCGTGCTTCGGACCCGGCCGGACGGGGCACGGCGGGTGAGCGTGGCCGGTCCGTCCTGCGGGCGGCCTGCCGGAGGCCCGCCCGGCTGCGAGGCCGGCCGACTGTCGTGCGGAGCTGTCGATGGATCAGGATGACGGCATGGCAAACGAAACGATCACCGCGCGCACCATCGCCGACCGCCACCTCGAACAGGTGGCGGCGCACGTTCCGCTGGTCGCCGCCTGGTTGGGCCTGAACCCGGGGGACGAGCGGCAGCCGGACCTCTCGCCGGAGGGGTTCGAGGCACTCGCCGGCCTGGCCCGGGGCACGCTCACCTCGCTCGCCGCGCTGCCCGCCCCGGCGGACCCCGCCGACCTGGCCTGCGCCCGGCTGCTCCGTGAGCGCCTGACCGCCGAACTGGCGGTGCACGACTCCGGCGAGCACTTCCGCCAACTGCGCAACATCGCCGCCCACGTCCACCAGGTACGCGACATCTTCACCTACATGCCGACCGCCACCGACGACGACTGGGCAGCGGTGGCCGGCCGGATGCGCAACCTGCCCGCCGCGCTCGACGGGTACCGCGCGACCCTCACCGAGGGGATGGACCGGCGCCTGCTCGCGGCACCCCGCCAGGCGGCCGCCGTCGTCGACCAGCTCACCGCCTGGACCGGCGGAGGCACCGGCGGCGCGGGCTGGTTCGCCGAGTTCGTCGCCTCCGGCCCCGAGCGGCTGCGCGGCGAACTGGACGCCGCCGCCCTCCGGGCCACCGCCGCCGTCGCCGGGTTCCGCGACTGGCTGCGCGACACCTACGCCCCCGCCACCACCGGAACCCCGGATGCCGTCGGCCGGGAGCGGTACCGGATCGCCGTACGCCACCACACCGGCGCCGACGTCGACCTGGACGAGGCCTACGCCTGGGCCTGGGACGAGTTCCGCCGCACCGCGGCCGAGATGCGCACCGCGGCCGACCGGGTGCTGCCCGGGGCCGGAGTCCTGGAGGCCATGCACCACCTGGAGAAGCACGGCCCCGCCGTCGAGGGCGAGGAGGCGGTCCGCGACTGGCTGCAGCAGCTCATGGACGGGGCGATCACCGCTCTCCACGGCACCCACTTCGACATCTCCGGCCCGCTGCGCCGGGTGGAGTCCCGGATCGCCCCGGCGGGCAGCGCCGCCTCGCCGTACTACTCCGCCCCCAGCCTGGACTTCAGCCGCCCCGGCCGCACCTACTTCCCCACCGTGGGGCGGCAGACCTTCCCCACCTGGCAGCTCGTCAGCATCTGGTACCACGAGGGCGTCCCCGGCCACCACCTGCAGCTCGCCCAGTGGGTCGCCGTCGCCGACCGGCTCAGCCGCTACCAGACCACCCTGGGCAAGGTCAGCGCCAACGTCGAGGGCTGGGCACTGTACGCCGAACGCCTGATGGACGAACTCGGCTTCCTCGACGACCCGGCCCACCGCCTCGGCTTCCTCGACGAGCAGATGCTGCGCACCATCCGGGTGATCATCGACATCGGCATGCACCTGGGCCTGGCCGTTCCCGCCGACGCGGAGTTCCACCCCGGCGAGCGCTGGACACCGGAACTCGCCACGGAGTTCATGGCCACGTACAACGGCAGTCCGGCGGAACTGCGGGACAGCGAGATCGTCCGCTACCTCGGCTGGCCCGCCCAGGCGATCGGCTACAAGCTCGGCGAGCGCGCCTGGCTGGCGGGGCGTGAGGCCGCCCGCCGCCGCCAGGGCGCCGCGTTCGACCTCAGGGCGTGGCACATGAAGGCCCTCGCCCAGGGCTCGCTGGGCCTCGACGACCTCGCGGACCAGCTCGCCGCGCTGTAGTGGGCCGCGCCCCTGCTCCGGCAGCCGGCCGCCGCGCGTACCGAGCCCGGACGTCCTGGCCGGGGCCGCGATCCGGCCCGGGCGCCGCCAGGGTGCGGGCGCGGGGGTGAGGCGGCGGCGCACGGCCGCCGGGTGACCGACGGAACGCCCGGGAGGGCCTGCCCCCGATGGGCAGGCCCTCCCGGTCCGTCCTGGCGGGGCCGAGGAGCCGACCGGTCGGCGGCGACCGCCTGCCGCGGTGGGCCGTCGGATCAGCCCTGAGCCGTGCCGTAGCGGCGGCGGAAGCGTTCGACGCGGCCCTGGGTGTCCAGGACGCGGGTCTGGCCGGTGTAGAAGGGGTGGCTGGCGGAGGAGATCTCGACGTCGATGACGGGATAGGTGCTGCCGTCCTCCCAGTCGACGGTGCCGGTGCCGGTGGCGGTGGAGCGGGTGAGGAAGGCGAGGCCGCCGACCTTGTCGCGGAAGACGACGGGGCGGTACTCGGGGTGGATTCCGGGCTTCATGGCAGTGGTCCTCCTGGTGGTGCGGGGGTGGTCAGCGCTCTTCGCGGAAGTCGACGTGCCGCCTGGCGACGGGGTCGTACTTGCGCAGGACGAGGCGGTCGGGGTCGTTCCGGCGGTTCTTGCGGGTGACGTACGTGTAGCCGGTGCCGGCGGTGGAGCGGAGCTTGATGATCGGGCGCAGTTCGTTGCGGGCCATGGATGTCCCCTCGTCGGTGTGTGCTCCCACTATAGCGAAATGAAATTCGTTTTCATCTAGCGTAGGGTGGGGAAGGCATCCAGGGGGCGGCACGCCCGTCCCGGGGTGAGTCCTGTGCCTGCCCGCACGATGAGCAACGGAGTCGTCACCATGTCCGCACACTGCCAACTGACCGGCCGCAAGCCGTCCTTCGGCAACGCGATCTCCCACTCGCACCGGCGAACCCGCCGCCGCTTCGACCCCAACATCCAGCGCAAGCGCTACTGGCTGCCCAGCGAGGGCCGGTACGTCCGCCTCACCCTCAGCACCAAGGGCCTGAAGACCGTCGACGCCATCGGCATCGAGGCCGCCGTCGCCCGCGTCCGAGCCCCGGGGGGAGAAGGTCTGATGGCCAAGCAGAGCAAGATCGCCAAGAACGAGCGGCGGCGTGCGACCGTCGCCCGGTACGCCGAGCGCCGCGCCGAGCTGAAGCGCACCATCGCCCACCCGGCGAGCACCGCCGAGGAGCGGGCGGCCGCGCAGCGCGAACTCGCCCGCCAGCCCCGCGACGCGAGCGCCACCCGCGTCCGCAACCGCGACGGCGTCGACGGCCGTCCGCGCGGCTACCAGCGCGCCTTCGGCCTCTCCCGGATCAACCTGCGCACCCTGGCCCACGCCGGACAGCTGCCGGGCGTGCGCAAGTCGAGCTGGTGAGCGCGGTGCCCGAACACGTCAGGCTCCCCGTCGTGGTGGTGGCGGGCCTGCACCGCGCGGAACGCCGCCGCGCGGTCCAGGAGCTGCTGGACGGCAGCGTCAACGGCGTCGTCCTCCACCACGACCTGCGCGACGCCTCGCGCCGTACGGTCCGTCGCGAACTCCGCGACGCCTCCGGCACCATCGCGACGGCGGACGTCCCGCTGACCAACGACTGCCCCTGCTGCGCCCTGCGCGAGGACCTGCTGCCCGAGCTGCTGCGCCTGGCCGAGGAGGGGCAGCACGGGCTGGCCGTCGTGGAGCTGTGGGGCGGCAGCGACCCGCACCCGGCGGCCGAGGTGCTGGCCGGCGGTGAGGTGGACGGCCGGGCTGCGGAGGAGTTCCTCGAACTGGCGGGCACCGTGGTCGCGGTCGACCCGGACCGGTTGCCCGGCGAACTCTCCGTCCCCGACGACCTGGCCGAGCACGGCGAGCACACCTCGCCGGACGACACCCGTACCCGGGCCGAGGCGCTCGCCCACCAGATCGAGTACGCCACGACCATCGCGGTCGCCCGCGGCGGTGAGACCGGCCTCGCGATGCTGCGCCAGCTGCACCCGACCGCCCGGCGGGTGCTGCTCGGCACCGGTGAACTGCTGCGTGCCGCGCTCGGCGGCTTCGACGTGGCGGCCGCCCGCGACCGGGTGAACCCGGCACTCGCCCTGCTGCCGCAGCAGGCCGACGACGCGGGCGTGGCGACCATGGTCTGGGAGCGCCGCCGCCCGCTGCACCCCGGCCGGTTCCACGAGGCGCTCGAACTGCTCGTCCCGGCCGCCCAGCGCAGCCGCGGACGGTTCTGGCTGGCCAACCGGCCCGGGACGATGCTGGCCTGGGACGCCGCCGGCGCGAACCTCGCGGTCGAGGAGTGCGGCCCGTGGCTGGCCGGGCTCCCCGACGCCGCCTGGGAGTTCTACCCGCCCGCCCGCAGGGCCGCCGCGGCCCTCGACTGGCATCCCGCGCACGGCGACCGCGTCCAGCAACTCGTCTTCATCGCCGAGGGCCTGGACGTCGACGGGATCACCGACCTGCTCGACTCCTGCCTGCTCACCGATGCCGAACTGATGGCGGGGGAGCGGGGGTGGAAGGACCTGCCCGATGCCTTCGAGGGCCTGCTCGAACCCGTGTCCTGACCAGAGAGAGGAACCGAGATGGCCAAGCGACCCGTCGGCGGACGTCCGACCCGGCCGCGCCCGAACCCGCTCGTCGAGGCGGGCATCACCTCCATCGACTACAAGGACACGGACCTGCTGCGCGGGTTCGTCTCCGACCGCGGCAGGATCCGCGGCCGCCGGGTCACCCGGCTCACCGTGCGGCAGCAGCGGGCGATGGCCCGGGCGGTCGAGAACGCCCGCGAGATGGCCCTGCTGCCCTACGCCTCGACCACCCGATAGGAGCCGTTCCCATGGCCGTACCCAAGCGGAAGACCTCCCGCGGCAACACCCGCCACCGCCGGTCGCAGTGGAAGGCCGCGGCCCCGCAGCTCGTCCCGATCACGGTGGAGGGCCGCGAGCACCTGGTGCCGCGCAACCTGGTCAGGGCCTACGAGCGGGGGCTGCTGAAGCCGTGAGACCGCGAGGAGCCGCAGTGCGAGAACTGCGGCTCCTCGCGGCGGAAGGGCACGACGGCGCGTGCGCGGTGTGCCGCGTCAGCCGTCCGAGGGCGGCAGGTCCCGGTACGGGGCGCGGGGTTTGGGGACGGCGTGCTGCTCGGACACGTCGATCCGCGGCGCGGCGGTGGCGGACGCGTCGGGAGTGGGGCGCCACGTCCCGGTGAGGTCGACCCAGCTGTCGGCGGCCGGGGCGGGGCCGGTGTCGTGCACGAGGACGCGCAGCCGGCGGGCGTCCGCCGCGCAGCAGCCGACGACCAGCCGGTTGAGGTACCACTCGCCGGGATTCGCTCCGGGGGAGGCGAAGCCGGTGAGGCGGACCCTGCGTCCCTCCAGGCTCTTCTGCGGGTCGCGGCTGCGGCCGATGAACTCGGTCAGCGACATCGGGGTGACCACGTCGACGCGGACGCCCGCACCCGCGCCGGCCGCGCCCGGAGCGGTGGGCGGCGCCGCCAGCCCGGCGTACGTCGCCGGCTCCACGACGGCGTCCGATCCGTCCCGGGCAGCGGTGAACGAGCCGAGCGGGGGCGGGGCGAGGAAGAGCAGCAGTACGGCGGGTACGGCCAGCAGCCAGGCCACGCGCAGTCCGTGACCGTGGCCGCCGTGGTCGTGCCCGTGGTCGTCCGGGTGTCCGTCGTCCCCGGTGGGCCGGTGCCAGACCGCGTTGCCCTCGGCGTCCCGGCCGAACCGCATCACCGGCTCCTGCCGACGCGCGGTCACCCGGCGCACCACGCCGGCGACGCCCAGCCCGAGCAGCACCGTCCCGGAGGCGATCAGCGGGATCCGCAGGCCCTCCTTGACGTACTGCAGGAACACGTCGCTGCCGACGGTGATCCGCAGCAGGGCGGCGCCGACCAGCGCGACGAGCAGACACGGCGCGAGGTCCCGAACGGTGGCTTTCACAGGGCCCCTCCGATCACGATGCTGGCGAGGACGGCGACCACGAAGGTGGCGGTGGAGAACCGCAGCGCGAACGCGCGGCCGAAGGCGCCCGACTGGAGGGCGATGAGCTTGAGGTCGACCATCGGGCCGACGACCATGAAGGCGAGCCGGGCGACGGGGGAGAAGCCGGTGAGCGAGGCGGCGACGAAGGCGTCCGCCTCCGAGCAGACCGCCAGGATCACGGCGAGGAGGGCGAGCACCGGAACGCCCAGCCAGGGCGAGTCGTCGAAGACCCGCAGCACCGACGGCGGGACGAGCACGTTGAACGTGGCGGCGGCCGCCGCGCCGACCACCAGGAAGCCGCCGGCCTGCAGGAAGTCGTGCTGCAGGCCGCGCCGGAACTCCTCCAGCGGGTTGCGCGCGCCGCCCTCGCCGTGACCGGCCGGGCCCTTGGGCAGCCGCAGCCACTCCGGCCGCCCGAAGGCCGCCCAGAGCCAGCCCATCACGACCGCCGTGAGCAGCGAGGCCAGCAGGCGGGCCAGCACCATCTCCGGTTCGCCGGGGAAGGCGATCGCGGTGGCGACCAGCACCACCGGGTTGACGGCCGGCGCGGAGAGGAGGAACGCCAGCGCGGCCGCCGGCGCCACCCCGCGCTTCATCAGGCTGCCGGCCACCGGCACGGACGCGCACTCGCACCCCGGCAGCACGGCCCCGGCGACGCCGGCCACCGGGACGGCGAGGGCCGGGTTCTTCGGCAGCACCCGGGTGAACACCCGGTCGGGGACGAACGCCCCGATCGCCGCCGAGACCACCGTGCCCAGCACCAGGAACGGCACGCCCTGCACGACGATGGCGACCATGACCGTCCGCCAGGTCCGCACCCCGCCCGTGTCCCACACCTCCGCCAGGGCGACGGCCGCCACGACGGCGACCACCGCCCCGATCAGCAGCGCGCTCCTCCGGCGCGGCGGGGTTTCCGCCGGTGCCACCTGGAGGTGCCGGGCGCTGCCGAGACTCGTCTCCACCAAGGTGACCGCCCCTCAGCCCACTCGTCGCGGATCGGCGACGAGAACCTGTCTGCTCACCGTCATGCGGCGAGCGGGGACAGAGTAGCGTTGATAATCATCTTCATCTAGCCCTTCCGCCCACGTCCCCCCGACCAGTAGCCTGCGTGGTCTCGGAGGGAAGGGAGGGCGGCCGCGCCGGCCGTCACCGGTGGGCCGCTCCTCGCGGTGCGTCAGTGGCGCACCGTCATGGCGTGGGTGACGGACGGGTCCCGGGTGAGCAGCGTGCGGGCGTCGGTCTCGAAGGCGTGGTCGGCGCCGGTGTAGCGCCCGTGGTGCTGGGCGCAGTGCTCCGACCAGGACGTCACGGTGAACGTCTCGACGTACCGCTCCGGTCGGGCGGTGTCCCGGTACAGGCCCCAGGCGACGGCGCCGGTCCGGCGCCGGGAGGCCTCCACCTTCCGCATCGCCGTGACGAACGCCGGCGCCTTCCCCTCCCGGACCAGGTAGGTCACGGTGACCAGGACCGGTCCGTCCTGGGGCGCCGGTTCGACGGCCAGCCGGGGTTCGGGCCAGGCCTCGGAGAGCGTCGGGTCGGCCCGGCCGCCGAGCAGCGGCAGCCGTCGTAGCGACAGCACCCCGCCGAGGAGGACCGCCGCCGCCAGGGCCATCGCCACCGACACGCCGGCGTGTTGGGCGACCTGCCCCCAGACCAGCGAGCCGAGCGCGTTGCCGCCCTGGAAGACCAGCAGGTAGAAGGCCGAGCCCCGGGCCCGTACCCAGGCCGGCAGGGCGACCTGCAGAGCCGCGTTCAGGGTGGACAGCGCCGTGATCCACGCCGCTCCCGCCGCCACCAGGGCCAGGAGGGCGACCGGCACGCTCGGTCCGACGGCCAGCGCCACCAGCGCCCCCGCGAAGACGGTCCCGGCGAGCGCCAGCGCGCCGTCGCCGCCGACCTGACGCGAGAGCGCCGGCAGCGCCGCCGCTCCCGCGACCGCCCCGAGGCCCACGGCACCCAGCAGGAGGCCGTACCCGGCCGCGCCGAGGCCGAGGGACTGCTGGGCGGAGATCGGCAGCAGTGCCCACAGGGCGCAGGCGCCGGGCACGAACAGGGCGCTGCGCAGCAGGATCCGGCGGATCCGGGGAGCGCTGCGGACGTACCGGCCGCCGGCGCGCAGGGCCGCGAGCAGGTGCTCGCGCTCCTGGCCCGGTCGCGGCGCGCCCGCCTCGGCGCCGGGGCGCCAGGTCGCCAGCACGGCCAGGATCGCGAGGAAGGAGGCGGCGTTGACGGCGAAGGTCCAGCCGACCCCGAGGGTGGCGACCAGGACTCCGCCGAGGGCCGGGCCGACGGCGCGCGCCAGGTTCATGTTCACCGCCCCCAGCGCCGCGGCCTGGCGCAGCTCCGCCCGGGGGACGAGCGAGGGCTGCACCGCCTGCCAGGCCGGGCCGTTGAGCGCGTTCCCGCAGCCCAGGAGGAAGGTGAGGGCCAGCAGCGTCCAGGAGCCGAGCCGCCCGGTGAACGCCAGGACGGTGAGCGCCGTGGCCACCAGGGCCATGGCGGCCTGCATCACCAGCAGCAGGCGGCGCCGGTCCACGAGGTCCGCGAGGACCCCGGCCGGCAGGGCGAGGAAGAGCATCGGCAGGCTCGCCGCGAGCTGGACCAGGGACACCTGGGCCGCGCCGTGGCCGACCAGCAGCCACTGGGCGCCGACGGTCTGCATCCAGCTGCCGACATTCGAGGTGAACTGGGCCAGCCAGAGGTCGCGGAAGACGCGGCGGCGCAGCGGCGACCAGGCCGAACCGCTCGCCTCGCCGACCTGCCCGCCGTCGGTCCCGGTCATCGACGCACCACCTGCTCGCCTCATCTCACGCTGTCGGAGGGACGCCCGACGGCGCGACGGTACGGGGGGAAGTCGACGTCGTCGGGCGGTCCCGGGAGGGCCCTCATTTCCCTCCCCGGGGAACGCTAGGGCCGGTCCGCGCCGGCGGCTTGACCGTCAGCGCCCAGTGCTGTTCCGGCCCCGCACGCCATGGACGTGCGGGGCCGGACGCGGGGGCGCGTGCCCGGGGCGGTCCGGCGCGGGTTCCCGACCGGGCACGCCCTAACGGAAGGCGGCGAGGTTGCGGGCGGCCCAGGCGGAGAAGGGGCGCGGGGCGCGGCCGAGGACCCGCTGGACGTCCGGGCTGATGCGCAGCTCGGCCGGGGTCGGCCACGAGGTGAGCGAGCCGCTGACGGAGCTGTTCGACCGGATCACCCGACGGTTGCCGCCGGGCGGCGGAGGCCGGGGCCCGTCCGACAACTGACGGACGGCGCGCTTGGCGGCCTCGGAACGGGTAACGATTCGGGACGGTGGACGACGGTGCCGGCCGCAGCGCCCCGCCCGCCCGTCCCGGACCTCCCGGGGGCGGTCGAGCGGTCTCGCTGACGTGGCGGCGCCGCAGGGGCGGGCTGCAGGGCCGAGGCGGCCCTCGACCGTCGCTGCGGCACGGACGAGACAGGACAGGTGGGGATCCGATGGACGGTAGGGCGGGGACTCCGGGCAGGCCGGAGCGGCGATGGCGGGAATCCCGTACCGCGCGCACTCTGATCGCCCTCGCCGGTCTGCCGTTGGTCGTCCTCGGTTTCGTGCTGTTCGTCGGCGCCTACGAGGAGCGGGGCGGCTACCGCACCGCTCCCGTCTGCGGGACTCCGACGCCCGGGGCGGACGCCGACTGCCTGCTGCTGGAGAGCGGCCGGGTCACCAGGAAGTGGACGTCCGTCTCCGTCGAGGACGGGGCCGCCTACTTCCTGGGCATCGCACGCGGGGCGGGCTCCGCCCAGGAGTACGAGGTCGACGAACCCCTCTACCGGCACGTGGAGTCCGGCACCGCCGTGGACCTGAGGATCTGGAAGGGCGTGGTGGTCCGGATCGCCCACGACGGGCACGAGGTGAGCACCCTGACGTTGTCCTGGCAGGTCTGGCTCGGTCTGGCGGAAGCCGCGCTGCTGATCGCCGGGGGCACCGTGGTGACCGCCTGCGGACTGCCCGGCCGGAACCGGGTGGTCCGGAACAGCCCGGCGATGCTGCTCGCGGGGACGGCTCTGGTGACCGCCGTGGGCGCGGCCGTCCTCACGCTGGTGCAGTGGCCGTTCCCGGTGACCCTGGGGTGCGCCGTCTCGGCCTGGCTGGTCGCGACGGTGACCGTCAGGCACCTGTACAAGAACTCCTCCTGGTAGCCGGGCGCATGGAGCGCTGCTCCAGGTTGGTTCAGCGATCCAACTTGGTGCAGCGCTCCAAACTGTGCCATGTTCGGAGCATGCCAGCACGAGCGCGCACGGCCCCGCCGGGCGCGCAGCGGCGTAACCAGGAGCTCTCCCGGGAGCAGATCATCGACACCGCGATCCGCCTCCTCGACGGCGGTGGCGAGGGCGCCCTGACCGTCCGGGCGATGACGGACCGCCTGGCCACCGGCTCGGGGGCGATCTACCACCACGTCGGCAACCGGGACGAACTGCTGGACGCGGCGACGGAAACCGTCATCACCGCGGCCCTGGCGACCGGGCCCGCCGGGGCGCAGGCCTCGCCCGAGGACGAGATCCGCGTCGTCGCGCCGGCCCTGTTCGACGCCATCGCCGAACACGCGTGGCTCGCCACGCGGTTGACCCTCCAGGTCGTCCGCAACCCGGTCGGCCCGGTGACGGTGGGGATCTTCGAGAGGCTCGGCCGGCAGGTCGGCGCCCTGGGCGTCCCGCGGGCCCGCTGGTTCGACGCCGCCTCGACGCTCGTGCACTACCTCCTCGGCGCGATCAGCCAGAACACCCGCGTCGAGGGGGACACCTCGGGCATCGACCCCGACGCGGACCGTGCGGAGTCCGTCGACGCGACCGCGCGGGCGTGGCAGGACCTGGATACCGACTCCTACCCGTTCATGCGCGCCGTCGCCGGCCAGGCCGGAGCGCACGACGACCGCGAGCAGTTCCTCACCGGCGTCGCCGTCGTCCTCCACGGCCTCGCCCACCTGCGCTGACCCCGCCCCCACCGGGCCGGTCGGCCGACCGGACTCCCCGAGGGACTCCCCGAAGGGACTCGAAGGGAAAAGCCCCATGCAGGACGTAGTGATCGCGGGCGCCGGCCCGGTCCGAGGTGTACCGGCGGACGTCGGGACTGTTCCACCGCTACGACCTGGGCGGCGAGCAGCCGCTCGTCGGCCACAGCGCCCCCGGCTTCCGCTTCCGGGACGGCACCCGCCCCGGTGAACTGCTGAGCCAGGGCCGGGGGGTGCTCCTGGACTTCCGCCGCGACGGTGCGCTGCGGGCCGCGGCCGGGGGCTGGGCGGGCCGGATCCACCACGCGGCCGGACCCGCGCGCGACGACCTCGGATTCGCCGCCCTCCTCGTCCGGCCGGACGGCGTCGTGGCGTGGGCGGACGGCCACGCCGACGCCGAAGCGTTCCAGCGGGCCGCGAGCCGCTGGTTCGGGCGGCCTTCCGGGGACCGCGCGAACCCCTGACCGTCTCCCGGAACCCGCTGGTACCCGCGGCCGGCACCCGGGCGGCCCTCACCGTCGGTCGTGTCCGCGACGTCAGCCGTGTACGGCGGGTTCGTCGCCGGCCGTCCTGACCTGCTTGCGGTAGGCCCCCGGCGGCGATCCGAAGTGCCGTTTGAAGGCCTTGGCGAAGGCGAACTCCGAGGTGTACCCCGCGCGCTGCGCGATCGTGCCCACCGGGGCCGGCGATCGGTGCAGCAGCCGCGCCGCGGTGGCCATCCGCCAGTTGGTCAGGTACGTCAACGGCGGCTCGCCGACCACCGCGGCGAAGCGGCGGGCGAACGCCGCGCGGGACAGCCCGGCGCGGGTGCCCAGCGACTCCACGGTCCAGGGGTGGCCGGGATCGTCGTGGATCGCCTTCAGGGCCGGGGCCACCGCCGGGTCGGTCAGCGCGGCCGTCCACCCCGTGGTCCGCTCCCTCGGCAGTTCGGCGTACCACGACCGGAGGATGTACAGCAGCAGCAGATCGATGAGCGCCGTGACGACCGCGTCCGAACCCGGTTGCGGCGCGTGGAACTCGGCGCACAGCTGATCGACCGCCGAGCGCAGCACCGGGTGGCGGCCCGGGACCGCGGGGAGGTGCAGGACCTCCGGCAGGTCGCCGAACAGCGGATGCGGGCGGTCGACGTCGATCGCGTACGCGCCGCACACCAGCACCGTGCGCGGCCCCGGCCCGTCCACCGTGACCCGGCCGATCGGCGAGGAACGGTCCACGCGCTCCGGGACGAAGTCCACCGGCTCGCGGCCCGGCACGTCGCCCAGGGTGTGTCCGCTGCCGCGCCGCAGGAACACGATGTCGCCGGGGCCGAGCGCGAGCGGCTCGCCGTGCGGTGGCAGCAGGTGGCAGTGCCCTTCCACGACCACGTGGAACCCGGCTCCCGAGACGGGTTGGAACCCCAGGGCCCACGGGGCGTGCGCGTCGGTGCGGGTCACCATCGGGCGCCCCGTGCGCAGGACTTCGAGTGTGTCGCTGAGGATGTCCACAACGCCACTCTAGTGCCGGCGCGGCGAGACGATGGGACAGGGAATCGAGACCTCCAGTCATTCAGCGTCTCGCCGCGGAGTCGTACGTTCGTGCCATGGCGGTCGCCGAACCCCGGCGCCGCATCGACGAAGGAGCGGGACCCATGTCTCTGGCCGGCAAGAAGATCGTGATCATCGGTGGCACCTCCGGCATCGGCTTCGAGGTGGCCCGGCAGGCCGTGGCGGCCGGCGCGGACGTGGTGGTCGCCTCCAGCAGCCAGGACCGGGTGGACGCCGCGACGAAGCGGTTGGGCTCACCGGCCGAGGGCCGCCGCCTGGACGTCGCCGACGGCGACGCCATCGCCGAATTCTTCGATCAGGTGGGCGAGTTCGACCACCTCGTCTACACCGCGGGGGAAGCCCTGGTGATCAAGTCGCTGGCCGACACCACCCCGCGGGAGGCCAGGGCCGTCTTCGAGCGCCGGTTCTGGGGGGCGTTCCTCTCCGCCAAGTACGCGGCACCGCGGCTGCGCGACGGCGGCTCGATCACCTTCAGCTCCGGCGTGCTCGCGATCCGCCCGCTGGCCGGAACCACGCTCACGGCGGGGGTCACCGGCGGAATCGAGGCCCTGTCCCGGGCGCTCGCCGTCGAACTCGCCCCGCTGCGCGTCAACGTCGTCCAGCCCGGTGTGATCCGCACCGGCCTGTGGGACGGCAGCGTCCCGGACCCGGAGGCCTTCCTCCAGGGCGCCGGGGCCGGGCTGCTCACGCGGCGCGTCGGCACCGCCGAGGAGGCCGCGGCGGCCTACCTCTTCGTCCTGTCCAACGCCTACGTCACCGGCACCACGCTCGCGATCGACGGCGGCGCGGCGCTGGTGTGACACCGGGGCGCCCCGAACGGCGCCGCCCGGTCGGCCGCCGTACGGGGCGCCCCGGGCCCTCGCCGCGTCGGCGCCCCGGCCCTCCGCGGTGGCGTGCCCGGCCGACCCGGCCGGGTGCGCGCCGCCGCGGAGGGCCGACCGCGGGCCTCGGGCGCTCAGCAGCTCAGCTTGTCGCCCGGTACGGTGCCGAGCAGCTGGGTGAAGCGCTGGTAGGCGTTGATCCGGCTCTGCACCTGCGCGGGGTTGCGGCCGTCGCACTCCAGCGAGCCGTTGATGCTGCGGATGGTCTCGCCGAAGCCGTAGCCGTTGACGATCGCGTTGTGCGGGGTCATGGTGCCCGGCCCGTTCTGGGTGTTCCAGTACCAGAGCGCGGTCTTCCAGGCCACGGCCGGATCGGTCTGCACCAGATTCGGGTTGTGCAGCAGGTCGATGCCGAGGGCGTCCCCGGCGGCCTTGTAGTTGAAGTTCCAGCTCAGCTGGATCGGCCCGCGCCCGTAGTACGCGGCCTGCCCGGCCGGGCAGCCGTACGGCTGCGAAGTGTCGCAGTAGTGGGGGTAGTTGGCGGTGTTCTGCTCGACCACGTAGACCAGCGCCCCGGTCTCGTGGTTGACGTTGGCGAGGAAGGCCGCGGCCTCCTGCTTGCGGACGGTGTCGCTGCCGGTGGCCGCGAAGGCGGGGTAGGCGGCGAGGGCGTCGATCAGGCCCTGGTAGGTGTAGAAGGGGTTCCGGTTCGGGAACATCTGGTCGAACTGGGCCTTGCTGACCGGGAATCCGCCCGGGTTCGGGGTGCCGGTGGACGTCGGCGTGGCGGTCGGGGTCGGGCCGGTGCCGCAGCCGCCCTGGTCGGACCAGACGCCTGAACCGCCGGTGCTGGGCGGCTCGTTCTGGGTCCACCACTTGGCGAGCCAGTTGTGGCCGTTGTAGGAGACGGCGGCGCCGCCGGTGTAGACGGCCGAGGAGTTCCAGGGCGTGGCGCAGACGGCGGCGCTGGCGTTGGCCGCGGGCAGCAGCAGGACCACCGCCAGCGCCGTGACGACGGTGGAGAGCAGTGCGAGCAGGCGTTTCGTGGACACTTGATCACCCCTTGTGCGGTGTGGGGCCGCACGGTCGTGGAGGTAGGGACGTCGGGGCAGGGGGAGCCGGGCCCCGCGCGGTGGGGCACGTCGTGGGGGACGGGCGGACCGGGGTGCGGGCCGGTGCGGGGCTGCCCCAGACTCAAGCGGAGTGGTCTATACCTGTCAAGGGGTTCGGGCGAAAGACGTACCGGGTGGGCCGCCCGACCGTGGCGGGTGGTTCCCGCGCGGGGAGGTCGGAGCGGCCCGGTTCACCACTGCCGGGCCTGCGCCCCACGCCGTCGGCCTGTCACTCGAAGCGGCGATTCCGGCACGGCGGCGGCACGGGCGCGCCGACCGGCGGCCGGGCCGTCGGGAGCGGCCCGAACGCCGGACCGCCTCCCCGGTCGGGCGGGGACGGATTCACCCGATGGGCTGACCGGGGCCCGGCGACGGGGCCGCACCGACCGGTATACGTGACGTGTTCCATCGTTCGGAGACCACCTGCGAGGGGCCCAATGACCGATCCGGCCGACACGTCGTCAAGGACGGCCGCCGAGAAGCCCCCGGCGGCCTACGCCGCCCGGGTGGCGCTGATCCGGGGTGCCATGGAGGCCGGGGACACCGCCCTCGCGGCCCGCCTGGCCGAGGAGCTCCACCACCGCGTCGCCCTGGAGCGCGGCGCCCGGGACCCGGAGGCGCTGCGAGCGCAGGAGGTGCGGGCGTACGTCGCGGCGGTCGACGGGGACCCCTGGCGGGCGGCCGAGCTGTTCACCGCGGCCGCCACCGCGTGGGCCCGCCTGGGGGCGCCGGAGCAGTGGACGGCCTCGCGCAACGCGGAGGTCTGCCGGCGCCGGGCGGAGTCGGCGGCGGCCGCCCCCTCCGCGGTCCCGCCCGCCCGTCGCCCGCCCGCCTGCCCGTCCCCGGTCCGGGCGTTCGGGCGCGGCGCCGTCGTCGCGGTCGTCCTGGCGACGGCGCTGCTCACGGGAGCGGCGGACGCCGGCCCGCGGGCCTACCTCGGGACGGGCCCGCGACCGGCCCCCGACGAGCAGCCGGTCGCTCCCGCCGTGGTGGGAGCCCTGCAGCGCTCCGCGCCGTCGACCTCCCCGGCACCGGGCCCCGTGCCGCCCGCGCCGGAGCCGGCGGTCGTGGAGCCCGCCCCCGCGCCGGACGCCGTGCCCGCGGGCGAACCGGAGGACCCGGCCGCCGACCCGGGCGAGGACGGACCCCGGGCGGGGCGCACCCCGGTGCCGTCCCCGGGGCATCGACCGCATCTTCCGGCCGCCGGTCCCCGACCGCGGCCCGCCCCCGACGCCGCCCGGCCGCCCGGGGGCCAGGCCGCCGAAGCCGACACGGACCCCTGCGCCACCGCCCGCGCGTACGGCGGCCGGCTCCTCGGCCCCCTCGTCGAGCTGTGCGACCGTGCCGCCGGGGTGTCCGGCGGCCGGACACCCGCCCCCTGACGCCGACCTGGTGGGTGGGTCAGTCCGACGCGGCGGGGGCGCCGGGGCCGTCGCCCTGACGTGCGACGGTCACCGTCCACTCGGGGAACCGCGCCAGGGCGGTCACGGGCGGGGCGGCGGAGTCGGGGCGCGGCGGTGCCGCGGGGAGGAAGGCGACCTGGCAGCGCCGGCACAGCCGGCTCGCCCGCCACACCTGGTGGAGCCGCTGCCACTGGTCGTAGCTCCGCGGCCACTGGTCGGCCGTGCCACCGCGACGGCGTCGGTGGTTGGCGTGGACGGTGAGGCCGATGCCCAGCAGGACCGCCCGTGCGACCGGCCCCCGGCACCGGACGGGGGCCGGCCTCCGGCGAGAAGCGGTGGGGGGAACGGGCCCGGACGGGCGTTCAGGGGCCGCGGCGTCAGACGGGCGGCAGCAGATCGCTCTCGCTGACGGTGTACGTCAGCACGGGGTAGGTGAAGTCCGTCTCCTGGTTCTCACGGCGCCGTAGCCGGTAGAACTCGCGGCTCTGCTCCTCGTCGGCCCGCACGAGGCGCGCGCCCTGCGGGAGGTGCGGGTGTCCGTCGTGGAACCGGAGAAGCGTCTTCGACGTGCGGAAGGTGACGCCCAGCCACAGGTTGTCCGCCGCCCGGCCGGGCGTGTCCAGGACGATCCTGTGCCTGAGCCGCCGGTTCGTCCCGACGGAGAACACCACGACACCGTGGTGGGCGAGGGGGATCTCGAACCTCTCGCCGTCGGCCTCCTTCGACTCGAAGACCAGCTTCCTCGGCGGGCTCGCTTCGGGCTGCCGGTAGCAGGAGAAGACGGCGATGGACGACCCGTCGGCCAGATCGAGGGCCTGGTCGGAGTGGCCGCCCATGGTCGTGTAGGCGTTCGTGTAGCACTCGACGAGGGCGTTGTCGAAGCCGACCGGCAGTGCCGCGTGTTCCTGGACCTGCTGCGCCAGCCGCTCGTGCACCGGCCGGAAACGCTGCGCCGGGCTGCCGTACCGCGTGGTCGTGCGGACGAGGGGCACGCCACCCGCCTCGTCGGGCCTGGTGAGCACGGCGCCTCGCCGGCCCTTGCCCACGTCCTCCCAGCGGGTCGACGCGGACAGTTCCGCGAAGAGGTCGGCCCCGGTCGGCAGCACGTAGGAGCGGACCTCGTCCGAGGCTCTAGATCCGAGGGGCACGGTAGTCTCCCGTGTTCATGCTGAAGAGGAAGCCGTCGCCGTAGTCGACGAAGGACGAGGACCTGTTCTCCTCGGCGTACAGCCTGCGCAGCTCGTCCATGCCGTCCGGTGTGGGCGGCGCCAACTCGACCGGTTCCCCCGCCACCTGGAGGAACGTCCGGCCGTCCCGGTGGACGGCTTCGGTGTTCGAGCAGCGCACCACGTATCCCAGCCGGGTCGGGAGCAGCTCGGCGTCCAGGGCTGAGGGCCGGATCTCGTGCGTGTACAGGCGGTTGGTGGACAGCGGCATGAAGAACACGGAGCCGGGGTAGAGCGTCACGGTGAACTGCGGGGGGAACGCGGTGCCGTCCCGGTCTCCGGCCGACTCCTTGCGGCGGAAGTGGAGTCTGGTCAGCCCGCTGGTGCCCTTCACGCCGTGGTCGAAGGCGTCGTCGGCCAGGGGGCGGAGCTTGTCGAGCCCGTCGTAGAAGGTGCAGAAGGCCATGATGCCGTTGACGGGCATGTCCTTGGTCTTGTCGGCGTGGGACGAGATCCTGGCCTTGGACTGCTTGCGCTCGGGCGTGGCAAGGGTGTTGTGGTAGATCTGCGCGAGGACGTGGTTCAGCGGCGCCTGGTTCCGGAAGACGGTGGCGGCCTCGTGGTTCAGGGCCTCGACGATCCGGGTGTCGGTCGGGCCGAAGTTCTCGGTCGGCCCCGAGAGGTTCGTGGAGCACCGGAGCAGGCGGAAGTGCAGGCCGTCCTCGTGCGGTGTGACGGGCGTCAGGTAGATTCCGCTGCGGTGGGCCGCGCCGGGCTTGGTGGACTCCGTCAGGGACTGGAACTCGTGCTCCGCGCGGATCCGTCCGAAGTGATCGGCGTCGAGTCCGAAGAAGCGGCGGTAGTAGACGCCGACGCCGTGGACCCGGATGGGGACGCGGCCGAGGCCGACCAGGGGCCAGGGCTGCTGGTCGACGTCCTCGGGGTAGCCGGGCGAGAGCTCCCGGACGACGAACACCCGGGCGGCCGCCCGCAGACGGCGGGCGCTGGTCCCGGATATGTCGCCGCACAGGTAGACGGTCTTCCGGGCGAGGTCGGGCGAACCGGAGGCGAGCTCCTCCGGTGACACCGTGGACCCGAAGAATCCCCTGACCAGGTCATCGTTGCGCAGTGTCGCAGGCGCGACCAGGACGTTGTGCGCGTCCTCGATGCGGGCTTCGGCCGGCTCTGTCGGCTCTGTCGTGGACGACGGACTGGACAACGGGCTGGACGACGAAGTGGACAACGACCTGTACCTGCCGTTCGCGGATCTCGGTGGATGGCGGATCGCCCGAAGGCGGGGACACGGGCAATGGCCCGTCTCCCGCCCCCTGCGTGGTGAAGCCTACGGCCGCCAGCGCCCGCCGGAGAGCTCGGCCAGTGCCTCCGCGACGTCCGGGGGCAGGGGGGAGCGGACGACGGTCATCGGCTGCACCAGGTACCACCCGTCCCGCCCCCGGAAGCGCGCCGGGGGGACGGGCGCTCCCGGCCGCAGCCGGACGTGGATGCCGTGGACATGGGTGTCACGGCCGCGGACGTGCACCCGGCGGACGGCCACCTCCTCCACGTCGCGCCACTCGTAGCGGCAGCGGCGGCGGCCCCAGCGGGCGGCGACGAAGGTGTCGGTGATGTGCAGTTCGATGCGCCGCCGGGGCAGCAGGCTGATCAGCATCATCAGCAGGCCGAGGGCGGGCAGTCCGATCATCGGCCTCCAGGAGTCCAGCCGGTCCCAGGTGCCGCCGACCGTGGTCCGGACCAGTTGGAGGCCGAGGAGCGCGCCGATCGGGCCCCAGTGCGCCAGCACGACGCCGCGGATCCGGCCGCTGAGCAGGTACGAGCCGGGGGCGCGGCGCACGGTGAGGCCGCGCCAGGTCGAGGCCGGGCGGACCGGTGGGGCCGGGGGCAGGACCGGGCCGGTGACGGGACCGGTCCCGCCCGCCGCCGCTCCGCCCGTCGCCCCGGCCTCCGTCGCCGCTCCGTCCGGTGCCACCCGGGCCGGCGGGATCCCCGCGGCGTCCGGACCGGCCATGGCGGCCAGGTGCTGCTGGAGCCGCAGGTTGCGGAAGCGGTACGTCCCGGCGGTCCGCTGGAGCAGGCCGGCCCGGTGGGCGTCCCGCAGGAAGGTCATCAGCGGCCAGGGCAGCCGGCCCACGAGCGCCAGCGAGCACCGCGCCAGCAGCCACCGGCTCCACGGGCTGAGCAGCAGGAAGGTCGCGCCCGTCCCGCACCAGGCCGCCAGCGCGTGGGCCCAGTCCACCTGGTGGCGCTCGTGGCGGTCCCAGGACCAGTCCATCAGCTCGATCCCCGCGGCGAGCAGCGGCGCGATGACGACCACCGTCACCAGGACGGAGGTCCGCTCCGACCGCAGCAGTGCGTCGGGCGTCGCGGCGTCCACGGTGTCCGAGGGGGCCGCCAGCGCGATCATCAGATAGGTGGACAGCAGCAGGGAGGCCACCAGCGCGAGCCCCTCGGTCGCCGGTGCCAGGAGCTGGAACGCACCGACGGCGAGGATCACCGCCGGCCCGCCGACCACCACCGTGAGCCGCCAGGCCCGGCTCAGCCGCCCGGTGCGGCCGGCCGAGCGCAGGGCCCCGGCGAAGCGCAGCGGATCGGCCCGCCGCCGGGGCGTGGCGGTCTCCTCCCCGAACCACGCCTGCCCGGCCGTCCGGACCGTACCCGCGAGGACCACGCCGAGGCCCAGCGAGCTGCTGAAGCCGAAGGGGTGGCCGGAGCCCCGGACGGCCCCCAGCACCAGGTCGAACAGCAGCGACAGGGCGATCCCCGCCACGATCAGCGCGGGTGCCGCCAGCGCCCGCGGCAGCGGCGCGCCGAACAACCGCCACCAGGCCAGTTCTGCGGTCTCCTGGCGGTTCATCAGCCGGGCGAGGAAGGACAGCCAGACCCGTGCCCGGTGCGGCTCCCACCGCCGGGGCGGGTGCAGGCGGTCGGGCTCCGGCGGCAGCGGCGGGAACGAGGCGGGCACGATCCGGTCGAGCAGGTGCTGTTCCACCTGCCAGGCGGTCGGGAAACGCCGGCGGTCCACCAGCTCACCCGGGTCGGCCGGCGCCCGCTCGTAGCCGCGCCGCAGCAGCCACACCATCAGCGGCGTGGCCAGCGCCCGGCTCACCGGGCCGTCCGGCGCCGAGCGGAGCTCGGCCAGCAGCGGCGCCCACGCCGCGGCGCGCGAGGGCTGCCGGGCCCGGTCCAGGTAGGACGCGACGTCGGTGGGGTCGAGCGGGAGCGCCTCGATCGCCGAGTCCACCCGGAGCACGTCCCGCTGGGTGTCCACCAGCTCGCGGTAGGGCTCGGTCCGGCAGATCAGCACCACCCCGCCCTCCTGGCCCAGTTGGCGCCCGAGGGCACCGAGGACGGCGGTCCGCCGGTGCTCGGGCAACTCGTCGAGGCTGTCCAGGACGGGCAGCAGGCGGCGTTCGCTCACCAGCCGGCGGGCGGGATGGAGCCCGTCCACCCGCGGCAGACCGGGGTGTTCCTCCGCGATCCGGCCGATCAGCCAGTCGTAGAAGTTGACCCGCTCGGCGTCCCAGGACTCCAGCGAGAGCAGGACGGGCACCGGGACGTCCTCGCCGCGGGTGAGCCGACGGGCGAGCAACTCCAGGGTGAGCAGCACGGCGAGGGTCGTCTTGCCCGCGCCGGCCCCGCCGAGGATCAGCAGACGGCGGTGGTCGAGCTCCAGCAGGGCCCCCGCCATCGTGCCGACCCGGTCGCCGCGCCCGCCGAGTTCGGTCCCCGGCCCGAGCGCGGTGCGGCTGTGCACCCAGCGGACGGCCAGCGGTTCGGGGTCGGCCATGTCCCAGGCGTCGGCCTCGGCCCGCCACTGGTACAGCAGGCTGCGGGCGAGCCGCTCCTCGGCGAGGCCGAGCGGCGTCTCCGGCGCCGCGCCCCGGGGCGGCACGGTGAGGTGCAGCTCCCCGTTGAGCACGCCGATCTGCACCAGGTAGTGGACCGTACTGTCGGTGACGACGTTGCGGATGTTCGTGGGCCCGTGGCCGAGTTCGAATTCCGTCACTCCCCGGTTCCGCCCTTGCGTCGACTGGATTGACAGCTGCCGCTCAAGTTCCCTTTCTACCAGGGCCGGTCCGGTCCGTTCGACCGGCCGTCGGTTTCCGCGTACCGCCCGACGCCACTGCTCTGTGATGATGATCAGGTGAATGAGGACCCCACCGCACCGGCGCCCGTCATCCTCGGCATCGACGACCTCCGACCGCTCCCGAGGGCCACGCGGATCGCCCGCACCAGCCGCGAAGGCGTCCGGCTCCTTCAGGAGCACCGGGACGGCTTCATCGACGAGCTCTGGCTCGACCACGATCTCGGCGGCGACGACAGCATCCTGCCCGTGGTGACCCTCATGGAGGAAGCCGCCTTCGACGGGCGGCCGTTCCGGATCGGAACGGTCTTCGTCCACAGCGCCAACCCCGTCGGCGCCGAGACCGTCGTCCGGTCGCTCACGCGCTGGAACTACCGGGTCCGGCGGGCGACGGCGTAGGGAGGCCGAAACCGATGGGTCCTGGCTCCGGTTCGCCGGGGAGTTCGGCCGGCAGGTGGCCGTAGCCGGACCGGCCGGGCACCGCCCGGGCGAGCGCCCGGAGCAGCGGGGCGGGCGGTGCGGCGAAGACGCCGGGGTAGTCGCGCTCGCCGAGCTCCGGCCGGACCGGCCAGGCCAGCCGCTCCCGCTCCAGGTCGTACCGCGTGTCCACGCCCTCCCGGTTGCCCCGGGCGTCCAACCGGGACCAGCGGCCGTCCAGGTGCACGGCGTTGAGGGCGTGCAGCACGAATCCGCCCTCCCCGTCCTCCAGCCGCTGGTAGCACAGGCCGGCCGGCAGGCCCTGCGCCCGCAGCAGCGCGGCCAGCAGGTGGGACTTGCCGTGGCAGATCGCGTTGCGCGCGGCCAGCACCTCGGAGGCGCGGAACGCCCCGCTGTACGCGCCGGCGTCCGCGGAGTGGGCCACCTGGTCGCGGACGTGGTGGAACGCCGCCTCCGGGGTGGCCAGTTCGGCGGCCAGCCGCCGCAGCTCCGGGTGCTGGTGGTCGATCACCTCGTCCGCCCCGAGGTAGGCGGCGAGGTCGGCGGTCTCCGGTCGTAGCATCATGCCGTCCACGGTGCCGCACGCCCCGTCCACCGCGGGCGGGATTCCACTCCCTGGACAGCGCGGCGGGACCGTGCTGCGGGACTCGCGCGCCGATGCCCTGCCGGCGCTCGGCGTCGCGGTGTCCCGCACCGGACGGCCTGCGGAGGCCCGGTCGACCGGTCGGCGGCGGGGGCGCCGGCCGGTCGAAGGGCGTGGTCGGCGGCCCTCCTAGAAGGCGGAGTTGGCGAACCAGAGGTCCAGCAGGCCCTCGTCCCCGGACACGGTGACCGTGGGCGTCGAGCGGTCGAGACGGCCGTAGAGGAGGAGCAGCAGCTCGGCGGCGGTGGCCGAGACGGTGGCGTCGGCGGGTGAGCCGGCGGGCGCATCGGCGGAGTCCAGGCCGAAGCCGTCGGGGCGCAGCCGCACCAGCCAGTCGCCGTCCCCGTCGGTGCGGGCGAAGCGGATCGTGCGGTCCTCGCCGCGCAGCTCGGCCGTCCGCGGGGCGAAGAAGGCCGCGTACGGCAGGTTGGTCAGGAACTCGGCCACGCCGTCCGCCGCGAGGTCCGGGTCGATCCCGGGCTTCAGGCCCAGGGCGAGTTCGGCGTCGGCGCGGTGCACGAGGGTCTCGAAGAGCATCCGGCGGACCCAGAACCGGGCGTGCTGGTCGGCGCCCCACGCCCACATCGGGGCGTCGAGGTCGGTCTCCGCGAACGCCGCACCCGCCTCCGCGCAGGCCTCGGCGAGCCACGCCGGGTAGTCCTCGACCCGCTCGGGGAGCTTCAGGTCGACCTCCCGGCTGGTGGGCGGCTCCTGGATGCGCCGGCGCAGCAGGAGGGTGAACCAGCGCTGGACGCTGCCGGTGTGGCGGACGAGGTCGGCGAGGGTCCAGCCGGGACAGCCGGGGACGGGGGTGGCCGGGTCGGCGGACCGCACGGCGGCGACGAACCGGGCGGTCTCGGCGGAGACTGCGGCGACGTGCTCGTTCGGGGTCATGGACGGATGCTCCGGGGGGATCGGGGGCAGCGGGCCCGGTGGTGTGGTGGGGATCAGGCGAGGGGCTTGTCGACGACGGCCTTGGCGTGGCTGAACGTCTCGATCGAGTACTCGCCGTGGTAGCGGCCCATTCCGCTCTCGCCGACGCCGCCGAACGGCAGGTCGGGCATCGCCAGGTGCGAGACGGGCAGGCCGAAGCTGAGCGCGCCGGAGGAGGTCTCCTCGGCCAGTCGCCGCTTGGTGTCCGCGGACTCGGTGAAGGCGTAGAGGGCGAGCGGCTTGTCGCGCTCGTTGATGAAGGCGATCGCCGCGTCGAGGTCGGGCACCGGCAGGACGGGCAGGATCGGCCCGAAGATCTCGGTCAGCATCACCGGAGCGGTCGCCGGTACGTCGGCGAGGACGGTCGGGGCGAGGTAGCGCGCGGCACGGTCGTGCTCGCCGCCGACGACGGTCCGCCCGGCGCCGAGCAGCGCGGTGAGCCGGTCGAAGTGGCGCTCGTTGACGATCCGCCCGTACTCCGGGCTGGTGGCCGGGTCATCGCCGAACAACTCCTTCACGGCGTCGGCCAGTTCGCGTTCGAGGTCGCCGGCGGTGTCGCCGACGGCGAGGACGTAGTCGGGGGCGACGCAGGTCTGGCCGGCGTTGAGGAACTTGCCGCGGGCGATCCGCCGGGCGGTGACGGCGAGGTCGGCGCCGGGGGCGACCACGACCGGGCTCTTGCCGCCGAGTTCCAGGGTGACCGGGGTCAGGTGCTTGGCGGCGGCGGTCATGACGATCCGGCCGACCGCGCCGTTGCCGGTGTAGAAGATGTGGTCGAAGCGCTGCTCCAGCAGGGCGGTGGTCTCCGGCACGGCCCCTTCGACGACCGCGACCGCCTCCTCGCCGAGGTAGCGCGGCAGCAGCTCGGCGATGGCGGCGGAGGTCGCGGGGGCCAGTTCGCTGGGCTTGACGAGCGCGGTGTTCCCGGCGGCCAGGGCGCCGACCAGCGGGGCCAGGGCCAGCTGCAGCGGGTAGTTCCACGGCGCGATGATCAGCACCACGCCCAGCGGGTCCCGGACGACCCGGGCCTCGGCGGGGCGGAAGAACTCCGGTACGGCGGCCGGCGCCGGTTCCAGCCACTGCGCCAAGTGGGCCACGGTGTGGTCGAGTTCGTTGAGCGTGAAGCCGATCTCGGTCCGGTACGCCTCGGCGGCGCTCTTGCCGAGGTCGGCGTGCAGGGCCTGCTGGAACACCTCGGCCCGCTCGGTGAGCAGCGTGCGCAGGGCGGCCAGCTTGTCCAGGCGCCAGGAGAGCGGCCTGGTCCGGCCGGTCGAGAATTCGGCCCGCAGGCGGGCGACCACGGAGGGGATGGCTTCGGTCATGAGGGGGCTCGCGGTCCTGAGATGGGGAGGTTGGTGCATGCGGTGCTCCGGATAGAAATTTCACTACCTGAAGCAATGGCGAGGCTAGGGGTGAAAGGTTGAGTTTGTCAATCATCTCCCCGGGCCCGGCTCCTTGCGGAATTTTATTGAACGCGTTCAAATTCCGTTGCGACAAGTACTTCGCCCACTCCAGCAGCCCGAAGGCGAAGTGCGCGAAGACCTCCTGGTGCGCCGCGTTCGTCGACTGGACCTGGCACCAGGTCGGCGTCAAGCCCGCGCCGACCACCCTGCTCGGGCGCGGGGTCGGCAAGTGGGGCCAGGAGCACCACCTCTTCCACAGCGTGCCCGGCGCCTGACCGGCCCGCGTCCACCGGCACCGGGGCCCCGGACGGACCGTCCGGGGCCCCGGTGCCGGCCCCGCCCGCGGCGAGTTGCAGCGGGTGGGGGCGCGGCCGACACTCGCAGGTGGGAGCGGTCGTGCCGACCGGGGGTCGGCCCCCGCCCGCCGCCGGGGGAGATGGGAACGGTCATGGCGTACGAGCCCGAGAGTCCCTTCCGGTCGCCGATCGTGGGCGACCTCAACCTGGCCCCGCCCGGGATCGCGTTCCGGGCGGCGGGGCAGGACGACGCGGAGCAGCAGGTGCCGATGCTGATCGAGCTGAACCTGCGCTACCCCGGCGGGCTGCAGGTGGTCCGGGACGAGTTCTACGCGCTCTGGGGGCACTACGCGGGACGGTCCCACGGGTGGTGGCCCGAGGAGGTCAGCTCGGGGAGCCACGTGCAGCCCGAGGTGCCGCTGGGGCTCGCCCTGGTCGCGCCGAAGCTGTACCAGACGGTCCTCTCCCGTGCGGACCTCGGCGAGCTGGTGGAGGACGACCGGCGGACCGCGATCCTGACCGGGCGGCCGCCGGTCATCTTCCGGGTCTGGCCGGACTACCCGCTGTATCCGCAGATCGACCGCTCGGCGCCCACCGTGAAGGCCAACGCCGCCTGGCGCGCCTACGATGCGCGCGGCAGCGGGATCGTGTGGGCGGTCATCGACAGCGGCATCGACGCGACCCACCCGCACTTCTCCCGGCTGGAGCTCGCGGCCGAGGGGCGGGGCGAGGACCTGCCGCACGGGCTGACCAGCCGGCTGCACCGCGACTTCAGCTTCCTGGTGAACCCGGACGACCCCGCGGCGCGGCCGGCCGGCGGAGCGGCGGACGACGACCCGGCGTCGCCGCGCGACCCCGCGTCGCCGCTGGTGGACGACAGCGGGCACGGCACCCACGTCGCCGGGATCATCGCGGGCTGCACCCCGGACGGCATGACGCCGCGGGTGGCCACGCCGGACGAGCCCCGGGACAGCGGATACGTCGCGCGGGCCGGCGCGGACCGGCTGTCCGGGATGGCGCCGGCCTGTGAACTGGTCAGCATCAAGGTGATGAGGCGCAGCCGCCAGGGCACCTTCGTCACCTCCTCCAGCGCCGTCATCCGTGCGCTGACCTACCTGCGGACCGAGGTCAACGTGGACCCGGCGGTGCTGCGCGTGCACGGCGTCAACATGAGCCTCGGCTGCGAGTGGCGGCCCGACCAGTACGCCGCGGGCCAGTCCCCGCTCTGCCAGGCCCTGGGCCAGGTGGTCGCCTCCGGCGTGGTCGTGGTGGTCTCCACCGGCAACTACGGCGCCCGGCGGGAGGCCGCCAACACCTCGGCGGTGATGGGGTCGATCACCGAACCGGCCCACGCCGAGGACTGCATCGCGGTCGGCTCCACCCACCGGGAGGCACCGCACGCGTTCGGCGTCACCTGGACCTCGGGCAAGGGGCCGACGCTCGACGGGCGGATGAAACCCGATGTCGTGGCGCCCGGCGAGTGGATCGCCTCGGCCGCCACCGGCGACGTCCGGGCCACCGCCGGGCTGACCCCGGCGCCGGAGGACCCGGTTCCGGAGAGCCTGCTGACGTACGCCGAGCAGTCGGGCACCTCGATGGCGGCGCCGCACGTCTCCGGGGTGATCGCGGCCTTCCTGTCCGCCCGCCCGGAGTTCATCGGCCGGCCGCGGCAGGTCAAGAGCCTGCTCACCGCCTCCGCCACCGACCTCGGCCGGGAGCGGTACGCCCAGGGGGCGGGCCTGGTGGACCTGATGCGGATGCTGGCGAACGTCTGACGAGCGGATGGACCGACGAGCAGGCGAGCGGACCGATCGACGGACGGACGGCCACCCGGAAAGCCACCCGAAAGGTCACGAGCGATGAGGCGACTGCCGACCAACGAGCCCGTGTGGGACCTCGCCTTCGACGAGAAGGGGAAGCTGACCGCACCGGCGGCGGCCGACTTCCTCGACGAGGTGACGGCCGAGGGGCTGACGGACCTGTTCGTGTTCAGCCACGGGTGGGGCAACTCCGCCCAGCAGGCCCGAGAGCTCTACGACACGATGTTCCCGCTGATCCGGGAGGCCGGAAGCGGTGCGGCGAACCTCGGCACGGTGGGGTTCGCGGGCGTCTACTGGCCCTCGCTCTGGTTCCCGCCCACCCCGGCGACCCCGCCGACGGCGGTCGCCGCGCCCCAGGCCGGGAGCGGCGCCGTGGCGGGCCCCGACGCCGGAACGGCCGCCGTCTCCGGGACGGACATCGCGCTGTCGCTGGCCGAGGGCTTCGCCGACCCGGAGCAGCGGCGGACGGTGGCGGAGATCGGCCGGCTCATCGACGAGGGCGAGGCGGCGGCCGGTACCGGCGAGACCGACCCGGCCAAGGAGCAACGCCTGGCGCGTATCCACGAGTTGATCCAGTCCCTGGTGCCGCCGCCCGCACCCCACGGCGAGTTCGAGGACTCGGGCGAGACCGCGCTGCTGCTGGACGCCGATCCGAGGACGGCGTACCAGGCCGCCGCCGAGGCCTTCGGCAGCGCGCCGCCCGGCTCCTCCACCCAGGGCGTCGGTGACTGGTTCCGCAACGCCGTGAACGGGGCGAAGGACGCACTGCGGGTGCTCTCGTACTCGATCATGAAAGCCCGGGCCGGGGACATCGGCCGGGGCGGCCTGGGGCCGCTGCTCGCCGGCCTGCACGGCCGTTCGCCCGGGGTGCGGGTGCACCTGGTCGGCCACAGCTTCGGCGCCCGGCTGGTCTCCTTCGCCCTGGCCGGCGTCGGCGCGGCCGCCGACAGCCCGGTGGCCTCGCTGCTGCTGATCCAGGGCGCGTTCTCGCACTGGTCCTTCGCCCGCGCCCAGGACAACCCCTTCGGCAGCGCGGGCGCCCTGAACACCGTCGCGGACCGGGTGCACGGCCCGCTCGTCGCCACCCACACCGTCCACGACTGGGCGGTCGGCGTCTGGTACCCGAAGGCCTCCTTCCTCGCCCGTCAGGACTCCGAGGCCGACGTCGCCGGGCGCTGGGGCGGCATGGGTGCGGACGGGTACCAGGCCGTGGCACCGGCCGAGGACCGGCTGATGCCGGCCGACGGCGGCGGCGACTACGGCTTCGCGCCCGGAACCTTCTACCGGGTGAACGCCGCCGCCGTCATCAACGACGTGAAGGGCCAGCCGTTCGCGGGGGCGCACTCCGACATCTGCAAGCCCCAGGTGGCCGCGCTGGCGGTGGCCGCCGCGACGGCGGGCGGGTAGCGGGGGCCGTGGCGGCGGGAGCCGGGGCGCGGCTACCCGCCGGGGTCGCGCCGTCGCGGGTAGCCGAGGGCGGGGCTGGAGGCGGCTCGGCGGGCGGTGCGGGGCCGGGGCCGGTTCAGCCGGATGCGGGGGCGAGGGCGCCGGTGAGGTGGTCCAGGGCGACGTGGGCGTGCAGCCGGACGCCGGTGACCAGGGTGTCGTCATCGGCGTAGAAACCGGGGTTGTGGTTGAAGGCCGTGCCGCGGCCGCCGGCGGTGGGCCGGAGCCCGCCGTCGGGGGTGAACTCCAGGTCCTGGACGCCGAGCAGGACGTAGAGGCCGCCGTAGGCGTTGACGAACTCGGAGACGTCGTCGTAGCCGAGCGTGGGCGGGGTCGGTACGACGCGGTCCGGGCCGGCGACGCGGCGGAAGGTTGGCAGCGCGGCGTCCAGCCAATCCTTGCGGTTGTGCACGGCGGGCACCTCCTGGAGGTAGTCCGCGGTGGCGGTGCAGTGGTAGGCGGCGGCGGTGTTCTCGGCGAGGGTCGTCAGCCGCTTCTGCAGGTCGGCCATGTCGGCCTCGACCGAGCAACGGATGGTGCCCCACAGGGTGACGGTCTCGCCGATGATGTTGAAGCGGCCGACGTCCTCGACGTGGCCGATGGTGACGGTGACCGGGTCGACGGCCGGGACCTGCCGGTAGAGCTGGCCGATGCCGGTGAGCACCGCGCCCGCGGCCGGCATCGGGTCGACGCCCTCCCACGGGGTGGAACCGTGGACCTGTCGGCCGCTGATGACGATCCTGAGGAGGCAGGAGGCGCCGAACTGGTTGCCCTCCCGGTAGCCCACGTAGCCCTTGGGCAGCGGGACGACGTGCAGGCCGAAGACCATGGTGGGGGCCGGGTCGGCGAACACGCCCTGGCGCAGCATCTCCCGTGCCCCGCCCGGCTCGTCCACCGGCGGCCCCTCCTCGGCGGGCTGGAAGACGAACAGCACCGTGCCCGGCAGCTGTTCGCGGACCCCGGCCAGTACGGTGGCGGCGCCGAGCAGCATCGCCGTGTGGGCGTCGTGGCCGCAGGCGTGCGAGACCGGGAACGGGCCGCCGGGGTAGTCCGCGTCCACCAGGGCGGAGGCGAAGGGCTCCCCGCACAGGTCCTGGACCGGCAGCGCGTCGGTGTCGGCGCGCAGCGCCACGACGCGCTCCCCGGGCGCTGCGCCGCGCAGGACGCCGACGACGCCGTGACCGGCGATGCCGGTGCGCACCTCGTCCAGGCCCAGGGAGCGCAGGTGCTCGGCGACGAGGTCGGCGGTGCCGCTCTCACGGTTGGAGAGCTCCGGGTGCTGGTGCAGGTGGCGCCGCCAGGCCACCACCTGGGCGGCTTCCCGGGCGGCGCGGCGGTCGAGCTCGGCGTGGACGGCGTGGATCGGGGCGGACATCTGCGGCCTCCGGCGGGGATGGGCGGTCGACTCGACGCTAACCGAGCCCGCCGCTCCCGGCACCGCTGAACGCGGCTCGGCGCGCGGGGCCGCGGGGCACCCTCCGGATTGGTCCAGACCTCAAATGGTCCAGACCTATTGACGCGCCTTGCCGCCCCTCCTACGATCCGGACCGGCACAGCCCCACCTGTTTCCCCCCACTTCACCCAGAGCCGGGCGTCACGCCCCCACGCGTCGGTCATGTCCATGACGCTCGGCGGAAAGGGAGCACAGCATGTTCCGTCGGAGGTCGCGCACCCCACGCCCGTCGGGCGGGTCCCGCCCCAGCCCGGACCCCGGCCGCCTCGACGGCGAACGGGCCGGCGGCGGGCCGCTCCCGGCTCCTGGCCCGCGGCGGGCGGTGGAGCGCGCAGCGCGGGTGACCCGGACCGGCCGCGCCGCGCCCGGGCCGACCGTCCTGCGGCGCTCCCTCGCCGGGGTGAGCGCCGCCGCCGTCATCGGGGCCGGCGTCGCCATGGCCGGGACCGTCACGGCCGGGGCCGCCACCCCCAACCTGGTGGCCAACCCGGGCTTCGAGAACGGGCTCTCCGGCTGGAGCTGCACCGGTGGCTCCGGCGCGGTCGTCGGCAGCCCGGTCCACTCCGGGGCCTCGGCGCTCAAGGCCACGCCGACCGGCCAGGACACCGCCCAGTGCACCCAGACCGTCAGCGTGCAGCCCAACTCCCAGTACACGCTGAGCGCCTACGTCCAGGGCAGCTACGTCTACCTGGGCGCCACCGGCACCGGTGTCACCAACGCCTCGACCTGGACGGCGGGCAGCGCCTCGTACGGCCAGCTCAGCGTCGGCTTCACCACCGGGGCGAACACCACGTCGGTGACGGTCTACCTGCACGGCTGGTACGGGCAGCCCGCGTTCTTCGCGGACGACGTGTCGCTCACCGGCCCCGGCGGCAGCAGCCCCTCGCCGACCGCCACGGCCACGCCCACCACCACGGCCACACCGACCACCACGGCCACACCGACCACCACCCCGACGACCACGGCCACGCCGACGACGACCGCCACGCCGACCACGACGCCGACCACCACGACGCCGCCGAACGAGACCTGCCCCACGAAGCCCAAGCCGTCGGGCAAGGTCCTGCAGGGCTACTGGGAGAACTGGGACGGCGCCCTGAACGGCGTCCACCCCGGCATGGGCTGGGTCCCCATCACGGACAGCCGGATGGCCGCGCACGGCTACAACGTCATCAACGCCGCCTTCCCGGTGATCCTCTCGGACGGCACGGTCCTGTGGCAGGACGGCATGGACACCAACGTCAAGGTCTCGACCCCCGCCGAGATGTGCCAGGCCAAGGCCGCCGGGGCGACGATCCTGATGTCGATCGGCGGCGCCGCCGCGGGCATCGACCTGAGCTCCAGCACCGTCGCCGACCGGTTCGTGGCGACCGTCGTCCCGATCCTCAAGAAGTACAACTTCGACGGGATCGACATCGACATCGAGACCGGCCTGTCCGGAAGCGGCAACATCAACACGCTCTCCGCCTCCCAGGCCAACCTGATCCGCATCATCGACGGCGTGCTCGCCCAGATGCCCGCGGGCTTCGGCCTGACGATGGCCCCAGAGACCGCGTACGTCACCGGCGGCAGCGTCAACTACGGCTCGATCTGGGGCGCCTACCTGCCGATCGTCAAGAAGTACGCCGACAACGGGCAGCTGTGGTGGCTCAACATGCAGTACTACAACGGCAGCATGTACGGCTGCTCCGGCGACTCCTACCAGGCGGGCACCGTCCAGGGCTTCACCGCGCAGACCACCTGCCTGAACAACGGCCTGACCATCCAGGGCACCACGATCAGGGTGCCCTACGACAAGCAGGTGCCCGGCCTGCCGGCCCAGCCCGGCGCGGGCGGCGGCTACATGGATCCGGGCCTGGTCGGCCAGTCGTGGAACGCCTTCAGCGGCTCGCTGAAGGGGCTCATGACCTGGTCGATCAACTGGGACGGCTCGAAGGGCTGGAGCTTCGGCGACAACGTCAGGCGCCTCCAGGGACGTTGAGGCTCCGCGGGCCGTACTCCGCCCGACCACCGATCCACCGCTGACACGAACCCGCGTCCCGGCCGCAGCCGGGGCGCGGGTTCGTGTTCAGGGCGCGGGCGGGCGCTCGAAGAAGGTCTCCAGGACGACGGTCGCCTGGGTGCCGCTCACGCCGTCGATCGCGTAGAGCCGCCGCAGGACGTCCTGGAGCTGTTCGGTGGTCGCCGTCCGCACCTTGACCAGCACCGAGGCGCTGCCCGCGATGATGTGGGCCTCCTCGATCTCGGGTATCGCGGTGAACGCCTGCGCCGAGTCGCCCATCCAGGCCGTGGAATCCACCATCACGAAGGAGAGCACCCCGAGCCCGAGGCCCTTCGGGTCGACCTCCACCGTGGTGCGGCGGACCACCCCCCGCTCGCGCAGCTTGCGCACCCGCTCGTGCGCCGCCGCCGTGGAGAGCCCCACGGCCCTGCCCAGCGCCGCGTACGGCTGCCCGGCGTCGTCCTGCAGCAGGGCGAGCAACGCGCGGTCGGTGTCGTCGAGGTGATCGGAAGTCATGGTGGGACCATACCGCGTTCTGTCATACTCCGACTGGCCGGAAGACATCCGGCACAAGTCGATACGGGGTGAACGATGTCTGGCTCCATCGAGTTCGGGCTGTACGAGGTACTGGACGACCGGTTCCGCCGCTGCGCCAACGGCGACATCCGGCTGGAGAAGCTGTACGGCGACTGCCGGTGGGCGGAGGGCCCGGTCTACCTGCCCGCCTGGCGCCAGGTGGTCTGGAGCGACATCCCCAACGACCGGCTGCTGCGCTGGGACGAGGCCACCGGCACGGTCGGCGTCTTCCGCTCCCCGGCCGGGCACCCCAACGGCAACACCCTGGACCGCGAGGGCCGGCTGATCAGCTGCGAGCAGGGCAACCGACGGGTGACCCGCACCGAGCACGACGGGCGGATCACCGTCCTCGCCGAGCGCTACCGGGGCAAGCGGCTCAACTCGCCCAACGACGCGGTGGTCCGCTCGGACGGCGCGATCTGGTTCTCCGACCCGGACTTCGGCATCACCTCCGACTACGAGGGCCACCAGGCCGAGTCCGAGATCGGCGCCCGCAACCTCTACCGGATCGACCCGCAGAGCGGCGAGGTCCAGCTCGCCGCCGACGGCTTCGACGGCCCCAACGGGCTGGTCCTCTCGCTCGACGAGCGGCGGCTCTACGTCAACGACAGCCGGGCCGGGCACATCCGGCTCTTCGACATCGAGGAGGACGGCACCCTCACCGGCGACCGGATCTTCGTCAAGGGCGTCGGCTGCCGCTTCGACAACATCCGCTTCGACCGCGACGGGCGGCTCTGGGCGGCGGCCTTCGGCGACGGCGTCCACTGCTACGCCCCGGACGGCACCCTCATCGGCCGCCTCCTCGTCCCCGAGCCCGTCTCCAACCTCACCTTCGGCGGTCCGAAGAACAACCGGCTGTTCATCACCGCCACCACCTCGCTCTACTCCCTGGTGGTGTCCGTGACGGGTACCCACCGGGTCTCGTTCCGCTAGGCCCTGTCCGGTGCCGGGGGTCCTCGGTTGTTCGGCGTTTTGTTCAATGACCGAGGGCCGAACCAGAACAACCCCGGTGCGCTACACCAGTAGCGCGCGCCACACCCGTGTCGCGCGTCGGACACCGGCCGTGGGGATTTCACCAGATGACGACGCTCTGCATCGCGAACAACCGCACCGAGGAGATGGTCGGGGACCTCACCGGGATGACGCCGTCGGAGCAGCTGCTCGCCGGATGCGGGGCGCAGCGGATGCTCTGGTGGGCCCGGGACGGCGACGTCCTGGTGCTGCCCGGGAGCCCCGACCCGGCGTTCCTGGCGTACGTCACCGGGCTGACCGGCGCGCGGGCCGACAGCCTGACCTTCGTGGTGCCGCCGCCGGGCGAGCGGGGCGACCAGGTGCTCACCGCCGACCGCCTGGCCGACCCGGGCTTCCGCGCGGAACTGCGCCGCGTCCTGGAGGGGCGCGCCGTCGCCGAGGTGCTGGCCATCTCGCCGAACGCCGCGGTGGCCGAACTCGCGGCCGCCCTCGGCCTGGCGCACGCCATGCCCGGCCTGCCCTTCGCGGCACAGGGCGGCAACGCCCTGGTGAACAGCAAGGCCGGGTTCCGGGCGCTGGCCGCCGGCGCCGGGGTGCCGATCCCGCCCGGTACGGTGGCCGGCTCGCCCGCGGAGGTCGAGGCCGCCGTCGAGCACCTGCTGGCACAGGGGCACAGCGTGATGGTGAAGGTCGAGTACCAGGCCGGCGGCCTGGGCAACGAGATCCTGGCCCGGGACGAGCGGGTGGAGGCGGTCGGCGCCGAGCGGGTGGTGCCGCTGCCGGACCGGGCCGCGGTGGCCGCGTACGTGGCCGAGCGGTGGACCTGGCTCACCGGCGGGCGCGGCCAACGGGTCGTGGTGGAGCGGTACTTCGCCGACTCCGCGCCGCTGTACGCCCAGTTCGTCCTGGACGACGCGGCCGTGGTGCAGGCCGGCTGCGGGGAGATGGTGATGCGGCCGGTGGTGGTCGGGGAGATCACCCCGCCGGTCACCCCGGACGCCGACGTCACGGCCGAACTCGTCCGGCAGGGCGCCCGGTTGTGCGAGGCGCTGCGGGCGATCGGCTACCGGGGCACGGTCAGCGCGGACGCCGTGCTCACCCCCAAGGGCGAGATCTACTTCCACGAGACCAACGCCCGGCTCACCGGCTCCAGCCACCTGCACGACGTCTACCTCGGCCGCCTGCTGCGCGAGGAGCACCGCGGCTCGCGCTTCCTGCTGGAGCTCGGCGGCCTCCGGGTGCCCTCGTTCGCCGAGGCCCTGGCGGCGGTCGGCGCGGCCGGGCTGGCCTTCGACCCGCGGACCGGCACCGGGGTGCTGTTCAGCAGCGACTTCGGGCCCGCCGACGGCTCGGTGATGTACTGCGCGGTCGCCGAGAGCCCGGAAGCCGCCCGGGCCCTGGAGGCCGCGCTGCTCGCGCTGTTCGCCGGAACGGAACCGGAGGCGGACGAGGCGGCGGACGAGGGGGCCGGCGCGGCCGCCGGGAGCGGGATGCGCGCCCTGGTGATCCACCGCTACGGCGGGCCGGAGGAGCTGCGCATCGCGACGGTGCCGCAGCCGGTGGCCGCCCCGGGCCGGGTGCTGGTCGACGTCACCCTGGCCGGGCTCAACTACGCCGACCTGGAGATCCGCGCCGGCGAGTACCTGCGGCTCCCGCTGCCGGCGGTGCTCGGCGTCGACGTGGTCGGGCGCCGCCGCGCGGACGGGAAGCGGGTCGTCGCGCTGCTGCGCACCGGCGGCGGGTACGCCGAGGTGGCCGCCCCCGAGGCGGCGCACACGGTGGAGGTGCCGGACGGGGTGGACGACGCGCAGGCGCTCGCGCTGCTGGAGCAGGGGGCGACGGCCTACGGCGCGCTGACCCTGGCGGGGCGGCTGCGGGCGGGCGAGACCGTCGCGGTGACCGCTGCGGCGGGCGGGGTCGGCCACCTGGCGGTGCAGCTGGCCAGGGCGCTGGGCGCGGGCCGGGTGGTCGCCCTGGCCTCCACCCCGGAGAAGCGGGAGTTCCTCCGCTCGCTCGGCGCCGACCTCGTGCTCGACCCCTTGGACCCCGAGCTGGCCGGGCGGCTCGCGGAGTCGGGCGGGGTGGACCTGTTCCTCGACTCGGTCGGCGGCCCGGTGCTGCGCGCCGGGCTGGCCGGGCTGGCCCCGTTCGGGCGGCTGGTGTCGGTCGGAGCGCGGGAGGGCGTGGTGGACACCTTCACGATGACCGAGCTGACCGAGGGCTCGGCGGGGGCGCAGGGCTTCTGGCTCAAGCACGTCCTGACCGACCGGGCACTGTTCGATGGCATCGCGGACCACCTGTTCCGGCTGGCCGCCGAGGGCCGGGTGGTGGCGCGGATCGACCGGACCGTACCGCTGTCCGGGGTGGCCGCGGCGCACCGGGCGATGGCCGCCCGGCAGACGGTGGGCAAGGTGCTGGTGGACGTCCGCCGGGAGGCGTGAGCGACGCGTGGGGGAGGGCGGTCTACCGGCCGCCCTCCCTCATGTGCGCGCCGGGCCCGACGGCGCAGACCGTCGGGCCCGGCGGTGCGTCAGTACCCGGCGACCTCGTCCAGGCCGTGCCCGCGCAGCGGCACCAGGAAGCTGCGCTCGAACACCACCACGGCCTCGCCGGTGGACTTCGTCCCGGTGGTGCGGCAGCGCACGATGCCCTGCCCGGGGCGGCTCTCGGACAGCCGCTTGGCGAGGGTCTCGGTCTCCGCGTAGAGGGTGTCGCCGGCGAAGACCGGGTGGGTCATCCGGATGTTCTCCCAGCCCAGGTTGGCGATGGTGCGCCCGCTCGTCGAGCGGGCGGTCATCCCGCCGACGATGCTGAGCGTCACCAGGCTGGAGACGATCGGCTTGCCCCAGGGGGTGTGCGCGCTGTAGGCGGCGTCGATGTGCAGGGGGGCGTCGTTCATGCTCAGCATGCTCATCAGCACGTTGTCGAGCTCGGTGACGGTCCGTCCGGGGCGGTGCTCGACCACCTCGCCGACCTCGAACTCCTCGTAGTAGCGCCCGACCACCTCGCGGTAGCGGCGCTCGCCGATCCGCCGGTAGCCGGCGGGTTCGGTGGTGTCCATCGCGGCTGCTCCCAGGTCCTAGAGGTCGGCGGTGAGTTCCTTGACGTGGCCGGCGAACTCGCGGATCAGCCGCTCGTCCATGTCGGCGCGCAGCATCAGCCGGAGCCCGGCCTCGCCCTTGGGCACGATCGGGAAGAACACCGCGGAGCTGTAGAAGCCGCGCTCGAAGAGCTGGGCGGACAGCTTGACCGCCCGCTCGCCCTCCCCGACGTCGACCCGGCGCACCGGCAGGCCGTTGCCCGCGAAGGTGGTCGGCAGCAGCTCGTCGAAGAGCTCGATGTTGCGGGCCAGCTGCGCCTGCAGCTCGCCGAGTTCGGGGGAGCGGTGGATGGCGGCGCTGGCCAGCGAGGCGCCGACCATCGGCAGTGGGATGTTCTGCGACCAGCCGATCGGGCCGGCGTGCCGGTGCAGGAACTCGAACTGCTCGCGGTTGCCGAGCATCGCGACGCCGCCGCTGGTGCCGAAGGCCTTGCCGAGGCTCGCGGTGATCACCGTCAGCGGGTTCATCTCCAGCCGGGAGCGGACGTAGCCCTCGCCGCGCTCGCCCGCGATGGACAGCGAGTGGGAGTCGTCGATGTAGAGGAACAGCCCGTAGCGGTCCTGGAGTTCGAGCAGACCGTCGAGGGCCGCGGTGCCGCCCATCGAGTAGGCGCCGTCGGCGACGTAGGCGACCCGCGGGTACTTCCGGCAGACGTCCTCCAGGTAGTTCAGGTCGTTGTGCGGACAGGTCAGCACCAGCGACTCGTCCCCGCAGACCGGCTTCATGTACGCCATGCAGAAGTGGCAGAAGCGGTCGAAGACCATCACCCGGGGCCCGCCGCCGCCCTGACAGGTGCCGTCCAGGTGGCCGGAGGCGATCAGCGGCAGGATGCCGGCGGTGAGCGTGGTACAGGACGCCCCCGGCAGGATGTGGGCGCCGAACAGTTCGCCGAGCTCCTCCTCCAGCCGCACCAGCAGGCTGTGCCGGATCCGGGTGGTGGAGAGGACCAGCGAGGTGCCGCGGGACTCGGTCAGCGCGTCCACCGCGCCGGCCAGGACCGCGGGGTGGTTGTTCAGGCCCAGGTACGAGCAGGAGACCATGTTGGCGAACTCGTGGCCGGTCTCGCGGACGACCAGCCGGTTGTTGGACTCCGAGTCCGCCGTGATGCCGATCAGGCCGTGGGCGGCGGCGGCCTGCCAGACCGGGTCGGCGGCGGCCAGCATGGCCTCGGCGTTGCGGTACCGGCGCGGTCCGAGGACGGTTTCTTCGGTCATCGTCACTTCTCCGTCATGGTCGGGATGTCGGTGGGCGAGTCGCCCCGGGGGTGGTGCGGACCGCGGGGCCGGGCCGGGACGTCGGGCCGGGGCGGGTCGAACTGCTCGATCAGCCGCTGCGAGGCCTCGAAGAACGGCATGCCGACCATCACCCCGTCCACCACGGTGACCGAGCGGCCGGTCTCCAGGCCCGCCGCGACCACCCGGCGGGCGCGCTCCAGCAGGGCCTCGTCGGGGCTGAACGTCTCGTTGATCAAGGGCAGTTGGCGCGGGTGGACGGCGATCTTGCCGCTGAACCCGAAGTCCCGGGCGAGCCCGGCCTCCCGGCGCAGCCCGGTGAGGTCGGTGACCTCGAAGAACGGTGCGTCCATCGCTTCCACCCCCGCGGCGCGGGCGCTGTTGACCACCCGGGCGCGGGCGTGGGCCAGGGCCTCCCAGGAGAGCCGGGCGCCGACCGCGAAGGCGTAGTCCGCCGAGCCGAAGACCAGCCCGCGCAGCCGGTGCCCGGCGGCCGCGATGGCGGGCGCGTGCTCGATGCCCAGCGGGGTCTCCACGACGGCCAGGAACTCCGTCTCCGGGCAGTCGGCGGCGAGCGCGCCGGCGGCGATCTCGACGTCCCGGGGGGACTCCGCCATCGGGATCAGCACCAGGTCCGGCTTGACCCGGTACCGGGCGATGGCGATCAGGTCGCGCAGACCGTCCGGCCCGGACAGGGTGTTGATGCGCACCGCGCTGCGCGCGAGCTTGGTGGACGGGAGGGCGAAGAACTCCTCGGCGAGCCGACGGGCCTCCTCCTTCCGGGTGGGTGGGACCGAATCCTCCAGATCGACCATGGCGATGTCGGCCCCGGACTGGTGGCTCTTGGTGTACCGCTCCACCGCCATCGCGGGTGTTGACAGGAGGGAACGGCAGTACCGCGTGAACCTCATGGATGTCTCCGAAGTCAGCGAGGGCTGCGGGTTCCGGTTCTATCCCACCGGCTTTGTTCGGCGCCGTGCGGCTGGACATTGAACATCAAGTCGGAACAACCGACCCGCACGCACCATTGTTTGACGCCAATGGTGCTGTGCATGATGAATCAACGGGGGGGATCGACACGGGGCACGCGCGGCGCGTGTGACGTGCGGGAACCCCACGGGTTCGAGAACGGTGATTCAGAACGTCGATTCAACAGAGGGGGGCCGTCGTGCCGCGTCGGGAGAGTCCGCTGGATCCCGGGGACGGGCCGCTGCTGCGCTTCGCGGGTGATCTACGGGCCCTGCGGGAGCGCGCGGGGAGTCCGCCGTACCGTCAACTCGCCCTCCGGGCGCATTGTTCAGCAGCCAGCCTGTCGGTCGCCGCGGGCGGTCGGCGGCTGCCCAGCCTCGCCGTCACCCTGGGCTACGTGCAGGCCTGCGGCGGGGACGTGCGGGAGTGGCGGCACCGCTGGCAGCTGCTCGCCGCCGAACTGGCCGCCGACACCGCCGCCCGGCGGCGCGCCCAGGACGTCGGACGGGCCCCCTACCCGGGGGCGGCGGCGTTCGAGGCGGTCGACGCCGAGCGCTTCTTCGGCCGCGAGGTGCTGCTGGAGCGGCTGGTCGCGCTACTGGCCGAGCGGCGGCTGGTGGTCCTCTCCGGGCCGTCCGGGTCTGGCAAGTCCTCGCTGGTCAGAGCCGGTCTGCTGGCGCGGCTCGGAGGTGGTCCGGCCGGCCGGACCGGAGCCGGAACCGTAGCCGGGGCCGGTGTCCCGGTGGCGCTGCTGACCCCCGGTGAGCGGCCGATGGAGGCGTACGCGCTCGCGCTGGCCCGGCTCGGGCAGCGGACCGGCGACGCGGCGCGCGGCGCGTCCGGCGCGGCTGCGGGCGACCCGGTGCTGGTGGTGGACCAGGGCGAGCAGCTGCGCACCCGCTGCCGGGACGCCGTCGAGCGGGCGCGGTTCCTGGACGCCCTGGTGGCGACGGCCGAGGGCGGTCCGGACGAGGTGCTCACCGGACTGCCGGTGGCGGCGCCGCCCCGCTGCCGGGTGGTGCTGGTGCTCCGCTCGGACCAGTGCGGGCCGCTGTTCGCCGAGCACCCCGGGCTGGCCGGGGCCGGCCGGCACGGGGTGCTGGCGGTGGGGCGCCCGGCACCGGACGAGTTACGGCGGGCGATCACCGAGCCGGCGTTACGGTCCGGCTGTACCGTCGAGGGCGCCCTGCTGGCCGTGCTGATCTCGGCCGCCGCTCAGCAGCCGGGCGCGCTGCCGCTGGTGTCCACGGCCCTGCTGGAGACCTGGCGCAGGCGCAACGGCAACGCGCTGACGCTGGCCGGGTTCCAGGCCACCGGAGGCTTCGAGGGCGCGTTGGCCCGGACGGCGGAGTCGCTGTACAGCGGGCTGGAGCCGTCCGACCAGGCCCGGGCGCGGGCGGTGTTCCTGCGGCTGGGCGGGGAGTTGCTCGCCGCCGGTGAGGAGGCCGCCGGCGCGGTGGGCCTGGGCGACGGGCTGATGCCGGGCGCTGGACCGCTGCCGGCCCTCGACCTGCTGCCGGGCGGTGACGGGGGCACCCGCAGGCCGGTCCGCCGGGCCGAGTTCGACGAACCCGGCGTGCCCGAGGTGCTGGAACGGCTGGTCCGGGCCCGGCTGGTGGTGGTGGACCGGGACACCGTCGAGCTGTCCCACCACGGGCTGCCGCAGGCCTGGCCCAGGCTGCGCGGATGGCTGGCGGAGGGCGGCGAGGCGCTGGGGGAGCAGCGCCGGCTCAGCTCGGCTGCCCGCGGCTGGGCGGACGCCGACCAGGATCCGGAACTGCTCTACCGGGGTGTCCGGTTGGAGCAGCTGATGCGGCGGGTGGCGGCGGGCGAGCTGGCCGCGGCCGGGGTCGAGCGGGCCTTCCTGGCCGCGTCGGCCCGGGCGGCCGTCGCCGACCGGCGCCGGGCGCAGCGCCAGAACCTGGCGGTGGCCGGGGTCGCCGCGGCGGGCGGGGCGCTGCTGGCGCTGGCGGGCGGGAGCCGGATCCGTCGGGCCTGGCGCTGGTGAGCACGCGGCCCGGGTCGTCCTTTTCCGGCCGCCTGCCGGATCGTCTCCCGGGCGTTGGTCGACCTCGTGGACGAGGGGGTTGAACAACGCCCGAATCGTCCGGCGGATCGT
This sequence comes from Kitasatospora sp. NPDC092039, assembly GCF_044756065.1. Lineage (NCBI taxonomy): Bacteria > Bacillati > Actinomycetota > Actinomycetes > Kitasatosporales > Streptomycetaceae > Kitasatospora > Kitasatospora sp. NPDC092039. Next base: position 137,587 of record NZ_JBIVSD010000006.1, on the reverse strand, counting down.
CGCGGGGGCCTGTTCGGCGTCGAACGCTGTCCTTGCGCGGCCGTCGGTCGTCCGGGTAGCTTGACCGTCGATCCCGGCCCTCGAAAGGCGAATTCGGCTGCCCCGCCGGTGATTTACCGTACGCGTGGTCGGCCGGAGCCGGCCGGCGACGAATTCCTGCGGTGCGGTTCGAGCCGTCGTGTGCCGCAGTGCTGTCTCCGTGTTTCCCTGAACTCTTGTCAAGGGAGAGTCATGTCCGATTCAGCCCGTCCGGTCCACAGCTGGGACGAATTCACCACCCTGCGGGAGATCGTGGTCGGGACCGCCGTCGGCGCCCGGCTGCCCGAGCAGAACGAGCCGTCCGCCTGGTTGTCCTGCTTCCCGAAGACCGGCGCCGCCGACCTCGCCTCGATCGAGGCCGGCCCGTACTCACGGCAGGTCGTGGAGGAGACCGAGGAGGACCTGGACGCGCTGGCCGCCACCCTGCGCGGCCTCGGCGTCACCGTCCACCGGCCCGAACCCGTCGACCACGCGGCCGAGTTCGCCTCCCCGCTGTGGAAGGCCGACGGCGGCTTCCACACCTACTGCCCGCGGGACCTGACCCTGGTGGTCGGCGAGACGCTGATCGAGGTGGCGAGCCCGATGCGGCAGCGCTACTTCGAGGTCTTCGGGCTGCGCGGCCTCTTCCAGGACTACCTGCGCCGCGGCGCGCGCTGGCTGGCCGCTCCCCGGCCGCAACTGGCGGACGATCTCTTCGAGTTCGACGCGGACGGGCTCCCGCTGCTGGGCGAGGCCGAGCCGGTCTTCGACGCCGCGAACGTGCTGCGGCTCGGCCGGGACGTGTTCTACCAGGTCTCCCGCAGCGGCAACGAGCTCGGCCTGCGCTGGCTGGAGTCGACCCTCGGCCTGCTCGGCGACGGCGGGCTGCGGCTGCACCCGCTGCGCGACGTCTACGGCTACACCCACATCGACAGCACCATCGCGCTGCTGCGGCCGGGGCTGGTGCTGCTCAACCCGGACCGGATCAGCCCGGAGACCGTCCCGGAGCCGCTGCGGGGCTGGGACGTCCTGTGGTGCCCGCCGGCCGAGCCCTCGGGCGACGCTCCGGAGCACGCGCTCAGCGAGAGCTGGATCAGCATGAACCTGCTGATGGTCTCGCCGGACACGGCGATCGTCGAGGCCGGCCAGGAGGGCCTGATCAAGGTGCTGGAGCACGCCGGGATCACCGTCCTGCCGCACCGGCTGCGGCACTCCCGGGTGCTCGGCGGCGGCTTCCACTGCGTAACCCTGGACATCCGGCGCGACGGCGGGCTGGAGGACTACCTGTCCTGAGCGCGGCGCGCCGGTGGCGCGGCCGGCGGACGGCGCCGCCGCGACGCACGGACGGGAGCAGGAAGTCGGGCCGGCCGACTTCCTGCTCCCGTTGCCGCGGACGGCTCAGCCGAGCAGGAGGAACTTGGTGGCCGTGGCGCCCTGGTAGGTGCTGCAGTCGGTGTTCCGGGTGGTCTGGCTGTACGTGAAGCCCCGGGGAACGCTACAGGCCCACAGGCCGCTGACCGGCTTGCGGAGGTGGAACTGGTTGGACTGGCCGCTGCCCGTGGTGATGTTGCAGGCGGTGCCCCAGCTGATGTGGTCGTAGGTGAACTCCGGGGTGCCGACGCAGGCGGTGAGGCCGTCGACCGGCGTGCGCAGGTGGAACTGGTTGGCCTGCACGCCGCTCATCTCGCTGCAGGCGCTGCCCCAGGTGATGGCGTCGTAGACGAAGCCGGGCGCGCTCTTGCAGGCCGTCAGGCCGTCGTACGGGGTCCGCAGGTGGAACTGCGGCGAGTTCCAGCTGGCGCCGCCGCTGCAGGCGGTGTTCATCGCCACCTGGTCGTAGACGTACCCGGCCGGGACGTCGCAGGCCCAGGCGCCGTCGAGGCCGGTGGTGGTGGCGCTCGCGGGGGTCGCGGCGGCCGCACCCGAGAGCAGCAGGGCGAGGGCGGCCAGTGCGGCGAGGAGCAGACGGACGGGACGGGTGCGGGCGATGGGCATGGCTCTCCCCGGGGGTGGTGGTCGGAAGGGCGTGGCACGGAAGCGCGCGGAACGGGTGCCGGGCGGGTCGGCGACGGTGGTTGCGACCGGCCCCGAAGTTCTAGCACGGGGTGATCGCGGCGGGCTCGTGAACCGGTCGGGTCGGGCCGCCCGACGACATCCGTCCAGCCGCGCGACCGCGAGGGCTACGCCCGGACCGCCGACCACCACCCCGGGCCCCTGCCGCGACTGGCGTACGCCGCCCGGGCTCGCGCCCACCGGTCTGCGCCGAGCGGGCCCGCCGGCCCGGGGGGTCCACCTTCGGGCCGAGCTGTTCGAGGGCGTCGAGTACCTCGATGAGGCCCGTCCGGTCGTCCTGGCCGCGGCGCATGGTGGTCAGGACGGTCGCGGCGGTACCGGGGATGCCGATGGCGATGTCGGTGCCGGCTCCGCGCCCGGTGAGCAGGGCCGCGAGGGCGGCCTGCACGACCATGAAGACGCTGGTGCCGGTCTCCCGCGCCAGTTGGTGCAGTGCCCGGTGGGTCGCCCGCGTGACGTGGAAGGGGACTCGGCCGCCCCGGTGCGAGGGGTGTCCGGACGCGGGGCCGCCGCATCGATCCGTAGACGGTCGGGCATTCCCGCCAACTCGCCCTTAGGCCGACGCCGACTTCGTGGTCGAGAAAGCCACCGAGAACTGGGACGTCAAGCGGGCGAGGTACGAGCGGATCGACGCCGATCTGCCGCCCGGCGTGAAACGCTGGCGGCCTTCGCCCTGACCGAGCCGGACGTCGGCAGTGACGCCGCCGCCGTCGGGACCACGGCGAATGGCCGACGGCGCCGACGTCGTCCTGCGCGGCACCAAGAAGTGGAACGGCTTCGCGCAGACCGCGGACCTCTTCCAGGTCTTCGCCACGTTCGACGGGCAGTGCACCGCGTTCCTGGTGGAGCGGGACACCCCCTGTCGGTGGAGCCGAACGAGGGCCTGCTCGGCCTGCGGCTCGATGCCCGGCCGGATCACCTTCGACGACGGCCGGATCCCGGCCGCCAACCTGGTCGAGCACCCCGGCCCCGACCCACGGGGAAGGGAATCCTCATCGGAGTGGGCGCGAGCCGCGACTGACTCGACGGAAATCTCCCAGCCGTTCTCGCGGCGTCGATCGAGGCCGGCCCGATCAATATGTCCAAGGGGGCGGTCGAGAAATCCCTGGCGGACGTTTCACTGGACAATCCTTGGCACATTTTCCGAACGGCACCGGAATGCGGGGGAAAACGCTTCCTCCCCCCGCACTCCGGCATCCCGCGGCTCGGTCGAGCCGGTTCTAGAAGCCTGCACAGATTCCGCGAAGCTGCTTCTTCATGACGACCACCTCCTGTCCGTGGCCACTACAGCCACCGGCGGTCGGGAGGTGGAAGGAATTCTGGATAAGGACCAGGAAAGCCGGTTAGGGTCTCACTCATGACGGATTCGAACACCGAGCCGGAAACCCCGGACCACCGAAGTGCCGCACGCTACCTGTGGTGGCTGACCATGAGTCAGCGCCGACGGGTGACCGGCGGTGCGGTGATCGGCACCCTCTGGATGGTCTGCCTCCTGCTGCCGCCGTACCTCATGCAGCGTGCGATCGACGACGGGCTGCAGCGGGGGAGGACCGGCGTCCTGGTCGGCTGGGTGGCCGCACTGGTCGGCACCGCGCTGCTCAACGCCTGGCTCGGCATCATGCGCCACCGCATCATGACGCGGGTCCGGATGGACGCCACCTTCCGGACCATCAAGGTCGTGGTCGCGCACTCCGCCCGGCTGGGTGCCGAACTGCCCCGCAAGGTGACGGCCGGCGAGGTGGCCAGCATCGGTGTGGGCGACGTCGCGCAGATGAGCCGGACACTGACGATCACCGGCCCGGGCGTCGGAGCCGTCGTCGCGTACCTGGTGGCGGCCGCGCTGCTGCTGTCGGTCTCCGTCCCGCTCGCCCTGGTGGTCCTGCTGGGGGTGCCGTTGCTCGCGGTCGTGGTCGGCCCGCTGCTGGAACGCCTCCAGGGCGCGGAGTCCGAGTACCGCGCGCAGCAGGGGGCATTGACCGCCCGGCTCGCGGACATCGTCGGCGGCATACGCGTCCTCAACGGCATCGGCGGCAAGGAGATGATGGCCGGCCGCTACCTGCGCGGATCGCGGGACCTGCAGGCCGAGGGCTACCGGGTCGGTGCCGTGACCAGCTGGATCCAGGCGCTCTCGGTCGGCCTGCCCGCCCTCTTCCTCGCGTCGGTCACGTGGCTGGCCGCCCGGATGGCAGCCGAGGGCACCATCACGATCGGCACGCTGGTCGCCGTCTACGGCTACGTCGCCGTCCTGGTGGTACCGGTCTCCAACTTCATCGAGGGCGGGTACGACCTCACCAGGGGCCTGGTCGCCGCTCGACGGGTGGTCCGGATGCTCGACCTGAAGCCCGCCGTCGAGGACGCCGCGACCCTTCGGCCCGCCCCTGACGAGCCGTCGAACCTGCACGACGCCGACACCGGTGTGGAACTGCTCCCGGGCCGGCTGACCGCGATCGTGAGCGCCCGCCCGGCCGATTCCGCGGCCGTGGTCGACCGGCTCGGCCGGTACAGCGCGTCCGCCGCGACCTGGGGCGGCGTGCCGCTCGCCGAGATAGCCCTGGCCGAGGTCCGCAGCCGGATCGTGGTGGCGGACAACGACGCCGACTTCTTCTCCGGCCCGCTGCGCACCGTGGTCGAGGGCCGGTCCGAGCACTCCGCCCCGTCCATCGCCCAGGCCGTCGCAGACGCCGCGGCGCAGGACATCGTGCAGGCACTGCCCGACGGCCTGGACACCAGGATCCAGGCCCAGGGCAGCAACCTCTCCGGCGGTCAGCGCCAGCGGCTGCGGTTGGTCCGCGCCCTGCTGGCGGACCCGGAGGTGCTCCTGCTGGTCGAGCCCACCTCCGCCGTGGACGCCCACACCGAGGCCGCCATGGCCGCCGGGCTGCGCCGGGCGCGGACCGGGCGCACCACCGCCCTCACCTCGACCTCCCCCGCCCTCCTGGAGCAGGCCGACACCGTCTGCTACCTCGTCGACGGCCGAATGGCGGCGGCCGGCCCGCACCAGGAACTGCTCGCCACCGAGCCCGGCTACCGCGCGCTGGTGGCTCGCGGCGAAACCGCCACCGAGTCCACGCCCGCCGAGGAGGCCGTCCGATGACCGCTCAGACCGAGACCGACCCCGGACGGCTCCCGATCGCGGGGCCCGCCGAGGTCCGCCGGGCCGCCGTGCGGCTGATGGGTCGGGACCGCGGTGCGGTCGCCGCGATGCTGATCCTCAACGGACTGGCCGCGGCGGCCGGCCTGGGCGGCCCCTGGCTGCTGGGCCGGATCATCGACGACGTCCGGGGCGGCGCCGGGACCGGACACGTCGACCGACTCGCCCTCGGCATCCTCTGCTTCGCGCTCGCGCAGCTGCTCCTCGGCCGCTTCGCCCGCTACGCCGCCCACCGCTTCGGCGAGCGGACCCTGGCGCGGATCCGGGAGCGGTTCGTCGACCGCTCCCTCGCCCTGCCCGCTTCGGTGGTCGAACGCGCCGGCACCGGTGACCTGCTGACGCGCGGCACCGCCGACGTCGCGACCGTCGGCGCCACCCTGCGCGACGCCGGGCCGGAGGTCTCGGTGGCGCTCGTCCAGATCCTCCTGATCCTGGTCGCCATGCTCGCGGTCAACCCGCTGCTCGGCGTCTGCGGGCTGTTCTGCCTCTCCGGGATCTGGTTCGCCACCCGCTGGTACCTGCGCCGCGCCCACGCGGGATACCTCGCCGAAGGCGCCGCCGACTCCGCGCTGATCGAGATCCTCACCTCCACCGCGGCAGGGGCCCGCACCGTCGAGGCCCTGGGCCTCCAGGACCGCCGGATCGCCGCCACGGCCGAGGCGGTGGAGCACTGCCGGGCCACCCGTACCCGCACCCTCAACCTGCGCACCGTCCTCTTCCCCGTGGTCGAGTTCTCGTACATCGCCCCGGTCGCCGGCATCCTGCTGCTCGGCGCCGCCCTGCGCGACACCGGCGCGGTCACCACCGGCGCGGTGGTCTCCTGCGCCCTCTACTTCTGGAAGCTCTCCGAGCCGATGGACAAGATCCTGCTCTGGCTCGACCAACTCCAGCGCAGCAACGCCTCCTTCGCCCGGGTCGAGGGCGTCGGCCAGGTGGACGCCCCGGCCGTGACCGGCGGCGGCCGCCCCGAGGACGACCGGATCGACGTGGTCGACGTCCGGTACGCCTACCAGGGTGGGCGGGACGTCCTGCACGGCGTCGACCTCACCGTCCGCCCGGGCGAGCGGCTGGCCATCGTCGGCCCGTCCGGAGCCGGCAAGTCCACCCTGGGCCGACTGCTGGCCGGGGCGGAGCGGCCCCGCACCGGACGGGTGACGGTGGGGCAGGTGCCCGTCGCCGGACTCGACCCGGCCCAGTTGCGCCGGCACGTCGTCCTGGTCTCCCAGGAGCACCACGTCTTCCTCGGCACCGTCCGGGACAACCTCCTGATCGCCGCGCCCGGCGCGACCGACCAGGAGCTGCACGCGGTGCTGGCCGCCGTCGACATCGACTGGGTGGACGAGCTGTCGGACGGGCTGGACACCGAACTCGGTGCCGGCGGGCTCCGGCTGGACGCCCAGCAGGCCCAGCAACTCGCCCTGGCCCGGGTGGTCCTGGCCGATCCGCACACGCTGGTCCTGGACGAGGCCACCTCCCTGCTCGACCCGGCCACGGCCCGGCACACCGAGCGCTCGCTGGCGGCCGTGCTCAAGGAACGCACCGTGATCGCCATCGCCCACCGCCTGCACACCGCCCACGACGCGGACCGGGTCGCGGTCATGGAAGGCGGCCGGGTGACCGAACTGGGCAGCCACGACGAGCTGTTGGCGGCCGGCGGCGGTTACGCCGCGCTGTGGAAGTCCTGGCACGGCGGCTGAGCGCGCCCCAGCCCGCTCTTTCGACCAGTAGGAGCGGAACCCCATGCACTCGGCAGCACCGCAGACGGCCCAGAGCTGGGTCCGGCCGATTCCCGGCCGGACCGAGCCCGGCCCCCTCCGGCTCGCTGCTTCCCGTACGCCGGGGCGGGCGCCTCGGTCTTCCGGGGGTGGGGCGCCGGACTCCCGGAAGGAGTGGAGGCGTTCGCCGTGCAGCTGCCGGGTCGGGAGGACCGGTTCATCGACCAGCCGATCGCGGACCTGGAAGAGCTGCTGGACGTCCTCCTCCGCTGTCCGGACAGCACGACAAGGATGGCGAGCACCCGTCCGCGTGGCGCAGACTGGGGGCGATGACTCTTTCGGACCCGAGGACGGATCACATGGCCGACCGGCCGTTGACGCTGATGGCAGTGCACGCCCACCCCGACGACGAGGCCACCGGGACGGGGGGTGTCCTCGCCCGGTACGCGGCGGAGGGCATTCGCACGGTGCTCGTGACGTGTACGGACGGCAGGTGCGGCGACGGACCGGGCGGGGCCAAGCCGGGCGAGGCCGGCCACGACCCGGCGGCCGTCGCCGCGATGCGCCGGCAGGAACTGGAGGCCAGCTGCGAGGTGTTGAAGGTCGGCCACCTGGAGCTGCTGGAGTACGCCGACTCCGGGATGATGGGCTGGGCGAGCAACGACGAGCCCGGCTCGTTCTGGCGCACGCCGGTGGCGGAGGGCGCCGCCCGGCTCGCCGAACTGATGCGGCACTACCGGCCCGACGTGGTCGTCACCTACGACGAGAACGGCTTCTACGGCCACCCCGACCACATCCAGGCCCACCGGATCACCATGGCGGCCCTGGAGCTGGTCGACCTGACGCCGAAGGTCTACTGGACGACGGCGCCGCGCTCGGCGATGCAGCGGTTCGGGGAGGTCATGCGCGAGTTCGGCGCGGACTGGGAGGAGCCGGACCCGGGGTCGGCGGAGGTGGTCGAGGTGCCGGAGATCGGCCTGCCCGACGAGGAGATCACCACCTGGGTGGACACCACCGCCTTCGCCGGGCAGAAGTTCGACGCCCTGGCCGCGCACGCCAGCCAGGGCGACAACATCTTCTTCCTGAAGATGGGGAAGGAACGGTTCGCCGGGCTGATGGGCGTGGAGACCTTCCTGCGGGTCCGGGACACCACCGGCGCGGCCCTTCCCGAGAACGACCTCTTCGCCGGCCTGCGCTGACCCCGGCGTCGGCACGGTGCGCCGGCTGCGAGGCGGACGGGCCTCGCGGCCGGCGCGGTCACCGCCCGGCCGCCTCGTAGCCGGCGCGGTCACAGCCCGGCCAGGACGGCGAGCAGCCGGTCGACCTCCTCCGGGCCGTTGTAGACGTGCAGGCTCACCCGCACCGAGCTCTCGCTCTCCCCGGCCCGCCCCTGGCAGTGCCCGTCGGCCCGCACCATCAGGCCGTGGCTGGCCAGGACGAAGCCCAGGTCGTTGGAGCCGATCCCGCGGTGCCGGAAGGTGACGATGCCCTCCCGCCGCTGGACCTCGGAGTCGGCGGCCAGGCTCCGTTGGCAGCCGAGGACCTCGTACGGGGCCAGCCTGCGCAGCCCCTCGGTGAGCCGGGCGGCCAGGGCGGTGTTCCAGAGCCGGACGCGTTCCGGCCCCGCGGCGTCGAGCCAGTCCAGGGCGGCCTCCAGGCTGGCGATCCCGCAGGTGTTGGGCGTGCCGGTCCAGCCGCCGGGGGCGAACTCCGGGCCCCGGGTGTTGCGGGCCCACACCGCGCCGGTGCCGGGCAGGGCCATCGCCTTGTGCCCGGAGAAGACCACGAAGTCGACGTCCAGGGTGCCGACGTCCACCGGCAGGTGGCCGACGCTCTGCGCGGCGTCCAGACAGATCGGCACGTCGGGCCCGACCGCCGCCCGGATGCGGTGGACGTTCATGTCGCCGCCGTACACGTGGTGCACGTGCGTGGCGGCGACGAACGCGGTGCGCGGGGTGACGAGTCGGGCCAGCGCGCGGTGGTCGTAGTCGTGCGAGGCCGGGTCGTACGGCAGCTCGCGCACCGTGACGTGGACGCCCTGGCGGGCCAGCAGTTGCCGCGCCTCCAGCCAGGGCAGGGCGTTGGCCTGGTGGTCGGCGAAGGGCACGAGGATCTCGTCGCCGTCCCGCAGGTGGTGGGGCAGCCAGTCCCGGGCCACCGCGCGCAGCCCCTCGGTGGCGCCGCTGACGAAGTGGACGCCGGAGCACTCCTGCGGGGCCCGGTCGCCGAGGAAGCGGGCCACCCGGACGCGGGTGCGCTCGACCAGCGCGGTGGTGGCGTTGGCCCAGGTGTAGGTGCCGCGTCCGGCGTTGGCGTTGGCGCTGGTCAGGTAGCGCTGGACGGTGTCGAGCACCGCCCGGGGCTTCTGCGAGGTGGCCGCGCTGTCCAGGTACGCCTGGTCCGGGTTACCGGTGATGATGGGGAACTGCGCCCGCAGCTCACGGTGCCAGTCGTGGAGACCGTCGAGGGCCCGGTCGGGGGTGGTCATGGCCGTCCCCGCTCAGTTCCGGACCAGCGGGGCGCCCGCGTCGCGCCAGGCGATGACGCCGCCGGTCAGGCTGCGCGCGTCCCGGTGTCCCATCCGGGTGAGCAGCGCCGCGTACCGGACGGACTTCTCGCCGACCGGGCAGGCCAGCAGCACCGGCTGGTGGGTGCCGAACGGCAGGCCGCCGTGCAGGAGTTCGTCGAAGAGCTCGTCGACGATGTTGATCGAGCCCTCGATGTGCAGCGCCGCGTAGGCGTGGGGGCCGCGCAGGTCGACCACCAGCGGCCGCTCCTCGGCGATCCACTTGCGGGCGGCGTCGACCTCGACGGTCCGGGCGGCGGCCAGTTCGGCCGGGGTCACCGACCCCACCGAGTTCGGCCGGGCCGGCTGGTTGAACAGCTCGGGCCGCCGGTGACGGATGTAGCTCAGGTAGCTCTCCACCCGGTCGCAGACGATGAAGACCGCCGTGTGCCGTTCGCCGGTCGCCCGTGCCGCCAACTCGGCGTCCACGGTGCGCAGGTGGCGCAGCGCGCCGTGGAAGGCGCCGCCGCCGGTCGGGCCGGCCGGCAGGCCGCAGCGGCGCACCAGGGTGAGCATGCCGTCGATGGCCTGGTCGGCGGTCACCGACTCGATGGCGTCGTAGGTGGCGGGGTCGAACAGCCCGACCTCGTGGACCTCGTCGATGGTGCGGATGCCGGGGATGAAGTCGGACTTGTGGGCGACCAGTCCGAGCACGTCGACGGCCGGGTTGTGGGCGCGCAGCACGGCCGCCACGCCGGTGGACGAGCCGGCGGTGCCGACGCAGGCGACGAAGTGGTCCGGGGCGCGGCCGTCGAGGTCCCGGACGATCTCGGGGCCGGTGCCGGTGAGGTGGGCGTCGACGTTGAGCCGGCTGTAGTACTGGTCGGTGTGCAGGTAGCCGGAGTCGGCCTCGGAGAGCATCCGGTGGATGCGGGTGAGCGGGTCGTCGGTGTCGGTCGGGTCGAGGCACTCGGTGCGGCCGGGCAGTTCCTCGATCTCGGCGCCCAGCAGCAGGAGCAGGTCCTTGATCTCGGGGACCCGCATCCGGTTGGTGACGCTCCTGAACGGCAGTCCGTGCAGGCCGGCGATCAGCGCGAGCGCCTTGGCGGTGTTGCCGCTGGACAGTTCCACGACGGTGTCGCCGCGCTCGACGGCCCCGGGGAGCGCCTCGCGGGTCATGTTCCAGGCGGCGCGGTCCTTGACGGAACCGAAGGGGTTGAGCATCTCCAGCTTGGCGTACAGGTCGATGTGCCGCAGGCCGGTGACCGCCGGGTCGATCCGGAGCAGCGGGGTGTTGCCGATCGCGTCGGTGATGCTGTCGTACCTCATGCCCGTCCGTCCCCCCGGTGTCCCGCGCCCGCCGTCGCGTCGACGGGCCAGTACTGCTCGTCCAGGCGCCACCGCCAGGCGCCGTCCTGCCGGTACGCGGCGACCTTGCGCGCCACGGGCTGGCGCAGCGCCCGGCCGGCGCTGAAGTCCATCAGGTAGCCCGCGGTGTTGGCGAAGGCGAGCAGGTCGCCGGGGGCGGGCAGGCGGGGCAGGAAGACCTTCCGGCGGGTGATCAGGTCGGTCTCCAGGCAGAGGTTGCCGATCAGGTACACCCCGTCCGGTGCGTCCGGGCCGTCCGGGGCGCCGGGCCGGGGGACCAGCAGCGGGTCCATCAGCACCCCGTGCTCCTCCAGGCCCACGTCCCGGGCGTTCGCCTCCAGCCGGACCAGGCGCTCGCCGGCCGGGGTGTGCCGGACCTCCAGGACCCGGGCGAGCGTCGCCCCGCACTGGTCGGCCAGCGCCCGGCCGGGCTCCACCACCAGGTCGTACAGGTTCTCCAGCAGCAGGGTGCCGAGCGGCCGCCCCAGCGTGGGCGCCGGGTGGGAGAGCAGCTCGTCCAGGTAGGCCTCGGCGGCCACCGGGCGGTGCGCCGGGTAGACGCCGAGGGCGCCGCGCAGCCGGCCGGACTCGGCGCGCAGCCCGTAGCCGTGGCCCTGCCAGGTGAGCGGGGGCCGCCGGCCCAGGACGGCGTCGGTCAGTTCGGTGGTGTACCGCTCCCACTGGCCCGCGTCGGCCAGGTAGTCGACCCCGAACCCGCCGCCGATGTCGACGGTGCGCGGCCGCAGGCCGCGGCGCCGGCACTCGTTCAGCACGGTGACGCAGGTCTCCAGGGCGACGGCCTTCTCGGCCACGCCGGTGGTGTCCAGGTGGTAGGCGACGCCGGTGGTCTCGACGGCGTCGCGGTGGCGTTCGAGGGCGTCGAGCAGGTCGTCGAGTTCGGCGGCGTCGGTGCCGAACCGGCTCGACCGGGTGAGCACCGTGGCCCCCGGCGCCCGGAAGCCGGACAGCCGCGGCATGACGCGCACCGGTGGCAGGGCGTGCTTGCGCACCAGGTCGGCCAGGTCGTCGAGTTCGGCGCGGGAGTCCAGGTGGACGGTGACGCCGGTGCGGGCCGACAGCCAGAGGTACTCGCGGTTCTTCGGGCCGGTGGCGATGATCCGGTCGGGCGGGCAGCCGGCCCCGAGCACGTGCTGGAGCTCGCCGAGCGAGGCGACGTCCAGCCCGGCGTCGGTGGCGGCGAGCCGGCGGACGAGGGCGCTGGAGCGGTTCGCCTTGTGGGCGAAGTGGATCCGGCCGGTGAGGCGGTGCTTGCGGTAGACGGCCTGGAAGCGCGCCAGGTTGTCCGCGATCTGCTCGGGCAGGAGCAGGTTGAGCGGGGAGCCCAGCGCGTCGGTGAGGGTGTGCAGGAGGTCGCGTTCCTCCAGGAGGGAGCGGAGCGGAGTCTCCAGCCGTGGTTCGAGATACAGCGGTAGGGGCCGCATGCGAAACCAGCTCTCCATGAGAAGTCGGCATGAGGGGGGCCGAGCCGAGGGAAACGGTAACCGTTTCCCCGGGGGATCGACAGGGCGCTTCTGTCACACCATCGCAACGACTGTGCCGATCGGGAATCCCGTGCTCCGGACGTGTTCTGACTGATCGTCAGCGAAGGGCGACCAGGACGGAGCTGGTGCCGTACTGCCACACCGGGCCGGCCTGGCGGAAGCCGGCCTCGCGCAGCAGTTCGCCGTGCCGGGCCGCCGAGAGGCCGTTGCCGGGGCCGTCGGTCGGGGGCAGCTGGCGCTCGCGGGCCGTCAGCAGGTCGGCGAACTCGGGGACCCGCCCGGCCGCCGCCCACCACTGGGACCAGTCCTCGGCGGCGGCGGTGCCCCGGCGCTGGGCGCGGCGCCGGCCGATCGCCAGGGCGAGTTCGGCGAGCGGCCGGTCGTCGGGGATGAGGTGGTCGCCGTTGACCAGGACGCCGCCGGGCCGCAGCAGGCCGGCGAGGTCGCGGTAGATCCCGAGCAGCGCGTCCGGCGGCGGGTAGTGCAGCGCGGTGGTGGACATCACGGCGTCCAGCGGGCGGTCGAGTTCGAGCGCCTCGACCCAGCCCGGGCGGCCGATCAGGGTCTCCACCCAGCGCGCGATCCGGGGGTGCCGGGCGCGGCCGAGGGCGAGCAGCAGCGGGTCGATGTCGACCGCGAGGATCTCGGCGTGCGGCAGCCGGGCCGCGACGCGCGCGGACAGCGAGCCGGGGCCGCTGCCGAGGTCCGCGACGAGCGGGCGCTCGCGGTGGCCGACGGTCTGCTCCAGCACGTCGGCGATGACGGTGAACCGCTCCTCGCGCTCCACCGCGTACCGCTCCTGCTGGCGCTCCCAGCGGTCCACCCAGGCGCCGGCCAGGGCGGCGTCCACTCGCATCCCGACTCCCGCGGTGTCCCGTGCGCGTTCGAGGCTCGACTTCCCGCCAGTGTTTGTCATGTCCATCCAGCTCTGCAACCGGTTCGGCGCGACGTTTCCGCGAAACTTTTCCAGCGAAACGATATCCGTTTTCATCTGAAGCTTTCCACCGGGCCCCGTCCGGACCCGCCCGGACTGCGCGCCCGGTGCGGTCGGTACGAGGCTGGACACCGAGCCCGGTGACGGCGGACCACCGACCGGTGCGATCCTCCGCCGCCGTCGAGTCGAGGAGGAGACATGGCCGACCAGCCTGAGGAGAAGCGCCGGATCGTGGTCGGAGTGGACGGTTCGGAGTCGTCCGGACGGGCGCTGCGCTGGGCCGTGCGCCAGGCGGAGCTCACCGGCAGCGCGCTGGTGGCGGTGATCGCCTGGGAGTACCCGACCTACCACGGCGCGCGCGGCTGGTTCCCTCCGGCGGGCACCGACGAGGCGGCGCTGGAGTCCCGGGCGCGGCAGGAGGTCGCCAGGGCCGTCGAACGGGCCGTCGGGGAGGACCCGCCGGTCGAGGTGCGCACCGAGGCGCGCTACGGCACCCCGGCGGGGGCGCTGGTCGAGGCCTCCCGGGGAGCGGAGCTGCTGGTGGTCGGCAGCCGCGGCCTCGGGGGCTTCGCGGGGATGCTGCTGGGCTCGGTGGCCCAGCACTGCACCCGGCACGCGACCGTCCCGGTCGTGGTGGTCCGCGGCGGGGAGTGAGCGGCCGGCCGGCCGTCCCCGGGCCGGGCGCGGCCGTCAGACGAAGACGACGCTGGACGCCGCCGGGACGGCCACCGAGCCCGCCCGGCGGGGCACGCCCGTGACGGGGTCCACGTCGAACCAGGTGACGTCGCCGGAGTGCTCGTTCGCCGCGTACAGGCGGGTGCCGGACGGGCCCAGCACCAGGTCGCGCGGCCAGCGGCCGCCGCAGGGCACCGAGGCGACCACGTGCGCCCGCTCGCCCGTCCCGTCGAGGGCGAGCACCACGATGGTGTCGGTGCCGCGCTCCGCCGCCCACAGGAACCGGCCGTCGGGGGAGACCACCGGGGCCGACGGCGAGACCGGGCCTTCGACGCCGTCCGGGAACAGCGGGGCCTCCCCGACGGTGTCCAGCGTCCCGGCCGCCGCGTCCCAGCGGCAGACCGTCACGACGGGGCGCAACTCGCCGAGCACGTACGCGTGCCGGCCGGAGGGGTGGAAGGCCAGGTGCCGCGGCCCGGTGCCGGGCGGCAGCGCGGTCTCGGCGTGCACGGTGAGCTCCCCGGTCGCCGGGTCCAGGGCGCAGATCCGCACCGAGTCGGTGCCGAGGTCGACGCCGAGCACCCAGCGCCCCGACGGGTCGGGCAGCACCTGGTGGGCGTGCGGGGCGAGTTGGCGGTCCCGGTGCGGCCCGCTGCCCCGGTGGTGCAGCACGGCGCTCGGGGGCCGCGGGGTGCCGTCGGCGGCGAGCGGCAGCACACTGACGCTGCCGGAGCCGTAGTTGGCGGTCAGCAGGTGGCCCCGGGCGAGGCTCAGGTGGGTGGGGTGGTCCCCGTCCACCGGCACGGGGGCGCCCAGCGGGCGGGGGACGGGGCCGGCGATGTCGTAGGCGGTGACGGCGCCGGGCTCCGTCTCGGACACGGCGTACAGCACCGGGGCGCCCGCCACCCGCCCGACGGTGAGGTAGGAGGGGTCGACGGCGTCCACGGCGCCGGTCACGGTCAGTGCCCCGGTGCCGGGATCCAACGAGGCCAGGACGATCCCGCGCCCGCCCGTCGAGGTGAACGACCCGATGAAGGCCCGCTCCGCGCCCCTGTCCACCACCGCAACCTCCGCAGTCCGCCGTTGCGTTCGGACCCTAGCAGGTACCCGCACGGTCCGGCCGGACCACACGGACGGCGGCCCGGCACCGCGACCGCGTTCTTTCACCGGAATGCACCGCTGCCCGGGCGGTCGGATCGCGGACCGGACCGGTTCCCGGGAAGGTGGGAGCCGCTGGCCGCGCGGGCGGCTCCGGACGCCCCCGACGTTCGAACCCCCTGTGGCGCTGCGGAAGCGAGGCGGCATGTACGACCCCGATCCACCGTTCCGGCCGGTCCGCCGGCGCGAGGGCTACCCGCCGCTGGAGGACCTCGGCCTGATCGGCGACGGCACGACCGCCGCGCTGGTCGGCCTGGACGGCGCCATCCCGTGGATGTGCCTGCCCCGGTTCGACTCCGAACCGCTGTTCTGCGGCCTGCTGGACCACGCCCGCGGCGGGCACTTCACCCTCGCCCCGGAGGACCTGGTGGAGGCCAGGCAGCGCTACGAGCCGGACACCGGCGTGCTGACCACCGAACTGCGCAGCCCCACCGGCCTGGTGCGGGTCACCGACGCGCTGGCCCTGCGCTCCGGCGCCGACCTCACCGACGACGCCCCGGCCGACCGGGCCGAACTGGTGCGCTCCGCCGTGGTGCTGGACGGGACCGTCCGGCTGCGCGCGGAGCTGGAGCCGCGCGGCGGCGCGCAGACCCGGGCCCTGTTCAGCGGCCTGGAGGTGCGCCCGAACCGGCGCCCGGACCTGCGGCTGCACCTGCGCTCCAACCGCCCGCTGACCGGCCTGCACGGCACCCACGAGCTGCGCCGGGGCGAGCGCCTGGACCTGGTGCTGTCCTGGGGCCGCTTCCACCGCCACCACCGCTTCGACACCGACGCGACCCTGCGGGGCACCATCGAGGCCTGGCACCGCTGGATGGGCCACTTCGCGTACGACGGCCCCCAGGAACCGCTGGTCCGGCGGGCCGCGATCACCCTGAAGCTCTGCGACGACTGGGCCAACGGCTCGCTGGTCGCGGCGCCCACCTCCTCGCTGCCCGCGCCGGTCGGCGGGGTCCGCAACTGGGACTACCGCTACAGCTGGATCCGCGACGCGGCGTTCGCCGTGTTCGCGCTGCGCCGGATCGGCTTCCGCGGCGAGGCCGACGCCTTCCTCGGCTGGGTCCTGGACGCCTTCGAGTCCGGCCGGCGGCCCCGGATCATGTACGACCTGCGGGGCGGCCCGGTGCCGGACGAGGTCGAGGACGGGGAGCTGGAGGGCTACCGGCGCTCCGCCCCGGTGCGCTGGGGCAACGGCGCGGCCGACCAGCGCCAGCACGACGTCTACGGCGAGATCCTGGACTGCGCCGACCAGTGGCTGCGCGCCGGCGGCGAGATCCAGCCAGCGCTGTGGGCCGGCCTGGCCGCACTGGCCGACAGCGCCGGGCGGGCCTGGCGCCAGCCGGACCAGGGCATCTGGGAAGTGCGCAGCGAGGGCCGGGTGTTCACCTACTCGGCGGCCCTGTGCCAGGTCGCCCTGGACCGGGCCGCGCAGATCGGCGAGCGGCTCGGCCTGCCCGCCGGGACGGACCGGTGGCGAGCCTCGGCCGAGGAACTGCGCCGGCTCGTCCTGGAGCGCTCCTGGGACGAGGACGCCAAGACCCTCAGCGCCCACCTGGACGGCGGCGGGGCGCTGGACGCGAGCCTGCTCGCGCTGCCGCTGCGCCAGGTGGTGCCGGCCGACCACCCGCGGATGGTCGCCACCGCCGCGGCCGTCGCCGAGCGGCTGTCGGCCGGCGGCGGGCTGCTCCACCGCTACCTGCACGAGGAGTCCCCGGACGGCCTGCCGGGCGACGAGGGCGCCTTCGTCCTGTGCAGCTTCTGGCTGGTCGACAACCTGGTCGGCCAGGGCCGGATCGAGGAGGCCGAGGAACTGTACGCCTCGCTCTGCTCCCGGGCGAGCCCGCTGGGGCTGCTGTCCGAACAGATCGACCCGTCCACCGGAGAGTTCACGGGCAACTTCCCGCAGGCGTTCAGCCACATCGGGATCATCGCCAGCGGCGTCAACCTCGGCCGGGCGAGGGCGGGTGGCCGGCGATGATCGACCGGCTCGCGATCCTCGGCGCGACGGGGGACCTCAGCGCCCGCTTCCTGCTGCCGGCGCTGGCCGCCCTGCGCGCGGCCGGACACGTCGGCGACGCGCTCCGGGTGACCGGCGCGAGCCGGGAGGACTGGGACACCGCGCGGTACCGCACGTGGGCCGCGTCCCGGCTCGACCGGCACGGCGGCGACCACCCGGCCGGGGCCAGGCAGGCGGTGCTGGACGCCGTGCGCTACCTGCGGGCCGACGTCACCGACCCGGCCGACGTCGCCGCGGTGGTCGCCGGCGAGGGGCCGGTGGCCGTCTACCTCGCCCTGCCGCCGGCGCTGTTCCCCGCCGTGATCACCGCCCTGCACGCGGCGGGCCTGCCGGCCGGCAGCCGGATCGTCCTGGAGAAGCCGTTCGGCGAGGACCTGGCCGGCGCGCGGGAGCTGAACCGGCTGCTCGCGGACCTGCTGCCGGAGCGCGCGGTGTTCCGGGTGGACCACTTCCTGGCCATGACGACCGTCCAGAACGTACTCGGCAGCCGGCTGGCCAACCGGGTGCTGGAGCCGATCTGGAACAGCACCCACATCGCCGAGGTGGACATCGTCTGGGACGAGACGCTGGCGCTGGAGGGCCGGGCCGGGTACTACGACCGGGTCGGGGCGCTCAAGGACATGGTGCAGAACCACCTCCTGCAGCTGCTCTGCCTGGTGGCCATGGAACCGCCGATCACGCTCGGCGAACGGGACCTGCGCGACCGGAAGGTGGACGTGCTGCGCTCGGTGCGGCCGCTCACCGAGCACGACGTGGTGCACCGCACCCGGCGGGCCCGCTACCGGCCCGGACGGATCGGGGACCGCGACGTCCCCGCCTACGCCGAGGAGGAGGGCGTCGACCCGGAGCGCCGCACCGAGACCTTCGCCGAGGTGGAACTGGAGCTGGACAGCTGGCGGTGGGCCGGGACGCGGTTCCGGCTGCGCAGCGGCAAGGCGCTGGGGGAGGACCGCAAGGAGGTCGCGGTCCGCTTCCGCCCGGTGCCGCACCTGCCGTTCGGCCACGGCGGGCAGGCGCACCCCAACGTGCTGCGGTTCGAGCTGGAGCCGGAGGGGCTGACCCTGGACCTGACCGGCATCGGCGCCCATGCCCACGAGCTCGCCCCGGTCTCGCTGACCGCGCGGATGGACCCGCAACAGCTGCCCGCCTACGGCCGGTTGCTGCTGGACGTGCTGACCGGGGATCCGGCGCTGTCCATCCGCGGCGACGAGGCCGAGGAGGCCTGGCGGGTGCTGGAGCCCGTGCTGTCCGCCTGGGAGCGGGACCTGGTGCCGCTGGAGGAGTACCCGGCCGGCTCGTCGGGACCGCCCCCGCGGTGGTGGTAGGTGCCGCGATGACCCTCGGCTCCGAGCACCGGGCCCCGTGCGTGGTGGTGATGGGGGTGGCCGGCACCGGCAAGTCCACGGTGGCCCGGCTCCTCGCGGAGCGGCTGGAGGTGCCCTTCGCGGAGGCGGACGACTTCCACCGTCCGGCCGACATCGCCCGGATGGCGGCGGGCATCCCGCTGGACGACGCCCGGCGACGGCCCTGGCTGCGGGCCGTCGGGCGGTGGCTGCGCGAGCGGGACGCGGCGGGCGGCGGCGCTGTGGTGACCTGCTCAGCGCTGAAGCGGCGCTACCGGGACATCCTGCGGGAGGCCAGTCCGGACGCCTTCTTCCTGCACCTGACGGGCAGCCGCGAACTGCTGGCGGACCGGATCGGCCGGCGCACCGGGCACTTCATGCCGCAGTCGCTGCTCGGCTCGCAGCTCGCCGCGCTCGAACCGCTCGAACCGGACGAGCGGGGTGCCGCGCTGGACGTCGGCCCGGCCCCCGGCGTGCTCGTCGACGCGGCCCTGGAGCTGCTGTCGGGCCCGGGCGGTTTCACTCGCGGCCCATCCGACTGATTCCGTCGCGTTCCGGCACAACCGTCACAGCAGCCCGGGAAATCACTCGGATATTTCCACGAATAGTTGTTCGAGTGGATGGTGAGGTCTGAACCCCACATTTTCGGCCAAAGAATTCGCACTCGCCATCGGGTTCTTCCGGGTGTGGCCGGGAGGCAACCAGGGATTTTGTGGTTCCGATTCCCGGTGGAGCCGCTTTCCGTTCAATCGGAAGGGGTTGCGAGCGACTGGGCCGCCGTGAAGACTGTTGCGCGTTCGTCGTCCGGACGTTCGGGACGGCAAGGATTCCGCGACTCCCCGGCCGCGTCGGCGCGTTCCGCGCGACGGTTGCGGGGGCGGATCGCCAATAAGGGGGATGGACATGCCGGATACGGGTAATGGGCAGGTGGCGGCCGCGAGAGCGGCCGGTCGGCGGGGAGTGGATTTCTGTTCGAGCGTTCCGGCCGGATGAGGGTATTCGGCCGTTCCCGGTTCGCCGTACGCCGTTCCCCGGCCCGCCGTTCACCGGGTCGCGAGGAATTCGGGTCGCATTCGCACTGCCCGGTCCCGGCCGCGCCGGGGCGGCTCCGGAACGGCTCCGCGAGGGCGGGGCGGACGTCCGGCCGCGCGCCCGGGGATTCCCGTTCCCGGGCCGGGCGACCGCCGTCACCGACCGGTCCCGCGCCGATTCCGCCCCGTTCCCGCACGTCCTGAAGCGGGCGGTGCCGACGGCCGGGAATTCCCCGCCGTGCCGTGACCCGATCCGCGATTCCGCCACGGGCGCCCGGCGCGCCCGCACCCGAGAACCAGCCGACGGGAGCTTCCGCCATGCCGTACGCCAGTCCGGCGCCCACCCGCGAGCGGGCGCCGCTCCTCCCGCGCCGCGAACTGCGGCACCGCCTCGACGTCCTCGCCCGCGCCCACCGGGTGCCCGGAGCCCAACTGGCACTGGACACCGGCACGGAGGCCGTCGTCCTGCACACCGGGGTGGCCGACACCGGCACCGGGGCGCCCTTCACCGGGGACACCGCCGTCCCGGTGGGATCGCTCACCAAGCCCTACACGGCCGCCCTGGTGATGCTGCTCGCCGACGACGGCGACCTCGATCTCGACGAACCGGCCGCCGAGCACCTCCCGGAACTCCGGCAACTGCCCGCAGTAACGATTCGTCATCTGCTGGGCCACACCGGCGGACTGCCCACCGGGCCGGACTCCGACGCCGCCGCCCGCACCACCGCGACGCGCTACCTGTCCGCCGTGTGCACCGCCCGGGACGCGCTGTTCCCGCCCGGGACGGACTTCTCCTACTCCAACGCCGGCTACGTCGCCGCCGGGCGCCTGGTCGAGACGGTGACCGGGATGCCCTGGCACGAGGCGGTGCGCGCCCTGCTGCTCGAACCCTTCGGCACCGGGCCGGTGTTCGTCGACACGCCCGCCCCCGGGCGACCGGTCGCCGCCGGGCACGCGCTCAACGCGGCGACCGGCCGGGCCCGGGCCGTCCGGCAGAACCTGGCCCCGCTGGAGGCCCCGGCCGGGGCCCTGCTGGCGAGCGCCGCGGACCTCGCCGCGTTCGGCGCCGCCCTGGTCGGCCGGTCCGAGGCGCTTCCCCCCGAGGTCGCCGAGCGGATGCGCCGCCCGCAGCCCGGCGCCCGGCCCGGAACGCTCGCGGACGGCTGGGGCGCCGGGGTCGCGCTCTACCGGCAGGACGGGCGGCTGTGGTGCGGCCACGACGGCAACGCCATGGGCACCTCCTGCCACCTGCGGGCCGACCCGGACAGCGGCGTGGTGGTCGCGTTCACCGGCAACGCCGGCGCCGCCACCGCCCTGTGGCGCGAACTCGCGGCCGAACTCGACGAGTTGGCCGGGATCCGGGTGCCCGCGGCGATCCCGCCGGTCAGTGCCGGCGGGCCCGTGCCGCTCGCCGGACCCGCGACCCTCGCCGAGTGCGCGGGCGACTACCGCAACGGCGCGGTCCGCTACCGGGTCGAGTCGGCCGGCGACGGATCGGCCACCCTCGCGGTGGACGGCGACCTGCCGATCCGGCTGCGCTGCCACGCCGACCTCCGCTACGACCTGATCGCCCCGGACACCGGCCGTCCCGAGCCCGGCGGCCGCTTCCACCGGGACCCGGCCACCGGCCGGATCGACCGGGTGCAGGTCTCCGGACGCACCGCCCGCCGGGCCGCCTCCGGCTGAACCGGCGGCCGCCGGAGAACCGCCACCGCACCGCCTCGCACCACCTCGCACCACCGCCGTAGAGCCGCCACCGCACCGTTCCCGGGCCCGAGGGCCGGCTACCGCCTGCCCCGGTGCCCGCGTCGTCGCCCCCATCGGAAGGACCTTCCGCCATGGCCGACCGGCCTGCCCAGTCCGTGCGTCCGTCCGCTCCGCCGCAGGCCGGCGGCACCCCCGCGACCCCGGGGGGCGGCGCCCCTCGGACCCTCGACGCGCTGTTCGCCGACCAGGCCGCGCACACCCCCCACGCGCCCGCGCTGACCGACGGCCGGCGGAGCTGGACCTACCGCGAACTGGCGGAACGCGTCGAGCGGCTGGCCCGCGACCTGCGCCGGCACGGCGCCGGACCGGAACGGACGGTGGCCCTGGTGCTGCCGCGTTCGATGGAGCTGATCGCCGCCGAACTGGCCGCCGCCCGCGCCGGCGCCGCCTTCCTGCCCGTCGACCCGGCCTACCCCGCCGAGCGCCGGGCGCTGATGCTCGCCGACGCCGACCCCGCGATCGTGCTGGACGACCCGGCCGCGGTCCGCGAGGTCCTGGAGACGCCCACCACGGGTGAGCCGGACGCCCCGGCCACGGCCGGCACCGACCACCCCGCGTACCTGATCTACACCTCCGGCTCCACCGGCACCCCCAAGGGCGTGGTCGTCACCCACCGCGGGATCGCCGGCTTCACCGCGGCCGCCGTCGAGAACTACGCGGTGGGCCCCGGGGACCGGGTGCTCCAGTTCTCCTCGCCCAGCTTCGACGCCTCCGTGCTGGAGCTGTTCGTCTCCGTCCTCACCGGCGCCACCCTGGTGATCCCCCCGGACGGCCCCTGGCTGGGCGAGGAGCTCGCCGCCGTCCTGGACGAGCACCGGATCACCCACGCCCTGATCCCGCCCGCCGCCCTGGCCACCGTCCCCGCCGGAGCCGGCCGCCACCTGCGCACCCTGATCGTCGGCGCCGAGGCCTGCCCCGCCGAACTGGTCGACCGCTGGGCGCCCGGCCGGCGCATGGTCAACTCCTACGGCCCGACCGAGGCCACCATCGTCGCCACCTGGACCGGCCCGCTCACCGCCGGCACCGGTTCGCCCACCATCGGCGGCGCCCTGCCGCACGCCCGGGCGTACGTGCTCGACGAGGCCATGCGGCCCCTGCCGCCCGGCGCCGACGGCGAGCTGTACCTCGGCGGCGAGGGCGTCGCCCGCGGCTACCTGGCCCGCCCCGGCCTGACCGCCGCCCGCTTCGTCGCCGACCCCTTCGGCCCGCCCGGCGCCCGGCTCTACCGCACCGGCGACCGGGCCCGCCGGAACGCCGACGGGGAGCTGGAGTTCCTCGGCCGGCTCGACCGGCAGGTCAAGGTCCGCGGCTTCCGGATCGAGCCCGGCGAGATCGAGGCCGCGCTGCGTGCCCACCCCGCCGTCGACCAGGCCGTCGTGGTGGTCCGCGAGGACGAACCCGGCCATCCCCGGCTGGTCGGCTACGCCACCCCCGCCGACCCGGAGCGCGCCCCCGACCCGGCCGAACTGCGCACCGCCCTGGCCGCCGCGCTGCCCGCCCACCTGGTGCCCGCCGCCGTCGTCGTGCTGGCCGCGATCCCGCTCACCCCGCAGCTCAAGATCGACCAGCGGGCGCTGCCCGCGCCCGCCCGCCGGCCCGGCACCGGACGGCTCGCCCCGCGCACCGAACGGGAACGCGCCCTGGCCGCCGTCTGGGCCGAGGTCCTCGGCCTCGACGCGGTCGGCGCCGAGGACGACTTCTTCGACCTCGGCGGCGACTCGGTCCTCGCCGCCCGCACCCTGACCCGGACCGCCGAGCGGCTGGGCGTCCGGCTCACCCTGCGGGACGTCTTCACCGCCCGCACCGTCGCCGCCCTCGCCCCGCTGCTCGACCGGCCGGCCGCCGCCGCACCGGCCGGACCGATCCCGCCCGCCCCGCCCGGCGAGCCGCTGCCGCTGTCCAGCGCCCAGCGCCGGCTCTGGTTCCTGGACGACCTCACCCCCGGCGGCACCGGGAACAACACCGGCGTCGCCCTGCGGCTGCACGGCCCCCTCGACCAGGACGCCCTCGGCCGGGCCCTGCGCCGGCTCACCGCCCGGCACGACTCGCTGCGCACCACCGTCGTCACCCTCGACGGGCAGCTGGTGCAGCGCGTCGCCGACCGGGCGGAGCTGCCGCTGCGCACCGAGGACCTCGGCGCCCGGCCCGCCGCGGAGCGCGCCGCGGCCGCCGAACGGCTGCTGGCCGAGGAACTGGAGCGGCCGTACGACCTGGCCCGGGGCCCGCTCGCCCGGGTGCTGCTGGTCCGGCTCGCCGCCGACGAGCACCTGCTGCTGCTGGCCCAGCACCACATCGTCACCGACGGCTGGTCGGTGGGCGTGCTCACCCGCGAACTGGCCGCCCTCTACCGGGCGGAGGCCACCGGCGAACCGGACGGCCTGCCCGCCCCCGCCCTCCAGTACCCCGACTTCGCGCACTGGGAGCAGCACCACCGCACCGACCACGCGGCGGACCTCGCCTACTGGAAGCGCACCCTGGCGGACCTGCCGACCCTGCGGCTGCCCACCGACCGCCCCCGGCCCGACCGGCGCACCGGCAACGGCGCGGCGCACCGCCACCACCTCCCGGCCGACCTGGTCGACCGGCTGCGCCACCTCGCCGCCGGCCGCGGCACCACCGTGTTCACCCTGTTCGCCGGGGCCTGCGCGCTGCTGCTCTCCCGCCACACCGGCCAGCGGGACGTCGCCTTCGGCACCGTCACCAACGGACGGGACCGCCGCGAACTGGAGGAGGTGACCGGCTTCTTCGTCAACACCGTGGTGCTGCGCGGCGACGTGGACGAGCGGGCCACCGTGGACAGTTTCGTGGAGGGCATGCGCACCACCCTGCTGGACGCCTTCGCCCACGCCGCGGTGCCCTTCGACCGGGTGGTCGAGGAGCTGGCACCGCCGCGCGACCCCAGCCGGACCCCGCTGGTCCAGGTCGTGGTCGTCCAGCAGACCCCCGCCGCCCCGGCGCCCACCGGCGGCCTGCGGTTCACCGACCACCCGCTGCCCCGCGCCGCCGCCCGCTTCGACCTGGTGCTGGAGTTCACCCCGGACCAGGCCGGCGGCTGGGTGCTGACGGTGGAGTACAACACCGACCTGTTCGACCGGCGGACCGCGGCCGCGTTGGCGCGCCACCTCCACCGCCTGCTGGCCGGGATGGCGGACGGGCCGCAGCGCACCCTCGCCGAACTGCCGATGATCCCGCGGGACGAGCAGCGCGCGCTGCTGGACGCCGGGCGCACGCCCGTACCGCCCGAGGGCGCCGCCCGGCCCGGGTGGACCCGCGGCTACGTCCTCGACCGCGCGCTGCGCCCCCAACCCGACGGCGTCCCCGGCGAGTTGTACCTCGCCGGCGGCCTCCCCCAGCAGCCGGGGGAGAGCGCCGAGCGGTTCGTCGCCGACCCGTACGGCGCGCCGGGGGAGCAGCTGTACCGCACCGGCGAGCTGGTCCGGTGGACCGCCGACGGCGAGCTGGAGCACCTCGGCCGGGTCGAGCAGTGGGCCAGGCCCCGCCACCAGGAGACCGACCCCGAGGAGGTCGCCGAGGCGCTGCGGCGCTGCCCGGGCGTGGCCGAGGCGGCCGCCGTCCTCACCGAGGGCACCCGGCGGCTGGTCGGCTACGCGGTGCCCGTCCCCGGCGGCCGGATCGAACCCGAGACGGTGCGCCGCACCCTCGCGCTGACCCTGCCCGACCGCCTGGTCCCCGCCGTCGTGGTGCCGCTGCCCGCCCTGCCGCTCAACCCCGACGGCACGCTCGACCGCGGCCGGCTGCCCGGCCCCGGCCCGGCCGCGCCCGCCGTCCGCCACGTCGCCCCCCGCACCCCCGCCGAACGCGTGCTGGCCGGCATCTGGGCCGAGGTGCTGCGGCTGGACCGGGTCGGCGCCGACGACAACTTCTTCGACCTCGGCGGCGACTCCATCCTCGGCATCCAGGTGGTGGCCCGCTCCCGGCAGGCCGGGCTGGCGGTCACCTCCCGCGACCTCTACCGCCACCAGTCGGTCGCCGCGCTGGCCCGCGCCGCGGAGGACGCCGAGGCCCCGGCCGCGCCCGCGCCGGTGGCCGCCACCGGGCAGGCCGTGCCGACCCCGATCCAGCGCTGGTGGCTCGGCCGGGCCGGCGACCGGGCCGGCCACTTCGGCCAGGCGCTCTCCCTGCTGCTGCCCGGCGACCTGGACCGGGCTGCCCTGGAGGAGGCCCTGAACGACGTGGTCGCCCACCACGACGCGCTGCGCTCCGCCTTCACCGCCCCGGACGGCGGCGGGGCCGTGCACTGGCAGATCCAGGAGCCGACGCGCCGGATCACCCTGGCCCGGCACACCGGCCCGGACGACGACACGCCGCACTTCGGCCCGTACGACCTGGCCGGCGGCGCGCCGCTGCTGCGCGCCGTGCTGCACGAGCGCGCCGGGGGCCGGCCGCCGGTCCTGCACCTGGCCGTGCACCACCTGGTGGTCGACGGCGTCTCCTGGCGGGTGCTGCTGGAGGACCTCGACACCGCCTACCGCGCCCGCCGTGACGGCCGGGACGGCGCGCGGGCCCTGCCGGCGAAGTCCTCGCCGCTGCGGCAGTGGGCCGAGCGGCTGAGCGAGTTCGCGGCCGAGGGCGGCTTCGAGGACGAGTGCGGATACTGGGCACGGGCGATCCCCTCGCGGAGCGCCCCCGAGGCCTTCCCCGCCGAACTCGACGGCCCCGACACCTACGCCTCCGAACGGACCGTCACCGTCCGGCTGAGCCCCACCGACACCGCCGCCCTGCTGCGCACCCTGCCCGACACCTACCGCACCCAGGCCAACGACGTGCTGCTGAGCGCGCTCGGCCGGGCGCTGTGCGGGGCGAGCGGGCTGGAGCAGGTCGTGGTGGACGTCGAGGGCCACGGGCGCGAGGAGCTGTTCGCCGAGCTGGACCTCGGCCGTACGGTCGGCTGGTTCACCACCCGCCACCCCGTCGCCCTGGCCGTCCCCGCCGGAGCCGACTGGGACACCGTCCTCAAGCAGGTCAAGGAGCGGCTGCGCGCCGTCCCCCGGCGGGGACTCGGCTTCGAGGCACTGCGCCACCTCGGGCGCCCCGGCACCGCGCCCGACGTCCCGGCCGCCCGGATCGGCTTCAACTACCTGGGCCGCATCGCCCTGCCGGACGACCCGGACGGGCTGTTCCGCGGCACCTTCCGGCCGCTGGAGCTGGACGCCGACCCGGCCGTCGAACGCCCCCACCCGCTGGAGGTGGTCGGCCGCCTCGACGGCGACGCGCTGGAGTTCACCTGGTTCCACTCCGCCGCCGTCCACCGCCGCTCGACCGTCGAGGCGCTGGCCCGGCGCTTCGCCGAGGAGCTGGCCGACCTCGCCCGCCACGCGGCCCGGCCCGGCTCGGCCGGGCGCACCCCGTCCGACTTCCCGCTGGCCCGGCTCGACCAGGCGGCGGTGGACCGGATCACCGGCGCCGACCCGGGCGCGGTCGAGGACGTCCTGCCGCTCACCCCGACCCAGTCCGGCATGCTCTTCCACGGCCTCGCCGAGGAGGACAGCGGCGCCTACTTCCAGCAGCTGGACTTCGTCCTGGACGGGGTGCCCGACCCGGCACGCCTCGCCGAGGCCTGGCAGTGGGTCACCGACCGCACCGCGGTGCTGCGCGCCCACGTCCGCTGGCAGGAGGTGCCCGAACCGCTGCTCGTGGTCCACCGCCGGGTGGCGGTGCCGGTCACCCACCTGGACTGGCGCGCGCTGCCCGAACAGGAGCGCCGGGACCGGCTGGCCGAGCTGCTGGACCGCGACCGGGCCCGCGGCCTCGACCTCGGGCGGGCCCCGCTCCAGCGGCTGCTGCTGATCCGCCTCCCGGAGGACCGGGTGCGGGTGCTCTGGTCCTTCCACCACCTGGTCCTGGACGGCTGGAGCCTGTTCCAGGTGCTCTCGGACGTCTTCGCGGCGCACGCAGCCCTGGGCCGCCCGGGAGCGGACGGCGAAGTCCCGTACGGCACCGTGCCGGAGCGCCGGCCCTACCGCGACTACCTGGCCTGGCTGGCCGGGCGCGACCACGCGGAGGCCGAACGGCACTGGCGCGACCGCCTCGCCGGGCTGGCCGAGGCGACGCCGCTGCCGTACGACCGCGAGCCGGTGCAGAGCCACCGCGCGGAGTCCACCCGGGCCGTGCCGTTCGCCCTGCCCGCCGCCGCGACCAGGGCGCTGGAGGACCTCGCACGCGGCTCCGGGCTGACCCTCAACACCCTGGTGCAGGGCGCCTGGGCTGTGCTGCTGGGCCGCCAGGCCGGGCGCGCCGACGTCGTCTTCGGCACCACCTCCTCCGGGCGGCCGCCCGAGCTGCCCGGCGTCGAGACGATGACCGGCCTGTTCATCACCACCCTGCCGACCCGCACCACGGTGCCCGCCGACGGCACCCTGCTCGACTGGCTCCGGGCCCTGCAGCGGGAGCAGAGCGAGGACCGGCGGCACGGCTTCGTCCCGCTCACCCGGCTGCGGGCCGGTACCGGACTGCCCGAGCAGACCGCCCTGTTCGACAGCCTGGTGGTCTTCGAGAACTACCCGGTCGACGAGGACGCGGCCGACGCCCACGGCCTGCGGCTGCGCGAACTGGACGGCATCGAGACCACCAACTACCCGCTCGCCCTGCTGGCCTACCCGGGCCCGGAGCTGTCCCTGCGGCTCTGCTACGACCCCCGGCTGTTCGACGAGTCCACGGTGCGGCGGCTGGCCGGGCAGCTCACCGCCGCGCTGACCGCGCTGCCCGAGGGGGCCCACCGGCCGCCCGCGCGGCTGCCGCTGCTGACCGCCGAGGAGCGCCGGCGCGTCCTGGTCGACTGGAACGCCACCGCCACCGGGGAACCCGCCGCCGACATCGCCGAACTGTTCGCCGCACAGGTGCTCCGCACCCCCGACGCGGTCGCCCTGGAAACCGCCCGGGAACGCCTGACCTACCGCGAACTCGACTCCCGTGCCGCCGAGTTGGCCGGACGGCTGGTCGCCCGCGGAGTCCGGGTGGAGCAGCCGGTCGGGGTGCTGGCGGAGCGCTCCGTCGAGCTGGTCGTCGCCCAGCTGGCGCTGGTCCGCACCGGCGGGGTCCACGTGCCGCTGGACGGCCGGGCGCCGCGCGAGCGGCTGCACCGGATGCTGGCCGAGGCCGGCGCCGAACTGCTGCTCACCGACGCCCACCGGGCCGGGCAGGCCCTCGAACTGCTCCCCGCCGAGCGGGTGCTGCGGGTAGACCGGCCCGACGGCGCCGCGCCGGCGGCGGCCCCGGCGGCCGTCCACCCCGACAACGTCCAGTACCTGATGTTCACCTCGGGCTCCACCGGCACCCCCAAGGGCGTCGCGGTGCGCCGCCGGGACGTCGCCGCGCTCGCCCTGGACCGCGCCTTCACCGGCCACGACCGGGTGCTGGTGCACTCCCCGCACGCCTTCGACGCCGCCACCTACGAGCTCTGGGTGCCGCTGCTGCGCGGCGGCACCGCCGTCCTCGCCCCGCCGCACGACCTGGACGCCGCCGCCGTCCGGCACGCCGTCACCGAGCAGGGCGTGCGCTGCCTGTGGCTGACGGCCGGCCTGTTCCGGCTGCTCGCCCAGGAGGACCCCGGCTGCCTGCGCGGCGCCCGCGAGGTGTGGACCGGCGGCGAGGCGGTGCCCGCCGCCGCCGTCCGCAAGGTCCTGGCGGCCTGCCCCGGCCTCACCGTGGTCGACGGCTACGGACCGACCGAGACCACCACCTTCGCCACCCGCCGGGCCTTCCGGGCCGGCGACGAGCTGCCCGCCGCCCTGCCGATCGGCCGCCCGCTGGACAACACCCGGGTGTACGTCCTGGACGGCGCGCTCCAACCGCAACCCCCGGGCGTCACCGGGGAGTTGTACATCGCCGGGGCCGGCCTCGCGCGCGGCTACGCGGGCCGCCCCGGCGAGACCGCCGCCCGCTACCTCGCCGACCCGTTCGGCCCGCCCGGCGAGCGGATGTACCGCACCGGCGACACCGTCCGGTGGAGCGAGGACGGCGAACTGCACTTCGTCGGCCGCGCGGACGACCAGATCAAGATCCGCGGCTTCCGGATCGAACCCGCCGAGATCGAGGCCCGGCTCACCGCCCACCCGGCCGTCGCCGAGGCGGTGGTCTCGCTGCACCAGGACGGCGGACGCAAGCGCCTCGCCGCCCACCTGGTGCCGGCCGAGGGTGCCGAACCCCCCGGAGCCGCCGGACTGCGCGCCCACCTGGCCGCCGACCTGCCCGACTACATGCTGCCCGCGGCCTTCGTCACACTGCCCGAACTCCCGCTCACCGCCAACGGCAAGGTGGACCGCCGGCGACTGCCCGCCCCCGACTGGTCGGCGGGCGGCGACCGCCCCCACCGCGCCCCCGGCACCGCCCGCGAGCGGCTGCTCGCCGGGATCTGGGCGGAGCTGCTCGGGGTCGAACGCGTCGGCCTGGACGACGACTTCTTCCTGCTCGGCGGCGACTCCATCCTGAGCATCCAGGTCGTCTCCCGGGCCCGCGCCGCCGGACTCGCGCTCTCCCCGCGCGACCTGTTCCGGCACCCCACCGTCGCCGCCCTGGCCGCGGCGGCCGGCAGCGCCGTCACCGTCGCCGGGACCGGACCGGTCAGCGGCGAGGTCGGCCTGACACCGATCCAGCACTGGTTCCTCGACCCGAACCCGCCGTCCGCCGGGCACTTCGACCAGTCCCTGGTGGTGGAGGCCCCGGGCGGGGTCGACCCGCGGGCCCTGCGCCGCGCGCTGGCCGCCCTGTGGGCCCACCACGACGCGCTGCGCTCCCGCTTCGTCCGGGCCGAGGACGGCGGCTGGCGCCAGCACTGCGCCCCCGCCGAGGAGGCGGCCCCCGAACTGCTGGAGGTCCACGACCCCGCCGACGAGGCCGCCGTGACCGGGGCCGCCCACGCCTCCTTCCGGCTGGACGGCGGCCCGCTGCTCACCGCCCGGCTGTTCACCGCCGCCGACGGCACCCGGCCCGACCGGCTGCTGCTGGCCGTCCACCACCTGGTGGTCGACGGCGTTTCCTGGCGGGTGCTGCTGGAGGACCTGGAGACCGCCTACCGGCAGGCCGTCGAGGGCCGCCCGCTGCGGCTGCCCGCCCGCACCAGCTCGGTGCGGGAGTGGACCCGCCGGCTGGCCGAGCACACCGCGGCCGGCGGCTTCGCCGGGCAGCGCGCCCACTGGGCCGCCGCCGCCCGGGCCTGCGCCCGGCCGCTGCCGGTGGACGGCGACGGCGGCAACACCGCCGCCGACCTGCGCGAGGTGACCGTCCGGCTGGACCGCGAACGCACCGACGCCCTGCTGCGCGAGGTCCCCGGGGTCTACCGCACCCGGATCGACGACGTGCTGCTCACCGCGCTCGGCCGGGTGCTCGCCGAGTGGACCGGGCACGCCACCGTCGCCGTCGGCCTGGAGGGCCACGGCCGCGAGGACCGGCTGTTCGACGGCCTCGACCTGTCCCGTACGGTCGGCTGGTTCACCTCGCTGTACCCCGTCGCCCTCGACGTCCCGGCGGGGGACTGGGGCACCGCCCTGAAGGCCGTCAAGGAGCAGCTGCGGGCGGTGCCCGACCGCGGTCTCGGGTACGGCGTGCTGCGCCACCTCGCCCGGGACGAGGCGCTCGCCGACGCGCCCGCCCCCGGCATCAGCTTCAACTACCTGGGCCGCTTCGACTGGTCCGCCGACGGCGCCGCCCTGGTCCGCGCCGTCCCCGGCGGCCTCGGCGGCGCGCAGGCCCCCGGCGCCGAGCGGCCCCACCTGCTGGACGTGGTCGCCCGGGTCGAGGACGGCCGGCTGGAGATCGGCTGGTACTACAGCGCCGGCCGGCACCGTCCGGACACCGTCGAGCGGCTGGCGCGGGCCGTGCTGCGCGCGCTGGAGGAGATCGTCGCCCACTGCGCCGAGCCCGGCGCCGGCGGCCGCACCCCCTCCGACTTCCCGCTCGCCCGCCTCGACCAGGCGGCGGTGGACCGGATCGCCGGGGACGGCCGGTCGGTCGCCGACGTCCTCCCGCTGACGCCGATGCAGGCCGGGATGCTCTTCCACAGCCTGCTCGACCCGGACGGCGACACCTACGTCAACCAGGTCCAGCTGGTGCTGACCGGCGTCACCGACCCGCACGCGCTGGCCGAGGCCTGGCAGCGGACCGTCGACGCCAACGCGATCCTGCGCACCCGGCTCAGCTGGCAGGACGGCGCCGAACCGCTCCAGGTCGTCCAGCACCGGGCCGCCGTCCCGGTGACCCACCACGACTGGACCGGCCGCCCCGCCGAGCAGGTCGAGCGGGACACCGCCCGGCTGCTCGCCGAGGACCGGGCCGCCGGGATCGACCTGGGCGCCGCGCCGCTGCTGCGGCTCACCCTGATCCGGCTGGCGCCGAGCCGGGTGCGGGTGGTGTGGACCTTCCACCACGTGCTGCTCGACGGCTGGAGCGCCGCCCAGGTCTTCGACGAGGTCTGCGAGCGCTACGCCGCGCTGACCGCCGGCCGCCCCGCCCTGGTCGAGCGGGCCCCCTACGCCGACTACCTGCGCTGGCTGGCCGGCCAGGACCGGGCGGGCGCCGAACGGTACTGGCGGGACGTCCTGGCCGGCTTCCCCGCCCCCACCGAACTGCCCCGGGACCGCCGCCCGGCCGGCGCCCACCGGGCCTCCTCCTCGGCCTCGGTACGGGTCCCCCTCGGCCCCGAGCTGTCCGAGCGGCTGCGCGGCACCGCCCGACAGGCCGGGCTGACCGTCAACACCGTGCTCCAGGGCGCCTGGGCGCTGCTGCTCTCCCGCTACGGCGGCGGGGACGACGTGGTGTTCGGCACCATCGTCTCCGGCCGGCCCGCCGAACTCCCCGGCGTCACCTCGATGGTGGGCCTGTTCATCAACGCCCTGCCGACCCGGGTGCGGATCGACGCCCGGCGCCCGCTGCTGGAGTGGCTGCGGGAGGTGCAGGACCACCAGTCCGAGGCCCGGCGGCACGACGCCGTCTCGCTGGCCCAGCTCCAGAGCTGGAGCGAACTGCCCGGCGGCACCGCCCTGTTCGACAGCATCGTGGTCTTCGAGAACTACCCCTTCGACGCCCGGTCGATGGCCCGGCACGGTCTGGGCGTGGAGACCGAGCACGTCCTGGAGCCGACCAGCTACCCGCTCAGCGTGGTGGTGGCGCCCGGCGAGTCCATCGAGGTCTCCCTGGACCACGACCCGGCCGCCTTCGACACCGCCACCGTCGAAGGGCTCGGGGCGAGCCTGCGCGCCCTGCTCGCCGGGATGGCGGCCGGCCTCGGCCGGCCGGCGGGCGAACTGCCGCTGCTGGACCCGGCCGAGGGGCGCGCACTGCTGGAGCGGCTCGGCGGGGAGGTGCGCCCGGCGCCCCGGGACACCCTGCCCGAGGCCTTCGCCCGGCAGGCCGCCCGCACCCCCGATGCCCCGGCGGTCCGCTCCGGCGGCGAACAGCTGACCTACCGGGAGCTGGACGAGCGCTCCAACCGGCTGGCCCGGCTGCTGATCGAGGCCGGGGCCGGCCCCGAGCGGTTCGTCGCCCTCGCGCTGCCCCGCACCGTCGAACTGGCCGTGGCACTGCTCGCCGTGCTCAAGAGCGGCGCCGGCTACCTGCCGGTCGACCCCGGGTACCCGGCCGAGCGGATCGCCTACCTCTTCGAGGATGTCCGGCCCGACGCCGTGGTCACCCGCGCGGCGACCGCGGAGCGGCTGCCCGACGGCCCGTCCACCCGGATCGTGCTGGACGACCCGGCCTGCCGGGAACGGCTGGCTGCCGCCCGCGCGGACGCCGTGACCGACCGGGAGCGGCACGGCGCCCTGCGGCCGGAGCACCCCGCGTACGTCATCCACACCTCCGGCTCCACCGGTCGGCCCAAGGGCGTGGTGGTCGCCCACGCCTCGGTGCTCGCCCTGACCGACTGGGCCGCCGCCGAGTTCGCCGGCCGGGGCCTGGAGCACGTGCTCGCCGCCACCTCGCTCAACTTCGACGTCTCGGTGTTCGAGATCTTCGCGCCGCTGCTGTCCGGCGGCCGCGTGGAACTCCTCCGGGACCTGCTCGCCCTGGCCGAGCACCCCGCCGGCGCCGGCCCGGAGCCGGGCCCCTGGCGGGCCGGCCTGCTCAGCGCGGTGCCCTCGGCGCTCGGCGGACTGCTCGCCGACGGCACCGTCCACCTCGGCGCCGACACCGTGGTGCTGGCCGGCGAGGGGCTGCCCGCCCGCACCGTGCGCCTGGTCCGCGAGGCCGTCCCCGGCTGCCGGGTGCTGAACGTCTACGGCCCCACCGAGGCCACCGTGTACGCCACCGCCCACCTCTGCGACCCCGCCGACCCGGACCGCGACCCGCCGATCGGCCGGCCGGTCGGCGGCGCCCGGGCCTACGTCCTGGACGAGCGGCTGCGCCCGGTGCCCGTCGGCGCGCCCGGCGAGCTGTACCTGGCCGGTACCGGCGTGGCGCGCGGCTACCTGCGCCGCCCCGGGCTGACCGCCGGGCGCTTCCTGCCCGACCCGTACGGCCCGCCCGGCAGCCGGATGTACCGCACCGGCGACCGGGTGCGCTGGAGCACCGACGGCGGGCTCGACTACCTCGGCCGCGCCGACGACCAGGTCAAGGTGCGCGGCTTCCGGATCGAACTCGGCGAGGTCGAGGCCGCGCTGGCCCGCCATCCCCGGGTGTCGGCGGCGGCCGCCCGGGTGGTCGACCAGGACGGCCACCGGCGGCTGGTGGGCTACGCGGTCCCCCGCGACGGCGCCGCCCTGCCCGACCCGGCCGAGTGGCGCGCCTTCCTCGGCCGCACCCTCCCCGACCACCTGGTGCCCGCCCTGGTGGTGCCGCTGGAGCGGCTGCCGCTCGGCGCCACCGGCAAACTGGACCGGCGCGCCCTGCCCGTCCCCGCCCCCGCCGCCGGGGGGACGGGCGGCGAGCGGCCGCCGGGCACCGACACCGAGCGGGCCCTCGCGGCGATCTGGCGCGAGGTGCTCGGCGTGCCCGACGTCCACGCGGACGACAACTACTTCGCCCTCGGCGGGGACTCGATCCTCGGCATCCAGGTCGTCTCCGCGGCCCGCCGGGCCGGCCTCGCGCTGACCCCCCGGCACCTGTTCGCCCACCAGACCCTGGCCGAACTCGCGGCCGCCGCCGAGCGCTCCCCGCTCCCGGTCACCGCCGCCGAACAGGGCGCCGTCACCGGCGAGGCCCCGCTCACCCCCGTCCAGCACTGGCTGCTGGACACCCTCGACGGCGACCCGGCCCGGCTCACCCAGTCCGTCTCCTTCACCCTCGCCCCCGGCACCGACGAGGGCACCCTGCGGGCCGCTCTGGCCGCCGTCCTGGACCACCACGACGCGCTGCGGATGCGCTACGAACCGCTCGCCGACGGCCGGTGGCGCCAGTACGGCACCGAACCCGGCCAGGCCCCCGAACTGCACGTCCACGAGGCGGCCGAGGGCGAGGCGCGGGAGACCGTCCTGCACGACCTCGCCGAGCGGCTCGCCGAGGGCTTCGACCTGGCCGCCGGACCGCTGCTGCGGGCCGCGCTCTGCCGCTTCGCCGACGATCCCCGGCCGGTGCTGCTGCTCGCCGCCCACCACCTGGTGGTGGACGCGGTGTCCTGGCGGATCCTGCTGGAGGACCTGGAGCGCGCCCACCGGGCGCTGGCCGCCGGCGAGCGGCCCGACCTGGGCGCCAAGAGCACCTCCTTCCGGGCCTGGGCCGAACGGCTCGCCGAGCACACCACGGCCGGCCGCTTCGACACCGAACTCCCCTACTGGCAAGGCCTGGTGGACGACGACCTGCCGATCGATCTGGACGGCGCCAACACCGCCGACACCGAGGAGTCGCTGACCGTCGCGCTGGGCGCCGAGGACACCCGCCGCCTGCTCCAGGACGTCCCGGACGCCTACCGCACCCGGGTCAACGACGTCCTGCTCTGCGCCCTCGGCCGGGTGCTGACCCGCTGGACCGGCCGCCGCCGGGTACTGGTCGCCCTGGAGGGCCACGGCCGCGAGGACCTCTTCGACGGCCTCGACCTGTCCCGCACCGTCGGCTGGTTCACCGCCATGTACCCCGTCGCCCTGGAGGTGCCCCGGGCGGCGGGCACCGGCACCGCCCTGAAGGCCGTCAAGGAGGCGCTGCGCGCCGTCCCGGGCGGCGGCCTCGGCCACGGCGCCCTGCGCCACCTCCGGCCGGCCCCGGGGCTGGACCTGCCGCGGATCGGCTTCAACTACCTGGGCCGGCAGGACCGCGGCACCGCCCCCGGCAGCCTGCTGCTCGCTCCGGCCGGCCCGCTCACCGGCGGGATGGACCGCACCGCCCGCCGCCCCCACCTGCTCGACGTGCTCGGGCAGGTCGCCGACGGCCGGCTCTCCTTCACCTGGTCCTACTCCCGCGCGGTGCACCACCGCCGGACGGTCGCCCGGCTCGCCGCCGAACTCCGGGACGAGCTGCGGGAGATCGTCCGCCACTGCGCCGAACCCGGCGCCGGCGGCCGCACCCCCTCCGACTTCCCGCTGGCCGGGCTCGACCAGGCCGCCGTCGACCGGCTGGCCGGCACCGGACGGGAGGTGACGGAGATCCAGCCGCTCACCCCCACCCAGACCGGCATGGTGGTGCACGGCCTGGACGAGGCCGAACACGGCCTGTACGTCGAGCAGATCACCTTCGTCCTGGACGGCGCCCGCGACCCGGGCCTGCTGGCCGCCGCCTGGCAGCACGTCGTCGACCGCACCCCGGTGCTGCGCACCTCGGTGGTGCTGCGCGACGTACCGGTGCCGCTCCAGGTGGTCCACCGGCACGCGGTGCTGCCGGTCACCGAGCACGACTGGAGCGGCCTGACCGAGGCCCGGCGCGCGGCCCGGCTGGAGGAACTGCTCGCCGACCGGCGGGCCCAGCCGCCGGCCCTGGACCGCGCCCCGCTGCTGCGGCTCGACCTGATCCGGCTCGGGCCGGACGCGGTCCGCGTCGTCTGGGCCTTCCACCACGTGCTGCTGGACGGCTGGAGCGTCTTCCACGTCCTCGGGGACGTGCTCGCCGCCCACGCCGCACTCGTCCGGGG
This sequence comes from Kitasatospora sp. NPDC092039, assembly GCF_044756065.1. Lineage (NCBI taxonomy): Bacteria > Bacillati > Actinomycetota > Actinomycetes > Kitasatosporales > Streptomycetaceae > Kitasatospora > Kitasatospora sp. NPDC092039. Next base: position 101,325 of record NZ_JBIVSD010000006.1, on the reverse strand, counting down.
CGAACGGCCGGCCCTGCCCGAGCGCCGGCCCTTCGCGGACTACGTCGGCTGGCTCGCCGCCCGCGACACCGGCGCCGCCGTCGAGCACTGGCGCGGCGTGCTGGCCGACCTCACCGCCCCCACCGCGCTGCCCTACGACCGCCGGCCCGCCCCGGGCGACACCGCCCGCTCCGGGCAGTGGCTCTCGCACCGGCTGGACGCGGCCGAAACCGAGCGGCTCCAGGAGTTCGCCCGCCGCCACCGTCTCACCCTCAACACCGTGGTGCAGGGCGCCTGGGCGCTGCTGCTGTCGCGCTGGAGCGGCGAGCGGCGGGTCTGCTTCGGCACCACCGTCTCCGGCCGGCCCGCCGACCTGGCCGGCTCCGACGGCATCGTCGGCCTGTTCATCACCACCCTGCCCGCCCGGGTCACCGTCGACGGCGCCCGGCCCTGCGCCGACTGGCTGCGCACCCTCCAGGAGGAGCAGGCCGAGGACCGCCGGTTCGACCACCTGCCGCTGGCGCGGATGCACGGCCTGAGCCAGGTCCCGCCGGGCACCGGGCTGTTCGACAGCCTGGTGGTCTTCGAGAACTACCCGGTCGGCGACGCCACGGCCGGCGCGCACGGCCTGCGGGTGCGCGAACTGGACGCCCGGGAGGCCACCAACTACCCGCTCACCGTCGTCGTCTCGCCCGGCGAGCGGCTCGCCGTGGAACTCGGCCACGACCCCCGGCACCTCGACCGGGAGACCGCCGGACGCCTCGCCGATCAACTGCTGCACACCCTGTCCGCGCTGGCCGCCTCGGACGGCACCACCCGGCTGGACGACCTCGACCCGCTGCCGCCCCGCGAACGGGAGCGGCTGCTGCGCGGCCCCGCCCGCCCGGCGACCGCCCCGGTGCCCCCGATGACCCTGCCCGCCCTGGTCGAGGCCGCCGCCGACCGGTGGCCGCAGGCCGTCGCGCTGAGCGCCGCCGACCGGCAGCTGACCTACGCCGAGGCCGAGGCGCACGCCAACCGGCTGGCCCACCGGCTGATCGCGCGCGGCGCCCGCCCCGGGGAGACCGTCGCCCTGCTGCTGCCCCGCTCGGCCGACACGGTGCTCGCCGAACTCGCGGTGGCCAAGACCGGCGCCGCGTTCCTGCCCGTCGACCCGCACCACCCCGAGGAGCGCGTCGAGGCGATGCTGCGCGACGCGGCGCCCGTGCTGACCCTGGACGCCAAGGAGGTCGCCGAACTCCTGGCCGCCGACCCGGCCGGCGCGCCCGGCCACCGCCCCACCGACACCGACCGCGGCCGCCCGATCGACCCGGACGACCCGGCCTACGTCATCTTCACCTCCGGTTCCACCGGCACCCCCAAGGGCGTCGTGGTCAACCACCGCGGGCTCGCGGCCTTCGCCGCCGCCGAGGCCGAGCACTACCGGCTCGCCCCCGGCGACCGGGTGCTGGCCTTCGCCACCCCCAGCTTCGACGCCTCGGTGCTGGAACTGTGCCTGGCCCTGCCGCACGGCGCCCGGCTGGTGGTGCCCGAGCCCGGCCCGCTGCTCGGCGCCCAACTGGCCGCGCTGCTCCGGGCGGAGCGGATCACCCACACCCTGCTGCCGCCCGCCGCCCTCGCCACCCTGCCCGCCGACACCCCCGGCAGCCTGCCCGCGCTGAAGACCCTGATCGTCGGCGCGGAGGCCTGCGGCCCCGACCTGGTCGCCCGCTGGGCCCCGCACCACCGCATGGTCAACTCCTACGGCCCCACCGAGGCCACCGTGGTCGCCACCTGGTCCGCGCCGCTGACCGCGGACGGCGCCGCCCCGCCGATCGGCCGCCCGCTGCCCGGCACCGGCGCGTACGTCCTGGACGCCCGGCTGCGGCCGGTGCCCGACGGCGTCCCCGGCGAGCTGTGGCTGAGCGGACCGGCCCTGGCCCGCGGCTACCTCGGCCGCCCCGGCCTGACCGCCGCCCGCTTCACCGCCGACCCGTACGGGCCGCCCGGCACCCGGATGTACCGCACCGGGGACCTGGTGCGCCGCGACCGCCACGGCGAACTGCACTACCTGGGCCGCACCGACCACCAGCTGAAGCTGCGCGGCCACCGGATCGAGGCGGGCGAGGTGGAGGCCGTCCTGACCCGCCACCCGGCCGTGCTGGACGCCGTGGTGAGCGTCCGGGAGGACGAGCCCGGGCTGCCCCGGCTGGTCGCCCACCTGCTGGCCGCCCCCGGCACCGAGCCGCCGACCGGCGCCGAACTGCGCGCCCTGGCCGCCCGCTCGCTGCCCGGCCACATGGTCCCCGCCGCCTTCGCGGTGCTGGAGCGCTTCCCGCTCACCGCGAGCGGCAAGACCGACCGGGCGGCCCTGCCCGCCCCCGGCCCCGGCGAGGCCGAACCGGCCGGACGGGTCGAACCCCGCACCCCCACCGAGGAGGCGGTGGCGGAGATCTGGGCCGCGGCCCTGCACACCGCCGTCGGCGCCACCGACGACTTCTTCCAGCTGGGCGGCGACTCCGTGCGCGCCCTGCTGATCGCCTCCCGGGCCAACGATGCCTTCGGCGTCACGCTCACCCCCCGCGACGTACTGGTCTCCCGCACCGTGGCCGCCCTGGCGGACCTGGTGGAGGACCTGGTGCTGAGCGAACTCGAAGCCGCCGCGCTGGGTGGCCCCGACGAAGCCGCCGCCTCCGGCAGCCCCGACGATGACGAACGGTGAGGAGCCGACCATGACGCCTTCGACGCCTCCGACACCCTCGACGCCCTCGAAGCGGGACCGCGCCGCCGCGCTGCCCGCCGACCTGCGCGAGGCCCTGCGGCAACGGCTGGCCGGCCGGGCCGGCGGCACCCGGGCCGCCGCCGAGCGGGCCATCCCGCGAGCCGACCGCGGCCGCCCGCTGCCGCCCTCCTTCGTCCAGCAGCGGCTCTGGTTCCTGGACCGGCTGCGCCCCGGCGACCCGCGCTACAACAGCGCCGTCGCCCTGCGGTTCACCGGACCGCTGGACCGCACGGCGCTCGCCGCGGCGCTGACCGCCGTGGTCGCCCGCCACGAGGCGCTGCGCACCGTCTTCGCGGAGCACGACGGCCGGCCGGTGCAGACCGTCGAGCCGGCCGGGCCGGTGGAGCTGCCGGTCCTGGCCCCGGCCGCGGGGGAGAGCCTGGACGACGTCCTGCTCCGGGAGTACTCCCGGCCCTTCGACCTCGCCCGGGGGCCGCTGCTGCGCGCCCTGCTGGTCGCCGAGGCGGAGCACTCCCACGTGCTCCAGCTGACCGCCCACCACATCGTCACCGACGGCTGGTCGATGGGCGTCGTCCTGGACGAACTGCGCACCGCCTACGACGCCCTGGCCTGCGGCGCCGAGCCGCGGCTGCCCGAGGTCGCCACCCAGTACCCGGACTTCGCGCTCTGGCAGCGCGAACAGCTCTCCGGCGACCGGCTGGAGCGCCAACTCGCCCACTGGCGGGAGAAGCTGGCCGGCGCGATGCCGCCCGAACTGCCGCTGGACCACCCCCGGCGCGGCGAGGAGGCCGGCCCCGGCGGCCTGCACGCCTTCACCGTCCCCGCGCCGCTCACCGCCCGGCTGCGCGAGCTCGCGGCCGAACGGCAGGGCACCCTCAACACCGCGCTGGTGGCCGGTACCCAGGCCCTGCTGGCCCGCTGGTCCGGCCGGCCGGACGTCACCGTCGGCACGCTGATGGCCGGGCGCTCCCGCACCGAGCTGGAACGGGCCGTCGGCTGCTTCGTCAACACGGTGGTGCTGCGCACCCGGGTGGAGCCCGACGGCTCCTTCCGCGACCTGCTCGCGGCCGCCACCGAGACCGGCAACGACGCCCTCGCGCACGGCGACACGCCCTTCGAACGGCTCGTCGAGGCGGTCGGCGCGCCCCGCGAGGCCGGCCGCAACCCGCTGTTCGACGTGCTGGTGCTGCTGCACCCCGCGCCGCCCGCGGCCGGCGACCCGCAGGGCCTGGCCACCGCCCCGGTCACCGTGCCCCGGCAGGCCGCCACCTTCGACCTCAGCGTGGAGTTCGTCCCCGACGGCGAGGCGCTCGCCGGCGTCCTGGAGTACCGCGCCGACCTCTTCGACGCGCCCACCGCCCGCCGGATGGCCGACCAGCTGCTGCGGCTGCTGGAGGGCGCCGCCGCCGAACCGGACCGCCCGCTCGCCACCCTGCCGCTGCTCTCCGCGAGTGGGACCGCGCAGGTCACCCGGGAGTGGAACGCCACCGAGCTGCCCGTCGAGGCCGTCAGCCTCCCCGAACTGTTCCGCCGCCGGGCCGCCCTGACCCCGCACGCCCCGGCCCTGGTCACCGAGGACGAGCGGCTCGACCACGCCACCCTCGACGCCCGCGCCGAACGGCTCGCCCGCCACCTCGCCGCCCGCGGCGCCGGCCCCGAGCGGCTGGTCGCGCTGCGGCTGCCGCGCACCGCCGACCTGGTGGTGGCCGTCCTCGCGGTCTGGAAGGCCGGCGCCGGCTACCTGCCGCTGGACCCGGCGCTGCCCGAGGAGCGCGTCCGGTTCCTGCTGGAGGACGCCCGCCCGGCCCTGCTGCTGGACGAGGAGACGCTGCGCGCCCTGCGGGACGGCGACCCGCAAGACGGCGACCCGGAGGGCACCGGCCCGCTCGCCCCGCCGGACCTGTCGAGCACCGCGTACGTGCTCTACACCTCCGGCTCCACCGGCCGCCCCAAGGGCGTCACCGTCCCCCACGGCGCCCTGACCCACCTGCTCGCCGCCCACCGGGCCGGCTTCGTCGCCGACGCCGGCGGCGGGCCGCTGAACGTCGCGCTGACCGCCTCGTTCTCCTTCGACACCTCGCTGGAGGGCGTGCTGCTGCTGGCCGACGGCCACCCGCTGCACCTGGTCGACGAGACCACCCGGATGGACCCGGCCGCCCTGGTCGAGTACGTCGTGCGCCACCGGATCGACTTCCTCGACCTCACCCCCTCCTACCTGCGCCAACTGCTGCCCGCCGGGCTGCTCGACGACCCCCGCCACCGCCCCCGGGTGCTGATGCTCGGCGGCGAGGCGGTCACGCCCCGGCTCTGGCGCGAACTCGCCGCCCGCCCCGAGGTGGCCGCCTACAACTACTACGGCCCCACCGAGTGCACCGTCGACGCGCTCGCCTGCCGGATCGACGGCGGTGACCGGCCGCTGGTGGGCCGCCCGCTGCCCAACGTCCGCGCCTACGTCCTGGACGGGCGGCTCCAGCCGGTGCCGCCGGGGGTGAGCGGCGAACTCCACCTGGCCGGCGAGCAGGTCGCCCGCGGCTACGCCGGCCGCCCCGGCCTGACCGCCGCCCGCTTCACCGCCGACCCGTACGGCCCGCCCGGCAGCCGGATGTACCGCACCGGCGACCTGGCCCGCTGGACCGCCGACGGGCGCCTGGAGTACCTCGGGCGCGCCGACGACCAGGTCAAGGTGCGCGGCCACCGGATCGAACCCGGCGAGGTCGAGGCCGCCCTGCTCGACCTGCCGGAGGTCGCCGGAGCCGCCGTCCTCGCCGTACCCGATGCCCAGGGGCACCACCGGCTGGCCGCCTACCTGGTGTTCGCCGACGGCGCCGCCCGTCCCGCCGCCGACCTGCGCGCGGCCCTGCGCCGGGTGCTGCCCGACCACCTGGTGCCGTCCTCCTTCACCGTGCTGGACACGCTGCCGCTCACCACCAGCGGCAAGCTGGACCGGCGCGCCCTGCCGGCCCCCGAAGCCGACGTTCGGGAGGGGGAGTTCATCGCTCCCCGGACCCGCGAGGAGGAGATCCTCGCCGCCGTCTGGGCCGAGGTGCTGGGTGTGCCGAGAGTGGGCGTCACCGACAACTTCTTCGAACTCGGCGGCGACTCGATCCTGAGCATCCAGGCCGTCTCCCGGGCCCGCGCCGCGGGCCTGCGGATCGCGTCCCAGGACGTCTTCCGCCACCAGACCGTCGCCGACCTCGCCGCCGCGGCCCGCACCACGGCGGCGCCCGCCACCGAACCGCGGCACCAGGCCGGGCCCGCCCCGCTCACCCCGGTCCAGGAGTGGTTCCTCGCCGCCCACGGCCCGCTGCGCCACTTCACCATGTCGATGCTGCTCGACCTGCCGTACCGGCTCGACGAGGACGACCTGGAACGGGCCCTGACCGCGGTGGTCGCCGCCCACCCGGCGCTGCGCACCCGCTTCACCCGCACCGCCGACGGGTGGTGCCAGGAACCGGTCGCGGACACCGGAGGGCTGCTCGCCGTCCTCGAACCGGGTGCGGACCGGACCGGGGCCGCCGAGGCCGCCCGCGCCGCACTGGACCCGGCCACCGGCACCCTGCTGCGCGCCGTCCTGTTCCGGCCCGCCGCCGACGACCGCCCCCAGCTCCTCCTGACCGCCCACCACCTCGCCGTGGACAGCGTCTCCTGGCGGGTACTGCTCGCCGACCTGGAGCGCGCCTACCGGCAGGCCGCCGAGGGCGCCGCCCCCGACCCGGCGCCCGAGCCCACCGCGTTCACCGACTGGGCCCACCGGCTCGCCGAACTGGTCCGGGCCGGCGGCCTGGACCAGGACCTGCCGTACTGGACCGCCGAGACCGCCACCCCCGCCGAGCCGCTGCCCGTCGACCTGCCCGGCACCCCCACCGCCGGCTCGGTGCGCACCCTGCGCACCCGCCTCGACCGGGCCACCACCGAGGCGCTGCTGCGCAAGGTCCCCGAGGTCTACCGCACCCAGGTCAACGACGTGCTGCTCAGCGCCCTGGGCCGGGCCCTCGCCGACTGGACCGGCACCGGGCGGGTCACCGTCGCCCTGGAGGGCCACGGCCGCGAGGAGCTGTTCGACGACCTCGACCTCTCCCGCACCGTCGGCTGGTTCACCACCCAGTACCCCGTCACCCTCGCCCCGGCCGGCCCGGCCGACGCCCCCGACTGGGCCGCCACCCTCAAGCAGACCAAGGAACGGCTGCGCGCGGTGCCCCGCCGCGGCCTCGGCTACGAGGCCCTCGCCCGGCTCGGCTCGCCCGCCCCCGGCGCCGCGGCCCTGCGGGACGTCCCGCTGCCGCAGGTCTGCTTCAACTACCACGGGCAGTGGACCGCCCCCGCCGGCGGCGACTTCGCCCCCGCCGGCGAGGCCCCGGGCCGGGACCTCGCCCCGGACGAACCGCTGGACCACCTGCTCGACGTCTCCGCCGTCGTCGCCGACGGCGAGCTGGAACTCACCTGGCACTACAGCGACCGGACGCACCGGGAGGACACCGTCCGGGCGCTGGCCCTGGCCACCACCACCGCGCTGGGCGCCATCGTCGAGCACTGCGCCCGCCCCGGCGCCGGCGGCCGCACCCCCTCCGACTTCCCGCTGGCCGGCCTCGACCAGGCCGCGCTGGACCGGCTCGTCGGCGACGGCCGGGACGTGACGGACCTGCTGCCGCTCACCCCGCTCCAGGAGGGCATGCTCTTCCACCGGCTGGTCGGCGGCCCCGACGACGTCTACCTGGACCAGGCCGCCCTGCTGCTGGAGGGCGTCGCCGACCCGCAGGCCCTGGCCCTGGCCTGGCAGCGGGTCGCCGACCGGACGCCCGCGCTGCGCACCTCGGTGGTCTGGGAGGGCGTCCCCGCCCCGCTCCAGATGGTCCGCCGGAGCGTCCGGCTGCCGGTGACCCACCTCGACCTGCGGGACGCCGACCCGGCCGAACGCGCCGAACGGCTGGCCCGGCTGCGCGCCGACGACCTCGCGCTCGGCCTGGACATCGCCACCGCCCCGCTCACCCGGCTCACCCTGGTCCGGCTGCCCGAGGCCCGGCTCCAGCTGCTGTGGACCTCCCACCACCTGGTCCTGGACGGCTGGAGCCTCGCCCAGGTGCTCACCGACGTGTTCGCCGAGTACGCGGCGCTCACCACCGGCGGCGCGCCCACCCCGGCGGTGCGCCGCCCCTTCGCCGACTACGTGCGCTGGCTGGCCGAGCAGGACACCGGGGCCGCCCGTGCCCACTGGCGGCAGGTCCTGGACGGCTTCGCCACCGCCACCCCGCTGCCCGCCGACCGGGTCCGCCGCGAGGCCCACCGGGCCCGGTCGGCGGGCGTCCACAGCGCCGGGCTGTCCGAGGAGGTGTCCGAGCGGCTCGCCCGTACTGCCCGGAGCTCCGGGCTGACCCTCGGCACCGTCGTGCAGGGCGCCTGGGCACTGCTGCTGTCCCGCTACAGCGGCGAGCCGGACGTGCTGTTCGGCACCACCGTCTCCGGCCGGCCCGAGGAACTGCCCGGCGTCGAGTCGATGATCGGCATGTTCATCAACACCCTGCCCACCAGGGTCCGGGTGGACGGCGACCGCACCGCCGCCGACTGGCTGCGGGAACTCCAGGAGGCGCAGGCCGAGGCCCGCCGGCACTCGGCGGTCTCGCTCGCCGAACTCACCGGCTACAGCGACGTCCCGACCGGCAGCGCGCTGTTCGACAGCATCGTCGCCTTCGAGAACTACCCCTTCGACGACGCCGGCGCCGCCGGCACCGGGGTGCGCCTGGCCGAGGTCTCCTCCCGGGACGCCACCAACTTCCCGCTGGTGCTGCGCGCCCACCAGGGCGGGCAGCTCGGCTTCGACCTCGGCTACGACCCGGAACTGTTCGACGCCGAGACCGTGCGCGCCCTCGCCGGGCGGCTCCGCCTGCTGCTCACCGAGCTGGCCGACGGGCTGGACCGCCCGCTGCGCGCGCTGGCCTGGACCACCGCCGAGGAGCGGCACCGGCTGCTGGTCGACTGGAACGGCACCGCCCAGGGCCGGCCCGGGCACACCCTGGTCGAGCTGTTCGAGGCGCAGGCCGCCCGCACCCCGCGGGCCGAGGCCGTCACCTGCGGCGAGGAGCACCTGGACTACGCCGAACTGGACGCCCGCGCCGACCGGCTCGCCCACCGGCTGGCCGAGCTCGGCGCCGCCCCCGAACGCTACGTCGCCCTCGCGCTGCCCCGCACCGCCGACCTGGTGGTGGCCGTCCTCGCCGTCCTCAAGACCGGCGCGGCCTACCTGCCGCTCGACCCGGGCCTGCCCGCCGGACGCCGGGACGAACTGCTGCGCGACGCCGCCCCGGTGGCCCTGGTGACCCCGACGGAGCCGACCGGCGTGGACGTCCCCGTCCTCGCCCTGGCCGACCCGGAGGTGCGTGCCGACCTGGCCCGCCGCCCGGCCGGCCCGCTCGGGCCCGGCCACCGGCCGCTGCCCGAGAGCCCCGCCTACGCCATCTTCACCTCCGGCTCCACCGGCCGCCCCAAGGGCGTCGTGGTGCCGCACGCCAACGTGGTGCGGCTGTTCGAGCGGACCCGGGAGCTGTTCGGCTTCGGCGCCGAGGACGTCTGGACGCTCTTCCACTCCTACACCTTCGACTTCTCGGTCTGGGAGCTCTGGGGCCCGCTGCTGCACGGCGGCCGGCTCGTGGTGGTGCCCGAGGACACCGCCCGCTCCCCGGAGGACCTCCTGCGGCTGCTCGCCGACGAGCGGGTCACCGTCCTCAACCAGACCCCGTCCGCGTTCCACCAGCTGGCCCGCGCCGACGCCCAGCACCCGGACGTCTCCGGCAGGCTGGCGCTGCGCACGGTGGTCTTCGGCGGCGAGGCGCTGGACGTCACCCGGCTCGCCGACTGGTACCGGCGCCACCCCGAGGACTCACCGCGCCTGGTGAACATGTACGGCATCACCGAGACCACCGTGCACGTCACCCACACCGCGCTGGACCGGCGCACCGCCGACGCCGGCGGCCCCGGCCCGATCGGCACCGGCATCGCCGACCTGCGGCTGTACGTGCTCGACGGCGACCTCGCCCCGGTGCCCCCCGGCGCGGTCGGCGAACTGTACGTGGCGGGCGAGGGCCTGGCCCGCGGCTACCTCAACCGGCCCGGCCTGACCGCCACCCGCTTCCTCGCCGACCCGTTCGGCGCCCCCGGCACCCGGATGTACCGCACCGGCGACAAGGCCCGCTGGCAGGCCGACGGCACCCTGCGCTACCTGGGCCGCGCCGACCAGCAGGTCAAGATCCGCGGCTACCGGATCGAACCCGGCGAGATCGAGGCCGCCCTCCAGACCCACCCGGGCGTGGCCCTGGCCACCGTCGGCGTCCACGAGGACGCCGCCGGCACCCGCCGGCTGGTGGCCCACGTGGTCGGCCGGGACCCGGCGCGGGCCCCGTCCGCCGCCGAGCTGCGCGCCCACCTGGAACGGCTGCTGCCCGCCTACCTGGTGCCCGCCGCCTACGTCCCGCTGGCCGCGCTGCCGCTCACCCCCAACGGCAAGCTCGACCGGCGCGCCCTGCCGGTGCCCGGCCCGGACGGCTACGCGGCCGGCCGCGAGCGCACCGCGCCCCGCACCCCCGCCGAGCGGCTGGTCGCCGAGGCCTGGACGGAGGTCCTGGACACCGACGGGATCGGCGCCGAGGACGACTTCTTCGCCCTCGGCGGGGACTCCATCCTCGCCGTGCGGGTCACCGCCCGGCTGCGCGCCGCCTTCGGCTCCGCGGACCTCTCGCCCCGGCTGCTGTTCACCCACCCGGTGCTCGCCGACCTCGCCGAGGCGCTCGGCGCACCGGGCCCGGACACCGTACCGGCCGTCATCCCCGCCGCCGACCCCGACACCGAGCCGCCGCTCTCCCACGCCCAGCAGCGGCTCTGGTTCCTCGACCGCTTCGAACCCGGAAGCACCGAGTACACCGCGCTGTCCGTGCTGCGGCTGCGCGGCGCCCTCGACCGGGCCGCGCTGGGCGGCGCGCTGGACGCCCTGGTCGAACGGCACGAGGCGCTGCGGACGTGCTACGCCGAGCGGGACGGCCGGGCCCGCCAGGTGGTGCGCCCGCCGCACCCCGTCGAGCTGCCCTGCGAGGATGTCCGGCCGCAGGACCTGGACGCCCTGCTGGAACGGATCGCCGCCACCCCCTTCGACCTCGCCGAAGGCCCGGTGCTGCGCGCCCACCTCGCCCGCACGGCCGCCGACGAGCACGTCCTCGCCCTGGCCGTGCACCACATCGCCACGGACGGCTGGTCGATGGGCGTCCTGGGCCGCGACCTCGGCGAGCTGTACGCGGCCGCCGTCGAGGGGCGCCGGCCGCGGCTGCCCGCGCTGCCCGTCCGGTACACCGACTACGCGGCCTGGCAGCGCTCCCGCACCGCCGCCGCCGAGGCCGACCTCGACCACTGGCGCCGGGCGCTGGATGGCCTGGCCCCGCTGGAACTGCCCACCGACCGGCCGCGCCCGGCGGTGCGCACCCGGCAGGGCGCGCTGGTCACCTTCACGCTGCCCGCCGAGCTGACCGCCCGGCTGCGCGAGCGCGGCCGGGAGGCCGACGGCACCCTCTACACCGTCCTGCTGGCCGCCTGCCAGGTGCTGCTGGCCCGCTGGTCCGGGCAGCGGGACATCACCGTCGGCACCGTCACCTCCGGCCGCGAGCAGGGCGAACTCCACGACGTGGTCGGCATGTTCGTCAACACCCTGGTGCTGCGCGGCGACATCCGCCCCGAACTGTCCTTCCACGAGCTGCTGACCGCCGCGCAGCGCACCGTGCTGGACGCCCTCGCCCACCAGGAGGTGCCCTTCGAACGGCTGGTGGACGCCCTCCAGCCGGAGCGCGACACCAGCCGCACCCCGCTGTTCCAGGTGATGGTGGCGCTGCACAACCTCGGCGCCGAGGCGCCCCGGCTGCCCGGCCTGACGGTGGAACCCGTCACCCCGCCGGTCCGCAACGCCACCTTCGACCTCTCCTTCGACTTCGCCGAGCACGACGGCGGCCTGACCGGCTACCTGGAGTACGACACCGGCCTGTTCGACGCGCGCACCGCCGAGCAGCTGGCCGACCGGCTGACCACCCTGCTGGTGGCCGCCGCCGAGGCGCCCGGAACGGCCGTCGGGACGCTGCCGCTGATGACCGGGGAGGAGCGGCGGCAGGTGCTGCGCCAGGGCCGGGGCGAGCCGCTGCCCGTACCGGACACCACCTTCACCGCCCTGTTCGAGGCCCAGGCCGCCCGCACCCCGGACGCCACCGCGGTGGTCGCCCGGGACGCCGCCCTGGACTTCGCCGCCCTCAACGCCCGGGGCAACCGGCTCGCCCGCCACCTGGCCGCCCTCGGCGCCGGCCCGGAGCAGGTGGTCGCGGTCCGGCTGCCGCGCACCTCGGAGCTGCTGGTCGCCCTGTTCGGGGTGCTCAAGGCCGGCGCCGTCCTCCAGTTCGTCGACCCGGACCTGCCCGAGGAGCGGGCCGCCCTGCTGCTCGACGACACCCGGCCGCGCACCGTGCTGACCGAGCGGGCGCTGCGCGAGGTGCCGTGGGAGGAGCTGCCCGGCCACGACCTGACCGACGCCGAGCGGACCTCGCCGCTGCTGCCGCGGCACGCCGCCTACCTGATCCACACCTCCGGCTCCACCGGCCGCCCCAAGGGCGTGGTCGTCGAACACCGCCAGCTGGTCAACCTCGCCCACGACCACCGGGAGGAGCTGCTCGCCCCGCACACCGCCGACGGCGCCCGGCTGCGGATCGCGCTCAGCGCCTCCTTCTCCTTCGACACCAGCTGGGAGGGCCCGCTGCTGCTGGCCTTCGGCCAGGAACTCCACCTGATCGACGAGGACGTCCGGCTGGACCCGCAGGCCTTCTGCGCGAAGATCGTCGACCAGCGGCTCGACCTGGTCAACGTCACCCCGTCCTACCTGCGCGAACTCACCGCCGCCGGGCTGCTCGCGCCCGCCCCGCACCACCCGCGGCTGCTGCTGGTCGGCGGCGAGGCCGTGCCCGCCGCCACCTGGCGCGAACTGGCCGCGGCCCGGGCCGGGCTCGGGATCACCGCCTACAACGTGTACGGCCCCACCGAGTGCACCGTCGACGCCGCCTACACCCGCTGCGCGGACCACCCCGAGCGCCCGGTGATCGGCCGGCCGGGCCGCAACCTCGGCGCGTACGTGCTGGACGGCGCGCTTCGTCCCGTGCCGCCCGGCATGCCGGGGGAGCTGTACCTGACCGGGGCGCAGGTCGCCCGCGGCTACCTCGACCGGCCCGGACTGACCGCCGCCCGCTTCCTCGCCGACCCGTACGGCCCGCCCGGCGCCCGGATGTACCGCACCGGCGACCTGGCCCGCTGGGACGCGGAGGGGCAGCTGGAGTTCCTCGGCCGGGCCGACGCCCAGGTCAAGATCCGCGGCTTCCGGATCGAGCCCGGCGAGGTGGAGGCCGCGCTGCTGGCCCACCCCGGCGTCGCGGACTGCGCCGTCGCCGCCCGCGAGCAGGGCGGGCGGACCCTGCTGGTCGGCTACCCCGTGCCGGCCGGCGACCGGGTGCCGCCCGCCGAGGAGCTGCGGGCCTGGCTGCGGCGCACCCTGCCCGACCACCTGGTGCCCACCGCCTTCGTCCCGCTGGCCCGCATCCCGCGCACCACCGGCGGCAAGACCGACCGCCGCGCCCTGCCCGCCCCGCCCGCCCAGCCGGACCGCACCACCCCGTACGTCGCACCGCGCCCCGGCACCGAGGAGCGGCTCGCCGCGATCTGGGCCGAGGTGCTGGGCGTGCCCCGGGTCGGCGCCCGGGACAACTTCTTCGCGCTCGGCGGCGACTCCATCCTCAGCATCCAGATCGTCTCCCGGGCCCGCGCCGCCGGACTCGCCCTCACCACCAAGGACGTCTTCCGCTACCAGAACGTCGCCGAACTCGCCCTGTGCGCGGGGGAGTCGGCGCAGTCCCCGGAGGGCCGGGAGGCCGAGCCCACCGAGGCGCCGCTCACCCCGATCCAGCACTGGTACCTCGACGGCCGCCGCCCCGGCGAGGCGCTGCGCTTCACCATGACCCAGCGGCTGGCGCTGGCCCCCGGCACCGACCCCGCCGCCCTGCACCGGGCGGTGCTCGCCCTGGTGGAGCACCACCCGGCGCTGCGCACCCGGTTCCGCCACGGCGCGACGGGCTGGCACCAGGAGGTCCTGGCCCAGGCGCCGGACGGCGCCTTCACCCACCACCGGGCCGGCTCCGAGGCCGAACTGCAGCAGGCCGTCGAGCAGGCCCAGCGCTCCCTCGACCCGGTCGAGGGCCGGATGCTGCGCGCCCTCCACTTCGACGGCGGCGAGCAGCGGCCGGCCCAACTCGTCCTGACCGTCCACCACCTGGCCGTGGACGGCGTCTCCTGGCGCATCCTGCTGGCCGACCTCGAAGCGGCCCACCGCGCCGCCCGCACCGGCGCACCCGTCCGGCTGCCGGAGCCCGGCACCTCCTACGCCCGGTGGGCCACCCGGCTGGAACGGCACACCCGCTCCGGCGCCCTGGACGGCGACACCGCCTACTGGACCCGCACCGGCCGGGCCCCGGCCGACCTGCCGGCCGGGCGGCCCGGTCCCAACACCCACGGCACCGCCGCCACCGTCACCGTGACGCTGGACGAGCCGACCACCGCGGCGCTGCTGCGCCGGGTCCCGGAGACCTACCGCACCCAGGTCAACGACGTCCTGCTCAGCGCCCTGGGCCGCACCCTGGCCCGCTGGTGCGGCCGGGACACCGTGCTGATCGGCGTGGAGGGCCACGGCCGCGAGGACCTCTTCGCCGACCAGGACCTCTCCCGGACGGTCGGCTGGTTCACCGCCGAGTTCCCGCTCGCCCTGCGCGTCGACCCGCAGGCCGGCTGGCACGACACCCTGCGCTCGGTCAAGGAGCAGCTGCGCGCTGTCCCGCTGCGCGGACTCAGCCACGGCGCCCTGCGCCACCTGCGCCCGTCCGCCCTGCCGGCCGGCGCGGCCGCTCCGCAGGTCGGCTTCAACTACCACGGCCAGTGGGACACCGGCACCGGCGCCGACGGGCTGCTGCGCGGCTCGCTGCCGCCGGCCGGTCGGGACACCGACCCCGACGAGCCCCGCCCGTACCTGCTGGACGTCGTCGGCGCGGTCCAGGACGGCCGGCTCGAACTGGGCTGGACCTACCCCGCGGCCCGCTACGAGGAGGCCACCGTCCGAGCCCTCGCCGAGCAGACGCTCCAGGCGCTGCGCGAGCTGTCCGAGCACTGCGCGGCCCCCGGCGCCGGCGGCCGCACCCCGTCCGACTTCCCGCTGGCCGGCCTCGACCAGCGGCAGCTGGACCGCCTGGTCGGCGACGGCCGCGACACCGAGGACGTGCTGCCGCTGACCCCCCTGCAGTCCGGCATGCTCTTCCACGGCCTGGTCGACGAGGACGGCGCCTACGTGGACCGGATCGCCGTACGGCTGGCCGGCGTCGCCGACCCGGCGGCCTTCGCCGAAGCCTGGCAGCTGGTCGCCGACCGCACCCCGGCGCTGCGCACCGCCGTGCACTGGCGCGGCCTGCCGCACCCCGTCCAGCTGGTCGCCCGCCGCGCCGCGCTGCCCGTCCGCCACCTGGACTGGCGCGGGCTGACGCCCGGACAGCGGGCCGCGGAGACCGAACGGCTGCTCGCCGAGGAGCGGGCCGCCGGGATGGACCTCGGCACCGCGCCGCTCACCCGGCTGGTGCTGGCCGCGCTGCCCGGCGACGAGGTGCTGCTGCTCTGGTCCACCCACCACCTGATCCTGGACGGCTGGAGCACCGGACAGCTGCTCACCGAGGTGTGCGAGGAGTACGCCGCGCTGACCGGCGGACCGCAGGCGCCCCGCCCGGTGCGGCGCCCGTTCGCGGACTTCCTGGCCTGGCTGCGCGAGCAGGACGGGCAGGCCGCGGAGGACCACTGGAGCGCCGTCCTGGCCGGGTTCACCGAACGGACCGCGCTGCCCTACGACCGCCGGCCCGCCGGAGCCCACCGGGCCCGCTCCAGCGCCACCGTCCACCGCACCCTCGACGAGGCGCTCTCCGCCCGGCTGCGGGAGAACGCCGCCGCCGCCGGACTGACCGTCAACACCCTGGTCGAGGGCGCCTGGGCAATGCTGCTGGGCCGCTACGCCGGCACCGGGGACGTGGTCTTCGGCACCACCGTCTCCGGGCGGCCGGCCGAACTGCCCGGCGTCGAGACGATGATCGGCCTGTTCATCAACACCGTGCCGGCCCGGGTCCGGGTGCCCGCCCGCGGCGCCGTGGCGCCCTGGCTGCGCGAGCTCCAGGACCGGCAGAGCGACGCCCGCCGCCACGACCACCTGGCGCTGCCCCGGATCCAGGCCCTGAGCGAACTGCCTGCCGGGGAAACGCTGTTCGACAGCATGCTGGTGTTCGAGAACTACCCCGTCGACGAGTCGGCCGCGGACCGCACCGGGGTGCGGGTGGCCGAGGTGCGCGCCGACGACGCCACCACCTACCCGTGGTGCCTGCGCGCCCACCTGGCCGGGCAGCTCGCCTTCGACCTGGCGTACGACCCCGCGCTCTTCGACCGGCGCACCGCCCAGGACGCCGCCGACCGCCTCGCCCTGCTGCTCACCGCCCTCGCCGACGGCCTGGACGGCGACCTCGCCGCGCTGGACCCCCTCACCCCGGCCGACCGCGAGCTGCTGGCCTCCTGGCAGGCCACCGCCCGCCCGCCGGCGCCGCGCAGCCCGCTGGCGGTCCTCGCCGAGCAGGTCCGCCGCACCCCCGACGCCCCCGCCGTGCGCGAGGGCGACCGCGAACTGAGCTACCGCGGCCTCGACGAGTGGTCCGACCGGCTGGCCGCCCGGCTGCTCGCCGACGGCCTCGCCCCCGAGGACCGGGTCGCCCTGGCGATGGACCGCGGCACCGAACTCGTCGTCGCCCAGCTGGCCGTCCTCAAGGCGGGCGGCGCCTACCTGCCCGTCGACCGGCGCGCCCCCGAGGAGCGCCGCCGCACCCTGCTCGACCGGGCCGGCGCGCAGGTGCTGCTCACCGCCGACCAGGTCGCCGCCGCACAGGACCACCCGGCCGGCCCCGGCCTGCCGCCCGCCGACCCCGACCGGCTGGCGTACGTGATGTACACCTCCGGCTCCACCGGCGAGCCCAAGGCCGTCGCCGTCCGGCACCGCGACGTGGCCTCGCTCGCCACCGACAGCCGCTTCACCGGCGGCCGCTGCGACCGGGTGCTGCTGCACTCGCCGGTCGCCTTCGACGCCGCCACCTTCGAGGTGTGGGCGCCGCTGCTGAACGGCGGCTGCGTCCTGGTCGCCCCCGACGGGCCGGTGGACGCCGCGCTGCTGCGCCGGCTCGCCGGACCGGACGGGCCGACGGCGCTCTGGCTCACCGCCGGGCTCTTCCGGCTGCTCGCCCAGGACGCGCCGGACTGCTTCACCGGCCTGCGCACCCTGTGGACCGGCGGGGACGTGGTGCCCGCCGCCGCCGTGCGCCGCGTCCTGGCGGCCTGCCCCGGGCTGACCGTGGTGGACGGCTACGGGCCCACCGAGACCACCACCTTCGCCACCGCCCACGCCCTCCCGGACGCCGCCGCGGTGCCCGACACCGTCCCGATCGGCCGCCCGCTGGACGACCGGCGGGTGCACGTCCTGGACCAGCGGCTGCGGCCCGTCCCGCCGGGCTGCGCCGGGGAGCTCTACCTGGCCGGCGAGGGCGTCGCCCGCGGCTACCTCGGCCGCCCCGGCGCCACCGCCGCCCGCTTCCTCGCCGACCCCTCCGGCCCGCCCGGTGCCCGGATGTACCGCACCGGGGACCTCGCCCGGCGCCGCCCCGACGGCACCGTGGAGTTCCTCGGCCGCGCCGACGACCAGGTGAAGATCCGCGGGTTCCGGGTCGAGCCCGCCGAGGTCGAGTCCGCCCTCGCCGCCCATCCCGGGGTCGCCGACGTCGCCGTGGCGGTCCGCGAGGACCGGCCCGGCGCCCGCCGGCTGGTCGCCTACCCGGTCGGCGCCGTCGATCCCGAGGAGCTGCTGGCGTTCGCCGCCCGCATCCTGCCCGACTACCTCGTCCCGGCCGCCGTCGTCCCGCTCGCCGCCCTCCCGCTGAGCCGCAACGGCAAGGTCGACCGGTCCGCCCTGCCCGCGCCGGAACAGCGGCCCGGCGGCGGGCACCGCGCCCGGACCGAACCGCGCACCGCGGCCGAGCGCCGCACCGCCGAGGTCTTCGCCGAGGTCCTCGGCATCCGCCCGCCCGGCATCGACGAGGGCTTCTTCGACCTGGGCGGCGACTCCATCCTCAGCATCCGGCTCACCGCCCGGCTGGCCGACGCCTTCGGCACCGACCTCGGCCCCCGCGCGGTCTTCGACCACCCCACCCCGGCCGGCCTGGCCCGGCTGCTCACCGAGGCGCCCGCCGCCCCGGCCCGCCCGCCGGTGGTCCCGGTGGCCCGCGACGGCGCGGCCCCGATGTCCTACGCCCAGCAACGCCTCTGGTTCCTGGAGCAGCTGGCGCCCGACAGCGCCGAACACGTCGCACTCGCGCTGCGGCTGCGCGGCACCCTCGACCGCGCCGCCCTCGGCGCCGCCCTGACCGCCCTGACGGCCCGGCACGAGGCGCTGCGCACCACCTTCGACAGCGTCGACGGCCACGGCGTCCAGTACGTCCACCCGCCGCGGGCCGTACCGCTGCCGCTGTACGACCTCTCCGCACGGCCCGCGGACGAACGGCCGCGGGCCCTGCGCGAACTGCTCGCCGCCGAACGCGCCCGCCCCTTCGACCTGCGCCGCGGACCGCTGCTGCGCGCCGCGCTGGTCCGGCTGGCCGACGGCGACCACGCGCTCGCGCTGGCCCTGCACCACATGGTCACCGACGGGTGGTCCACCGGCGTGCTGCTCGCCGACCTGGCCCACCTCTACCGCGCCGAACTCGGCACCGCGCAGGCCCCGTTGGCGCCGCTGCCGGTGCAGTACGCCGACTACGCCCACTGGCAGCGCACCGACGGGGCCACCGCCGACGGGCAACTCGACTACTGGAAGAGCCGGCTGGCCGGCCTGGCACCCCTGCGGCTGCCCACCGACCGGCCCCGGCCCGCGGTGCGCACCGGCACCGGCGCCACCGTCCGGCTGGAGCTGCCCGCCGACACCGCCCGCCGGCTGGCCGAGGTCGGCCGCGAACGCGGCGCCACCCTGTTCACCACCCTGGTCGCCGCCGCCCAGGCCTACCTGGCCCGGCTCTCCGGGGACACCGACATCGCCGTCGGCACCATCACCTCCGGCCGCCACCGGCCCGAGGTCCAGCAACTGGTCGGATTCTTCGTCAACACCCTGGTGCTGCGCTCCCGGGTCGAGCCCGGGCAGCCCTTCGACGCCCTCCTCGGCGAGGTGCGGCAGACCGTCCTGGACGCCTTCGCCCACCAGGACGTGCCCTTCGAGAAGGTGGTCGACGCGGTCCAGCCGGAGCGCGACACCAGCCGCAGCCCGCTCTTCCAGGTCCACGTGGTGCTCCAGAACGCCCCGTCCGGCGAAGTCGACCTGCCGGGCCTCGACGTGACCGGCATCGAGACCGACACCCTCCGGACGGTCTTCGACCTGGTGCTGGAGTTCGTCGAGGCCGAGGACGGCGCGCTGCACGGCCTGGTCACCTACAGCACCGACCTGTTCGACCCGGCCACCGTCGAACGGATGGCGGCCCAGCTCACCACCCTGCTGACCGCCGTCGCCCGGGACCCGGGACGCGCCGTCGGCGCGCTGCCGCTGGCCGGGGCGGAGGAGCCCGCCGCCGAACCGGCTGGCGGCTTGCGCCCGGTGCCCGAGGCGACCCTGCCCGAGCTGTTCGAGCGCCGGGCCGCCGCCACCCCCGAGGCGCCGGCGCTGCTCGACGGCGACCGGACGCTCTCCTACGCCGAACTGGACCGGGCCGCCAACCGGCTGGCCCACCACCTGATCGGGCGCGGCGTCGGACCGGAGCGGCTGGTCGCCCTCGCCCTTCCCCGCTCGGCCGCCATGACGGTCGCCCAGCTCGCCGTCACCAAGGCCGGCGGCGCCTTCCTCCCGGTCGACCCGGACTACCCGGCGCCCCGCCGGGAGTTCATGGTCCGCGACGCCGGCGCCCACCTGGTGCTCGACGACCCGGCCCGGGTCTGGGCCGCCGAAGGACCGGACACCCCGCCCACCGACGCCGACCGCCGCGCCCCGCTCACCCCCGCCCACCCCGCCTACGCGATCTACACCTCCGGCTCCACCGGCACCCCCAAGGGCGTCCTGGTCACCCACGCCGGCCTCGCCGTCTTCGCGGCGGCCGCCGCCGAGCAGTACGCCGTCGGCCCCGGCGACCGGGTCCTCCAGTTCGCCTCGCCCAGCTTCGACGCCTCCGTGCTGGAACTGTGCATCTCCCTGCTCTCCGGAGCCGCCCTGGTCACCGGCGAGCAGGGCCCGCTGGTCGGCGAACGGCTCGCCGAGGTGCTGACCGCACGCCGGATCAGCCACACCCTGATCCCCCCGGCGGCCCTCGCCACCGTGGAACCGGGGACGGCCGCCGCCCTGCCCGGGCTGCGCACCCTGGTGGTGGGCGCCGAGGCCTGCCCCGCCGACCTGGTCGACACCTGGGCCCCCGGCCGACGGATGATCAACTCCTACGGCCCCACCGAGGCCACCGTCGTCGCCACCTGGACCGGCCCGCTCGCCCCCGGCACCGGCACCCCCGCCATCGGCCGCCCCAGCGGCGCCACCCGCGCGTACGTCCTGGACACCGCCCTGCGGCCGGTTCCGCCCGGCATCACCGGCGAGCTCTACCTGGCCGGCCCCGGCCTCGCCCGCGGCTACCTCGGCCGCCCGGGCCTCACCGCCCAGCGCTTCCTGCCCGACCCGTACGGCCCGCCCGGCGAGCGGATGTACCGCACCGGCGACCTCGCCCGCCGCGAGGCCGACGGCCTGCTGCGCTTCGCCGGACGCGCCGACGAACAGGTCAAGCTGCGCGGCCACCGGATCGAACCGGGGGAGATCGAGAGCGCCCTGCGCCGCAGCCCCCTGGTGCGCGACGCCGCCGTCACCGTCCGCACCGACGGCCCCTCCGGCGGCCGGCTCGTCGGCTACGTCGTCCCCGCGGACCCCGCCGCCGGCGCCCCCGCCCTCGAACTCCGCCTCCACCTCGGCGCGTTCCTGCCGCCGCAGCTCGTCCCCTCGGCCTTCGTCGCGGTGGACCGGCTCCCGCTCACCCCCAACGGCAAGCTCGACCGGCGGGCCCTGCCCGACCCCGGCCCGACCCAGGCCCCGGCCGGCCCCGGCCGGGCCCCGGAGACCGACCTCGAACGCCGGATCGCCCGGATCTGGGCCGACGTCCTCGGCCTCGACCAGGTCGGCGCCGACGACAACTTCTTCCTGCTCGGCGGCGACTCCATCCTCAGCATGCAGGTGGTCTCCCGGCTGCGCCGGGACGGCCTCCACCTGGCCACCCGGGACCTGTTCAGCCACCAGACCGTCGCCGCACTGGCCACCGTCGTCCGCACCGCCGCCGAACCCGCGGACGACGGCCCGGTGACCGGCGACGTACCGCTCACCCCCATCCAGGAGTGGTTCCTCACCACCCCGCGCGCCGCCCACCACCACTTCAACCAGTCCACCCTGCTCGAACTCACCGCCGACCCCGACCCCCGGGCGCTGCGCGCCGCCCTCTACGCCCTGCTGGAACACCACGACGGCCTGCGGATGCGCTTCACCCGCGACGACGCCGGCTGGCACCAGTTCAACCCGCCGCCCGCCCCCGTCGAGGACCTCCTGTCCCGCTACGACCTGACCGGCCAGGACACCGGGGCCGCCGACGCGGCCATGGCCAAGGCCGCCGACGAACTGCACGCCGGCTTCGACCTCGCCCACGGCCCGCTGCTGCGCGCCGCCCTGTTCACCGGCCACCCGGACCACCCGGCCCTGCTGCTCCTGGTCGCCCACCACCTGGTCGTCGACGCCGTCTCCTGGCGGGTGCTGCGCGACGACCTGGACAGCGCCCACCGGCAGGCCGTCCGGGGCGGGGCGATCACCCTGGGGGAGCGCACCACCTCCTTCCGGGACTGGGCGCACCGGCTCGCGGCCCATGTCGCCGAGGGCGGCCTCGACCACGAAATCCCGTACTGGGAGCAGGCGGTGAGCGCCCGTGCGGCCCTGCCGGGCGGCCCGGCCGGCCCCGGCGACGGCGGGAGCGCGGCGGTCACCGTCGAACTCGACGAGGCGGACACCGAGGCGCTGCTGCGCGCCGCCCCCGCCGCCTACCGCACCCGGGTCAACGACGTGCTGCTGGCCGCGCTCGCCCTCGCCCTGGCCCGCTGGAGCGGCCGGCCGCGGGTCGCCCTCGACCTGGAGGGGCACGGCCGGGAGGACCTGCTCGACGGCGTCGACCTGTCCCGTACGGTCGGCTGGTTCACCACCGTCCACCCCGTGGCCTTCGACGTCCCCGACCCCGCGGACCTCGGCCCGGACCGCGACTGGCGCGCCCTGGTGAAGTCCGTCCGCCGGCAGCTGCGCGCGGTGCCCGGCAACGGCCTGGGCTTCGGCGCCCTGCGGACCTTCGGCAGCGCCGAGGTCCGCGAGCGCCTCGCCGCCGGCGGGCACGGTGAGGTGGTCTTCAACTACCTCGGCCAGTGGGACTCGCGGCCCGAGGACGCCGGAGACGGCCTGGTCCGCGCCGAACTCGGCTCCTTCGGCCAGGACCACGACCCCCGGGACGGCGGCTCCCACCCGCTGGAGGTGGTCGGGGCGGCCCAGCACGGACGCCTCGCCTTCACCTGGCACCACCGGCCCGCCGTCCACACCACCGAAGCCGTCCGCCGGGCCGCCGAGGACTTCGCCACCGCCCTGCGGCGGATCGCCCGGCACGCCCGGGAAGGACGGTGAGCGAACCCCCACCCGCCACGACCGACCGACCGATAAGACCCCACCGCGATGACGAAGGAGACCGACATGGACGAGAACACCCGCTACCAGGTGCTGCGCAACGACGAGGAGCAGTACTCCCTCTGGCCCGCCGACCTGGAGGTGCCGGCCGGCTGGCAGCCCGTCGGCACCGAGGGCACCGAGGCCGAGTGCACCGCCTACGTCGACGAGGTGTGGACCGACATGCGCCCGAAGAGCCTGCGCGAGCGCATGGAGAAGGCCGGGGCCTGACCGCCGCCGGGACGGGCCGCCGGTCGCACCCGCGCCGACCGGCGGCCCGTCCCGGCCGCCGCACCGCCGCACCGCCGAACCACCGCGCCGCCGCAGCACCGCACCCGCGCAGCACCGCGCCCCCGTACCACCGCAGCACCGAGCCGCCACCCCCTGAGGAGAGCACCGTGACCCCTCCGCTGCGCACCGAGCACCTGGAGTTCATCCCCTACCGGCCCGAGGACGAGGACGCCTTCGTCTCCCTGCTCCGCAACGCGGAGGTGTGCCGCTGGATGGGCCAGGACCTCGTGCCCGAGCCGGACATCCGCACCCTGTTCCGCGCGATCCTGTCCGACGTCTACCCGCAGAACCTCTTCGACGTCTGGGGCATCTGGTTGGACGGGGCGTACGCCGGCCACGCCGAGGTCAAGCGCACCGGGAACGTCGACGGCCACGAGCTGGTCACCGCGCTGGCCCCGGAGTTCTGGGGCCGGGGCCTGGGCGGCGAGGTGGTGCGCGGACTGATCCGCTACGCCCGCGACGAGCTGGGGCTCAAGGAGGTCTACGGCATGGTCGGCGCCGAGAACACCCCGAGCCTGACGATGTGCCGCCGGCTCGGCTTCCGGCACCTGCGCGACGTCCTCGGGGACGACGGCTCGGTGACCAGACTGCTGGCCGCCTCCACCGACGGGGCCTGATCCGCCCCCCGCCCCGCCTCGCCCCGCCCGCGGCACGCTTGCCCGCGTCGCCGCGGGTCCGGAACGCCGCCGTTCGTGTGACACACCGGCGGGCCGCCTTCCCGCCCCGCGGCACCGAACCCCATTAGGCTCGTCGGATGACACGACTGGGGACCTCACGACTCGACGCCATCGACCGGGCCCTGTTCGACCGCATCGCCGCCGCCCCGCTGCGCGGGACCGGTCCGTGGCTGCGGGCGCTGAGCCGGGCCGCCGACCACGGAGTGCTCTGGACGGGCGCCGCCGCCGTCCTCGGCGCGGTCGGCGGACGCCGCGGCCGGCGCGCGGCCCTGCGCGGACTCGGCTCGCTCGCGATCGCCTCGGCCACCGCCAACACCGTGGCCAAACACGCCACCCGCCGGCCCCGACCGGTGCTGGACGGCGTGCCGTCGGTGCGACGGCTGCTGCGCCAGCCGGTCACCACCTCCTTCCCGTCCGGCCACTCCGCCTCCGCGGCGGCCTTCGCCACCGGCGTGGCGATCGAGTCCCCGCTGCTGGGCGCGGCCGTCGCCCCGGTCGCGGCGGCGGTGGCGCTCTCCCGCGTCTACACCGGGGTGCACTACCCGGGCGACGTCCTCGCGGGCGCGGCCCTCGGAACGGCGGCGGCCGCCACCACCCTGCGCTGGTGGCCCCGTTCGTCCGACGCGCCGCCGCCCGCCGCCCCCGCAGCCTTCCCGGCACCGGCCCTGCCGCGCGGCCGGGGCCTGTCCGTGGTGGTCAACTCCGGCTCCGGCAACGGCTCCATGACGGCCACCGGCCCCGAGGAGACGGCCGACACCCTGCGCGGCCTGCTGCCCGAGGCGGACGTCCGGGTGTGCGGGCCCGAGGACGACCTGGCCGAACTGCTGACCGAGGCCGCCGACCGGGCGGCCCGCAACGGCGGCGCGCTCGGGGTGTGCGGCGGCGACGGCAGCGTCAACCTGGCCGCCGGCCTGGCCGTCGACCGCAAACTGCCGCTGGCGGTCTTCCCCGGCGGCACCCTCAACCACTTCGCGCTCGACCTCGGCACCACCACCCACCAGGACACCGCCACGGCCGTCGAGGCCGGCACCGCGGTCGGCGTGGACCTCGGACTGGCCGTCGACCACACCGGGTCGCGCACCTTCGTCAACACCTTCAGCCTCGGCATCTACCCCGAACTCGTCCACCAGCGGGAGAAGTTGGAGAAGCGCATCGGCAAGTGGCCGGCCCTCGCGGTGGCCGTCGCCAAGCTGCTGCCGACCGCCGAACCGGTCACCGTGCACGCCGGGGGGCGCCCGCACCGACTGTGGCTGCTGTTCGCCGGCAACGGGGCCTACGAACCGGCGGGCTTCGCGCCCACCCACCGGGCCGCCCTGGCCGACGGGAAGCTCGACGTCCGCGTCGTCGACGCCGGCAGGCCCTTCGCCCGCACCCGCCTCGCCGCCGCCTTCCTGTCCGGCACCATGCACCGCTCCCGGGTCTACCGGACCGCCCGGCTGCGCGTCCTGGACCTGGACTTCCTCGGCGACGCCGACCGGATCGCCGTCGACGGCGAGAGCGTCCCCGCCCGCGGCGCCCTGCGGCTGTCCAAGAACCCGGCGGCGCTGACCGTGTACCGCCCGCCGATCACCTCCTGACCGTCCGGTCCGGTGGGCCCGCCCGGAGCGGGCCTACCGGACCGCCACCCCGACCAGGCAGGTGTCGTCGTCGGTGTCCGCGCTGCTGTACCGCAGCAGGTGGTCCAGCTGGTCCTGGAGCCCCTCGACGCCCGCGGCCGCGCCGCGGTGCGCCTGCTCGACGAGGCCCGTCAGATTGGTCAGCGAGGCCTGGAGGGACTCGTCGCGGCGCTCGATCAGCCCGTCGGTGTACATCACCAGGGTGTCGCCCGCCTCCAGCACGAACTCCCCCTCCTCGTAGTCCGCCTGGTCCACCGCGCCGAGCAGGATGCCGCCCAGCTGCGGGAGGGCGCCCGCGCGCCCGCCGCGCAGCAGGACCGGCGGCGGGTGCCCGGCCCGGGCCCAGCGGAGCCTGCCGCTCCCGGGCTCGTACAGGCCGCAGACCGCCGTGGCGGTGACGTTGTCGGTGAGGTGGTGGGTGACGCTGTTGAGCCAGCTCAGCAGCTGGGCCGGTCCCGCGCCGGTGGCGGCCAGTCCGCGCAGCGCGTTGCGCAGGGCCACCATGCCGGTGGCGGCCTCGATGCCGTGCCCGGAGACGTCGCCCACGCACAGCATGACGTCCCCCGAGGGCAGCGTCAGCGCGTCGTACCAGTCGCCGCCCACCAGGTGGTCCTTCTCCGCCGGACGGTAGCGCACGGCCACGTGCAGGTCGTGCAGGTCCAGCGGGCCGCGGGCGGGCGGCATGATGGCGTGCTGGAGCTGGAGCGCGAGACGGCTGCGCTCCGCCGCCTGCTGCTCGCTCTGGGCCAGCTGGTCGCGGGTCGCCGCCAGGGCGACCTCCGTCCAGTGCTGGGCGGAGATGTCCTGGTAGGCGCCGCGGACGATGTGCGGGCTGCTGTCCGGGGCGGGCACCGGCTCCGCCACGACCCGGATGTGGCGGGTGACCCCGTCGGGCCGCAGGAGGCGGAAGGCGGTGGAGGCCGGCCGCCGGTGGTGCAGCAGGGTGCGCAGGAACCGGCCGATGGTGTGCCGGTCGTCCGGGTGGGCGTGCTCGGCCAGCTGGTCCAGGGGGATCGGCGACGCGCCGGGCGGCAGCCCGTGCAGCTCGAACAGGGTCTCGTTCCAGGCGATCTGACGCGTCCCCAGGTTCTCCTCGAAGCCGCCGATCCGGCCGAGCCGCTGGGCGTGCTGCAGCAGCCGCGCGACCCTCGGGGTGCCGTCGCCGAGGCGCCACACCACCGCCAGGTGGGTGCCGTGCCGGCTGATGCTCACCTGGGCCCGGGTGGTCAGCGGCACGCCGTCGACCAGGGCGGCGAGGTGCATGTCGTGGGTGCGGAAAGGCTCCCCGGTGGCGAAGACGTGCTCGACCTTCTCCGCCAGCCCGCCGGGCTCGGCGGCCAGCGGGTACGCCTCCAGCAGCCGGGTGCCCACGATGGCGCCGGTGGGCCGGCCGGCGAAGTCGACGAAGGCGGGATTGACGTGCCGGATCAGGAACCGGGGGAGGTGGTCGTCGTCGGGCGACAGCCGCAGGACCAGGCACGGATCGAGCAGGCCGTCGACCAGCTGCCGCAGTTCACCGAACTGCCGGTCGTCCGGCTCGGGGCCGGGCGGCTCCTGGCCGCCCCAGGTCTCCAGGGTCGCGGCCGCCAGCTGCGCGAGCGCCTCGAACTGCCGCTGGAGCGACTGGGACTGCTCGGGCAGGGCGTCGTGCCAGCAGACCTCCAGGACCCCGATGAGCCGGCCGCCGGTGCCCGCCGGAACGGCCAGCCGGCCGCCTCGGACCTCGTGCTGGCCGATCGACGGGAGCGAGGCGTCGGCGAGCGTCGGGTAGCCGACGGCCGAGCGCTCGTCCAGCGCCCTGCGGGCCGGGGTCGGGACGCCCGGGGGCACGTGCCGCCAGCGGCGGGCCTCCTCCGCGGGGAAGCCGGCACTGCCGGCCAGCGAGAGCGAGAGGTCGGGGTGGGCCGCCCAGATGGCGACGGCGGCCGCGCCGAGCGGCCGCAGCGCGTGCTCCAGCATGGACCGCGCGGCCGCCGCAGCGTCGCCGGCGAGCGCGTCCGCCTCGGTGCTGCGGAGGCGGACGGAGACCGGCTCCGCCGGCGGGGTGTCGGCCGACGGCTCGGCGGCACCGGCCACGAAGCCGCGGGCGAGCGCGGATATCTCGTCCGCCGCCGACTGGTTGACGAGGTCGGCGGCGAAGGCCAGGGTCGAGGTCCCGGACCGCTCGGCGAGGCTCTCCAGCTGCCGCGCCGCCTCGGTGGGGCCGCACCGCAGCCGTTCGACGAGCACGCCGACGGCCATCTCGACCACCGCGCGGCCCGCCGCGTGGGCCTCGGCGCGGTCCAGTTCCAGCCGCAGCCGCTCCACCGTGCCGGCGAGCCGGCCGACCGCCGTCGCCTCGCGCTCCGACTCCCGGGCCGGTGGCGCTCCCGGCGTGGCGGGAACGCCCGGGGGCCCGGCGCCGGCGGCGCCGGCGGTCGGTCCGGTCGACGGGTGCCGGCCGGCGGCGGACTGCTCCGGGGGCTGGTGCACGGTCAGGACTCCTGGGGTGCGGCGGCTCGTGACGGTTGGTGGGGTGACGCGGGCGGGCGCGCCGGTGCTACGCGGTGAGGTGGCGCCTGATCCGGCTGATCACCTCGTCGGCGTCGACCGGCTTGGTGATGTAGTCGCTGGCTCCCGAGGCGAGGCTCTTCTCCCGGTCACCGACCATGGCCTTGGCGGTCACCGCGATGATCGGCAGTCCCTCGTGCTCCGGCATGGCGCGGATCGCCGCGGTCGCGGAGTACCCGTCCATCTCCGGCATCATCACGTCCATCAGGATCACGTCGATCCCCGGGTGCACGGCGAGCGCCTCCAGGGCGGCCCGCCCGTTCTCGGCCTGGAGGACGTGCATGCCGTGCAGCTCCAGGATGCTGGTGATCGCGTAGAGGTTGCGGTCGTCGTCGTCGACCACCAGCGCCGTGCGGCCGGAGAGCGCCGGGTCGGCGCCGGGGTTCCAGGAGGGCTCGCGGTCCGTTCCGCGGACCAGCTGGACGACGCTCCCGGGCCGGTCGGCGCTCATGTGCAGGGCGATGCGCTCGCGCAGCTCGTCGAGGCTGGAGAGGACTTCCAGCGGCCGTTCGCCCGCGCGGCGGACGGCCTGCTCGTGCTCCGGGACGACGCCACGGTTGTCGTGGGCCAGCACCGGGACGGTGTACAGGGCCGGGTCGCCCTCCATCTCCTTCAGCAGGGTCGTGGAGGTTCCATCGGGCAGGCCCAGCTCCAGGACTACGCAGTGGCACGGCGCGGTGGCCAGGGCCGTGGCGGCCTCCTGCGCGCCGACCGCGGCGACGATCTCCACCGGCCGCTGCGCGCCGGAGTAGCGGGCGAGGTCCGCGACGGCGTTCTCCGCGACCAGGGAGAGCAGGCCGTTCGGGCGGCCCTCCACCACGAGCAGGCGACGCGGCCGGCCGGCGGCGGGGTGGTCCGGGTGGTGTCCGGCGTCCTGCGAGGGCAGCGCGGCCGGGTGCTCGGACGACGGGAGCGCGGCGCCGGGGCCGCCGGCCGGGAGACCGGCGGGCTCGGCGGGCAGGTAGAGGGTGAAGGTGCTGCCCCGGCCGAGGGTGCTCTCCACGGTGATGGCGCCGCCGAGCAGGAAGGCGATCTCACGGCTGATCGACAGCCCGAGCCCGGTCCCGCCGTACTTGCGGCTGGTGGTCCCGTCGGCCTGCTGGAACGCTCCGAAGACGGTCTCCAGGTGCTGCGGGGCGATGCCGATGCCGGTGTCGGTGACGTGGAAGGCGAGCACCGGCCCGTCGCGGCGCACCCCGTCGGGGACGGCGTCCTCGTCGGCGGGCTCGATCCGCAGCTCGACCCGGCCCTGCTCGGTGAACTTCACGGCGTTGGACAGCAGGTTGCGCAACACCTGGCGCAACCGGTAGTCGTCCGTGCGGAGTTCGGACGGCACCCGGCTGGCCGTGCGGACCGCGAAGGCGAGGTTCTTCTGCCCGGTCATCGGGCGGAAGGTGGCCTCCACGTAGTCGAGCAGCGACTGCAGCGGCACCTCCTCGACGTTGAGGTCCATCTTCCCGGCCTCGACCTTGGAGAGGTCGAGGATGTCGTTGATGAGCTGGAGCAGGTCGGAGCCGGCGGAGTGGATGATCCCGGCGTACTCGACCTGCTTGGCGGTCAGGTTGCGGGTGGGGTTCTGGGCCAGCAACTGGGCCAGGATGAGCAGGCTGTTGAGCGGGGTGCGCAGCTCGTGGCTCATGTTGGCCAGGAACTCGGACTTGTACTTGGAGGCGAGGGACAGCTGGTGGGCGCGTTCCTCCAGCTCCTGGCGGGCCTGTTCGATCTCCAGGTTCTTGGCCTCGATGTCGTGGTTCTGCGTCGCCAGGAGCTCCGCCTTCTCCTCCAGTTCGGCGTTGGAGGCCTGGAGCTCCTCCTGGCGCGCCTGCAACTCCTCGGAACGGGCCTGGAGTTCGGCGGTGAGGCGCTGCGACTCGCCGAGCAGCTCGTCGGTGCGGGCGTTGGCGATGATGGTGTTGACGTTGACGCCGATGGTCTCCAGCAGCTGCTCCAGGAAGTCCCGGTGGACCTGGGTGAACGGCCGGACGGAGGCCAGTTCGATGACGCCGAGCACCTGTTCCTCGACGACGATCGGCAGCACGATCAGCGACAGCGACTCGGTGCGTCCCAGGCCGGAGGAGGCGGCCAGGTAGTCCGGCGGCAGGGAGTCGACGGCGATGGTGCGCCGGCTGCGGGCGGCCTGGCCGACGAAGGACTCGCCGAGGCGGAAGCTGGTCGGGCGCTCGCCGTCGGGGAACGCGTAGGAACCGACGAGCCGCAGCACCGTTCCCTCGGGGCCCTCCTCGGCGAGGTAGAAGGCGCCGCACTGCCCGCCCACCAGCGGGGCGAGTTCGTCCATCACGGACTCGGCGACGACCGAGAGGTCCCGCCGGCCCTGCATCAGGGCCGAGAAGCGGGCGAGATTGGTCTTCAGCCAGTCCTGTTCCTCGTTGGCGCGGGTGGTCTGGCGCAGGGACTCCACCATGGCGTTGATGTTGTCCTTGAGGTCGGCGACCTCGCCGGAGGCGTCCACGGTGATGGAGCGGGTCAGGTCCCCGGCGGTGACGGCGCCGGTGACCTCGGCGATGGCGCGGACCTGCCGGGTGAGGTTGCCGGCCAGCTCGTTGACGTTGGCGGTGAGCCGCTTCCAGGTGCCGGAGACGCCCTCCACCCGGGCCTGGCCGCCGAGCCGGCCCTCGGTGCCGACCTCGCGGGCCACCCGGGTCACCTCGTCGGCGAACGAGGACAGCTGGTCGACCATGGTGTTGATGGTGGTCTTGAGCTCCAGGATCTCGCCGCGGGCGGTGACGGTGATCTTCTGGGTGAGGTCGCCCTCGGCGACGGCGGTGGCGACCTGGGCGATCGCGCGGACCTGCCCGGTGAGGTTGCCGGCCATGGAGTTCACCGAGTCCGTCAGGTCGCGCCACGTCCCCGAGACGCCCTCGACCTTGGCCTGGCCGCCGAGCCGGCCCTCGGTGCCGACCTCGCGGGCCACCCGGGTCACCTCTCCGGCGAACGAGGACAGCTGGTCGACCATCGTGTTGACGGTGTCCTTGAGCTCCAGGATCTCGCCCTGGGCGTCGACCTCGATCTTCTGGGTGAGGTCGCCGCGCGCCACCGCCGTGGTCACCTGGGCGATGTTGCGCACCTGCCAGGTGAGGTTCCCGGCCATCGCGTTGACCGAGTCGGTGAGGTCCGCCCAGGTGCCCGAGACGCCCGGCACCTGTGCCTGGCCGCCGAGGCGGCCCTCGGTGCCGACCTCGCGGGCCACCCGGGTCACCTCCGAGGTGAAGTGCGACAGCTGGTCGACCATCCCGTTGAACACGGTGGCTATCTCGCCCAGCAGCCCCTCCGCGTCGTCGGGCAGCTCGGTGCTGAAGTCGCCGTCCCGGACGGCCGTCAACCCGGCCAGCAGCTGCCGCAGTTCCGCCTCGTTCACCAGCGCGGTGCCCGGCCCGTTCTGCGAGCGGTGCTGCGAGTCGGGGGGCAGGGTCGGGCCAGCCATCGAAACGTCGCCTCCGTAGAACGCCGGGCCGCCGGCCCGCATCCGGTCGTGGGCACCACGGAGGGTCCGTGGTCGCAAAGGGGGTGGGATCCCCTCCGGAGGCTATCCCAGCTCCCGGCCGCGCCGAAACGACTGGTCGCCGCGTTGGACCCGGCGCTCCGGCGCGTTAGCCTGGGCCGATCCGCGGCGTACCCGAAGTGTACGAACCTCCTTTTCGGAATCTTCACGCCCGGTGGCCGCATCGATCGGCCGAACCGGGGTAGCGGGCGTTGCGACATACCGAAACGACGAAGGGACCCCGATGGCCGTGACCACTCGTGAACCGCTCGTCACCACCCCCGCGCCCCTGCCCTCCACGGCGGAGCTGCGTGAGCTGCTGCCGCCGGAGCTGGCGCAGGCGCGGGATCTGCGGGAGGTGGCGCCGGCCGATGCCCGGGAGTTGAGCCGGGTGCTGCTGCGCCGGCTCGCCGCCCTGGAGGAGGGCACCCGGGAGTACTCGTACGTGCGGTCCACCCTGGTGGAGATGAACCTGTCGCTGGTGAGGTTCGCGATCCGCCGCTTCACCGCGCACCGCGAGCCGCAGGAGGACCTGCTGCAGGTGGGGGCGGTGGGCCTGATCAAGGCGATCGACCGCTTCGACCCCGACCTCGGTGTGGAGTTCACCACGTTCGCGCTGCCGACGGTGCTGGGGGAGATCCGCCGGCACTTCCGGGACACCACCTGGGCGGTCCACGTGCCGCGCCGCCTCCAGGAGCTGCGGATCGTGCTGGCCAAGGCCCAGGAGCGGTTGGCGCAGGAGCTGGACCGGGCGCCGACGGTGGCCGAGCTGGCCGGCCACCTGCAGCTGTCCGAGGAGGAGGTGGTGGAGGGGCTGACCGCCTCGAACGGCCACACGGCGGGTTCCCTGGACCTCGGGGGTGCGGAGGACGACGAGGGGCCGGGGTCGCTGGGCAGGCGTTTCGGGGAGGAGGACCGGGACCTCTCCAAGGTCGAGGACCTGGTGGCGCTCAAGCCGCTGGTCGCCGCCCTGCCGGAGCGCGAGCGGCTGATCCTGTCGATGCGCTTCTGCGAGGACCTGACGCAGTCGCAGATCGGTGAGCGCCTGGGGGTGTCGCAGATGCACGTCTCCCGGCTGCTCTCGCGCACCCTGCGGCGCCTGCGCGAGGGGCTGGAGGACGACTGAGCGGGCGCCCGCCGGGGGAGGACCCCCGGTGCGCCGGCGCGAACCGCCCGGTCTGTTTGGCCGACCGCCCCGACCTGCATAGGCTCGGAGGGCATCCGACACGAGGGGACGACGATGACGCCTTCCGACAACGACGCCGGAGACCTGGCCTTCGCGGTCCCGCCGCCCCGTCCGGAGGCGGCGGTGGAGACCCGCACCGTGGGCGGCGGGGCGGTGGTGTGCACGCTGGCGGGCGATCTCGACATCGAGTCGCTCGCGCCGGTCGCCGCCGCGCTCACCGGTCTCCTCGCGCGACGTCCGCCGGTGATCGTCGTCGACCTGGCCGGAGTGGCGTTCTGCGACTCCTCCGGCCTCAACCTCCTGCTCCGGATCCGTGCCGAAGCGGAGCGGGAGGGCCTGCGGCTGCGGCTGGCCGCGGTGCCGCCAACCGTCATGCGCGTCCTCGAACTGACCGGCGCGCGAACGGTGTTCTCCGTCCACGGCTCCGTCGAGTCGGCGCTGGCGTCCTGACCCGGAACCCGGACGTCGTCCCTCCCGACCCGCCGGCCGTCGGCGGTGTCGGGGGAACGAGGCATAATCCGGGAGGCACGGGGAACCCGTGCAAGCGAACCGCCGTCGATCCGAAGGGGAACCCTCACATGACGATGAGTCGGGGCACCCTGGACGGCGATCCGCAGCCGGCCGGGCCGGCCCGGCCGCCCGCGGGCCAGCGCAGACGGCTGACGCTCGTCGGGATGCCGACGCCGGTCGCCCGCGCCCGGGCCTGCGCCACCGAGGCGCTCGCGGACTGGTACGCGCCCGCACCGGAGTTCGCCGCCGACGTGGTCCTGGTGGTCGCGGAGCTCGTCGCGAACGCCATGCTGCACGGGGACGGCCCGCTGGAACTGGTCCTGGACGTCACCCAGGAGCGCCTGCGGGTCGAGGTCAGCGACCGCAGCCCGACGCTGCCCGCGCTGCGGCGCCCGCACATGCCCGCGCTTCCCGGCGGCCACGGGCTGTTCATCGTGGAGCGGATCGCCGACCGCTGGGGCGCCGAACCGCACGCCCGCGGCAAGTCGATCTGGGCCGAGTTCGACGCCCCCCGGCTGACCCGCGCCTGACCGGCGGCGCCTGTTCCGCGCCGCCTGTTCCGCAGCGCCCGATAGGTCCTCACAGAAGCCTCGTGACGTGTGACTGCCCGTTGATCGGCTCGTTGGTCCATCCGCGGGAAAGAGGGAGTCTCGTCCGTGGATGGTGTCGGACGAACTGTGGGGGCCTATCGAGCCGTTGCCGCCCGAACCGGGTCCGAAGCCCGGGCGGCCGCGCGGTCGCCAGGCCAGTGGCAAGATCCGGATGGAGATTGGCGGGATCTTGCGACGAACCGGGGCGCCCTCTCCTGTCACGATATTCGCACCGGGGAACGGCGCTCGCGCAGAGGGGGTTCACTGCCCGTACCGCTTCCCGGGGCCGGGCGCCTGCCCGGCAGGTACTCGATCTCTGGGGGATTCATGAAGCTGTCCCGTGCGGCACTCGTGGTGGCCACCGGCGCGCTGGCGCCCGCCCTGCTGCTGTCCGCTCCGGCCCTCGCGGCCACCGGTACGTCCTCGTCGTCCGGCACCGCCGTGGTCGCGACCACCGATGCCGACTCGCCGTACGACACGATGTCGGAGGACGACCTGCGGGTCGCGATCCTGCGCATCATCGCCGACCCCGCCACCGGCCGGGCCGTCAACCGCGAGGCGCAGAAGGCGCTCGACGGTACCGTCGACGACCTGCGGTACTTCCTGAAGACCGGGCGTTGGATCGCGCAGGACGAGGACAACCTGGTCGCGATCGCGACGATCCTCGCCAATCCCACCTCCGGCAAGGCGGTGAAGCGCGAGGCGCAGAAGGCGCTCGACGGTACCGCCGCGGACCGCACGTACTTCCTGCAGACGGGCCTGCGGCTCGCCCAGGCCGAGGACGACCGCGTGGCGATCATGCGGATCGTCGCCGACCCGGCGAGCGGTGACGCGCTGCGCGCGGCGGCGCTGAAGGCCTTCGAGGGCACTCCGGAGGAGATGCGGTACTTCCTGGAGGTCGGCCGGTACAACGTCTGACCGGTCGGCAGCACGGGGCTGGGGCGGCCCGCACCACTCGGTGCGGGCCGCCCCAGCCATGCTGCTACGGCAGGGGCGCCTCACGCTCGCCTCCGGCACGCGTGGCCGCCCCGGCTTCAGCTTCGGACCCGGTTCGGGCAGCAGCCCCCACGGTTCGTCCGGCACGATCCACGGACGAGACTCCCTCTTTCCCGCGGATGGACCGACGAGCCGATCAATGTACAGTCACACGTCACGAGGCTTCTGTTAGGAGCCTTTGAGCCCCGCCCGCCGCCCGGCACCGCTGCGGTGGCGGGCGGCGGGCGGCTCGCCCCGCGGTCAGCCGGGCGGCGCGACGCGCACGGCGAGCAGGGCGATGTCGTCGTCGCTCTCCGCGCCGAGGGCGATGACCAGCTCGTCGCAGAACACGTGCAGCGGCGCCCGGGCTAGGGCGGCGGTGTGCCGGCGCAGCCCGTCCATGGCGTCGTCGAGGGACTGTCCGCGGCGCTCGATCAGGCCGTCGGTGTACAGCAGCAGGGTGGAACCGGGCGCCAGGGCCTCCCGGGCCGTGGGCCGGGGCGTGTCGGCGTCCATGCCGAGCAGCAGGCCCGCGGCCCCGTCCAGGTAGCGGGTCCCGCCGTCCTCGGTGGTGAGCAGCGGCGGCAGGTGGCCGGCGGAGGAGTGGTGCAGCTCCCAGGGGCCCGACTCGCCGCCCTTGACCAGCGCGTACACGCAGGTGGCGGTGGACTGCGGGGTGAGGGTGGTGCTCGCCCGGTCCAGCTGGCGCAGCACCTCGCCGGGCGGCTCCCGGCGGTCGACGGCGATCCCGCGCAGCATGTTGCGCAGGGCGCTCATGGCCACCGCGGCCCGCAGGTCGTGCCCCGCCACGTCGCCGATGACCAGGACCAGGTCGTCCGTGGGCAGGACGAAGGCGTCGTACCAGTCCCCGCCGATCTCGGCGGTGGTGCTGGACGGGACGTAGCGGGCCACCAGGTCCAGGTTGCCGACCGGGGGCACGTCCGGCAGCAGGGCCCGCTGGAGGCGCTCGGCGGTGCGCCGGGTGTGCTGGTGCAGCCGGGCGTTGTCCACCCCGAGGGCGATCCCGCGGACCAGTTCCGCCACCAGCAGCACGTCCTCGGTGGTGAACGGGTACTCGTCGCGGGTACGCACCAGCGTCAGCGCGCCGAGGACCTCCCGGCGGGCCCGCAGCGGGGCCACGATGGCGCTGCTCGCCTCCAGCCGCTCGAACATGTCCAGCTGCCGGGCCTCCAGGGCGCTCTGGGCCCGCTCCGGCGGCGGGAAGTCGGTGACCAGCAGCGGGCCGGCGCCGCGCATCACGCGCGGCAGGGAGCCCTGGGTGTCCTCGGCCAGCGGAGGGAGCCGGCCGAGCAGGTCCTCGGGCATCGGCACCCGCGGGTCGCCGGGGACCACGCAGACCCGCTCCACGCGGTCGGGCGCGTCGTCCAGGAGGTCCGCCACGCACCAGTCGGCCAGCCGCTGGGTCAGCACCTGGCAGACCCGGTGCAGCCGTTCATGCAGGTTCAGGGTGCTGCTGAGCGCCAGGCCGGTGTCGGCCAGCAGCGAGAGCCGGTCCAGGGCGGTCCGCTCGATGCTCGCCCGCCGGGACTTGCTGGTGGTCGTCGGCAGGCTCACCGGGCCGGGTTCCATCCTGGGGCCGTGCAGGTTCCGCAGCTCCTGCGGGTCCTGCGGGGCGCCGGTGGGGCCCGTCCGCGCGGTGAGCTGGGCGACGAACACCGTGCGCCCGTCGATCGCCTCCTGGGTCTGCACGCGCAGCCGCACGGGGACGAGCCGGCCGTCGCGGTGCAGCGCGGGCAGCGGGACGGAACGGCCCAGGATGCGGGGCTGGCCGGTGAGCAGCAGGGAGGTGAAGGCGGCCTCGTGCCGGCCGCGCAGGTGCTCGGGGATCATCACGGTCAGCCGCTCCCCGATCAGTTCCTGCGGGGACCAGCCGAGCAGGTTCGCCGCGGCGGCGTTCACGGCGATGATCCGGTTGAGGTCGTCGGCCGCGACCGTCGGCTCGGTGGCGGCCGCCACCTCGCTGGCGTCCCACGGGGCCAGCTCGGTCGGGGTGCCGCTCGGCGCGTCGGGGTTCAGCGTCCACGCGGTGGGGTCCGCGCCGGTCAGCTGGGAGGTGATCTGGTCGAACAGCCACTCCCGGAAGGCCCGGATCTGCGGAAGCGCCGGGAGGGTGAGCAGGGTCCCCTGCTGGGCGGCGGCCTCCGCCTGGTCGAGGACCCGGTACAGGGTGGCCACGGCCTCGGCGCCGTCCGCCGGGAAGGCGACGAGGACGGAGAGCGTCGAACTGTCCGGGGTCTCCTGCTGCACCGAGGCCGTCATGCACTCGCAGATCATGTTCCCGGCGTCCCGGGCGACCGTCAGGTCCTCCTCGGACACCCCCACGCGCTCCTCGGCGCACCCGTCCAGGTACAGCTCCCGCAGCAGGCCCTCCCACTGCTGCTGCGCCGCCCAGTACAGGGCGTACGGCACGTCGATCAGCGTCACGGTCGCGGTCGGGCCGACCGGGGCGACGGTCTCCCAGGCGGAGGCCGGGGGATCAGGCTGCCCGGGCCACAGCTCGAACCAGACCGTCTTGCGCTCGGCGTCGCTGTGGACGCCGTGGCTGGGCGCGAGGTCCTCCACCAGGCCCAGGCCGCGGCCGGTGGAGGCGTACGGGTGGCGGTCGTGGGGGACGAGGCCGACCTCCGGCCGCCCGTCGCTGACCCGCACGTTGACCCGGCCGTCCTGCGCCCACGCCTGCACCTCGAACTCGGTGCGCGCGTGCAGGACGGCGTTGGCCGCCAGTTCGCTGGTCAGGAGTTCGGCCGTGTCCACCGTCTCCGCTGGTACGCCGGCCAGCGCCGAGCGCACGAACCGCCGCGCCAGCGCGACGTTCTCGGGGGCCGGGGCGAAGCGCCGCGACGGGACCCCGGGCGGACTGAGAATGCCCATACCGGGCGTCTGCTCGGAAACACCGGCGCTAAAAGGCCGGGGCGGCGTCCCTCGCGGACGCCGCCCCGGCACACGCTTTCCGTTAGCCGGCGATGGGCGGCGGGAAGCGGTCCCAGACGCGGTGGGCGGCGAGCAGCAGGCCGAGCTGGTCCACGGCCTGGTCGGGCCGGACGCCGGTGAGGACGCCCGGGGCGTCGGCGGCGATGCCCGCGGCCTGGAGAGCGGGCTGCCCGCCCTCCAGGACGACGATCGGCTTGGCGTGGCGGTAGGCCTCGGTCAGCATCAGCACGAGCCGGGCGTCGACCGGGGAGGAGGCCGGCAGCGGGTTGGCCGCCTTGGCGTCCCGGGTCGCTTCGCCCTCGGGCGCCGGACCGGGGGCACCGGCGAGGACCAGCGCGTCGAACTCCACCGAGCGGGCGGTGACGAAGGTGCGCTGCACGGCCAGCGGCTCGTGGTCGCCCTCGGGGCGGAGGCTGCCCCCGGCGGCGGAGATCACCAGGGGGACCATGTCCGCGTCCAGCACGGCCCGGCGCACCGTGGCCAGCGCGCCGTGATCGGTGCCCGCGACGAGGCCGACGACCCGCCCGTCCACCGGCCAGGTCCGCCCGACCTGGGAGAGGGCGGGGCTGGGCCGGGCCGGGGCGAGCGGTTCGGCGGGCTCGGGCGCCGGCAGGCCGAGACCGGCGGCCACCTGCGCGCACAGGTAGCCGTCGATCCGGGCCAGTACCCGCAGGCCGCGCTCCTTGATCGCCTGTTCGTGGCACTTGCCGAGTTCGAAGGTGTAGGCGGCGATGATGTGCTCGCGCTCCACCGGGCTCATGCTCGCCCAGAACAGCCGGGGCTGGCCGAAGTGGTCCGCGAAGGACGCCGGCGCCTCGCGCACTTTGGTGGCCGGCGCCACCGGCGTCGGGTACTCGATGAAGGGACGGTCCCCGGCACCGGCGAAGAACGGGCAGCCGCCGTCGAGCGAGTTCGGCTTGTACGGCGCGACGCCGGAGTGGACGGCGTCCTGGTGGAAGCCGTCGCGCAGCATGTCGTTGACCGGGGCGTGGGTGCGGTTGATCGGGATCTGGGCGAAGTTCGGGCCGCCCAGCCGGGTGATCTGGGTGTCGAGGTACGAGAACAGGCGGCCCGACAGGAGCGGGTCGTCGGTGATGTCGATCCCCGGCACCAGGTGCCCGGGGTGGAAGGCCACCTGCTCGGTCTCGGCGAAGAAGTTGGTCGGATTGGCGTTGAGGGTGAGCAGCCCGACCGGGCGCACCGGCGCGAGCTCCTCCGGGACGATCTTGGTCGGGTCGAGCAGGTCGATGCCCTCGAAGGTCTGCTCCGGCGTGTCCGGGAAGGTCTGGATGCCGAGCTCCCACTGCGGGAACGCGCCCGCCTCGATCGCGTCGGCGAGGTCCCGGCGGTGGAAGTCCGGATCCGCCCCGGCGACCAGCTGCGCCTCCTCCCAGACCATGGAGTGGACGCCGAGCCTGGGCTTCCAGTGCCATTTGACGAGCGTGCTCGCGCCCTCGGCGTTGACCAGGCGGAAGGTGTGGATGCCGAACCCCTCCATGGTGCGGAAGGAGCGCGGGATGCCCCGGTCCGACATGTTCCACAGGGTGTGGTGGGTGGCCTCGGTGTGCAGGGTGACGAAGTCCCAGAAGGTGTCGTGCGCGGACTGGGCCTGCGGGATCTCCCGGTCGGGGTGGGGCTTCGCCGCGTGGACGACGTCGGGGAACTTGATCGCGTCCTGGATGAAGAACACCGGGATGTTGTTGCCGACGAGGTCGAAGACCCCCTCGGAGGTGTAGAACTTCGTCGCGAAGCCGCGGGTGTCACGGACGGTGTCCGCCGAGCCCCGGGAGCCGAGCACGGTGGAGAACCGGACGAACACCGGCGTCTCGACGTCCTCGCCGAGGAACGCCGCCTTGCAGACGGCGCCGGCGCTCCCGTACCCGCGGAACACGCCGTGCGCGGCCGCCCCGCGGGCGTGCACCACCCGCTCGGGGATGCGCTCGTGGTCGAAGTGGGTGATCTTCTCCCGCAGGTGGTGGTCCTGCAGCAGCACCGGACCGCGGGGCCCGGCCTTGAGGGAGTGGTCGCTGTCGGGCAGGCGCACGCCCTGCGCGGTGGTCAGGAAGGCGCCGCTCTGCGACCGCACCCGCGCGTCGGCACCCGTGTCGCGCCCGGTCGCGGTCACCGGCCGCGGAGCCGCCTGGTCGGGTTTGGGGAGAAGCGGGTCGTGCACCTCGGTCGGCTCCTCGACGCCCGGCGAGGCGGCGCCGGGCGCACCGGGGACCTCGGGGCGGTCGGTCGGGGTGGCCCGCTCGACCACGTCGGCGACGGCGTCGACGATCTTCTTCACAGGTCCGGACTCTTTCATGGATGCTCCTCGTACTCGGGGGACTCTGCGCAGGTAACCCCGCGGCCGCCTCCGGAAACGGATCCGCGCGTCCGCAACCCGAGCGCGCGGTGCTGTCCCGCGACCGGGGGCTCCCGGCGTGCCGACGGCGAAGGCGCCCCGTAGGCCGCGGCGTCGCGGCCCACGGGGCGCCGGGCTCCGTCACCAGCGGTGCCGAGGGCCCACGGGACGCCGGGCGGTTACCAGCGGTACCAGCGGCCCCGCCCGCCGGCCGCGGTCGTGCCCCGGGCCACGAAACCGATCAACCACAGGACGAACACGACGACCGCCGCCCACCAGAGCACCTTCAGGGCGAATCCGGCACCGAACAGGATGAGCGCGAGCAGAAGGACCAGAAGGACCGGAACCATGGTTTAGACCTCCTCGGTTGGTGGTGACCGCCCTTCTGCCCCCGGACCGCCGATGCATGCCCCCCTTGCCCGCTGTGCCGTCAGAACGCCGCGCGCAGGGCCGGCAGCAGTGTCTCCTCCGCCCAGCGCAGGAAGGCGGGCTGGGAGTCCCCGCCGACCTGGACGAGGGCGACCTCGTCGAATCCGGCGTCCGCGAACGGACGGACGGCCTCGACGAAGTCCTCGACCTTGTCGCCGCACGGGACGGCCTCGGCGACGTCCTCGGGCCGGACGAACCGGCTCGCCGCGGCGAAACCGGCCGTCCCCGGCAGGTCGGCGTTGACCTTCCAGCCGCCGCCGAACCAGCGGAACTGTTCGTGGGCCCGGCGCACGGCCTCATCGCGGTCGCGGTCCCAGCACACCGGCAGCTGGCCCACCGCGGGCTTCCCGGCGCCGCCGTGCTCGGCGAAACCCGAGATCAGCCCGGCGTCCGGCTCGACGGCGATCACCAGGTCGGCGAGCCGCCCCGCCAGGGCGCAGGACGCGGGCCCGGACACCGCCATGCCGATCGGCGGCGGCTGCTCCGGAAGGTCCCACAGCCGTGCGCCGACCACGTCGAAGTGCTTCCCGTGCCGGGTCACGTACCCGCCCTCGAACAGCGCCCGGATGATCTCCACCGCCTCCCCGAACATCTCCTGGCGCACCTGGGCGGCCGGCCAGCCCCGGCCGACGACGTGCTCGTTGAGGTTCTCCCCGCTGCCCAGCCCCAGCCGGAACCGGCCCTCGGAGAGCAGCTGGAGCGTCGCCGCCTTCTGCGCCACCACCACCGGGTGGTAGCGGAAGGTCGGGCAGGTCACGTAGGTCATCAGCGGTATCCGCGAGGTGGCCTGCGCCGCCGCGCCCAGGACCGCCCACGCGTACGGGGCGTGGCCCTGCTCGTCCAGCCACGGGAAGTAGTGGTCCGAGACCACCGAGAAGTCGAAGCCCGCGCGTTCGGCGAGCACCAGGTCGGCGACGAGGCCGCG
The DNA here is from genome assembly GCF_044756065.1 of Kitasatospora sp. NPDC092039. Classification (NCBI taxonomy): domain Bacteria; kingdom Bacillati; phylum Actinomycetota; class Actinomycetes; order Kitasatosporales; family Streptomycetaceae; genus Kitasatospora; species Kitasatospora sp. NPDC092039. The sequence goes on along the minus strand of NZ_JBIVSD010000006.1, from coordinate 60,204 downwards.
CGGGCCCCGCTGCTCCGTCATCATCGTGTATCCGATCTGCACCATGCCCCCGCGCCTGCCCGGTCCGGCCCGTTCTCCACACGCGCGGGCCGGACTTCATCCGGTCGGCCGGACGAGTCGGCCGGGAGTGGCCGTGAGCGGGCCGTGAGCGGGCCGTGAGCGGGCCGTTGAGCCGTCGGAGGCATGAACCGGCGGGACGGGGTTAGACGAACGGGGCCAGCGCGAACCCGATCGGAAGGAACCGCCGTGGCCGACCTCTCGCACGTGTCAGAAGCCCCGCAGCCCCGGTGGAGCCGTGAGCCCGACGGGGCCTGCCACACCGCGGACGGCGGCGTCTTCGGCCGGTCCGCCGACGAACCCGTGGCCGCCGCCCGGGCACGGGAGGAGGCGGCGAAGGCCGTCTGCGCCGGCTGCGACGTCCGGGTGGAGTGCCGGCGCCACGCCCTCGCGGCCCGCGAGCCGTACGGCGTCTGGGGCGGCCTGACCGCGGACGAGCGCCGCGCCCTGTTCACCGGTGACCCGGTCGCCTCCGCGGCCTGACCGGTCACCGGGCGGCCCCGGCCGGGAGGTGGGCTCCCGACCGGGGCATCCGCTGCCCCGGCCGCCGACCTCGGCGGCCGGGGCAGCGGGCTACGGCGCCCGCGGGGCCGGTTCCAGCTCGTAGAGCGCGAACGCCCGTCCGATGACCGGCTGCGCCACGTTGCGCACCCGCACGCCGCAGGCGGTGAGGCCGTGCTCGGTGCCGAGGTGGGCGTGGCCGTGGACGGCGAGGTCGGCCCCGGCGGCGTCGATCGCCTCGGCGAGGAGGTAGCTGCCCAGGAACGGGAAGATCTCCGGCTGCTCCCCGGCGAGGGTGTCCGCGACCGGCGCAAAGTGGGTCAGCGCGATGCGCAGGTCGCAGCGCTCGGCCGCCAGCCGGTCCAGCGAGGCCCGCAGTCCCTCCGCGCAGTGCCGGGTGTGCCGGATGAAGGCCTTCATCTCCGGCTCGCCGAACTCGCTGCCACTGCGGCCGGCGAACCCGCCGCCGAAGCCCTTCGTCCCGGCCACGCCGACCAGCCGGCCTCCCACCCGGACGGTCGTCGAGGTGCGCTCCAGCACGTGGACGCCGCGCCCGGAGAGGATCGCCGCGACCTCCTCCGGGCAGCCGGCGTCGTAGTCGTGGTTGCCCAGCACGGCGATCACCGGCACCGGCAGACCGGCGACCTCCTGCGCGACCACCGCGGCCTCCTCCGGGACGCCGTGCCGGGTGAGGTCGCCGGCCAGCAGCAGCAGGTCCGCCCGCTCCCGCAGCGCCTCGAAGGCGGGCCGCAGCACGCCGTGGCTGTCGCGGCCCAGGTGGATGTCCCCGACGGCGGCCAGCCGGATCACCGGAGCACCTCCGATCCGGCCGGCGGCCGGTCGTCGGCCAGCACGATGTCGGTGTGGACCACCAGCCCGGCCAGGGTCTCGGCGACGATGCGTTCGACGGCTGCCCGGTGCTGCTCGGTGGGGACCGTGCCGTACACCGTGACGTGTCCGCCGCGGCTCTCGATCCGCAGGCCGAGCTCGCCGATCTCGGCCTCGGCGAGACGGTCGCGCAGGTGCGCCACCCGGTACTCGGTGTCGTCGGTGCCGGTCATGCCTGGACTCCTTCGGGTTCGATCACCTGGAGCCGTTCCAGGAGGTAGAGGAAGGCGGCGGCCATCGGCGCGTCGCCGTGTTCGGCGCGGATCCTCGGCCAGTCGACCTTCTCGCGCAGCGGCCGGACCACGGCCAGGACGGCTCCGAAGTCGCAGTGGTGCTCGGAGAACGCGGCGAGGAGGCTGCCGACCAGGTCGGTGGCGGAGAGCACCGGCATGCGCACAGAGTCCACCGGCAGCACCTCGGCGCGGTCCAGCAGCTCCGAGGTGACGGGCCGTTTGGCGAGTTCGAGGATCAGGTCGACGTCCTGGCCCAGGCAGCGGGCCTTGAGCAGCCAGTCCTCGGGCGGCAGGAACACCTCCAGCCCGGCCTGGCGCAGGGTCCGGGTGACGGCCTCCGCGTCCTCCCGGCGGATGCAGAAGTCGGCGTCGTGCTGGAGCCGTACGGTCGCGCCGTGCGCGTACGCGGCCACGCCGCCCGCCACCGCGAAGGGGTGGTCCTCGGCCTTCAGCAGGGAGCCGATCCGCTTCGCCGCCTCCAGGATCGCCTGGGCCCGGTCCGGCGGGAGGGACTCGTCGGAGCGTTCGGAGTGTTCGGAGAGGTGGTCCATCGCGGCCTCCTCGGCGTCCGTTCCGGTTCGGAAGGGTCCAGTGCGTTCGGGAGCGGTTCTGTAGGCCCGGTTGCCGGTTGCCCGTTGCGGTTATGGTCGCCGCTGCGGTTGGGGGACGGTTCGGGCTCGATCCGGGACGCCTCCGGCGGGTACCCGGCGAGCGGGACTTCACGCCGCGGGCCGGCGCGGCCCGCGGCGTTTCCACCTCACCGTTTCCACCCGACGGCCGTGGGCACGCGCCCACCCATGGAACCTTCCCCCGTGCGCACCGCGCGCCGGCGCCACTACCTGCTGTGCCCGCCGACCCACTTCGCGGTGGACTACGCCATCAATCCGTGGATGGACCCCACGCGCCCCGTCGACCGCGCGGCCGCGGAGGCCCAGTGGGGCCGACTGCGCGACGCGCTGCGGGCCCTCGGCCACCGGGTCGATCTCCTCGACCCGGTGCCGGGACTACCCGACATGGTGTTCACCGCCAACGGCGCCACGGCGATCGACGGCCGGGTGCTGGTCGCCAGGTTCCGGCACGAGCAGCGCGCCCCCGAAGCAGAGGCGCACCGCCGCTGGTTCGCCGCGGCCGGGTACCGGCCCGTACGGGTCGCGGGACCGGTCAACGAGGGCGAGGGCGACTTCCTCCTGACCGGCCGGCACCTGCTGGCCGCCACCGGCTTCCGGACCAGCCGCGCCGCCCACCACGAGGCCCGCCGGGTCCTCGGCCGCCCGGTGGTCAGCCTGGTCCTGGTGGACCCGCGCTTCTACCACCTCGACACGGCGCTGGCGGTGCTCGACGAGGAGCAGATCATGTACCACCCGCCGGCCTTCGCCCCGGAGAGCCGGCGGGTGCTGCGCGCGCTCTACCCCCGGGCCATCCTCGTCGCCGAGCCGGACGCGGCCGTCTTCGGCCTCAACGCCGTGAGCGACGGACGGCACGTGGTGCTCCCCGCCGCCGCGCACGGCCTGGCCGGGCGGCTGCACCGTGCCGGATACGTACCCGTACCCGTGGACATGCCGGAACTGCTCAAGGGCGGCGGCGGGCCGAAGTGCTGCGTGCTCGAACTGCGGCCGGGGTGACGGGCGGGCGGTCGACGGGCGCGGCGCCCCGTGCTGCGTCGGACCGGGTCGCGCCGGATCGGATCCGGTCGGGTCGGATCGGGTCGGACGGCGTCGGATCGATCCGCCGGGCCGCCGGGAGGCATGCGTCGGCGCGCGGCGGGCAGACGCGCGGATGACCGGGGAGAGTCCCGGTCACGCCGAACGAGGAGAGCACAGATGAGCATGGTGAAGGAATCGGTCGACGTCGACGTGCCCCTGGGCGCCGTCTACAACCAGTGGACGCTGTTCGAGGAGTTCCCGCGCTTCATGGAGGGCGTCGACTCGGTGACCCAGGTGGACGACCGCCACAACCACTGGCGGACGAGCATCGGCGGGGTCACGCGCGAGTTCGACACCGAGATCGTCGACCAGCTGCCCGACGAGCGGATCGCCTGGCGGACGGTGGGCGGAGACGTGCAGCAGCAGGGCGTGGTGACCTTCCAGCGGCTCGACGACCAGCACACCCGGGTCAACATGGCCATCGACTTCCGCCCGGAGGGCATGGTCGAGAAGGCCGGAGACGCGCTGGGCGTCGTGGACCGCAGGGTCAAGGGGGACCTGCGGCGCTTCAAGGACTTCATCGAGGGCCACGGCCACGAGCAGGGCGGCTGGCGGGGGCGGATCAGCCCCGGCTGAGCGCGGTCCGGCCACCGCGGCGCTCGGCCCCGGTCCCCGCGAGGGACCGGGGCCGAGCCGGGTCCGGGAGGGCGGGACCCTTGCACGCCGAACACACCGTCTTCCCACCGAAGTTCGTCCCGGAGTTCGCCCCGGAGTTCGCCGTGCGGCGGTGGGTCACCCGGCAGCGCCGGTGACGACGTGATCCCCGGTGCCCGCGATGTGGCCGCAGGCACCGGGGATCACAGGGACGACCCCGGCCCTCACGAGGAGCGCCGGGGCGGCTCCGCGCGTTGTGACGCCCGGTGCGCCGGGCGGTCGTCGGTCCCGTGGCCGTCGTGACCGTCGTGCCCGGGAGGGGAGGGCTGCGGAGCGTCCCCGTCGGGAGTGCTCCAGGAATCGGCGCGCGCGGCGGGGGCGCCCCTGGGCGGCTTCGGCCGCCGCCGGTTCAGGTGGCGGCTGCCCCAGGCGAACGCGCCGATCAGCAGCAGGGCGATGGCCACGGCGGGTACGGCGACGGCGAGCAGGGAGGGGCCGTCGGGTGAGGCCAGGAGCGATTGGGTGGCCATGGGTCTTCTCCTTTCCCGGATCCGGCGGCGGGCCGTTCCGTGAGGGGAGGGGTCGGGCCCGCCGGTGTCGCCCGCCTACCCCGCCCGCCGGGAGGCATGCCTGCCCCGGTGCGGAGCGGATCAGGACAGCAGCTGGGCTAGGGCGGCGTCGACGTCCAGGTGCTCGGTCTCGGTGCCGGCCGGTACCAGGCGGAAGGAGTCGAGGAGGAACGCCGACACGACGGCCGCCGGAACGCTGATGACGGCGCGCGCGGACGGGGAGCGCAGGGTGATCAGCACCTGGCCCTCCGGCCCGGGCGCGACGGTCACGTCCCCGCAGCCGACCGGGCCGTGCCGGCCCTGGTCGAGCAGGTCGCGCGCGAAGGTCCACTGCGTCGCTTCGTCGTCGCCGAGCGGGGGGAAGGCCAGGCACACCGCGTACGGCGAGGCGGTGTCGAAGCGCAGCTCCGCGTCCACGGCGACGTCCGGGAACGGCCCTTCGGGCAGGGTGACGGCGGTGGACCAGGAGGTGGCGACGGTCATGCGGCGGACTCCCATTCTGGCGGTGGCACCGGGCTCTCCTCCGGCCTCGGTGGCCGGGGTTGCAGCGCTCGGTTACCCGCGCGCCCGGGGTGCATTCCTCGTTTCTCAACGCGGCCGGGTCGCTCGGCGTGATCCCCCGCCCGGGTGGTTTCCCCGACGCGGGTCCGGGCAGGCGCCGGACGATCCCGCCGCCGGGCGGTCGTCCGCCCGTGCCCCCGGAGGGCCGGGCCCCGCGCTCATTCCGCTGGAGGGCGCGCACGGCCGGCCACCGGGCGGCGGGGCGCCCATACGGACGGGGGTCGGCCGACGGCTCCCCGATCAGGAAGGATGTCAACGATGGGTGTCGTCATCAGCAGCCCGCTGCCGGAAGGCGAACGCAAGACGGTCGGGAACGCCCTGCAGGGCACCCTGGTCGACCTGCTGGACCTCTCCCTGGTGGCCAAGCAGGCGCACTGGAACCTCTACGGGCCCCGGTTCCGCTCCGTCCACCTCCACCTCGACGAAGTGGTCACCACCGCGCGTGACTTCGCCGACCAGGTGGCCGAGCGCGCCGCCGCGATCGGCTTCAGCCCGGACGGCCGCGCCGCCACGGTGGCCGCCACCAGTAGCCTGCCCGGCTTCCCCGAGGGCTGGACGGCGGACGTGACGGTCGTCGAGCACCTGGTGAAGGCGTTCGCCACCGTGATCGAGCGGCTGCGGGTGCGCATCGACGAGACCGGCGAGGCGGATCCCGTCAGCCAGGACCTGCTGATCGGCCTCACGGCCGAACTGGAGAAGCACAGCTGGATGTTCCAGGCCGAGAACCGCACCTGAGGCCGCCGCCCGCCCCCGGCCCCGCCCCGGCGCCCGACCGCCGGCGCGGGGCCCGACCGCCGGCGCGGGGCCCGCCGGCGCGCCACGGTGATCGGGCTGTTCCGGCAGACTCGGCCGTATGTCCGAGCAGCCTCCGGGTGTGTCACCGGCCGGAGTCGCCGATCCCTTTCACGAGCCCGGGGCGTCTCCGGATGCGGCACCGACCGACGCCGCCCATCCGCTGCACCCGTACGCGACCCTCCACCCCGAGGTGGTGAGGGCGGGCTCGCTGCAGAACGCTCTCCAGGCGGAGTTCGATCGTGCGGGCCGTGGTCTCCCGGTCGAGCTGACGTCCTCACCGGGGCGGCGCACGTGGCCGCGAAGGTCGAAGCGGACGGCCGCTCGGCGACTTTCCCGGATGGCCACCAGCGAGCGCAGCAACGGCGCGGACGGGGGCGGACAGCGAGACGCGGGAGGTGGGGATCGCACAAATGGCCTTCGTCCTGGCGCCGTCGTTCGACGGCAGCCGCGCTCGACGTCCGGCTGGCAGACCTCAACAGCAGGGCGAGGCGGCCGAATCGCCCTGCCGCCAGGCCTGACGCCATCGCTCTACCGACCGCACGGTGACCCGAAGGTCAGCCGCGATCACCCTGCTGCCGTCACCCCGTTCGAACCGCTCGGCGGCCTCCAGCCGCACCCGCTCCCGACGCTGGCGCTTCTGGGCAGTGAACCCGCCCCCTGCGCGTATCGCACCCCGATGTCATACCGCGGGGATCAAGGTCCGTCAGTACCTACGACAAGGCGAGTTCAGCCTGAGTAACCGGCTCAGCGGGGTGTACCGCCTTCTGCCACGTCACGCGGCAGAAGGCGGTGGACTGCGCGCTGATCTCAGATGATGATGGTGTTGTGGTCGCACTTGTCTCGGTTACCGGCGTCGGTGCCGTTCTGCCGGCAGACGTAGAGAGTCACTGCCTCGCCGACGGAGCCGAAGTAGTAGTCGGTGGTGCCCGGCGTGCTGTTGGTGCCGTTGGCGTCCTCGGAGAACGCAAGCTGGTCTCCGGCGTCGTTCCGCAGGATCGCGACGATCCTGCGGCTGTCGGCCAGGTCGTCGTACGCGACGAGCTTGCCTGACGTCGTGTTGTAGGTCGCGTGGCCGTACTGGGTCGGGTAGGTGTAGACGGTCAGGCTCGCGGCCGAGGCGGTCTGAGACATGCCTCCGACCAGGAGAACGGCCGTCCCCACCAGGACACCCGCAGATTTCGCCATGCCGAACCTCATGCGTGCTCCTCCCTATGCACTCCCTGTTTCCAGGACAGCGGTGCCACCAGTGTCCGGCCCAGTCGTACGGCGTGCCTAGACCAATTCGAGCATGATGGGCCCGGCCGAAATCCGGGCGTAGCCGGGAAGGGAACGAGGTGCGGCGGCGATCCGCGACTACCGAGTTCAGGCCGACGGCTTAGCCCTCGTTCTGATGTTCCTCGACTCCCGTGAGCCCCGTGGGTTCACGAAAGCTGAAGGCTCTTCAGCGGGAACCCGCGGGTCGGGTGCTGTGCTCTGCGGGGGTCGACCCGAGTTCCATGCCAACTCAGGGCGGTGCGTCCTCGCTCGTGGGCTCTTGCCGTCTCGTGAAGGTGCTCCTCACCGAGAGCAGGATCGTCCCGTTGTGGGTGACCGACACCGACAGCTCCGCCGTGGTCGAGCGGGTGCCATGGGCGCGCGTCGACGCCCGCCGGCGAAGGCGCCCACCGAGGTCGACCAACTCGTTGTCGCCAGCGCCGGCGGCGAGTTCGTGCCGATGCGCATCCCCAGCCAGCGCGACCCGCGCTCCGTCTCCGGGACGTGGGTGCCCGCCGCCGACCGGGACCGCAGACGCCGCCGGTGTCAGCGAACGTCGGGCTGCGGGACGACGGTCCAGGAGGGGTGGTCGTTGACGTCGGCGACGGTGGCCAGGGACAGCTCCTTGTAGCGTCCGGAGACGGCGGCGGCGTGGTCGGCGGGCAGCGGGCCGCCGTGCTCGGCAGTGCGGGCGATGATCTCCTCCGGCCCGAGGGCGCGGTTGGCCAGGACCAGCGCGTTCAGGGCCGGGCGGCGCAGGTCGTCGTACTGCCGCAGGGCGGCCACCGGGTCGCTCTCCCTGGCCAGTCACCAGGCCAGGACCCGGGCGTCGACCACGGACTGCGAGCCGCCGTTCATGCCCATCGGGAGCATCGGGTGGGCGGCGTCCCCGAGCAGGGTGACGCGCCCCGCGCTCCAGGACGGCAGCGGGTCGCGGTCGACCATCGCGTACGCGAGGACGGTGGAGGTGTGCCCGACCAGGGCCGGCAGGTCGATCCACGGAAGCTGCCACTCACGCAGGCGGTCCCGGGCCTCGGCCGCCGTGACCGGGCGGACGTCGGTGGGGGTGACGGGGCGGTCGGAGCGCCCCGGCGTCTCTACGGGCGGCTCGTCGGGCACTTCCAGTACCCAGTTCAGCAGGTCCTCGCCGGGCTCGGCGGCCGGAGCGATCGGGTAGGCGACGAACTTCGCACCGGGCGTGCCGCCCGCCACCACCAGCGAGCGGCCGTCGAGCAGTCGCGGGTGGGGCGCGACGCCGCGCCACATCCAGACGCCGTGCCGGCGGGCGGCGCCCTCGTGCGGGTGGAGCCGGGCCCGGACCGCGGAGTTGATGCCGTCGGCGCCGATCAGCACGTCGGCCTCCTCCACCACCGTCGCCCCGTTCGGCCGGTCCAGGAAGTGGGCCCGTACGCCGCCGGGCACCGTCTCGAAGTGCCGCAGCCGCCGCCCGGTGGACACCGCGTCCGGGCCCAGTCGCTCCCGCACCGCCGCCAGCAGCAGGGTGTGCAGGCGGCCGCGGTGCACGGAGTACTGCGGCCACCGGTAGCCGGCCGCCGTGCCCGGCGGCTCGTCCCACACGGGTGCGCCGGCCCGGTCGTAGTAGCGCAGCCGCTGCGGCGCGAGGCCGATCGCGGCCAGTTCGCCGGCCAGGCCGAGCTCGGCGAGCTCCCGGACGGCGTGCGGCAGCAGGTTGATCCCCACGCCCACCGCCTCGATCTCCCGCGCAGCCTCGCTCACCCACGGGCGGAACCCGGCCGCGTGCAGGCTCAGCGCGCAGCTCAGCCCCGCAATCCCGCCCCCGACGACCCCGACCCGCATCAACCCCTCCTCCTCACACCGCTCCGGTCGGCACCGGTGCAGGACACCCGCCCGGAGTGGCGGAAAAACGTGTCTGCGCCGATGCGGCCTGCGGAATCAGCCTCGATGTCCTTCCTCCGCATACCAGTGACACACTGCCAGGTGTCGGTCCGTCGACGGGCCGCCTTTGGGTGCATCAGGCGGAGGCGAAACAGGACTTCCTTGGCCGCGTCGCGGTCGGCGCCGCCGCCGACGAGGAGTAGGCGCCGGCGCGCTGCCGACGGGCGGCGTGGTGCGTTCTCAGTCAGTGCCGTAGCGCTTCTCAAGGCGGAGGCGGTGCAGCACGCAGGCGACGAACCAGCGGTGGGCGTCGGCGAAGGCCAGACCGTCGTTGAGCCGGGGGAACGCGATGCGGCGCATCATGTGAGGGGTGAAGAGGAACTGCAGAGGGTTGGGCGGGGCGTGAGCAGCTCTTGGGCTGCGTCGTGCGCCGTGCAGGGTCAGATCTGATAGTCCTCAGCGCAGAAGGTCGGTTCGCTCACCGAGCCGTCCTCCGCCCTGGCCGTGTCCAGGTAGAGGTTGGGCCCGTCGGGCACCGCCGCTCCGTTCGGGCTGAACCGCAGGCCCAGGCCATGGTCTTCGACGTGCTGGATGACGGCCGCGTCAAGGACGGAGGGGGTGATGCCGACCAGCGGAATGCCTTCGTAGTGGAGCTGGGGTCCGGTACGGCCGTGCACGGTCACGGCGCCCAGCTCCGGAACGCCTTCCGGATACCAGTACCGGGCGGTGACACCGGCGCGCTCGAAGTGGTCGGTGTGGAGGGACCACTGCCCGGACTCCTTCCAGAACCAGAACGGGAAAGCGCCCGTCCGTCCGGCCGGGGTCTCGCCGCCGAGGGCGGCGGCCACCTGGTGCGGGCTCATGCCGAACCGGAGCGGCCCCACGTGCTCCAGCGGGTTCCACTTCCAGCGGGGGCGTTCGTGGTCGGGCGTCACGGGCCAGGCTCCCGGGTTCACGACCAGGTCACGGACATCGTGCCCCATGATGACGGAGGCGGCCCTGTCGTCGGCGACTCCGGGGGCGGTGAACAGGGCAGTGGTGACCACGGCGTCCTTCCGCCCGACGTGTCCATCGGGTAGCCGCCCCCACTCCTGTTCGGTGGACATGGAGACGCCCCACGCCGCGATCTGCGGATCCCCGCTGCGGTTCGTCCCCACTGCGGCCCCCCGCCGGGCCGCGAGGCCCAAGATCCCGGCGCGGGCCTCGGAGGGGACCTGCCCGATCAGTTCGACGTCGTCGAGCCGGACGAACGGGCCTCCCCTGGCATCGATCCCGACCGCGGCCAAGCAGCCGTCCTGGTCGTAGACGGCAGTCACGCAACCGCCGTCGTACGGAGTCCAGCGCCATCCGTCGGCCGTGCGCTGTCCGCCGCCGTTCCATTCGCCGTCCAGGGCCGCCTTCACCTCGTCGTGGTCCATCCCGAACCGCAGCGGCCCCACCGCCACCAGAGGATCGAGCACCCAACGTGCGCGCTCTTCCGGCTTCCTGTCCCACCAGCCCATCCCAGTCCCCTTCCCTCACCGCCTCAGACGTCGCCCGAAGGTCCTCCGGAGCATACGCACCTCTTCTGACAACGCCGCTGGTCAGCAAGCCGCCGCCCGGCAGGATCACAGGGCCTGCACCGGTGCGTCGCCTGGGGCGGGGAGGCTGGTGACCTCGGCGATCGCTTCGGGGGACGGCTTGAAGAAGCGGCGGACGTTGTCCGGCTTCTTGTGCCGGGACTTCGCCATCAGCATCAGCAGGGAGGCGCCCTGCTCACCGAGGTGGGTCAGGGAGGAGCTGCGGTACTCGTGTAGATCCCAGGCGGTCCCCGGCCCGTGCACGGCGGTGTGCTCGTCGAGCAGCCTGCGGGCCTGCCCGTACGAGAGCCGCGTGAGCCCGGTGTCCGGGCAGACGTCGCGCGCGCTGACGATCTTCCCCGGGCCGGGCTTGCGGTGGGTGACGAACACCGGCCCGCGGGTACGGCCGCGCAGGAGCCGGGCGGTGCCGGCGTCCCAGTACACCGTCTCCAGCACGTAGTCCTCGCGGGTTTGGCCCCGGCGGCGGGCCTTGGTCCGGGCGCCCTTCGCCCAGAGCGGGACCGTCGGGCTCTCGTACCCGTGCTCGGAGCACCAGCCCGTCCCAGGACAGCACGGCGCCGCGACGGGCGTTCCAGGTGTTCACCGTCGAGCGGCCCCACAGAAGCTCCAGCGCCTCGCCGATCTCGGCGTCCTCGACCGAGGCGAACGGCCGATCCCCGCCGAGACGCTCGGCGGTCCAGCTGTTGCGGGGCATGAGGTCGTTGACGCCTGAGCAGGTCTTCGACTCGTCGCAGCGAATGCCGGAAGTCTGCTGTGCCCTTGGACGTTGGCTGCATGTATGAAGATCAGCGATGCTTCCAGAGTCAGCGGCGTGAGTGCGCGATCGTTGCGGCACTACGAGGACGAGGGTTTGATCGTCCCTGGCCGTTTCAGCAACGGGTTCCGTGACTACTGCCAGTCCACCATCGACCGGGTGCTCGTCATCCGCTCGCTGCTGGAGTCCGGGCTGCCCGTGCGGCTGATCAGGGAAGTCCTGCCCGGCCTCACCGACGGGCCCGATGCCGGCACCGATGTGGTGTGCGCGGAGTTCCTCCGCGAGGTGCAGAGCCATCGCGATCGGCTCGCGGCCCGCATCGCCGTGCTCAGCGATCAGCAGGCGGCACTCGACGCCTACCTGCGAGAGGCCCGCCGTACTGATCTCTGACAGCCGCTTGACCTTGACGTAAGTGTCAGGTTCCTACCTTCGGCGCATGGAGATCAACAAGCAGCAGACCGTACGAGCACTGGTCCAGCACTCACACCGGGGACCGAAGGACCTGGCTCTCACGACCGATCACCGCCGCCCCGCCCCGGGGCCCGGCGAGTACCTGATCCGCGTCGGCGCCGCCGGGGTCAACTTCGCCGATGTCATGCAGACCCACGGCACCTACGGAGGAGGCCCACAGGCACCCTACGTGGCGGGCTTCGAGGCCGCCGGCGAGATCGCGGGGGCCGGCCCGGGCGTCGAGACTCCGCTGCCGCTCGGCACCCACGTCGTCGGAGCCGGACCGGGCGCCTTCGCGCAGTACATGACGATGCCGGCCGCGGGTGTGCTTCCCGTGCCGTCCGGCTGGAGCGACGCCGAAGCCCTCGGCCTGGTGCTGAACTGGGCCACCGCCCTGGCCGCGCTGAAGCCACTGGGTGAGGTCAAGGCGGGTGAGGCAGTCCTCATACACGCCGCGGCCGGAGGCGTCGGGCAGGCCGCCGTCCGCCTCGCCCGCCACTACGGCGCACGCGTGATCGCCACGGCCTCACCCGAGAAGCATCACTCCGTCAAAGCGCTCGGCGCCGACGAGGTCCTGGACAGCCGACGCCCCGACCTGGCCGAGGAGATCACCCGCCTGACCGGCGGTGTCGACCTGGTCCTGGAATCAGTGGGACAGGCCACGTTCAAGACCAGCCTCTCCGTCGCCAAGCCCTTCACCGGACGCATCGTCGTGTTCGGCGCCGCCTCCGGCGACGCCACCCTCACCACCCACGACCTGGTCTTCACCCACCAGGTCCAAGTCAAGGGTCTGCACATCGGTGCACTGGCGGTCGCGGCCCCGTCCCTCTACCAGTCGCTGCTCGTCGAGATCGAGGCCCTCATCGCCCACGGCGTGTACCCACCCGGTACCCCCCACGTGCATCCCCTGGCCGAGGGACCTGCGGTGCTGCGGCACCTCGAAGCGGGCCAGACCCTGGGCAAGCTTGCCCTCGATCCCTGGCGCTAGGAACACCTGTGTTTCAAAGGCAGCCGAGGACGAATCCGACGGCCAGAACGTCGCGGTCGTCTCGTGGCTGGGCTACGAGACGCCGAACTGGCCGGACGGCTCCGTAGCCGGAACCGAACGCGGGGACGCCGGGGCACCGCTCTTGCGCAACTTCACCAAGGGTCTGCGGGTGGCTGATGGCGACAACGGTCTCTGTTCGCACCTGACCTTGATGGGGCACAGCTACGGCAGCTACGTCGTCGGGGCGGCCGCGCGGGACGGCGGGGCGAACCAGCCAGACCAACCGCCGACCGCCGAACCAGGACCACCATGACTACCAGCGCGTCCCGCACCACCAGGCGAATCATGGCTACCGCGCTCCTGCTAGCGGCGCTCGGTGGACGTTCATCCGTCCACCCCGCCGACACAAGCGATACACCATCCGTGCAATCCAAGAACGACGCTCAAGTCTGGGCGCAACAGATCACCGAGCACATGGCCCAGACCGCCGGGATCAAGATCGACGTGTCGACCGTCGACGCGCTCTTCACCCCGTGTACCGGCAAGAACGGCGAAACCGCCTCTGACGACCGGTACATCCTGATGTACAGCGTCGCGACGGCCTGCACCACGCGATGCAGGCCGTCGCCCACATGCACAACCTCGCCCGAACCCGGTGAACCAGCAGGTCAGAGCGCATACCGACCTGCCCACACGCGGACTTCTGCAACAAGCTCTAGCCGGTCCGCGGGACGCGGATCTTCCCCAACACGGGGGCTCGAACTGCGTACAATCCGCCCGCTGCCCCGGCGTGACGACCAGGGACAGCGGGCGACACCGGCCGTCCGCGCTCAGGTGGACATCCCAGACCTCCGCCCACTCACACCCCAGGTGTGCCGGGCGGCGCCCTGTTCTTCCTTCCGGGGATGACGGACCGCCCGCTCGAAGCGCAGTACACGTACCAGCTGAACAGCCCAGCGATGGCGACGACCCCCAAGACCGCCAGCTCCGCCCACGTGAGCCAGTGTTGCCCCAGCCCGGCCTCCACGACCTGGACGAGCCCTGCGACGCTCATCGCGGCGATGAACATCAGCAAGGTGTCCACCTTCGCCCGCTGATGACGCTCCGCGTCCTCGCGGTCGTTCTTCTCCTTCTCCGTCCGTTCCCTGGCCAGCTTCTCGATCGCACCCGTCAGCTGCTCCTGGGTGACCTCGCTGATCGAACGCGACAACTCGTCGGCCTTGTGCTGGTACCCGGACGCCTCCAGCAGCACTCCCAGACGCTGCGCCGCCAAGGGCGAGGCGAGCAAGGACGGCGACCGGAGCAGCAAACTCTTCTCATGGACGTCGACGGCCAGCCGGTCCAATTTCAGCTTCTCCTCGTTCAGCTGGTCGGAGAGCTTCTTGAGCGCGTCGCTGCTGGGATCCGCACCCAGCGCGTCAGCCTCGGCCTCACTGGCCTTCGCGTGCCGGTGGTGCTCGGCCAGGTCGGTGGACCATCCCTCGAGCAAACCGTCCAGGGAGGAGGCGAATTCCAGCATCGACCCCCAGAAGTCCCGGACGAAGGTCGGCAGCCCGAGGGACACCAGAAGCGTGGTGTTGCAGGTCCGCAGGATCCACTCCCCGGTGGTGCCCGTGATCTCCGGCGTCACCGGGGGTGCGGTCGCGAACCGCCCCCACTCCGCCAACGATCCCATCAGGCTCGGCGCCGGACTCGTGAGAATCCGCGCGCCCACAGCCGAGACGAACTGATCGCTCGTCCGAATCTCCGAGCGGTCCCGGCCGGCCGGGCCGACGACTGTGTAGGCGGCGGTCACCTCCATGACCAGCTGGTACAGGCCCGGCCGGCGCACGACCGCCCGCGTCGCCCCCAGTCGCGCGGGCACCGAGTCCTGCGCCAGGTCCATCGCCAGGGCCGACAAGCGGGGCCACCGCGGTCGGTCACGGTCCGCCCGGACGCCGCCGGCGCTGCCGCCGCCCGTGCCGTCGAATCCGATGTCCAGCTCCCCGACCTCCGGTCCGGCCCAGAACAGCATGGCGAACAACTCGACCGCCGACATGTCGGCCAGATCCGTTTCGAACCGCACGTAGTGGTTTCCCAGCAGTGATAGGCGCACCTGGACACCGAGTCTGGCCAGCGCCCGTCCATCCGGCGCACGGACGATGGCGTCCGGCATGACCACCAGCGCACCGTCGTAGCGGCGGCCCAGGCCGTCATGGCTCTTCCACACATCGTCGAGATCGAGCGAGCCCTGCCTCCTGACCGGGCCGGTACCGACCCGTTTCCCACGCGACGCCTCGTCCCGTCCGACCGCCTCGACCACTTCCGAGGGCTCCACACCTCGTACGGCGAACGGGTAGAGGTAGACCAGCTTTCCCCGCCCCACCCGCAGCCACCGGTCCCCTGCCCGCTCCTGCAGTGCGAGCAGGCCGTACCGGAGCGCCCGCAGCTCGCTCAGGCTGTCCTCGTCGGCTGCGATGACCTTGTCCGTCTCGGCCCGGTACAACGCCTTGATCGCGGGGTTCAGCGAGGCTCCCGAGGCGTAGAAGGCGGCAAGCGCCCGGGTGGCCACGGCCGTCGTGCGCTGCCAGCCGTCGTACAGCCGCCCCAGCTGCATGACCTGGCCCATGACGTCACCGTGGGTCCGGCGGAACCGCTGCGAAGTACCTCGCATCGACCGGACGGCCCGCCGAGCCCAGAGGGCCGCCTCGTCCGCCGTCTCTGCCCGGACGTCCAGCAGGCCGCTGGTCATGGCCCCCTCCGAGCGGATCTGCGCGTCCAGGCTCCGCATCAGCGCTCGGACGGCCTGCTCCGCCGCGTGGTCGTCCCGGGAACCGGGGATGTGAGCAGTAGCCGCCAGGCACCTCTCGGTGCCGTGCAAGGTGCCCAGCAGCCGGTCGAAGGTGTACGAGGTCTGCCAGGCTTGCGTTACCTCGTTCAGCACCACCAGCAACAGCCGCGCCACGCCGCCCGGGACCCCGGACACCTGCCGAACGCACGGCCCCATCATGCGCACCACCAGCCGCTCGTGCGCTGCCGCCGATTCGGCATCGCCCGCCTCCGGACGCCCGGTACTCGAGTCCGGCCGGCCGTCCCCGTCCGGCGGCCCGCCCACGTTCCAGCGGGGGAGTCCCCGGATCATGCCGGTGTCCACACCCCGCTGGGACAACCAGTCGTACAGCGGCTCCACACTGCCATCGTCCCACCGCGCCATGCGGTGGACAGGACTAAGGGGCGGGCCGCCCTCGACGAAGCAACCGCCGACCGGGAGGCGATCCTGCGCTGGCACGACAACCGGCTGCGCGAACCCGAGAACAAATGGCTCACGAGCCACGGTGCGGTGTTCGCCCCGATCACTGCCGACCCGGCCCCGCGACATCGTGGGGCCGGTCCGATGCCACCAGATTCCCGCTGCGGCCGTGGGCGGGGATCTGATGGCGGTGCCGAGGGCAGCGGGCTGTCGTGTCAGCCTGACCGATTGGGGCACCGTCCTCGTTACTCAGGTCAGCTGGTCGTCGTGTCCCGAGTGCGTCGCCGGTGGGTTTTCTGGCGGCAGGCGTTCGAGCAGAAGCGCTGAGGACGTCTACCTGGCCGGCCTGGTGGAGGGACCTTCGGTTCCTCGCACTGCTCGCAGATCCTGTACAGCTTCTTCTCCCGATCTCGTACGGCGGCCTTCAGGTCGGGCGGTAGGCCCTCGGCCAGGTCGATGAGTTCCTGGCGCAGAGGCTGGCGCGAGCCGTACACGTCGGACACTCTGAACCAGGCGTGCGGAGCGGCTCGCGTCCTGCCGGTTTGCCTGCGGGCCTCCGCCTCCGAGACGTCCAGGGTGGCGACCAGGAGGATGAGGGCCTCGATGCGGGTCAACGCCGCCGGGTTGAACCTCGGAGCGTTGGTGGTCGCCATTCGGGCGGTGGGGTCGCTGATGACCGGGCGGCGCTTCACTGGGCACCGCTGGCGGGGGCTGCGGGGGTCCTGGGGCGACAGCCTGTTCGGACGTGACCGCGGGCTGGGGTGCAGGCGCCTCGACCTGGCTGGGGATGACTGGGGACTGGGCGGGTGAGGAAGCGATGCTCCCGGCCTCCTGGCTGAGCGGCAGGGAGCGGAGCGGGGCCGCGAGGCCCCGCACCCCCTGTTAGCGGGGGGTGTACCGCTCCAGCGCGCCGATCAGGCCGGTGAATCCGTGGACGATGGTGGGCATGTCCTGGGAGCGCGACTTGGCGACGCACACCCGCACGATGTAGGCGATGAGCAGTGCGAGCACGATGATGGACCCCACTGGCGCCGCCCCTTCGACGGCGCGGCCAACTGCTTCATGTTCCTTGGTGGCCCCCAGGCTGAAGCGGTCCCCGAATCGCACACTGTTCGCGTCAGCCGGACTGCTTGCTGGCGCCGTTCTCCTCTTCCAGGCGGTGCAGTCGTTCAGCCGCCTCCCGCACGGCCGCGCTCGCTGCCGCGGCGTCGCGACGGGCCGCGCCGGCGGCGGCCCCGGCCGGGCGCACGCGATCGCCGGCCCGTACGAGCGCGGTCTGTGCGCTTTCGTCGCGTTCTCGCGCTCGGGCGAGTGCGGCGCCAGCCTGATGGGACTACGGCCCACGCCGGTGACCGACTCGGCACCATGGGGTATCGGTGCCGCTCGTCGGTCGGCTCGCTGCGGGCGTACAGGTCGAGGACCGCGCAGTGGATCAGCTCGTGTGCGGGCCGGTGATGGTCGACGGGGCGGCCTGCCGAACTGAGCGTTCGACGGGGCGGCCTTGCGCGAGTCCGACGCCCACGGGTGGATGCTCCGACTTCTGGACGGTCTCGGCCGTGAGGGTGATCAGTTGCCGGTCCGTGAGTTCCGCTACCGGGTGTTCACCCTGTCCAAGGAGGCACCTGAGCGAACAGGCCGTGCGTCACCACGTACGTGCTCTGCACACCGCGTTCACGGAGGAGCGACTCGCCGCCGAGCAGGCGATCCACGATACGCTCGTGTGGCTGTGGAACACCGTCGTGGAGCCCGTGCTCGGCGAACCGGGGCTGACGGCCGAACCGGCAGCGGACGGTCCGTGGCCAAGGATCTGGTGGGCCCCGGTCGGTCCGCTCAGCCTGTTCCCCTGCTCCCCCTGCACGCGGCAGGCCACCACCGTGGCGGCGGACTTGCCTGGCGCGCCCTGGGCGCGGGCTGGCGCATCGACTACCGCGCCGACATGGTGCTCCAGCACCCCCGCACCGACCCGGCCCGACACACCACCTACTACCGGCTCACGGCCCGCAACCGGGTCTGGCCGGCCAAGCGCCACCTGCCCGCGGCCATCGTGCCGGTCCACCTCACCTCCTGGACGCTGTACACGCTGCTCCGCCGACCGCCGCTGTCCGGTCTCGAAGCGTGGTGGTCCGGCTTCTTCGAGGGCGTACGCACGCCGTACCCGCCGCGTCGGCCGATGCGGTGGAGCACGGTGTGGCGGATGGCGAAACTGGGCCGACCGCCGGTGTTCTGACAGGCGGCCCAGCACGGTCACGTCCAGATGGCGTGCAGGGCGTCGATGACACGCTGTACGTCCGTGCTGGTCATGGCCGGGTAGCACGGCAGGGACGGTTGCCGGGTGGTGGTGTGCTCGGTGACGGGCAGGTGGCAGTCCAGGTCGCGGTACGCGGCGAGCCTGTGGACCGGCTTGAAGTGCACGCTGGTGCCGATCCCGTGCTCGTTCAGGAGGGCGGCGGCCGCCGACCGGGTCGATCAGGACGGGGTAGAGGAACCAGCCGTGCCGGGCCCCGTCCAGAACGGTCGGCAGCCGCAGGCCGGGACGGCCGGCCAGGGACCGGTCGTAGGCGGCCCGGCGATCCGGGCCCGGTGCGCGGTGAACCCGGAGAGCTTCCGGAACTGTTGGAGGCCGACCGCTGCCGTGACGTCCGGCATCGTGTACTTCAGGCCCGGCACGGTGACCTCGTAGTCGGCGGTGTGGCGCCTGCCGTGCCGCTGCCACACGGAGGAGCCGATGCCGTGTCGGCCGAGCAGGCACGCGGCCTGGACGAGGTCTCCGGAGCCGACGATCATCCCGCCCTCGCCGCAGTGATGACCTTGTTGGCGTAGAAGGAGAACACGGCGAGGTCGCTGACGCTGCCTGCCCGCAGGCCGTCGCGCCAGGCCAGCGTTCCACCGACCGCTCACTGACCCGCAGATCACGGGCGATTACCGCCGTCTTGTCACCGGCCTCGAACCGGCCGACGGCCTCCAGTCGCACCTGTTCACGAAACGCCCGCCGCTCAGCGGTCAGGCCCCCACCCTGCGCATACCGCATTTCAACGGCATACCGCAGGGATCACTACCTGTCACTACCCGACAACCACACGAAAACCTCAGCAGGTCGGCGTCAACGGCTCGGTGGGGGAGGGCGGCGAGCCCGAAGGGTCCGGGGCCCGCTTTCCGTCCACAGCACCGGCGCCGGACGGTGCCCGTCCGGTCAGCCCAGTGATGCGCTCGCCGCACGCAGTTCGTCCAGGGCCGCCAGGGCGCACCCGGCGAGCCCGTTCTCGGTGCCACGGTCGTCCTCGGCCCACTCGGCGTACCCCCGTTTGAAAGCGAGGACGCCCAGCTCGCCCGCGAGAGCCGCGGTCGGACCGGGCACGCCGCGGGCGAGTAGCGCGGTCGTCATCGCGGCCGCGAGACCGACGGTCTTGAGGGCGTCGCGCTCCTGGAGCTCGGTGCTGGCGGCGACGGCCGCCTTCAGACGGGGGGCGAGCTCGCGACTCCCGGGGCCCATGGCGGTCGAGGCGCGCTCGAGGCCGAGGGCGACCGCCTCGAGCGGGCTGGCGGTGCAGGGCGCGTCGGCGATCCCCTCGGCCAGCAGCCGGCACAGCGTCTCCTGCCCGGCGACCAGCAGCTCGCGCTTGTCCGGGAAGTGCCGGAAGAAGGTGCTCTTGGTGACTCCGGCGCGCTCGGCGATCTGCGCGACCGTCGTGGCGTCGTACCCCTGCTCCGTGAACAGGTCGACCGCCGCTACGACGAGGCGTTCACGCGCACCTGGTTCCCATCGACCCATGGGTTCAGCATAAGCGACGGGACCCTTGTCCCGTGGTGATGGGACTCTTGTCCCGTCGCGCTGTATGGTGATGGGACAAGAGTCCCATCACTTGCGGAGGGTTTTCCATGCGCGTCTTCGTCACCGGCGGTACCGGTCTGATCGGTTCCGCCGTCGTCGCCGAACTCCTCGGCCACGGCCACACCGTCCTCGCGCTCGCCCGCTCCGAGGCCTCCGCACGGGCCGCCGAGGCGGCCGGCGCCGAACCGCTGCGGGGAGGCCTCGCCGACCTGGACGTCCTGCGCTCCGGCGCCGCCCGCGCCGACGGGGTGGTCCACCTGGCCTTCGGCAACGACTTCAGCAGCCCCGAGGCCCTCGCGCGCAACGTCGCCGAGGAGACCGCCGCCCTCACCACCCTCGGCGAGGAACTCGTCGGCAGCGACCGTCCCCTGGTCACCGCCTCGGGCACGCCCTGCGTGCCGGGCCGTGCCTCGACCGAGGCCGACCCGGTGCCGACCGACGGGCCGGTCGGCGGCCGCGGACGCACGGTCACGGCGATCCTGGGCCTGGCCTCCCGCGGGGTCCGGAGCACGTCCGTACGCCTGCCGCGCACGGTCCACCGCGAGGGCGCGGGCGGGTTCGCCGGCCTGCTGACCGACATCGCACGCCGGAGCGGGATCTCCGGCTACCCCGGCGACGGCACCCAGCGCTGGCCCGCCGTCCACGCGCTCGACGCGGCCGTCCTCTTCCGGCTCGCCCTGGAGCGGGCGCAGGCCGGTACCGCCTGGCACGCCGTGGCCGACGAGGGGGATGCGGTGCGGGACATAGCGGCCGTCATCGGCCGACGGCTGGGTGTTTCGGTCGAGTCGGTGCCGGAGGAGACCTACGGCCCGCTCGGCCCGATCTTCAAGGCCGACCAGCCTGCGCTCAGCACTCGTACCCGGCAGGCGCTCGGCTGGGAGCCGAGGCACCCCGGCCTCCTGGCGGACCTGGAGAACATCCGGCCCTGACCGGTGATCGACAACCATTCGTACCCATACGGCACTTCACGTCCACGACAAGCAGGAGGTCCCATCATGCCGACGGTGGTCTTCGGCGCCCGAGGCAACGTCGGTCGTCACGTGGCCGGCGGCCTGCTGGCCGCCGGTGAGCAGGTCAGAGCGGTCAGCAGGGTCCCGGTCGCGGGCCCGACGCCCGGGTACGACGCAGTCGTCGCCGACCTGGGGCGTCCCGAGACGCTGCCCGCGGTGTTCGACGGCGCCGACAGCGTGTTCCTGTACGGAATGCTCGACCCCAGGCAGCCCTACGACATCGACGAGGTCGCCGCGGCGGCCGCAGCCGCGGGGATCCGGCAGGTGGTCCTGCTCTCGTCGGTGGCGGTCATCCTGGACCCCGATGCCGACCACCCGGTCGCCCGGCTGAACCGCACGATCGAGCAGTCCGTCCAACGCTCCGGCCTGAACTGGACGTTCCTCAGGCCGGGGACGTTCGCGACCAACACCCGCACCTGGTGGGCCGAATCGATCCGCACTGACAACGTCGTCCGCCTTCCCCGTCCGTTCGCCCAGTCGGCACCGGTGCACGAGAAGGACATCGCGGCGCTGGCGGTGACCGCCCTGACCGAACCGGGCCACTCGCACCAGGCGTACACCGTCCACGGGGTTGAGTCCCTGACCCTGCAACGCCAGGTCGAGCACATCGGCGAGGCGATCGGCCGTCACATCCGGGTCGAGCACATCTCCGACGAGCAGGCCCGCGCGGACGTCGCCAGAACGATGCACCCGGTCGTGGCCGACGCGATCGTGAGCCAGTGGGCCGCCGCCGACGGCGTCGCGGCGGTGACCTCCGCCATCGCCGAAAAGATCACCGGTGCCCCGGCCCACACCTACGCCCAGTGGGCCGCCGACCACGCCGACGACTTCCGCTGAGCCCGCCGGGCCGGCCGGCGCGGCGGCGCTGCCTGGTCCCTCGACCTCCTGAAACAGGCTTCAGCCTGGCGGTGGAACGCGCAGTAGTGCACCCACCGACCATCCTCGCGTGCGCGAGTCTTGTCCGTCCGGCCGGGCGTGCGGCACACGCTCGTGCCGATACCGAGCTCTGGGGGAGTCGTGGTCCGTGTGGCGGGCGTGTACGAGGCGCCGTTGTTCTCGGCGGGGCGGCCGCAGTCGCAGCGCGGTTTCCTGGTCTACCCCACATACCGGCCGCACGCCGAGCCGACCTTCCCGGGAGTCCTGGACACCCTGACCAGGCACGGGGTCACCTCCACCGCCGCCCGGACGCGCCACGGCATCATCGTGGGGGCGGACCTGAACGCGGATCAGCTCGCCCCACTGCGTGGCGACCGCCAGGTCGAGGACGTCGAGCACGACTGCGTCGGCGGCGTCGCCCGCTACCACCGCGTCCTCGGCCCGCACCGCATCGTGGGCCAGTACTCCGCCGCCGTGGCCGACGACGGCGATCTGCGCGCACTGCTCGCCGGACCGGACGGCACCCTGCTGCAGGCGTGCGATGAGGTCCGCTGGTTCGCCGCCCGGCTGACCGATCGGCAGCGCGACCGGCTCCGACGCAACCCCGAGGTCTTCTCCGTCGACGACGACCAGTGGGAATCCGTCGACTGAGCCCGACACCCCGACCGGGCACTCCGCCGCTGCAGGGCCTCCACCCCCGTCCCGCACGCCGTCGAACCGTCCGGTCACCGCTCGGGAGTCGCAGGAACGAGGAATCGCGCCGGAGCGCCGGCACCGCAACGGCGTCGTCGGGCAGGCCGGTTGCGTCACGAGTCCTCTGCTGGTGTGACACGGTTCGATCACATGCCCTCGCCGCCGCCCCGGGATGCGCAAGGGTGGCGCCGCTGTCCGAGCACCGCCCTCAGAGGAAGAACGTCCTTCATGAGCCACCCTGTTCAGAACGCCCCCGAGCGCCCCGTCTACCGAAAGGTCCGCGTAGTCGCCCCCGTCGCCCTGATCGTCGGCATCGCCGTCGGCGCGGCGGGAGGAGGGGACAAGAAGAGCGGCACCCCGGCCGCCGCACCCACCGTCACTGCCTTGGCCACCGTTCCCGCTGCGGCGGCCAAGGTTCCCGCTCCGCTTCCCGCCGCCACCGTCACCGCCACCGTCACCATGACAGCCGAGGCCCCTGCGGCCCCCGTGGCGCCGAGCACGCCGGACAAGCCCAAGGGCGAGACGATCGGTGGCGACGGCAGCTACGAGGTCGGCGTCGACGTCCAGCCCGGCACCTACAAGAGCAAGGGCCCCAAGGCCGGTGGCATCGGGATGTGCTACTGGGAACGCAACAACGGCGGCGACGGAATCGGTTCCATCATCGCCAACGACACCGTGCAGGGCCCCGCCACCATCACCATCAAGGCGGGGGACAAACTCTTCAAGACGACCGCCTGCCAGGACTGGGTCAAGACCGGCTGATCCGAGGAGAGTCCGACGAGGGTCTGTAGAAAGAACGGCTCTGTCCCGTAATCGGTGGTAACCGTCTGTGATTCAGGCGAGGAGGCTGCGGCGCCGGAGCAGGGAGAACCCGGCTCGGCCGTGCATCTGGCGCATGATCCTCTTGGTGCGGGTGTTCACGCCTTCGGCGCGGCCGTTGTGGTGAGGCCGCATCGACTGCGGCGCGGTCGAGTTCGAGGCCGTTGCTGAAGGAGTGCAGGTGGGGCAGGCCGGCAGCGCGGGCTGAGGCGATCCACTCGGCGAGTAGGGCGTCGTTGCCGGGAGCTGGGGTGAGAAGTTCGGCGAACGAGCGGACGAGCCCTGCAAGCTCGGTCATCTCCGGGCAGGCGTCAGTGCGGATCGTGAGCAGGTCGGTGTCCTTGTCCCGTAGTCGGGAAGGGCCACGAAACCGTCCCGCCCGGGGCCGTCCCCGTCTGCGACGATCCGTGAACGGGGACGGACACCGCATTCGGGGAATGATGCTTTCAGCCAGTCGGCGCCGACCGGCACCGCCGCCCACAAGCCCGGGCAGGTCAGGCGTAGCGGTCGAAGAGGGCCTGCAGGTAGTCCTCGAGGCGTTGGGACAGGACGGAAGGTGTCAGGTCGGTGCGGCCGAGTTCGCGCCAGGGTACGGCGACCTTCTCGGCGTCGGGGGCGAAGGCGAGGGTGTCCAGGAGTCGCCAGTACAGGTGGTCGCGGCCCTCGGAGAGGGTGCGGCCGCCGGCGGCGGTGTAGCGGTCGGTGAATGCGAGGCCGGCCTGGGGGCCGTGGAGCAGGGCGAGGGTGGTGGCGCAGTGGGCGACGTCGAGGTCGGCCGGGCCCCAGGAGGTCTCCACCCAGTCGACCACGCCGGTGAGGGCGAGGGTGGGGCCGGTGCCGGTGAACAGGACGTTGCCGGGGTGGAAGTCGCGGTGCAGGAAGCATCCCCGGTACGCGGGCGGGGGCGTGTCGATCGCCTTCACCGCCCGTGCCCACAGCGCGGGGCGGGTGGTGTCCTGGGGTACGGTGACGCGTTCGGGGGCCGTCCACGCCTGCCAGGTGCGCGGCCGGTGGCTGTCGTCGACGTGCAGGGCGTGCACGGCGGCTAGTTGTGCGGCGAGCAGGTCGGCACGGGCGGCGGTGTCGTCGTCCTGGTCCAGGCGCACGCTGCCGGGAAGGTGGGTCATCAGCAGAGACGGGTGCTCGCACACCGCCCCTGGGGCGTCCACGGCGACGAGCCGCGCGGCCGGGACGGCGCTGTCCTCCAGCAGGCGCAGCACGGTGGCCTCGCGGGCCAGGAGTTGGGGGGCGTGGCGGCGGTAGAAGGGTTTGACGAAGGAACGCAGCACCAGCGTGTAGGGGGCCTCCGCGCCGCCGGGGCGGGCCACCTCCAGGCGGCGCATCCGTGAGGTCCACCCGCCCTTGAGCGCGCTGACCTCGCCGATCCGCTCGCCGGGCGCGAGGTGTCCCTCGACCCACCGGCGCGTGTTGTCCCACTCCTGGTCCTGGCCCCCACTGTTGATCACGGGCGGCAAGCTTACGCCTCGGCCCCTGCGGGACTCGGGTCAGGTCTTGGAGGCGGTGCGTGCGGCTTCTGCGTCTGCGGC
This sequence comes from Kitasatospora sp. NPDC092039, assembly GCF_044756065.1. Taxonomy (NCBI): domain Bacteria; kingdom Bacillati; phylum Actinomycetota; class Actinomycetes; order Kitasatosporales; family Streptomycetaceae; genus Kitasatospora; species Kitasatospora sp. NPDC092039. The sequence continues at coordinate 35,417 of NZ_JBIVSD010000006.1, read as the reverse complement.
GGCGACCACCGCTGCGAGGAGGCCGGGGAACCGTCGTTCCAGTTCTTCGCTGCGTAGGGCGTTCATCTTGGTGGTGCCCACGTAGTACTGGCGTAGTAGGCCTGCCTGGCGAAGGACGGTGAAGTGGTGGCTGGAGGTCGAGCGCCCGACGGGAAGGTCGAAGGAGCCGCAGCTGAGGTCGGTTCCCGAGTGGGCGAGTGTGCGTACCACCGTTCTGCGGGCCGGGTCAGCGAGTGCCTCCAGCACCTGCTGGACGCTGACGTCCTCCACACCGGGGTGCACGATCATCCGCGCTGCCACGCGTGCCCGTCCCACACCCACCACCCCTTCCCAACACTTGCCCCCGTTCGTTCGATGGCCAAAGTCCGCGCGGTGCACGTGACTTCACGCGCACGACGCTACTATGCCCCATCCGGGCGACCCGCTCACCGCGACACCCGCACAACACGCTTCCGACGGAACACGGCGCCGGGGGCGGAGGGGGTTCCCCCATGGAGGCGGTGGCAGGGCAGAGCAATACCGTGGTCAATCACGATCCGAGACGGCGCACCTCATCGTCGGCCGACGGCTCCTCTCTGGGAGCGGGACGGGACCGGGAGCGGTTTCAGGACTGTTGCCACTGGACGCGGCGTAGTCCGAGGTCGTTGAGGAGGTAGGTGGCGTCGTTCTGGCGTGGCGTGGGGGTTGTGGTGAGGGTTTCCAGGTCGTTCAGGACGCGGTAGCGGTCGGTGGCGGGTAGTTGTCGGAGCCAGTGGACGATGCGGGGGAAGTCCATGTCGAGGTTGGCGTAGTCGAGTGAGACCAGGATGGCGGCCCGTACGGTCTCGTAGGTCGCGGGTTGCGCGTTGTCGGGGGGTCGGGGTTCTTTCCGCTGTCCGGGCACGGGAGGCACTGTACGCGCCGGGTGGGGCGGGTCTTCCGGGGGCGCCCGCGGGCGGGCGGGTGGGTGCGGATGCCGGTGGCCCGTCGTCGGGTTGTTTGTGGCGGTGTCCGGGTCAGGGGTGGGTCCAGCGCAGGGGGTGGCCGGTGGGGCCGGCGGTGAGCCAGGAGCCGTCGCCGAGGGGGCGGACGTCGTACGGGTGGGCGGCGTGGGTGTCGACGGGGCCGTGGATGTGGCCGGTGCGGGCGTGGACGCGGTAGTGGCGGAACCAGTCCTCTTCGTTCTCGTCTTCGCCGGCGAGGGTGGCGAGGATGGTGTCGGTGTCGAGGTAGCCGCCGCTCCATTCCAGGCAGGTGGTGTCGGGGTCGTGGCCGAAGTCGGCGGCGGACAGGGTGAATCGGGCTTCGCCGTCGGGGAAGGTGTGGACGGTGAGGTCGTGCTGGGCGTGGTCGACGGTCAGGAAGTGGTGTCCGTCGGGTGACACGTCGATGAGGCAGCGGTCGTCCCAGGGGTAGCGGACGAGGTCGATGCGGCCGTCGGTGAGCGAGCCGTGGTAGACGGTGGTGGCGTCCTGTCCCTCGCCGACGTTCAGGAGGATCCGGCCGCTCGCCGGGTGCGCGAGGTGCACGCCGCCGTGTCCGGCGGTGTCCAGGTCGGCGTGGGCGAGGGTGGTGCCGTCGGTGGCGTCCACGGCGATCCACTGGTCCGGCCGGCCGCGGCCGGCCATGTCGTCGGGCCGGTAGATCCACAGCACCTGCCCGTCCGGGGAGAGTTGGCAGTCGGGCCGGTGGCCGTGGGCGTGGGAGGCGGCGGGTTCGAAGCGTGAGCGCCACAGTTGTGTGCCGTCGGGTGTCACGCAGACGGCCGCGTCGAGGGTGGTGTAGTAGGCGCGGGTGAGGTCGGGGGCGACGGTGTGGGCGAGGGCTTCGTCTGCGGGGACGGGGTGGAAGGCCGTGGCGGGCGTCAGCACGCCCAGGGCGTCGGCGGTGGGGGCGTAGGCGCAGACGAGTCCGTCGACGAGCCGTGTGGTGAGCCGGGTGGGGCGGGGGGAGGGGGCCATCGGGGCAGGGTAGCGAACCCGTGCCCGGGTTCGGAGGGCCCGGAGGCCGGAGGGAGTGTCCGCGCGGGCAGTCCGAAAGGGCAGCGTGAGGGGGCGGTGCGGAGGGAGTGGTGCGAGGGCCGCCCGCGCGGGTGTGTCGCGCGGGCGGCCGGGACGGTGGTCGACCCCGTTCGGCGGGTGGGCGGTGGGGTGGGTGGTGCTCAGGAGGTGTGGATGCCTTGGCCGGGGGTCAGGATCCCTGCGGGGTCCCAGCGCTGCTTGGCGTGGGTGACGTCTTGCCACAGGTCTCCGTAGTGGTGCTGCCAGTCGGAGTGGGTCATGGCGGGTATCGCGCCGATCAGGTAGCGCTTGCCGCCCAGTTCGACGGCGAGGTCGTACAGCCGTCGGTTGCGTCGCAGCATGGCGGTGGTGTCCGAGCCGGGTGGGGGGAAGGCCAGCAGGTCGAAGTGCCAGCCGACTTCCTGTTCGGGCAGGACTGCCAGGGGTGCTGTGATCTTCGAGCGCTGGTAGGGGTAGAACAGCAGCAGGCCTGCTCCGAGGTCCGCCGGTGTCAGGATGTCGGCGGCGCGGGCCATGAAGGTGCGTGCGGTGGTGGCGGGCAGGAAGACGCTCAGCCAGGGTTTGGGCAGTGACCACAGGCCGGCCTCGCGCAGGTACTGGGCGAAGGCGTCGACCCGGAAGGCGTGGTCGCGCCAGCTCTGTTCCACCACTTCCGTGTGTGCCGGGCGGAGTCCGGCCAGCAGTGCGGCCTGGTCCACCGTCTGCCCGGTGTCGGTGAACGCGACGAGTTCCGCCTTGTAGCGCCAGCGGGTGCCGTCCTCGCTGCGGACGACGTCGCCGACCTGGAGGTCGAAGCGGCGTTGGGCCATGACGGTGTGCTGGTCGGCGAGGTAGGTGTCGAGGTCGTCGTAGTACAGGGAGAAGACGTGGGCGCGTTCGGGCGCGGGGACCAGGGCGAGGGTGGCCCGCACGATGACGGCGGCCTGGCCGCCGCCGGCGAGCACCGCGTGGAACAGGTCGCGGTTGCGGGTGGGGGAGACGGTCACCAGTTCGCCGGTGCCGGTCACGACGTCGAGTTCGAGGACGTTGTCGACCTGCATGCCGTGGCGCTGCACGGCGCCGCCGATGCCGCCGACGCTGAGCGTGCCGCCGACCGTCAGGTGCAGGTAGTCGGTGAGCACCGGGGGGACCCAGCCCGTGGCCAGGCCCGCTTCGGTGACCTGTGCCCAGGTGGCACCGGCCTCGACGACGGCGCGTCCGGGCTGCACGGAGAGGATCCGGGACAGGCTGCGGGCGTCGATGGCGATGCCGCCACGGGGATTGGCCTGGCCGTAGCTGGAGTGGGATTCGAGGCCGGCCTCGCCGTGCTGGGCGAGGTCGCCGCTCTGGCCGTTGACGGCCACCGGGATGCGGTGGCGGCGGGCGAAGGCGAGCAGTTGCTGCACGTCGCGTACGGAGGCGGGGCGCAGGACGGCGCGCGGGCGGGCGGTGACGAGGTGGCCGAAGTCGCCGGTGAAGCGTTCCAGGCCCGGTCCCTGGAGGGTCATCGTGCCGTCCAGGGCGGGCAGTTCGGCGACGTCGGCGCCGGCCTCGGTGGCCCAGGCGGCGGTGGCGGTGTTCCAGCCGGCGACGGCGGTGGCGGTGCCGGCCGCGGCGGCGGTGAGGAGGGCGCGGCGTGACAGTCCTGGCCTGCTCATATGAGAATCTCTCCGATCGGTCGTCACATCGGGGTTGTTGTACCGCAACCATCGGGTGATCACCTACTGCCGTGGAACCGGCGCCCCGTTCGTCGGCGCGGAGCAGTTCGGCGACCGGGTGCTCCCACATCCGCCGCTGGCGGGCGGGGGTGTTCGGGGGTGGGTGGGGGCCGAGGTCTAGCCTGGATGCCATGTTCGTACTGGAGCTCACGTACACCGCCGACCTGGAGTCGGTCGAGGCCGTGCTGGCGCAGCACATCGAGTGGCTGGAGGAGCACTACGCGGCGGGTACCTTCCTGGCCTCGGGGCGCAAGGTGCCGCGTGACGGCGGGGTGATCCTCGCGGTGGGCGGGGACCGGGCCGCGATGGAGGCGCTGGTGGCCACCGACCCGTTCGTGCGAGCCGGGTTGACCGAGTACCGGGTGACGGAGTTCCTCGCCACCACCACCGCCCCCGCGCTGGCGGCCCACCGCCAGCGGCTGCCCGGCTGAGGCCCCGCGCCCGCCGTCGTCCGCGGTGTTCGTGCGGGCCTCGTGTCCGTCGCCCTCGGTGCCGGGCAGGGGCTCGGTGTCGGTCGTGGTCTGTGTTGCTCGGTTCGGTGTGGGGTGGTGTGTGGTTACGATCGGTGAGTGTGGGGTGGTGGTGTGTGGTGGGTTGTGATCTTGGGTTGGGAGTTGGCTGATGGCGGACGTGCGGGCTGGGCAGTTGGCGGAGTCCGGTGATCTGGTCGATGTGGCGCGGTTGGTGACGGCGTATTTCGCGTTGGCGCCGGATCCGCAGGAGCCGGGGCAGCGGGTGGTGTTCGGGACGTCCGGGCATCGGGGTTCGTCGTTGGACGGGGCGTTCAACGAGGACCACATCGCTGCGACGACACAGGCGATCTGTGAGTTCCGGGCGGGGCAGGGGGTCGCGGGTCCGGTGTTCCTGGGGGCGGACACCCACGCGCTGTCGGAGCCGGCGAAGGTGACGGCGTTGGAGGTGTTGGCGGCCAACGGGGTGGAGGTGTTGGTCGACGCGGGGGACGGGTACACGCCGACGCCGGCGGTGTCGCACGCGATCCTGGCGCACAATCGGCGTAGTCCGCGCGCGTTGGCGGACGGGATCGTGGTGACGCCGTCGCACAATCCGCCGCGGGACGGGGGTTTCAAGTACAACCCGCCCAGTGGTGGGCCGGCGGGTTCGCAGGCGACGGGGTGGATCCAGGACCGGGCGAACGAGTTGATCCGCGAGGGCATGCGGGGGGTGAGGAGGGTTCCGTACGCCCGGGCGCTGGCCGCGGCCACGACGGGGCGTTACGACTTCCTGGGTGCCTATGTCGAGGACCTGCCCTCGGTGCTGGACCTGGACGCGGTGCGGGCGGCGGGTCTGCGGATCGGTGCCGACCCTCTGGGCGGCGCGTCGGTGGCCTATTGGGCGCGGATCGCGGAGGTGCACCGTCTGGACCTGACCGTCGTCAACCCGGTGACGGACCCGACGTGGCGGTTCATGACGCTGGACTGGGACGGGAAGATCCGGATGGACTGTTCCTCTCCGGCGGCGATGGCGTCCCTCATCGGGCGTAAGGACGAGTACGCGATCGCGACCGGCAACGACGCGGATGCGGACCGGCACGGCATCGTCACTCCGGACGGGGGTCTGATGAACCCCAACCACTACCTGGCGGTGGCGGTGGACTACCTGTACCGCCACCGCGTCGACTGGCCCGGGGACGCGGGGGTGGGCAAGACGCTGGTGTCCTCCTCGATGCTGGACCGGGTGGCCGCGGACCTGGGCCGTGCGCTGGTGGAGGTGCCGGTCGGCTTCAAGTGGTTCGTCGACGGCCTGTTGGAGGGTTCGATCGGTTTCGGTGGTGAGGAGAGCGCGGGTGCGTCGTTCCTGCGCCGTGACGGCGGGGTGTGGACGACGGACAAGGACGGCATCCTGCTGGCGTTGCTGGCCGCGGAGATCACCGCGGTCACCGGCGCTTCTCCCAGCGCCTACTACGGCGAGTTGACGAAGCGTCACGGCGCGCCGTCGTACGCCCGGGTGGACGCCCCGGCCGACCGTGAGCAGAAGGCCCGTCTGGCGCGGTTGTCGCCGGAGCGGGTCGGGGCGGGGGAGATCGCGGGGGAGGAGATCACCGCGGTCCTGGCGGAGGCTCCCGGCAACGGTGCCCGGATCGGCGGTATCAAGGTCTGTACGGCCAACGCCTGGTTCGCCGCCCGGCCCTCGGGTACGGAGGACGTGTACAAGATCTACGCCGAGTCCTTCCACGGCGACGAGCACCTCGCCCGGGTGCAGGAGGAGGCCCGTGCGCTGGTCGGCGAGGTCCTGCGGGGCTGAACCTCCTGCTCGTGGCGCCCCGTGCCCCGGTCCGGCAGACTGCCGGACCGGGGCACGGGCGTCGGTGCGGGTGCGGGTGTGGGTGGCGGTTCAGGCGTGGGTGGGCTGGGTGGGTCGTGGCGTCGGGGTTCGTCGGGGGTGTTCGTCGCGGGTGGTGGTGGCTGCGACGGCGTATGCGGTCAGGGCGAGGGCGGCTGCGGCGAGGGGGAACCAGCGTTCGCCCAGGACGGTGATGGCGGTGGATCCGGCCAGGCCTGCGGCCGCGGTGCCGAGGTAGAGGGCGCTGCTGTTGAGGGAGATCAGCAGGGGCGCGTTGTGGGGGTCGATGGTCGCGAGCTTGTGCGGCAGTGCCACTGACACGGCCCAGCCTGCCAGGGGCACCACGGTCGCGTAGACCAGTGCGCCCGGCATGGTGAGGGCGAGCCAGGGCAGTGCGGTGAAGGCCCCGGCGGCCAGCGCGGAGCCGGTCAGCAGGACGCGGCGCACGCCGATCCGGTCCACCAGGCGTCCGCCGAGCCAGCTGCCGGCCACCGACATCACGCCGCAGGTCGCCAGGATGATGCTGAGCCGGCCGGAGTCGCCGCCGGTGGCGCTCTTCACGGCGGTGGCCAGGTAGATGTAGACGCTCTGGAAGGCGAGGAAGAACACCAGGGTGGTGGCCGCGGCGCCCAGGACGCGGGGCCGGCGCAGTGGGGCCAGGCGGGCTTTCAGGGTGGGGGCGGCGGTGGGGGCGGGCAGGTCGCGCAGCAGGAGGGCCAGGCCGGTCAGTGCGGCCAGGCCCAGTGCGGTGACCAGCCACATCGTCAGCCGCCAGTCGGTGCGTCCCACCCAGGTGCCCAGCGGTACGCCGAGTGCGGTGGCCACCGTCATCCCGCCGAGGACGGTGGCCAGTGCCCGTCCGCGCCGTTCGGGGGCGACCAGGGTGGTGGCCACGGCGTTGGCGGTGGGGGTGTAGAGGGCGGCGCCGGCGGCGGCCAGCACGCGGGTGGCCAGCAGCAGTCCGAAGGTGGGGGCGAGCGCGCTGAGCGCGTTGGCGGCGCTGAACAGCGCCAGCGCGGTCAGCAGCAGACGCCGGCGCGGCCAGCGGGCGGTGAGCGTGGCCAGCACCGGGGCCAGCAGCGCGTAGGCGAGGGCGAAGACGGTGACGAGCTGGCCGGCGGCGGGCACCGACACGCCCAGGTCGGCGCAGACGGGGCCGAGGATGCCGGCGACGACCATGGAGTCGGTGCCGACGGCGAAGGTGCCGAGGGCGAGCAGGAGTAGACGTACGGGCACGGCGGGACCCCCCGGGGTGCAGGAACGGATCGTGGGACGGAACGGGATGGGACGGGGCGGCACTGGACTGGGCCGGACTGGACTGGGCGTGGCGTCGTCGAACGGACGAAACTGTTGGACAAGCATGCAACAGTTGGACACTCGCCAAACAATCGGGGATGGGTGGATGATTGTCAAACCATTCACTGTCCCCGCCCCCGGCCCCCAGGAGCGCGCGCCATGCACGACGACGAACGGCTTCCCCAGCCCGCCACCGCCGACATCGACCTCGTCACCGTCCTGCACGCCCTCGGCGACCCCGTGCGCATGACCCTGCTGCTCAGCTACGCCGACGGCGGCGAACACTCCTGCGACCCACGCGGCCTGGGCCTGGAACACCTCCACAAGTCGACCGTCTCCCACCACATGCGGGTCCTGCGCGAGGCCGGCGTCACCACCACCCGCGTCGCCGGCCGCAACCGCCTCGTCAGCCTGCGCCGCACCGACCTCGACACCCGCTTCCCCGGACTGCTCGACGCACTCCTCACCGCGGCCGCGACCCCCGCACCGTAGGCAGCGCCCGCCCCGGGCGGGACGGCTGCGGCCGCCCGACGCGCCTGCCGCACAGTCCGTCTCGGCCTCCAGCGGATCCGCCGTCGCGCCCGGCCCTGCGGGCCGCTCGCCTCCCGCCCCAGCGGGCCGCGCTGCGCCCGGCCCGCTGCTGGTGCGTTCGCCGGAGCGGCCGCTGCCGGGCCGTGGGGGAGTGGGAAGTCGGCGGGTCCGACTTCCTGTGCGGAGGAAGCAAGTTCCCTTCGCTGTCGTGGCGTTGGTGCTCCAGTGCGACTTCGTGACCTGTCCGGTTGAGAGGCTGGCGAGTCGTCGCGGGCTGAACGCCCTGCTTCCACTGGCCCGGGACGCCGACTCCTCCGTTCGCCAAGCCGCCGGCCACCGGCTCGCGTACAGCCTGAATCCGGAACCCGCCCTCGGGGACACCCTGGCCGATCTGCTCGATGACGAGGACCAGCAGACCCGGATCTGGGCCGTCCACGGACTGGCCGAGCGGAACGATCCGCGCTGCATCGACGGCGCCGACCGGGTGGGACCCGTCGACGAGTACGAGTCGTGGTGCTGGTTACTCGGCGCGCCTCAGGGTACGAGTGGCGCCGGAGGGAGCGGGAAGCATCGGCCACGACCGAGTAGCGAATCCTCGTCTCTGAAATCCCCTCGTGTGCCGGCTGTGGTCATCAGGGCCGTGGGGAGCGGGAAGTCGGCGGCACCGGCGTGGCGCGGGTCGGCCGCTGCACTTGGCCCTGGCCGCACGGCGCCGCCGCACAGGAAGTCGGCGGGTCCGACTTCCTGTGCGGCGGGGGCGGGCGTCAATGTCGGGGCTGTGGGGTGGGGGTTCGGTCTGTGGTGGGTTCGGCGTTGTGTCCTGGCCCTGCGGGTCGGCTTGGCTTCTGCCCGCCGGGGGCTGTGCTGCGTACGGTCCGCTGTGGTCGCGGGTCGCTGTGTGTGGGGTGTGTTGGCCGTAAGCCGGGTCGCCGGGCGGAGGTGCTGTGGCGTGGGCGGCTGCGGGCCGTGGGCCGTGGGCCGTTGGTGGGTGACGGTCAGTGGGGGAGGCCGAAGAGGGTGCGGCAGGCGGTGGTCAGGCCGGTGACGGTGACCGGGGTACGGGCGTGTTCGGCCCAGGCTTCGGGGGTCAGGCGCAGTCGTTGGGAGACGACTACCCGTCCGTCCAGGACGTCGCGGTCGATGCCGTCGTCGTGGTAGCCGAGCCGGCGGGAGACGGCCAGCGAGGAGTGGTTGTCGGTGAAGGACAGGGAGGTCGCCGACTGCGCGCCGAGCTCGGCGAAGGCCAGGTGGAGCATCGCCGCGCGCATCTCGGTGCCCAGGCCCTTGCCCTGGTGCTCCAGGCCGAGCCAGGATCCGGAGACGATCTCGCGTCGCACGCCGAACTCCTTGGCGCGCATGTCCTGGATGCCCACGGGGCACCCTTCGTGGAAGGCGACCAGGTTCAGCGCCCAGTCCTGCTCGCTCCAGCGGCCCAGTCGCCGCCAGTGCAGCTGCATCACGTGCCGGGCCCGTTCGGCCGGCGCCAGCTCGCCCCACGGCGTCAGGAACGGGCGGTCCTCGGGCGGGTGGACGCCGCGCGCGGCGACGTCGGCGACCTCGGCGAGTTCGTCCTCGGTGGGCAGGCGCAGCTCCAGGCGGGGCGAGGCCACCCGCAGGCCCCGCAGGGGTCAGTGGTCGGTGATCATCGAACCAGTGTGCCCAGCGAGGCCCCACTGCGCACCGCGTTTTCACCACCGCGCACCGCGGTCCGCTGTACCGCGGTCTCCGCGGGTCCTGTGGCAGGTTATGCGGCGCCCGGTGCGTCGGTGCCGGCGTGCTGGACCTCCATCAGGTGGCGTCGGACGGCACTTGGTCGTACTGGAGCCGGCTCGGTCGTGCGCTGGTGACGGACCCGGTGGTGGGCGCCGACCAGGACGGCCGGTTGGAGGTGTTCGGCAAGACGGCATCCGGAGCCGTCAGCCACGTCTTCTTCCAGAGCAGCGTGGTCGGTCGGTCGGTCGCCCGGGTCGTCGGGTGCCGCGTGCGCGGCGGGGTGGGTGCCGGGTTGCCTGGTGGGGTTCCGGTCCGTCGTCGCCGGTCAGGGCCCCGGTCGCCGGCCAGCGTCCCCGGATGCGGGTGGTGATCTTCTCGGAGAAGTTCTTGTCGCGGGGGGCCGTGAGAGCGGGCGGCCGGGAGGCCCTCAGGGGACCGTTTGGTCGTCCTCCCGGAGAGGACCGTTCATGAGAGGAGTTGGGGCGGTCGGATGCGTAGGCTCAGGGCCGTGGCTGATCAGATACAGAAGATCGTGACGGGGCTGCCGGACCTGAAGGATGTCACCGGCGTGTGTACGGTGGCCGAGGGCCGGGCCGCGCAGGGGGATGCCGCCTTCGTTGCGGACCTTGGCATCGCTCTCGCCAGGGCGCACGGCGCCGGGGGGCAGATGTGGCAGTACAGGAGCGTCTTCGACCATCTGCTTCGGCTGTTGGCCACCACCACAGGTCCCGAGAATGTCGCCCAAGCGCTGCGGCTGGTCTCCTCGGCTGAGGTCGCCAGCACGAAACTGGATCGCTACACCGCCTCGTTGCTGGCCTCCAGCCACGAGGCGACGGACCTGGCCGCGGCGTTCACCGGCCGTGCTTCGGAGGAGCTCCGGGCCTGCCTGGTCCACGAGCTGGTCCTCAGGGGTGTGGTCGTCGAGGAGACGCCGGGGATCGCGGGTTGGGCGACATCACCGCATTGGAGTCACCACCCGCTGGGCTGGCTTCCCTTGACCCTGTCCGACATGGAACGAACCGCGGACCTGCCGAGCTACAGCATCCGGGGCAGTGGCCACTCGATGCCGTACGGGCCGTCGGAGGGCCGCGAACCGGCGGTGATCAGCAGCGCGCGTGTGCCGTCGGCGGAGGAGACGACGACACAAGCCTCTGCCACGGCGATGGCCAAGGCCGTGGCGAACTGGGCTGAAGAGTCCAACGGACGCATCGAGGCACGGGTGTTCGACTTCGCCGAGCCCTTGGACGCCCGGCTGGTCCCGGGTGCGCTGCTGACCCTGGGACTGGAGTGTCTGGGCGGGGTGGGGAGGAAGACGGCTCCGTCGGTCGCTGTCCGCCCGCCGGCCCAGGCATGGCGAGTGCTCTTCGCGGCGGCGTCGACGGGAGGGGCGTACAACTCCGGTTCCTATGGCGCCTACGGCCGACTGGCGGCCTGGCAGTCCCTGGCCGCGCTGGCCGGAAGCCCTGAAGGCGCCACCGCGGGCGAGGCCGAAGCCCGTGTGCGGGACTGCGTCTGGCACGGCTTCGGCGCCGACACGAAGTGGTTCGAACAAGTGGCCTGGGACATCGGTCTGGCCGCCCTGGCACCGGACCGTCGGCGCCTGGCCGTACTGGCCGCGACGGACACCGACTGACCTCCCGCGGACTGCGGTTGAGCCGGTAGCCGACGTCATCCGGCGGCTACCGGCTGAGGTTCACCCGTTCAATGGGACGGGGATGGGCCGTGGCGGGACCGGGATCGAGACGGCTGTTCATGTCGGGTTCGAACCGGCCGTACGGGTTCACGTGCGTCCAGAACAGCGGCGACAAGCCCGGCGGTCGGCGGCGGTGAGCTGGTCGGCCCACTTCGGGTCGGCCAGGACCTGCTGCATCAGCAGGTGTTGACGTGGACCAGGGTGGACTGGAACAGGTGCAGTGCGAGCGTGCCGGCCTTCTGGCTCTCCTGGTCCGAGCCAGCCGGGTCGCCGTCGTTGCCGTAGAAGCGGCCCTGGTTGGCGGAGTTCTGGTTCTCTACCACCTGCAGGCCCTCGTGGATCCCCAGTCGCAGCTCGACGCCGGTGAGGTAGTCGCAGGTGCACGCCGTGCGGACAGCCCGGCCAACCCGCCGCCACCACCACGGCGGTTGCGGATGACGGCCCGCGGTAGGAGGGCGGACCGGGCCCGGCCTCCCCTCGCCGGGCCCGGGGGCGGGGCCGCCCGGCGCGGCGCGCGCTTCGCGGCCGGCCTGCCCGCCGCCACAGGGCACCGGCACGCTGGCCGCCCGAGGCCGCCCGAACCATCTGAGTTGTCCGGCTGTCCGGGCTGTTCGGGGGCCCGGCGGTGCGCGGCGTACGGTGCGCTGCGCACCGCGCGTAGCGCTGCGGCTTGGAGGCGGGGGTGGGGCCGTGCCTGGTCCAGGGGGCGGGCTTGTTCTCGTCCTGCGGGGCCGGTCAGGGTGTGAGGACGAGGCGGCCGCGCAGGCGGTCGGTTTCGAGGCGGTGGTGGGCATGGGCGGCGTGGTGGAGGGTGAGGGTGTCGGCGACGCGGAGGGTGAGGTGGCCGTCGCCGGCGAGGGCGGACAGGCGGGCGAGGGCCTCGCCGTCGGCGGTGATCCACACGTTGGCGACCCGGATGCCGCGTAGGGGGGTGGGTGCGGCGTCGGCCGCGACGGCGACGAAGGCGCCGCGTCGGCGTACCGCGGCCAGGGCGCGGACGCCGAGCAGGGCGGTGTCGATCGCGCCGTCGACTCCGCCGGGTACCGATTCCCGTACGGCGCGGGCGATGTCGGGGTGAGTGCGTGGTACGAACCATTCGGCGCCCAGTCGCCGTACCAGGTGTTCGTCGTCCTGTCCGGCGAGGGCGACCACCCGCAGGCCGCGCAGGGCGGCCAGTTCGACGGCGAAGCCGCCGACGTGGCCGGCCGCGCCGGTGACCAGGACGGTGGCGCCGGCCGGCAGGTCGAGCAGGTCCAGGGCCTGCAGTGCGGTGAGGCCGCCCAGCGGGAGGGTCGCGGCCTGTTCCAGGCTTGCTCCGGCGGGGGCGGGGGCCATGGCGTCGGCGTCCAGTACGACGTGTTCGGCGTAGGTGCCGAGGTCGGTGTCCAGGAGGTCGCGCAGGCCCACCACCCGTTGGCCGGGCGTGAAGCGCGTCACGCCGGCGCCGAGGGCGTCGACGACCCCGGCCACGTCCCAGCCGATGCCGGTCACGGCCCGGGGCGCCATCAGCCCGGCCCGGGCGAGCGCCCCCGAGCGGGTGACCGCGTCCACCGGGTTGACGCCGGCCGCCGCCACCCGCACCCGTACCTGCCCGTGCCCGGGCTGTGGCAGTGCCACCTCCACCAGATCCAGTACCTCGGGACCGCCGAACTCCCGCACCACCACGGCACGCATACCGCCCACACCCCTTTCACAACCCGGCAACTGCGCCCAACCTAAGGAGAGTTACTCTCCTCTGGGAAGGACGCACCCGAAGGTGCGTACCGTACGGAAAGGAGAGCGCTCCGGTGCCCACCACCACCGCCGCCCAGCGCCGCGCCGCCGAGGCGGCCCACTACGACGCCTACCTCGCCCACTGCCCCGCCCGCCAGCTCCTGGACCGGATCGGCGACAAGTGGGTCAGCCTGGTCGTCAACGCCCTCGCCGACGGGCCGCTGCGCTACAGCGACCTGCGCCGGCGCCTGGCCGGGGTCAGCGAGAAGATGCTCACCCAGACCCTGCGCGCCCTGGAACGCGACGGCCTGCTCGAACGCACCGTCACCGCCGGGGTGCCGGCTCGCGTCGACTACGCGCTCACCGGCCTCGGGCGCGACCTGCTGCCGCTCATGCGGCAGATCAAGGACTGGGCCGAGCGCCACATGCCCCAGGTGCTCGCGGCCCGCACCGCCTACGACGACGGACGGCAGGCACCGGACTGACACCGGACGGCCCGGTGCCGGGCGCGGACACCGGTCGGCGGGGGAGGACGGTTCGGGCCGCAACCTTCGTCGGGGCGGCTCGTTGGTCCGGTCAGGTCGACCGACCGGCCGGGGGCGGGAGCGCGCCCCCGGCCCCGACGAGGGGGAAGGTGCCGTGCCCCACGGCACGGGCGAGGCCGTACGCGGCAACGGCCCCGGCTCCGCAGCGGACCGGGTGGCCGACTTCGACGGCGCCTGAATCGACGCCGTCGACGCCGCCGCCGACCTCGGCGACCAGTTGCGCGTCCGCTGCCTCCCCGAGGACCTGCGCCGGCGGCCGGCCGCCTGGGGGAGGCCGACCATGCCGACGGTGTGCTGCGCGCCCAGGACGTGCCCACCCGCTGGGAGGTGCGCTACCACGACTGCGGCGCCGGTCAGTTGTTCACCGCGCTCGCCCTGACCTGGGGCACCGGCCCCCGACACCGGGCACACCCGGCCGGCGGTGCGGAGCGACCCGGGTACCGGGCTGGTCTCGAACCGCGAGGACGCACTGGCGGCATGACACCGGCCGGACCCGCGGGCCCGTAGACCCGCGGGCCCGTCCAGACCGCCCGCCCCCGTCCCGCCCGCCTTGGGGTCAGGCCAGGGGTCGGGTCAGGGCGGCGGTCAGGCGTTCGGGCAGGGTGGCGTAGGGGCGGCAGTCGACCACGGGCAGTGCGTGGGCGCGGGCCTGGTCGGCGAGCCAGGTGCTGTAGCGGGCGCTGACGGCGGCGCGTTCGGGCTGCGGGCCGGTCTGCGGTTCCCGGTCGGCGTAGTTGGCGCCGATGCGCAGCGGGTCGTGTTCGTGGAGGAAGACCGCGCGCACGCAGCGGCCCTGTGCGGCGGCTTCGGCGGCGGCGCGAGTGGCGGCGGTGGGGGTGAAGTAGTCGCCTTCCACGATGGCGGGTACGTCCACGGTGAGGCGGTTGCGTACGACGCCGAGCAGTGCGTCGTCCAGGGCGTGGGCGGTGGCGATCTGGAGTTCCAGGACGCGGTCGGCGCCGAGTGCGTCGGGGTCGGGCACGGTGGTGAAATGGTGCAGGCCGGGGTGGCCGGCGGGGGTGGTGGCGGCCTGCAGGGCGGCCACGACGTCGTCGAACTCGACCACGAACGCGCCGTGTTCGGCGCGCAGGCGGGCGGCGGCGCGGCTCTTGCCGAGGCCGGAGGCGCCGCCGATCAGCAGGACGTCCCACGGGCGTTGGTCGGTGTGCATACCGGAACGGTAGACCGTTCGGGTACGGGCGGGCACGGCGGGGTGGGGCATCCGGCCCGGCCGCGGGCCCTCGCGGCGGCCCGCCCCCCGGGTGTCCGGCCCGCCGTGCGGGCTCCCTCGAACCTCACCCCGCGCCGCCTCCGGCGTTCCCGGCGGCACTGCCCTCGCCGCCGCCCTCGCCGCCGCCTTCGGCGCCGTCGAGGCGGTGTTGCCAGGCGGTGAGCAGGTCCTGCAGGGTGCGGGCCTCCTTGGTGCTCAGGTGGGCCAGCAGGCGGTGCTCGTTGCGCATGTGGGCGGTGAACGCCTCGTCGATCAGGCGCAGCCCGGCGTCGGTGAGGGCGACCACGCGCCCGCGCCGGTCGTCGGCGGCCGGGCGGCGGGTCACCAGTGCGGCGCGTTCCAGGCGGTCGATGCGTTTGGTCATCGCCCCGGTGGTGACCATGGTGTGCGCGGCGAGCTCGCCGGGGGCCCGCTCGTAGGGGGCGCCGGCGCGGCGCAGTGCGGCGAGTACGTCGAACTCGCCCTCGCCCAGGCCGTATTGCCGGTAGACCAGGGCCAGCTCGGCGCTCAGGCGCGCGGCCAGGCGGTGCAGGCGCCCGATGACGGCCTGCGGGGCGACGTCGAGGTCGGGGCGTTCGCGCCGCCACTGGGCCTGGATCCGGGCGACGCGGTCCGCGGGCTGGTCGGGCTGACTGGGCTGGTCGGGCTGGATGGACTGGTTGGGCATGCGCCCACCCTATCCCGGTAGCTTCCCTGGAAGCTATATTGTCTTCCATGGAAGCCACTACGCGGTGGGTCGTGCTCACCGCTCTCGCGCCCATCGCCTGGGGCGCCAACTACTGGGTCACCCACGCCCACCTGCCCGCCGACCGCCCCCTGTGGGGCGCCGCCCTGCGCGCCCTGCCCGCCGGCCTACTGCTGCTCGCCGTCGCCCGCCGCCGCCCGCGCGGCCCCTGGTGGTGGCGCAGCGCACTGCTCGGACTGCTCAACACCGCCGCCTTCTTCGTCCTGCTCTACCTCGCCTCCCAACTGCTGCCCACCAGCGCCGCCGCCACCGTCATGGCCGCCTCCCCGCTGGCGATGCTGCTCACCGCCTGGGCGCTGGCCGGTCAGCGCCCGCGCCGTGCCCACCTGGCGGGCGCGGTGGTGGGGCTGGCCGGGGTGGCGCTGGCGCTGGCCGCGCCGGGCCGGGGGATCGGCTGGGCCGGGCTGGCCGCCTCGGCGGCGGCGATGGGGGTCTCCTGCGTCGGCTACGTGCTGGCCGCCCGCTGGCGCGAGGGCGCCGACCCGCTCACCGCCACGGCCTGGCAGCTGACCGCGGGCGCCCTGCTGCTGGTGGTGCCGGCCGCCGCCGTCGAGGGCGCGCCCCCGCCCATGGACGCCGCCACCCTGCTCGCCTTCGGCTACACCACCGTGGTCGCCACCGCGCTCGCCTTCACCTGCTGGTTCGCCGGACTGCGTCACCTGCCCGCCGGCACGGTCGGCCTGCTGGGACTGCTCAACCCGCTCACCGGCGTGCTGCTGGGCACCGCACTGGACGGCGACCCCTTCGGCACACGCCAGGCGATCGGCCTGGCCCTGGTGGCCGCCGGGATCCTGCTCGCACGCCCGCGCCCCCGCTCACGGCGCCCCGCAGACGACCCCCGCACCGAAACCCCCCGCACCGAAACCTCCTTGCCCGTCGGCCGCCGCACATGATCGAATGTCACCGGCATCGCGTGCCGGTGACGGACTGCGTCAGGCATGGAGGTGCACGACCGAAGGGACCACCCCCGTGGCCTCCCCCTCCCACGGCCGTACGGCCGCTCTCAGCCGGCAACTGTCCGACGCGCACCAGGACCTGCGCCGCCGCCTCGCCGACCTGCGCGCCGGCCTCGGCCGCCCCCAGCCGGACGGCGACGACCGCCTCCTCACCCACTGCCTGGCCTTCTGCACCGCCCTGACCAACCACCACGAGGGCGAGGACGGCGGACTTTTCGCCCAACTCCTGCGCGAACGCCCCGACCTGGCCCCCACCATCGACAAACTCGTCGAGGACCACGGCCTCATCACCCACATCCTCGCCCGGGTGCGCCACCTCGCCGACCAGGCCGCCACCACCCCCGGCGCCGACCTGCAGGCGATCGGCGGCGAACTCGACGGCCTCGCCGCCATCATGGACTCGCACTTCGGCTACGAGGAACGGGCCATCGGCGCCGCCCTGGACGCCGGGGTGGACGACGACGGCTGGTCCGAACCCGTACTGCGCTTCACGGCGCCGGGCACCGCGGCCCCGTAACACCCGCCGCAGCCGCTGGAGCCGTCCGCTGGGACCCGGTCGAAGCCGTCCGGTAAAACCCGTCGCCCCGCTCGGCCCGGCTTCCCTACACTCGCCACGCGGCCGCGCCCCGACGCGCGGTCCACCGCGCCGGACGCGACGGACACATCCAACGCGCCGGACGCGACGACCGGGACGACCGTGACGGACGAACGAGGGAAGGGGGCGGGCGGCCATGGCGAAGCGGAGCGCCGCCGCCCTGTGACCCCGTTGCACCGGGCCCCCGGCGCAACCCGGTCCGACCGGCCGTCGGCCCCGCCCGATCGCGCGCCCACCCGAACGTGACCGCCCCGAAAGGCACCCGGGCCATGCGCACCCGCACCCCCAGCAGCAGCAGCACCGACACCGCCGGCACCGCCGCCGCTGCGGTGACCGCGGGCATCGCCGCCGTCCGCAACCTCGGCATCCTCGCCCACGTTGACGCCGGCCAGACCACCGTCACCGAGCGGATCCTCCACCTCACCGACATCGGCCGCGCCCGCGAACGCGGCGAGGCCGGTGAGGGCACCACCGTCACCGACTGCCGCCCCCGGGAACGCGAACCCGGCATCGCCGCCTTCGCCGCCGCCGTCGGCTGCCACTGGGCCGGACACCGCATCACCCTCATCGACACCCCCGGCCACATCGACTTCGCCGGCGAGGTCGAACGCTGCCTGCGCGTCCTGGACGGCGCCATCGCGGTGTTCGACGCGGTCGCCGGCGTCGAGCCGCAGAGCGAGTCGGTGTGGCGCCAGGCCGAACGCCACGGCGTGCCGCGCATCGCCTTCGTCAACAAACTCGACCGCGCCGGCGCCGACCTGGACACCGCCGTCGCCGACATCCGCCGGCGCCTGCACCCGCACCCGCTCCCCGTCCAACTGCCCATCGGCACCGAGGACTCGTTCACCGGCGTCGTCGACCTCGTCCACCTGCGCGCCCTCACCTGGCACGACGACGGCACCCCGGCCCGGGGACCGGTCCCCGCCCACCTGCACACCGCCACGGCCCGGCGCCGGCGCGCCCTGGAGGAGGCGGTGGCCGAACTGCACCCCCGCGCCCTGGAGGAGTACTGCGCCACCGGTGCCCTCACCACCGACACCCTCACCACCGCCCTGCGCGACCTCACCCGCACCGGCGAGGCCGTCGTGGTGCTGTGCGGCTCCGCCTACCGCAACCGCGGCATCGAACCGCTCCTGGACGCCGCCGTCGCCTACCTGCCCTCCCCCCTCGACGTCCCGCCCACCTACAGCGCCGACCGCACCCAGCACCGCCGCGCCGACCCCCGCCAGCCCCTGACCGCCCTGGTGTTCAGGGTCACCGCCGCCCCCACCGCACGCCTGACCCACCTGCGCCTGTACGCCGGCACCCTGCGTACGGGCGACACCGTGCTCGACACCACCACCAGCCGCCGCGAACGCGTCGCCCGCATCCTGACCGTCCACCACGCCGAGACCGACCACGCCCTGCCCGGCGACATCGTCGCCGTCGCCGGCCCCCGCCACACCCGCGCCGGCGCCACCCTGTGCGACCCCGAGCACCCCATCGCCCTGGAAGCACCCGCGCACGCCGAACCCGTCGTCACCGTCGCCGTCGAGGCCCGCACCGCCGCCGACACCGACAGGCTCGCCGCCGCCCTCGCCCGCCTCGCCGAGGAGGACCCCTCGCTGCGCGTGGCCACCGACCCCGACACCGGCCGGCGCACCCTGTCCGGCCTGGGCGAACTGCACCTGGCCGCCGCGGTGGAGAAGACCCGGCGCGACAGCGGCGTCGAGGTGGTGACCGGCCGCCCGCACGTCGCCCTGCGCGAGGCCCTGACCGAGGGCGTCACCGGCTTCGTCCACCGCCACACCGAACAGGACGGCGCCACCGCCCGGTTCACCCGCCTCGTCCTCGACGTCCACCCCCTGGCGCCCGGCACCGAGGAGGACTTCACCTTCACCTCCACCGTCGCCGGCGCCCGCCTGCCGCACGAGTACGTCCAGGCCGTCGAGGCCGGCTGCCGCGACGCCCTCACCCACGGCCCGCTCGCCGGACACCCCGTCACCGGCGTCGCCGTCACCCTCACCGACGGCGCCACCCACCCCCAGGAGTCCTCCGGACCCGCCCTGCGCACCGCCGCCCGCCTCGGCCTGGGCGAAGCCCTGCGCGCCTCACGCACGCACGTGCTGGAACCGCTCGCCGAAGTCGACGTCACCGTGCCCCAGGACGCGCTGGGCGCCGTCCTGGGCGACCTCGCCGCCCGCCGCGGCCACATCCGCTCCACCCACCCCGGCCCCGGCCCCGGCCCCGGAGCCACCGCCAAGGCCACCGCCCTGGTGCCGCTCGCCGAACTCTTCGGCTACGCCACCCGCCTGCGCAGCCGCACCCAGGGCCGCGGCACCTTCACCACCCGCCCCGCCGGCTACGCCCCCGCCCCCACCCCGACCGGTTGAACCCGCCACCCGGCCCCCGCCCCCCGGCGGGAGGAGGGCCGGGCGGAACCGCCCGCCGTGACCTGCCGGCGCCCCGGCAACCGGGCCGCCGGCCTGCCCGTGACTGGCCGAGACGGTCGTCGCTCGGTCGCGGTGGTCGTCACTGGCCGCGCCGGTTCGCCGGCCGCGAACCATGCCGGGATTGTCCTGTCGCACTGCAGTTGGCGGGTTCTCACTCGGCCTCAACCGTGTTGTCGGGTTCTCACCGCCTCACTCGCCGCGCTGGTGTTCGTATCCCGTCTCAGCGCAGTCTCATCAGTCTCACCAGTGCGTGAGTGGCACGTCCTCTACTGTGGCGCACCATGACCATCCTGATCATCGGCGGCAGTGGATTCCTGGGCACCGAGCTGGTCCGTCAGGCGGCAGCGGCGGGCCATACGACGGCTGCGACGTTCACCACCCGGCCCGGCGGCACTCCGGAGGTCTCGTGGCACGCCCTCGACCTGCGCGACTTCGCCCGCATCGAGGCGATCATGGCGAAGGTGGACCCTCGCGTGGTCGTCAACGCGACGAGCGGGGGGCCCGATTGGACGGTCACGGCCGAGGGTCCGATCCGCCTGGCGATGACCGCGGCGAAACACGGCAGCCGCCTGGTCCATGTGTCCAGCGACGCCGTCTTCTCCGGCCTCCGCGTCCACTACGACGAATCCTGCCTCCCCGACCCGCTCACCCCCTACGGTGCCGCGAAGGCCGCGGCGGAGACCGGTGTCCGCCTCGTACACCCGGGCGCCGTCGTCGCCCGCACCTCCCTGATCATCGGCGACCGGGGTTCGGAACACGTACGCGCGGTGCACGACCTCGCGGCCGGCACCCGTACCGGCGTCCTGTTCACCGACGACATCCGCTGCCCTGTACATGTCACCGACCTGGCCGCCGCCCTACTGGAACTCGCGTTCAGCGACCGGTGCGGCGTCCACCACCTGGCAGGAACCGATGCCGTGAGCCGCCACGAACTCGGCACCCTCATCGCCCGACGCGACGGGCTCGACGCCTCCCGGCTTCCCACCGGCCTGCGGGCCGACAGTGCACTTCACGGAGCACTCGACGTCCGCCTGGACGGCCGTGCCACTCAGGACCGGCTCCGGACAAAGCTCCGCGGTGCCCGCCAGTTCCTCGCCTCGGGGACGTGAGCTCCTCTCGCCAGCGATGCGACCGCCCACGTTCAGACCGCCGGTGAGACCGCGCAGCCCTCGATGAGACGGGACGGTTCCGCAGCCCTGGGCCCGCCCGGCCCCCACCCCCGGGCCCTGCCGTGCCGCGGTGCGGGGCGGGGGGTCGTAGGCTGGGGCATCGGCGGTACAGACCGTCACCAGTAGGGCTGAACACGACGGAAACGGGCAGGCAGCGGCACATGCAGTTCGACGATCAGGGCGACCTCGACACCTCGCAGGTGGAGGACCGGCGCGGCATCCCGGGCGGGAAGGTCGCCATCGGGGGCGGGGCCGTGGGCCTGCTCGCCGTGCTGTTCGCGGTCATCCTCGGGGTCGACCCGCAACTGCTCGGCCTGTCCTCCGACACGGGCTCCTCCTCGGGCCCGGCCACGGCGCGCACCGCCGGCGAGGTGCAGCAGGCCTGCAGGACGGGCGCCGATGCCAACAAGCGCCAGGACTGCAGGATCGTCGCCGTCACCAACAGCCTCCAGGAATTCTGGCGCACCGAACTGCCGCGCCGCACCGGCCTGCCCTACAAGGGCGCCGAGACGGTGCTGTTCACCCGTCAGGTCTCCACCGCCTGCGGGGCCGCGACCTCGGCGGTGGGCCCCTTCTACTGCCCTGGCGACCAGAAGGCCTACGTCGACCTCGGCTTCTTCGACGAGCTGTCCGCCCGCTTCGGTGCCAAGGGCGGCCCGTTCGCCGAGTCCTACGTCGTCGCCCACGAGTACGGCCACCACATCCAGACCCTCACCGGCGCCATGCAGAAGGTCGGCGGCGACCGCCAGGGCGCCACCAGCGGCGCGGTGCGCCTGGAACTGCAGGCCGACTGCTACGCCGGGGTGTGGGCACACCACGCGACCACCACCCCGCAGGCCTCCACCGGCCGCCCGCTGATCGCCTCGCTCACCGACCAGGACATCGCCCAGGGCCTGGACGCGGCCGCCGCCGTCGGCGACGACCGCATCCAGCAGCAGGCCACCGGCCGGATCAACCCCGAGGCCTGGACCCACGGCTCCGCCGAGCAGCGCAAGGCCTGGTTCACCACCGGCTACCGCACCGGCGACCTTGCCCGCTGCGACACCTTCTCCGCCGCGAAACTCTAGAGACCCGGCCCCCGGGCCCGGGTCAGGACCGGTGGCGGAAACGGGCGATGGCCGGCTCTACACTCAGGCCCTTGCGGGTGCGCTGGAGCAGTTGGACCAGCAGCCCCTCTGCCGGGCGCCGCTCGGCCAGCAGCCGGTTGCAGTGCAGGTGCACGTAGCTGCCCAGCAGCCGCTCACGCCCGGTGGGCAGGCGCCCCGCGTCCTCCAGCGCGCACAGCCGCTCCACGGCCCCGGCGAGCGCGGCGCGCCGCTGCGCGAGGATCTGGCCGACCGCGCTGCCCAGTACGTCCGGCCCCTGCGGGGTGCCGAGCAGGTCGCGCAGCCGCCGTTGGCGCACCCGGTAGTCGTCGCCGGCCTGGCGGCGGGCGACGTCGGGGGAGTGCCGGGCCTGCTCGGTGTACCAGCGCAGGCGCTGGGCGGTGTCCAGGCCGAGCCCGGCCAGCAGGTCGTCGGTGCTCACGGCGGCCAGCTCGGTCAGGTCACCGTCCACCGGGAAGTCCGGAGAGCCGGGGGAGCCGGGGGAGGCGGGGCTGTGCGCTGCGGCTTCGGCGAGCAGCCGCATCACGGCCCGGCTGTCGGCGCAGAAGACCTCCTCGCTGACGTCGGTCCCCTCCGGGCCGCCGTAGCGCTCGACTTCGCGCTCGTAGGTGTCGAGGACCAGCCGGGAGACCAGGCCCTGGTCGGTGAGTTCGGCGGCCAGGCGGGCGACCTCCGGCAGCAGGTACCGGGTCAGGGCCTCCGGCTCGCCCTGGAAGCGCAGGCGCAGGTGCGGGTCGGGGTCCGCGTAGCGGATGAAGAACCACTGCCGGGCCAGCCCGGAGACCTCCGCCATCTCGCACAGCCGCCTCAACGGCCCGGCCAGCAGCGCGTCCTCCTGGTCGCGTTCGCCGTAGAACTTGGCGAACAGCCAGTCGCTGCCCGGCAGGCGCACCCGCTCGCGGACCGGCAGGCGCACCTGCTCGCGGACCGGCACCGGAGGGCCGTCACCGCCCACCGCCACCGGTACGGGCGCGGGCGCCGGTGCGGGCGCCACCGGTACGGGTATGGGTACGGCTGTCTGCGCGGGTTGCGGGCGTAGGACGAGTGGGACGACGAGTTCGCTCATGAACACGCCGTCGGTGCCGGGCACCCAGGCGTGGGCGGTGTCGGGCAGTGCCTCTTGGAGCAGGAGTACGGCGCCGCGGTTGCCGCGGGCCTCGGCACGCAGCTGTTCGACGTGGTCGGGGTTGTCGAGGTCGAGCAGTAGCCGGTTGTCGGCCATGGTCAGGTACAGGCGTGCCGGGACGTGCCAGGCGGCGCGCCAGGCGGCCACCCGGGCGGCGAACGCCCCGCCCCCGCCCCCGTCCCCGTTGCTGTTGCCGTGGGCGCCGCCGTCGGGGGTGGGGCGCAGCAGCCACCGTGCGGGGGCGAGGACGATGCGGCCGTACTGCACGCGGGGCAGGAACGGGAAGCCGGCTGCCGGGCCCCAGTCGAAGGGCGCGAACTCGGGGGAGCCGTCGCGGGCCACCTCGTCCAGGAACCGGCACACCGCGGGTGCCTGGTGGGGGTTGAGCATGTGGCGTGTGGTGGGGCGCAGTTCGGTGCCCAAGCGCCGGGACCGTAGCCGGTAGCGGTCGCCGTGGACGCTCACCAGGATGTCGTCCGGCGTCACGGTGTGTTCGGCGTTCACTCCGGCGGGTACGTCGAGGACGATCTCGTGGCCGGTCACGGCCGGGCGCACGACCACGTTCGCCATCCGGTGGCTCGCGGGTAGGTAGACGACCTCGGCGGCCGGCGCGGTCCCGGGGCGTGCCCGGCCCTCGGCCTCGGTCAGGGCGCGCAGTGCTGCGGGGCCCTGGGGCGCGAGGAGGTCGGCGAAGCGGCCCAGCGAGCGGCCGGCGGTGCCGGCACCCAGGTTGGGGCCGACGACGAGCAGGAAGTCCCCGCGGTCCACGGCCCGGCGGGAGGCGGCGGCGACGAAGGCGGACAGTTCCAGCGACAGCGGCGCGCATCCCGGCGCTGCCGCGGCGTCGAGGCTCTGGAGGTCGGTGAGCAGGGCGTCGGTCAGTTCGACCACCCGCCGCCCGTCCCGCAGGGCGCCCAGGGCCAGGTCGGTGAGCGTGTCCGCGCGCCGGGCGGCCGCCTCGGGCGTCGGCGCGGAGCGGGCGCCGTGCGCGTGGGCCGGCGGGCCGATCCCGGTGCGCTCGTCCAGCAGCTCCAGCAGTGGTACCTGCCGGTCGTCGCCGTAGCGTTGGACGAACGCGGCGCGGTGGGCCGCCAGTTCGGGGCTGCCCAGCGGCTGCGGTGACAGGCGCAGCAGCAGTTCCACCGCCCGGGCGCACTCCTCGCCGACGCCGGCGGCCAGCCGCTCGCCGCCCACCGGCCGCGCCAGGTCGCTCTGCAGGGCCGGCCCCCGCGCCGGGTGCACGGTCTCGGCGCGCCTGGCCAGGGCCCGTACCCGCTTGGGCGCCTCCTGCGCCGGGGCGCTGTCGAGGTCGGCCATCTCGGCGAGCAGCCCGCCGAGCGCGGCGGCGCTCGCGGCGCAGGCCGGGCGTCCGGCGAGCCGGCCGCGCAGTTCCTGGGCCGGGTCGGCGCAGGTGAGCGCGGCCCGCAGGTCGGTGACCAGCAGCCGCTGGCGCCACAGCTCCTCCAGTAGCCGCTCCACCTGCTCGGCGCTGCCGCCGGTGTGCTCCAGCAGGTGCCGGCGCAGCACCTCGTACGGGACGGGCCGGCGGGCGGCGTGCAGCGCCTCGCGCACGGCGGTGGTCAGCCGCACCGAACCGGTGCCGGCGCCGGGGCCGTCGGCCAGGGTGAGCCGTCCGTGGCGCTCGACGGCGAGGGCGGCGGCCGTCCACAGGCTGTCGGCGCGTGCGGCGCGGTCCTCGTCCAGGGCCAGGCAAAGCTCGGTCAGCCAGCCCATGTCGGGGCGGGTGCGCAGGCGGTCGGCGTCGTTGCGCACCGACAGCGTGGTGCGTTCGCCCCAGCCTGCCAGGGACACCGCGGCGAACGCCCCGTACGGGGTGGGGCGGGTGCTCATCCGGATCAGGTAGCGGGCCAGTTTCAGTTCGGCCCGCGCGGCGTCGCGCGCGCTCGCCCCGGGCCGCTGCAGGGCGTCGAGCAGGTCGGGGCTGCCCACGGCCAGGGCCCGGCTCACGCGCGGGTCGGCGAGGGCGGCGCGCGGCTCGCCCGTCGCGGCGCCCGGCCCGCGGACCGGCAGCAGGGGGGTGCGCACGATCAGCCAGGGCGCCGGCTCGTACAACGGGCCACGGCCACGGCTGCGCCCGCGGTGTCGCGGCGCCGCCGCACCCGGAAGGGGGCCGGGGCCCGGGGCGGCCGGGTTCGGGTGCGTCATGACAGCGCCACCGCGCGGTCCCACACCGGCTCCCGGTCGGTGGCGGCCGCCAGCAGGACGAGGGCCACCCCGCCCGCCCCGTCGAGGAAGCCGGGCTGGTCGACCAGGTTGCCCGCCGGCTCCACCGCCGCGATCCCCATCGGCCGCGCCGGATCGACGTGCGTCAGGATCTGCTCGGTGAGGTCGGCGGCGGCCCGGGTGAACACGGGCAGCCCGGTGTCGTGGGCGAAGCGCAGCGTCACCTGCAGCAGACCCGCGACGCCGTGGCAGAACGTCGGGGAGTCGATGCGGCGCTCGGCGACGGGCCGGCGGTAGACCGCCTCCATCGCCCGTACCGCCAGGTGGCACAGCTCCTCGTCGCCCAGCGCGCTGCCCGCCAGCCACAGCGCCCTGGCCACCCCCGGGCTGCCGTAGCACCACGCACTGCGGGTGGCGAAGCCCGCCCGGCCCTCGCGCAGGTGCGGCCCGCCGTCCACCAGCGGTACGGCGGCCGGCCAGTTCGGCCCGGCCGCGTCGTCCGCCCGGTGCGCCAGCAGCCACCGGGCCAGCTCCCGCACGGCCGCCTCCAGGCCCTCCACCCCGTCCCCGACGCCGCCGTTCCCGCCGCCCCTACCGTCCTCGCCTGCGGCGTCCCCGCCGCCCCTACCGTCCTCGCCCGCGGCGTCCCCGGCGCCCCGGGCGCGGGCGGCCAGCGCCAGCAGCGCCAGCGGACCGGGGATGCCGTGTGCCAGACCGCAGTTGAGGTTGCCGAACGGATACGCGCGGGCCTGCTCCTCGTCGTGCAGCAGCGCCACCGGGGTGTGCCAGGGCGGCGCGCTCCCGTCGGGGCCGCCGGGGCGGGCCAGGGCGACGAGCGCGCGCAGCACCGGCGCCAGTGCCGGGTGCGCGGGGCGGTGCGGCCCGGCCGCCAGCAGAGGGGCGGCGATGCCGCTGAGGCCCGAGATCAGGTCGAACGCCGACACCGGCACGCCGCCTGGCCGGCGCAGTGCCGCGGCCCCGGACAGGCACGCCGCCGCGATCGGGGCGTCGAGCACCTGGCGCAGGCGCCGGTAGCCGCGCCCCTCGCCCAGGACGGTGGCGCAGAACGAGACCCCGCTCAGCCCGCCGAACAGGCTCGGCCCGGCGCCGCCGCGCCGCTCCAGCGCGGCCACCGCGCTCGCCAGGTGCGCGTGCCCGGTGCGCTCCCAGCCCTCGTCGGGAAAGCAGCGGTGCAGCTGGGCGCAGAGCAGCGCCTGGCCGGTGTCGCCCTGGGCCAGCGACACCGGGTCCCAGTGCACCGAGCCGGGGAACGCGCTCTGCCGGGCGGCGAGTTCGACCGCCGCCCGCACCCGCGGGGGGCTGGTGGCCCGCTCGGCGATCAGACGGGCGGCTTCGAGGGCGCGCGCCGCGCCCGCAGGTCCCAGCCGGGGCGTCCAGCCGCCGCCCGCTGCCGTCGCTGCCGCTGTCGTCGTGGCCGTCGTGGGCGGCGGCGTCGTGCCCGGTGCCGTCATGCCGGGCATCCGGGAGTCAGGCACACGCGGGTGGGGAACTCGCCGGTGTCGGGTTGACACACGGGGCTCGCGGTCGCGTTGCAGGTCGCGCAGGTGAAGCAGGTGTCACAGGTCACGCAGGTCAGGCAGGTCTGACCGCCGTGGGTGAAGCAGCCGTGGCGGGTCTCGAACGGTCCGGCGCAGCGGACGAGGGGCACCGTGTCCTCCAGGCAGGTGCGCGGCCTGCACAGGGTGTCGAGCTGCGTCGGACAGTCGAAGTCGGTGACGCAGGCGATGCGGGTGCGGAAGTCGGTGGCGCAGCCGCCGAAGGTCCTCGGCAGGGTGCCCCGGGTCTCCAGGGTGTCCGGCCCGACGGGCAGCGCCTCCTGCGGGCGGCCCTGCCCCAACCGCAGGTCGAGGTCGAACTCGTCCACGGGAGTGGCCGTCTGCACCCGGGTGAAGTGGATGGTGGCGTCGCGACGCAGGGTGACGGTGGTGGCGTCGTGTCCGACGAACGGCGGCCGCTCGCCCGGGACGGTGTCCGCCGACAGGACGTCGGCGGAGGCGAACTCGGCGTAGTAGTCGAGCTGTGTGTTGAAGTACAGGCGCCGGAATCCGGCGCGGTCGCTGTCGCCGAGCAGGCCGCTGAGCGTCAGCGTCCTGGCCGGCCGTTCGGAGGGATCGGACAGGTTCCTCGCGACGAAGTCGTCCTGGGGGCGGTCGCCGATGCCGCCGGTCCCATCGGGTTCGGAGTCCTTGCCGGCCATGTCAACCTCGGGTGCTACTGGTGGGGTCCCGCTCTGCTACGGCGTCCTGGAACCACGTCCCGCTATCGTGACTGTGCGTCACTCCCGGTCCTGTGTCTCCTCCCATTGTCGGTCGGCCCGCCCGCCCCCGCACGGCCCGGTCGGCGGCCTCGTGCCGGGTGCCGTCAAGGCCCGCACCGCGGGTTGGGCCCGCAGGTGAACACGTGCGGGTTGCACGTGTCGCACGTGCGGCAGGTGGCCCCGTGGCAGGTGTCGCAGGTGGCGTCGCCGCAGGTGCGGCAGGTGTCACCGGGGCAGGTCTGGCACGTGGCGGCGAACTCGGTGCGGCAGGCATCGCCCGTGGCGAACCTGCGCGGGCCGCCGGGGCCGCCGGGGACACCGGGGTCGGTGGGGAAGGTGCCGCACACCGGCCCCGCCGTGCAGCGGAACGTCTCGACGGTGCCGCACACCGGCCCCGCCGTGCAGCGGAACGTGTCCACGGTGCCGCACACCGGTCCCGCGGTGCACTGGCACGTGCCGACGAAGGTCGCGCACGCCGGGCCGACGGTGCAGCGGAAGGTGTCGACGGTGCCGCACACCACGTCGGCCGTGCACCGGCAGGTGGCGTCGAAGGTCGCGCATCCCGGCCCCGCGGTGCACCGGAAGGTGTCCGCCGTGCAGCCGGCGCCGAAGTCCGTCGGGCAGTCGACGTCGGTGACGCACAGCCGCCGGGTGTGGCAGCCGTCGAAGGTCGGCCCCGGCAGGGTGACCGGCCCGGGGGCCGCCGCGGCCCGGCGCGGCTGAGCCAGGCGTAGGTCGAGGTCGAACTCGTCCACGGGAGTGGCCGTCTGCACCCGGGTGAAGTGGACGGTGGCGTCGCGACGCAGGGTGACGGTGGTGGCGTCGTGTCCGACGAACGGCGGCCGGTCGCCGGGGACGGTGTCCACGGACAGGACGTCCGCGGAGGCGAACTCGGCGTAGTAGTCGAGCTGTTTGTTGAAGTACAGGCGCCGGAATCCGGCGCGGTCGCTGTCGCCGAGCAGGCCGCTGAGCGTCAGCGTCCTGGCCGGCCGTTCGGAGGGGTCGGCGAGGTTCCTCGTGACGAAGTCGTCCTGGGGGCGGTCGCCGATGCCGCCGGGCCCACCGGGTCCGGAGTCCTTGTCGGCCATGTCAACCTCGGGTGCTACTGGAGCGGTCGCCGACCCGCGCCGACGACGGTTGCGCAGGGTAGGCGCCCCGCGCGGGCGCGTGTGCCGGGTGCGCGCCTGCCGGGGTGGGTGTGCGCGGGGCGGGCGCGCGCCGCACCGTCGGCCTGTCACTGCTCCCGCGGCATGCCGCGACTCACGAGGACCCAGGCCGCGGGACGGGGGAACCGCGTGCCGGTCGTGTCAACTCTCCGTCACTGTCGTCCTGTTCTCTCCTCCCATTGTGGGCCCGGGCGCCCGGGTCCGCACGGCCCCGGGGCTGCCGCCCGGCCCGCCGCCCGGCCCGCCGCCCGGCCCGCCGCCCTCCCAGTCCCAGGCGGCGATCGCCTCGCGCAGCCGGCGGGCGGGGTCGGGCAGGCGCGCCCGCCCGTCCCAGAGCAGGGTCAGGCAGCGCCGGCACTCGGGGCTGTCGACGTCGACCCACACCAGCGGCACCCGGGTGGACGTGCGCCGGGCGAGGCCGGGCACCAGGCCGATGCCCAGGCCCGCGCTGATCAGTTCGGCGATGGCGCCGGCCTCGTCGCTCTCGCAGACGATCCGCGGCACCAGGCCGCGGGCGGCGAACAGCCGGTCCAGCAGACGCCGTTGCCAGTGCCCGGGCGGCGCGGCGATGAACGGCCGCCCGGCGATCTCCTCGACGCCCACCGGCACGCCCGCCGCGGCGCGGTGGGCCAGCGGGTCGTCCACCGGCACGGCCAGCCCCACCTCCTCGTCCAGCAGCAGCAGCGACTCCAGGCCCTCGGCGGCCACGGGCTGGGAGGCCACGGCGAGGTCGATGTCCTGGGCCCGCAGCCGCCGGGCCATCTCCTGCGCGGACAGCTGGTGCAGCTCGACCTCCACCCCCGGGTGGCCGCGCTTGAACGCCGCCAGCGGCCCGCTGAAGGCCAGGAAGGTCTCCGAGGCCAGCCTCACCGTGCCCAGCCCCTGCCCGGCCGCCTGCGCCACCGCCCGCCGGCCCGCCTCCAGTTCGCCCAGCGAGCGCTCCACGTAGCCGCGGAACAGCCGCCCGGCCGCGTTCAGCCGCAGCCGCCCGCCCCGCTCGAACAGCGGCGTGCCCAGCTCGGCCTCCAGTCGGGCGACGGAGCGGCTCAACGACGGCTGGGCGACGCGCAGTTCCTCGGCCGCCCGGCTCAGGTGCTCCAGCCGTGCCACCGCCAGGAACTGCGTGAGCGTGTTCAGGTCCAACCCGGGCCCCCATGCCTTCACGGTCATAACGCCATAGCAATACCGATCTTAGACACGATAGCCGTGCCGTCATAACGTCAGGAGCGGCGCCGCGCACCGCCCCGACCGCGGCCCGACGTCAGCGTGAGGAAGGACGCCCATGGCCATCGCCGCCCACAGGACCCCACCCGAGAGCGCGGCCCGGTCCGCCGCAGGGGAGCGGACCGGGCCCGCCGGACGGACCCTGCGCGCCCTGGCCGCCGCGCACACCGTCGCCCTCTTCGGTCAGCCCGTCTTCGCCGGCGTCTACCTCAGCGGCGACTACGACGCCCTGGGCTGGCACGCCGTCGGGGCCGACACCGTCACCTCCCTCGGCTACCTCCAGCTGGTCGCCGCCCTCGTCTGCCGCGTCCGGCTGCGCCGCTCCTGGCCGCTGGTCGGCGCCCTCGCCGTGGCCGTGGCCGAGACCGTCCAGTACTTCGCCGGCCTGGGCGGCGCCCTGTGGCTGCACCTGCCGCTGGGCGTGGCGACCATCGCGGCCACCGTCGTGCTCACCATCGCCCTGTGGCGCACCCCGCTGTCCCCGCGCCGGGGCGCCCGCCGGGAGGACGACCGTGCCTGAGCCCCGCGACTACCCCGGGCCCGGCGACCGCCCCGAGCCTTCCGGCCGCCCTGAGCCCGGCAACCGTCTCCGCCCGCTAGGTCTGACGCGTCGTCAGATCCTGGGTATCGGCGGTGCGTTCGGTCTGCTCACCACTGCCTCGCTCGCCACCGCCGCCGCTCTGGCCCGCCGCCCCGCGACCACCGGCGCCCAACTGCGTAGCACCGCCGCGCTGCCGCCTCCCTACCTGGTGGCGCTGCCGCTGCCCGCGGTCGCCAGGCCCGTGTCCACCGACGGTGGTGCCGACCGCTACGAGATCGTCCAGCGCGAGAGCGCCGCCGAGATCCTGCCCGGCCTCACCACCCGGTTGTGGACCTACGACGGCACCTTCCCCGGCCCCACCGTCGAGGCCCGCCGCGGACGGCCCGTCACCGTCACCCACCGCAACGAACTGCCGGTGCCCACCGTCGTCCACCTCCACGGCGGCCGCACGCCCGCCCATCATGACGGCTATCCCACGGATCTCGTCCTGCCTGCCGCGTGGCCTCAGGCGCCCCACACCATGCCCGGCACGGGCCACGCGGGTGGCGGGGGCGGTCACGGGGGCGGTCACGCGATGACCGATCCGCGTGCGGTCACCAGCCGCCTGCGGCGCGACTACACCTTCCCCAACGACCAGCGTCCGACCATGCTCTGGTACCACGACCACCGCATGGACTTCACCGCCCCCGCCATCTGGCGCGGCCTGGCGGGCCTGCACATCGTGCGCGACGACGCCGAGGACGCCCTCGGCCTGCCCGCCGGCCCCCGCGAGGTCCCCCTCGTGATCACGGACCGCGCCTTCGCCGCCGACGGTTCCCTCGTCTATCCGGCCCTCGACCCCGGCCTGCGCGACCGCCCCGGCGTCACCGAACCCCACCTCGCCGGCGTGCTGGGCGACGTGATCCTCGTCAACGGCGCCCCCTGGCCCGTCCACGAGACCGACGCCGCCCGTCACCGCCTGCGCCTGCTCAACGCCTCCAACGCCCGCCACTACGAGATCGAGGCCCGCACCGAGGACGGCCGGCGCCTGGACCTCGTCCAGATCGGCGCAGACCAGGGCCTGCTCGCCGCCCCGGTCACCCACCGGAGCCTGCCGATCGCGCCGGCCGAGCGCTACGACGTCGTCGTGGACTTCGCCGCCGCTCCCGTCGGCTCCCTGGTCCGCCTCGTCAACCGCCTCGGCACCGGCCGCACCCGCGACGTCATGGCCTTCCGCATCGCCCGCCGCACCGCCACCGACGACGGCCGCATCCCGCCGGTGCTGTCCACCGACCTGCCCCACTGGCGTCGCGAGGACGCCGTACGCACCCGCGACTTCGCCTTCCGCGCCGGCCGCACGGACGGCGGCCACGGCTGGCTCATCGGCGGCCGGCCCTTCGACCCGGCCCGCACCGACGTCACCGTCCCCCTCGGCGACACCGAGATCTGGCGCCTGGTCGCCGACGTCCACCACCCCGTCCACCTCCACCTGGTGGGCTTTCGCGTCCTCACCCGCGGCGGCAGGCCCCCGCTGCCCCACGACGCCGGCCTCAAGGACACCGTCTCCCTGCGCCCGGGGGAGTCCGCGGAGATCATCACCCGCTTCGACGGCTACCGCGGCCGCTACCTCTTCCACTGCCACAACGCCGAACACGAGGACATGGGCATGATGGCCAACCTGGAAGTCGTCTGAGACCGATCCGTCCCCATCCGGGCGCACGTGCCGGACCTTCACGGGTCCCCCACCAGATGATCACCGCGCCGCCGTGGTCCCGACCCCCGCCGTACGAGGTGGTCCACTCCAATTCCCTTCGCACACCCCCGAGCTGCGAAAGGCCACCACCCCATGACCCGCCCCACCGCCGACCGGATGCTGCGCGAGGCCGCCGCCCGCCTGGACCGCCGCCGCTTCCTCACCGTCACCTCGGCCGCCGCCGCGCTCGCCTTCAGCGTCGACCTGCCCACCGCCCACGCCGCCGGCACCGACATCGCCCCGCGTGCCGTCGGCGCCGACCCGTTCACCCTCGGTGTGGCCTCCGGCGACGCCACCAGTGAGGCCGTCGTCCTGTGGACGCGCCTGGCCCCGCGCCCGCTGGAACCCGGCGCAGGCCTGCCGCCCACCGGCTTTGTCACGGTCGGCTGGGAGATCGCCCGCGACGAGAGGTTCCGCCGCGTCGAACGCCGTGGCACCGCCCGCGCCCACGCCGAGTTCGCCTATGCCGTCCACGTGGACGCCGACGGCCTCGACGCCGGCCGCGAGTACTGGTACCGCTTCACCCTCGGCCCCTGGACCAGCCCCACCGGCCGCACCCGCACGCTGCCGCCACGCGGCCGCAAGACCGACAGCACCCGCATCGCCCTCGTCTCCTGCCAGGCCTACGAGGACGGCTACTTCACCGCCTACCGCCACCTCGCCGGCGAGGACGTCGACGCCGTCTTCCACGTCGGCGACTACATCTACGAGTACGCCGTCGACGCCGCCGGCGGCGACCGCAAGTACACCGACCGCACCCTGGCCCCCCACTTCAACCACGAGACCACCACCCTGGAGGACTACCGGCTGCGCTACGGCCTCTACAAGAACGACCCCGACCTCCAGGCCGCCCACGCCGCCCACCCCTGGTACGTCACCTGGGACGACCACGAGGTCGAGAACAACTACGCCGCCGCCGTCCCGGAGAAGAACCAGGACCCCGCCCCCTTCGTCGCCCGCCGCGCCGCCGCCTACCGCGCCTACTGGGAGAACCAGCCGCTGCGCATGCCCCAGCCGCGCGGCACCGACCTCACCCTCTACCGGCGCGTCCACTTCGGGCGCCTCGCCCAGTTCGACATCCTCGACACCCGCCAGTACCGCGACGACCAGGCCAACGGCGACGGCTGGCAGTACCCCACCCCCGACTCCCAGGCCACCGGGCGCACCCTGATGGGCGCCACCCAGGAACGCTGGTTCGCCGACGGCCTGCGCCACTCCAAGGCCACCTGGAACGTCGTGCCCCAGCAGGTCGTCTTCTCGCGCCGCAAGAACACCACCGCCGAGCGCTCCAAGCTCTCCATGGACGCCTGGGACGGCTACCCGGCCGCCCGCGAGCGCTTCCTGACGGCCGTGGACCAGGCCGGCGTCGAGAACCTCGTCCTGCTCACCGGGGACGTGCACGTGGCCTACGCCCTGGACGTCAAGCGCGACTTCGACGACCCGAACTCCCGCACGGTGGGCGTGGAGTTCGTGGGCACCTCGATCAGCAGCGACGGCGACGGCGAGCAGAGGCCGTCCAACTGGGCCACCCTCATGGCCGCCAACCCGCACCTGAAGTTCTACGACGGGCGCCGCGGCTACACCGTCCTCACCCTGGACCGCCACCGCGCCCGCGCCGACTACCGGGTGGTCTCCCACATCACCCGTCCCGGCGGCACCCTGTCCACCGCCGCCTCCTTCGTCACCGAGGCCGGCAACCCGGGCATCCGCCCCGTCTGACCCCCGCTCCGCGACCCACGCGGGCCGGTCTCGCCGAACGGGGCCCGGTACCGCCGGGGCAGGTGCCGTTGGACGGGCCGGTGCCCGCTGGAGGGCCCGGTCCCGCCGCCACGAGGGAGGCGGCGGGACCGGGCGCTCAGGTGCTCAGAGGTCCCCGAGGATCTGGCCGACGACGGCCGCAGCCTGCCGCGGGTGCGCCTCCAGCCACGCGCCCACGTGCTCCCGCACCGCCTCGGCGACGCAGTCACGCACCGCGGCGTTGCCGAGCACGTCGCGGGTGGCGCCGAGGAACTCGGGCTCGTCGAGCTTCACCGACACCACCGCCGTCAGGCCCGCCCCGACCAGCCCGGCGCCCGGGTCGCCGCCCGGGCCGGTGTCCGGGTCGGTGGCGGGCAGGGGGCGGCGGCGTGCGTAGGCGTCGATGGCGGCCGCCAGCCCGTCGCGCAGCCCGAGTTCGTGGCTGCCGCCGCGGGGGGTGGGCCGGCTATTGGCGTAGCCGCGCACCCGTTCCTCGCCGCTGCCGCGCCATCGCAGGGCCACCTCCACCGTCCCCGCCATCCGCGGGTCCTCGCCCTCGAAGCCGATGACGTCCGTGACGGCGGGAGCCTCGTGCGGGGCGTCGAGGAGGTCGAGGAGGTCCCGCACCCCGCCGGGGAAGCGGAACCGGGCCGCGCGCCCGCCGCCCGGGTGGCGTTCGTCGGTCAGTGAGACGTCCAAGTCCCGGTTCAACAGAGCCAGTACCCGAAAGCGGTCGGCCAGCTCGTCGAACGGCAGCCGCGCGCCGGCGAAGATGTCGGGGTCCGGCCAGAAGGCGATGACGGTCCCGCTGCCGGCCGCTGGCCCGGTGGCGGTGAGCGGGCCCAGCGCGGCGCCGCTCGCGTACTCCTGCACCCGGCACACCCCTGCGCGCCGCACCTCGGCCGTCATCCGGCTCGACAGGGCGTTGACGACGAAGGGCCCCACGCCCACGTAGCCGGTCGTCACGTGGTGGCGGCCGCGGGGCCCCGGCCCGGAGCGCATCCGGGTCAGCAGGGCTTCCACGTCCTGCTCGCCCGGGCCGTCGTCGGCGACGCGTACCGCGCCGTCGGCCGTCAGGGTGATCTCGACGCGTCCGGCCCGGCCAGCCAGGACCTCGTTCACCGCCCGCTCGGCGACCTCGAACACCATCTGTGCCAGGCCGCGTTCACCGGTCGATCCGATGTACATCCCGGGCCGCTTGCGTACGGCCTCCCCGCCTTCCAGTACCTGGATGTGGGCAGCGGTGTACGGGGTGGTGTCCTGGCTCACGGGCTTCCCTCCGAAGGCGGCCGGGCAGAGGTCCACAGCCTAGGCGAATTTCCGCATCACGCCAGGTCAAGCCCTGTTCGCCGACGGCGTGGACGGCCGCGTGGGCTGCCGGTCCGAGGCACCCGCGCCCGGCACTGCGGGGCCGGTACCGGCGCGCGGCCGGGCCGCCGTCCAGGCCCCGCACGGGGCCGTTTCACCCGCCCCCGACGGTGGCCGGTTCCACTTTTCCACCCTCGGCCCGCGTGCCGTCGCCCGCACACCCGCAGACCCGGTGGCCGGGGTGCGACTGTCACAGATCGGGCCGCTGTCCGGTCCACAGATGTGACAGGACGGCGCGCCCCGCGGCGCGTCGTCGACGCCTGCGGTTGACGCCCGTCATCCCGTCAAGAGGAGAACACCATGAGCCGGCACCACGCCGCCCACCCCGAGGCGCCCGG
>NZ_JBIVSD010000005.1:183675-435246 GCF_044756065.1 Kitasatospora sp. NPDC092039 | reverse complement strand
AAACGCTCGGCTGGGAAACCCCAGCCGAGCGCCTGCATAAACTCATCGCGGCCTAGACAACCGACCACGTGTTGCCACGACCCATAGAAACCACCAGGAGTGCGCGGGGCCACGGCCGCGAGGGGCGGGCGGTCCTACCGGTCGTGCAGCGCCGAGGCGCTGCTCTCCACCCGGGTGGTGCCGGGCAGCGCGATGAGCTCCGGCTTGAACAGCGGCTGGGTGTCCATCGCCGGCTCCCAGGTCGCCAGCTTCTCGTCCTGGGGCACCTCGATCCGCCGGTCCGCGGCGAGGTCGGCGACCACCTTCACCAGCAGGCGCACGCCGAGCGGGGCCAGGTGGTCGCGCCACAGGCTCTGCGCGGTCGAGCCCGGCGGCACGAGCAGGTGCTCCTGGGCGGCCAGCGGGCCGCCGTCGGTGCGCTCGGTGAGGTGGTAGACGCTCCCGCCCGTCACCTTGTCGCCGTCGCGGATGGTCCACCGGATCGCGTCCCGGCCGCGGTGCAGAGGCAGCAGGCTGGGGTGGTACCCGATGGTGGCGACGGAGGCCCGGGCGCGCGTCTGCCGGCCGAGGAAGGCGTGCGAGTGCGCGGCGACGATGATGTCCACCCCGTCCGGGACGTGCATCGCGCGCAGTTCGGCCGAGTCCGTCCACGGGATGTCCCGGGGGAACGCCCAGGCCCGCAGGCGGTCCCAGGCCATCGCGTCGCCCTCGTCGGACTTGCCCTTGCGCAGCCGGGGTGCGGCCGCGCCGACGATCTTGTGCCCGTTGTCCAGCAGGGCTTCCGCGACCTGGACCGCGAACGCCCCCTGTCCTGACATGTAGATGTTCATCCGCACTCCCGCGGTCGCAGTCCGGAGTGGTCGGGCTCGAAGCGCACCGGCATGGTGGAGAACCCGGTCAGGAAGTTGGACCGGATCCGCTGCGCCTCGTCGGTCTGCTCGAACCCGAGGGTGAAGTCCCGCAGGGCCTTGAGCAGTTCGGCGATCTCGACCTTGGCCAGGTACGAGCCCACGCAGAAGTGCGGGCCGTAGCCGAAGGCCAGGTGCTTGTTGGGGGTACGGGCGAGGTCGAACACCTCGGGCCGCGCGAAGACCCGCTCGTCCCGGTTGCCGGAGGCGTGCCAGAGCGTGACGATCTCGCCCGGCCGCAGCCGTACGCCGTGCAGCTCGGTCTCCCGTTCGACGCTGCGCCCGAAGTGCATGGTGGGCGAGGCCCAGCGCAGCACCTCGTCCACCGCGGTCTCGACCGCGACCTCGCCGTGCTTGAGCCGGCGCCACTGCTCGGGCTGGGACGCCAGCGTGCGGACGCAGTCGATCATCGTCAGCCGACTGGTCTCGTCGCCCCCGATGATCAGGCTGTAGCAGTTGAGCACCACGTCCTCGTCGGACAGCGGCACACCGTCGATGGCGCTGCCGATCAGCATGCTGATCACGTCGTCGCCCGGCGACTCGCGCCGCTCCTCGACGACGTCCATGAAGTACATCAGGATCTCGTTGCGGGCCATCTCGGAGTCGACCTCGTCGACGTCCTCGTCGTCCGCCGACAGCGCGGTCTTGGTCAGCGAGAGCAGGTAGTCCCGGTCCCGCTCGGGCACCCCGAGCAGGTTCGAGATGGTGGTCATCGGGATCCGGCTGGCGATCTGCTCCGCGAAGTCGCAGCCGCCGGACTCGACCGCCTCGCGGATCCACAGCCGGGTGTTGTCCCGGACGGTCCGTGCGACCTCGTCGAGCACCCGCGGCGACAGCACCCGCTGGAGGATCTTGCGCAGCTCCAGGTGCCGGGGCCCGTCGGTGACGGCCAGCATCCGGCCGGCCCCGGCGTCGCCGCCCTCCAGGAGGGTGACGAGCACGTTGCCGCGCTGGGACGTGAAGTTCACGTTGTCCCGGTAGGTGGCCATGATGTCGTCGTAGCGGGAGAGCACCCAGAACCCCCGGCGGCCGCCGACCGGCGGGTTCCAGTGCAGCGGCGCGGTGTCCCGCAGGGTGCGCCAGAACCCGTCGAGGTCGTGGTCCGCGAAGGTGGCCGGGTCGCCCAGGTCCACCGTGTCCAGTGCCGGTGCGCTCATGCTCACCAGTCCGTACGCCAGAAGCGGCGGGGCTGGAAGGGGTAGGTGGGCAGCGGCACGCGCCGGCCCGACCCGTCCCGGTGCAGGGCGTCGAAGTCCACCTGCTGGCCGGTCACCCAGGCGGCGGCCAGGTCCGCCAGCGCGGGCGCGTCCTGGCCGGCCGGCACGATCCCGCCGTCGGTGCGCCCGAAGGCGCCGGCGTCCGTCCGCGGGGCGGCGGCGGTCGACGCGACCGGGCCGCGGGCGTCGTCGGACAGCGCCGCGACCAGCTCCTCGCGGCTGCGCACCACGGCCGCCCAGCGGCGGCCCATCACCTTGCGGCCGAGGTTGAGGGTGAAGCAGACGTCGTCCAGGCGCAGCCCGGGGTCGGCCTCCAGCCACTCCCTGAGCCGGGTGCGCTGACGGGCCAGCGCTTCGTCGTCCATCGCGGACAGGGTGGCCAGCCGCGGCCGGCCGGTGTCCTCGGGGGCGCGCTCGGCGGGCGCCGGCGCCTCCTCCAGCAGCAGGTGGGCGTTGTAGCCGCCGCCGCCGATCGAGGTGATGCCGGCGCGGCGGATGCCGGCCTCCGGCTCCCAGGCCGCGCCCTCGATCTGCGGCACGAACGGGGTGCTGGGGAAGTCGAGGTCCTGGTTGACCTCGGTCAGGTTGATCGTCGCCGGGAGGGTCTTGTGGTACAGCGCCAGCGCGGCCTTGATCGCGCCGAAGCCGCCGGACACCACGCCGCCGTGGCCGACGTTGCCCTTGACCCCGCCGATCGAGGTGGTCGCGGTCTGCTTGCCGAACGCCATGGTCGCCGCGTGCACTTCGAGCTCGTCGGTCATCGGCAGGCCGAGTCCGTTGGCCTCGTACATGGACACCGTGTCCGGGGTGACGCCGCCCACCTCCATGGCGGCGGCGATGCAGGCGCTCAGCCGCTCGGGCTGGGCCAGGCCGTACGCCATCGCGCTGACGCCGTTGTTGTTGACGGCCGACCCCCGGACCACCGCGTAGACGTGGTCGCGGTCGGCGACGGCCCGGCCCAGCGGCTTCAGCAGCACGGTGACGACGCCGCTGGACAGCGCGGTGCCGGTGCCGTTGGCGTCGAAGGGGCGGCAGTGGCCGTCCTTCGACAGGATGCGGTTCTCCTCCCACAGGTGGCCGCGGGGGTGCGGCATGCGCACCATCGAGCCGCCGGCGATCGCCATGTCGCTCTGGCCGAGCAGCAGCGACTGGCAGGCCAGGTGCACCGCGTAGTGGAAGCCCGCGCAGACGGCGGCGACGGTGACGGCCTCTCCGGTGAGCCCCATGTAGTACAGCGCGTTGGAGGTCATGGTGTCCGGCGACCACGCCAGGCTGGCCTCGATCGCCTCCGGGCCGACCGAGACACGGTCCGGCGGGGAGCTGTAGAGCGCGGCGGTCTGCGGGTTGTTGGCGCCGTACATGCCGATCTCGGCCTTGAGCCGGTCCGGGTCGTAGCCGCCGTCCTCCAGCGACTCCCAGGCGCTCTCCAGGTACAGCCGGTTCTCCGGGGTCATCGCGGCCGCCATCCGGTCGCTGATCCCGAACACCGACGGGTCGAACTTGTCGTACGTGTCGAGGACGCCGCAGGCCCGTACGTAGAACGGGCTGTGGATCAGGGTCTCGTCGACGTGGATGTCGTCCTTGGCCAGGAAGGAGACGGTCTCCCGGCCGTTGACCAGGACGTCCCAGAACTGCTCCTTGGTACGGGCTCCCGGTGCCCGCAGGGACATGCCGATGATGGCCACGTCACCCGGGTCGTACTCCTGCTCGGGGCTGTCGGTCATGGGAAGGCTCCTGCTTCGGTTGCTTCGGTTCGGGTGGTGGTGACGGGGCTCAGCGGCCGGCCGGGCCGCCGCGGCCGGCGGCGCCACCGCGGCCGCGCAGCGCGGCCCGGCGGGCGCCGGCCCGCTCGCGCGCCGACTGGACCACCTCGGGGGTGGCGCCGGCCTCCTCGTCGAGCCAGCGGGCGAGCGAGGCGATGTCGCGGAAGCTGAAGAGGTCGGGCACCCGGACGCGGCGGTCGAAGCGCCGGGTCATCAGCCGGGCGAGGCGGACCAGCAGCAGCGAGTCGCCGCCGAGGTCGTAGAAGGCGGACTGCACGTCGATGCTCGACGGGTCGAGGTCGAGCAGCTGGCCCCAGATCTCCGACAGGGCCACCTCGGTCGGGGTGGCGGCGGCGGTCAGCGGCCGGTCGGTGCCGGCGGCCGGCGGCTCGGGCAGCGCGGCGCGGTCGAGCTTCCCGCCCGGGCCCAGCGGGAGGGCGGGCAGCGAGACCAGCGTCGCGGGCACCATGTAGTCGGGCAGTTCGACGGCGAGCCGACCGGTGACGGCGCTCTGGAGCGCGGCGTCCACCCGGGGGCCGTCCTGCGGCGCGCCGTCGCCCGCGGGCACGACGTAGCCGATCAGCCGGTTGCCCCGGACGACGGCGGCCGCCTCCCGGACCTCGGGGCAGGCGGTCAGCCGGGCCTCGACCTCCTCCAGCTCGATCCGGTAGCCGCGCAGCTTGACCTGGTGGTCGGAGCGGCCGAGGAACCGGAGTTCGCCGTCCTCGGTGAACGCCACGACGTCCCCGGTGCGGTACATCCGCCCGCCGGGGCGGAACGGGTCCGGCACGAACCGCTCGGCGGTGGTGCGCGGCCGGTTGACGTAGCCGTGCGCGACGCCGACGCCGCCGAGGTAGAGCTCGCCGGACTCGCCGACCGGCAGCGGCTCCAGGTTCTCGTCGAGCACGTAGACCAGGTCGGTGGCGGTCGGCGGGCCGATGGTCGGTTCGTCGGTCCCGTCCTCGGGGACCAGCCCGAAGGTGCAGAAGACCGTGCCCTCGGTGGGGCCGTAGGCGTTGAACACCCGGGTGGCGCCGGTCTCCCGGTAGGTCCGGTCCACCAGCTTGCGGCGCAGGGCCTCGCCGCCGAACACCACCGAGCGCACGTTCGGGGGCAGGGCGCCGGCGTCGAGCAGCCCGTTCATCACCGACGGGACGACGGTCAGGTGGGTGATCCGGTCCACGTACCGGCTCTCCGGCAGGTGCACGGCGCTCTCGACGAGCACCACGGCGCCGCCGCGGCACAGCGCGTTGAAGAGCTCCATCACGGACATGTCGAAGCAGACCGAGCTCGCCGCCGAGACGCCGCTCAGGTCGCAGCCCTCCAGGACCCGGTCCATCTCGGCGAGCATCGCCACCGCGCCGGCGTGCCGGACGGCCACGCCCTTGGGCCGGCCGGTGGAGCCCGAGGTGTAGATGACGTACGCGGTGTCCTCGGGCACGACCGCGACGGGCTTGGCGCCCGGCTCGGTCGTCACGGTGTCCCCCAGGACGACCACCGTCGGGCCGGGCGGGCAACTGGCCCGGGACGCGGGCGTGGTGAGCAGCAGCCGGGTGCCGCTGTCCTGGACCATGAAGGTCAGCCGGTCGGCGGGGTAGTTCGGGTCCAGCGGGAGGTAGCAGGATCCGGCGCGCAGCGCGGCCAGGACCGCCACCAGCAGGTCGGGGGTGCGTTCGACGCAGATGCCGACCGGGACGCCGGGGCCGGCGCCGTCGGCGACCAGCCGCTCGGCCAGCACCCGGGACCGCTCGTTCAGTTCGCCGTAGGTCAGGACGCCCGCGTCGGAGTAGACCGCGGTCGCGTCGGGGTTCTTGACCGCCTGGGCGACGAACTCGGAGTGCAGGGTATCGGTCACTGGTGGGTCTCCTCGGGGAGGCCGGTCGACGCGATGTCGCCGAGGGCCTGGTCGGGTCGGGCGATCGAGTCGAAGAGCACGGTGCGGTACAGCGCGAGCAGTGCTGTCACGGTCTGCCTTTCCAGGTAGCTCGGTTTGAACTGGACGTGGCCGGCCACCCTGCCGTCGATGTCGGCCATCGAGATCTCGAGGTCGAACTTGGCGAGGTGCCTGCGCACCTGGAGCGGTTCGAGCGGCAGCGCGCCGTCCGGGGTGAGCGTCTCGCCGACGCCGTGGAAGAGCTTCACGGAGCGGGGGAAGGCGTCCGAGGACAGCCAGTTCACCACCACGTCGAACCAGGGGGAGCGGCCCTCGGCGCGCGGCGGCTTCAGCTGGGAGGCCAGCAGGTCGAGGGGGTAGTTCATGTGTTCCAGCAGGCCGAGCGAGAACGCGTGGACCTCGCGCAGCAGCTCGCGGAAGCTGCGGTCGCCGGCCGGGTTCGCCCGCACCAGCACGGTGTTGAGGTAGTAGCCGATGGCGGACTCCCAGCCGGGCTCGGCCCGCTGGGCGATGGCGGTGGCCAGCACCGAGTCCTCGGTCCCGGTCGCCCGGTTGAGGGTGGCGAAGAACCCGGCCAGCACGACGGTGCTGACCGACACGCCCTCGCGCACCGCGAACTCCCGCAGCAGGCGGGTCTCCTCGGCGCTCCAGCGGAACGCGATGTCGCGGCCCTCGTAGGTGACGCCCGGCGGCCGCTCCTTGCTGGAGAGGTCGAGGTGGGCGGGCGGGTCGGCCAGCTTCCGCGACCACCAGTCCAGCGCCGCCTCGGCGGCCGGCCCGGCCAGCCACTGCCGCTCCCACTCGACGAACTCGGTGTACGGGGCGACCGGCGCGCTGTCGGCGGGGTCGGCGCCCTCGTAGTACTCCTGGATCTCGCGGATCATGACGTCGGCCGACGCCGCGTCCGAGGCGATGTGGTGGACGAGCACCATCAGGTAGTGGTCGGCCGGCCCGCGCCGCATCAGGACGATCCGCACCAGCGGCCCGTTGTCCATGTCGAGCGGCTCGTGGCCGTACTGGGCCAGTTCCTCGCGGGCCTGTTCGTCGTCCAGGTCGGAGGTGTCCACCACCAGGAACTCGTACACCGGCTCGTCCAGGATGACCTGGTAGGGGCTGCCGCCCGCCTCCACGAACACGGTGCGCAGCGCGGGATGGCGGTCCAGCACGGCCCGGACGGCGTGCTCCAGGGCCTCCTCGTCGACCTCGGCCCGGATCCGGGCGGTCACCATGAAGTTGTAGGGCACGGCGTCCGGCGCGACCATCTGCATGAACCAGAGCGAGGCTTGGCCGTGCGAGGCGGGTGCCACCTGGAGGCCGAGGCCCTCGGCGCGCAGCTGCTCCAGCGCCGGTGCGTCGGTGGCCTCCAGCAGCCCGCGGGCGTCGAGTTCCTCCACCAGCTCCTCGGCGTCCAGTTCGGACAGGTCCGCCAGGAACGAGGGCGTCGGCCCGGCCGCGGCGGCCGGTGCCGGCGCCGGGGCGGCCGGGGGCGCGGCGGGCGCGGGCCGGGCGGCCGCCGGCGCGGCCGGGCCACCGGTGATCTCGACGAAGTGGTCGACCACCTCGGCGATGGAGCGCCCGTCCAGGAAGACCACCGGCGAGACCCGGTGGCCGAGCAGCGCCTGCATCTTGTTGACCAGGCGGATCGCCAGCATCGAGTCGAGGCCGAAGTCGCGCAGACCGGCGTTCGCGTCGAACCGGCCCACCGGCACGCCCAGCGCGTCGGCGAGTTCGGCGAGGACGACCTCCGCGACCGGCCGCTCCGCCGCCGGCTGCGGGGCGGCCGGCCGCGCCTCGACCGCCGGGGCCGCCGCGGCGGGCGCCGCCACCGTGGTGGCGGCCGGTGCCGGGGCGGCCTCGTGGCGGGGCTCGGTGTCGATCCAGTAGCGCTCCTTCTGCCACTGGACCAGCGGGGTCTCCACGACCTCGACGTCGTCGGGGAAGAGGGAGTCGAAGGTCAGCGGCAGGCCCCGGACGTACAGCGAGGCGGCGGCGCCCAGCAGGCAGCGGACGTCGCTCTCCTCGCGCCGCAGGGAGTTGACCGCGTGCACCTGGACGCCGCGGGACAGCCCGATCTCCTCGACGGCGCCGCGCAGCGTCTCGTGCGGGCCGATCTCGACGAAGGTGGTGACGCCCCGGTCG
The DNA here is from genome assembly GCF_044756065.1 of Kitasatospora sp. NPDC092039. Classification (NCBI taxonomy): domain Bacteria; kingdom Bacillati; phylum Actinomycetota; class Actinomycetes; order Kitasatosporales; family Streptomycetaceae; genus Kitasatospora; species Kitasatospora sp. NPDC092039. Next base: position 427,325 of record NZ_JBIVSD010000005.1, on the reverse strand, counting down.
ACCAGCGCGCCGATGGTCTCGGCGAACCGGACCTGGTTGCGCAGGTTGTGCACCCAGTAGTCGACGTCGGCGACCGGGTCCACCGTGTCGGCCAGCGCCGTGGAGTGGAAGGGGATGCCGGGCGTCAGCGGGGTGATGCCGTCGATGCTCTCGCGCAGCGGCTGGACCAGCGGGTCCATGCCGGGGCTGTGCACCGGGCGTTCGACCCGGATCCGCCGGACCGAGATCCCGTCCCGCCGGAGGTCCGCCTCCAGCGCGTCGACGGCCCCGGGCGAGCCGGAGACCGCCGCGCTGGTGGGGCTGTTGACCACGGCGACGGCGGCGTGCTCGGCGTACGGGGCGAGCCGCGGCAGCAGCTCCGCCTCCGGCAGGTCGACCGAGATCATGGCGCCCTCGGCGGCCTTGCGCTCCAGCAGGTGCGAGCGGGCGACCACCACCCGGGCGGCGTCCTCCAGGGACAGCGCGCCGGACACGCAGGCGGCCGCGACCTCGCCCAGGCTGTGGCCGACGACGGCGGCCGGCTCGATGCCGAGGTCCAGCCAGACCTTCGCCAGCGACACCTGGAGGGCGAACAGCACGGGCTGCTGGAAGTCCATCTCCTCGTACCTGGCCTCCTCGGCCGGGGCGGCGAGGTGGTCGAGCACCGAGCAGCCGCCGGCCGCGCGGACGGCGGCGTCGCAGGCCTCCATCCAGGCACGGAACCCGGCGTGCGAGCGCAGCAGTTCGCGGCCCATGCCGACCCACTGGGTGCCGCCGCCGGAGAACACCAGGGCCACCCGCCGGTCGGCGTTGCCGGCGACCGTGCCCGTGACGACGTCGGGGTGCGCCTGGCCGGCGGCGACCCGGGCGAGTCCGTCCAGGACGTCCTGCCGGTTTCGGGCGAACAGGGCGATCCGGTGGCTGTGGTGGGTGCGCCGGGCGGCGAGGGTGTAGGCGAGGTCGGAGACCCGCAGGGCCGGGTCGCGTTCCACGTGGTTGGACAGCTCGCGGCAGGTGTCGGCCAGCGCGCCCGCGGTGCGGGCGGTGACGGGCACCAGGTACGGCCGCTCGTCGGCCGGGGCGTCGCCCGGGCCCGGCGCGAGGTGCCGGCCCCGGTCGCCGGCCAGGAACGGGTGGGCCGCGACGGGGAGTCCGGCGGCGTACAGGGCGCCGAGCGAGCCGAGCAGGGTCGCGGCCTCGTCGGCGCCGCGCCGCAGCGACGGCAGGGTGGTCGCCGGCAGGATCTCCGACACCGACTTGAGCAGCAGGGGGTGCGGGCTGATTTCGACCACCGCGTCGACGTCGTGGTCGCGCAGCCTGGTCAGGGCGTCGACCACCCGGATCTCCCGGCGCAGGTTGTCCGCCCAGTAGTCCGGGCCGAGCTCCGCGCCGTCGACGGGTTCGCCGGTGACCGTCGAGATCATCGGGATGCGGGCGGTCCGGGGCCGGATGCCCGCCAGCTCGGCCTTCAGCGGGGCGAGGACGTGGTCGACCAGCGGCGAGTGCGGGGCGTGGCCCATCCGCACCCGGTGGTTGGTGACGCCCGCGTCGGTCAGCCGCCGGACGAGGTCGTCGATCTCCTGCGGAGTGCCGGTGACGAGCGTGGAGTTCAGGCCGTTGTGGCCGGAGAGGGTGAGCCCGCCGGTCAGGTGCGGCCGGACCTCGTCCGCGGGGGTCATCACCACGATGCCCTCGCCGCGGCCCACGGCCAGCAGTTGGAGGAGCCGGCCGTGGTGGGCGGCCAGGAGGGAGGCGTCGTCGAAGTCGAGGGCGCCGGCGACGTGGGAGGCGGCGAACTCGCCGACGCTCTGGCCCACCACGACGTCCGGCTCCACGCCCAGCGAGCGCCAGGTCTCGGCCAGTGCGACCTGGAGGGAGAACAGCAGTGGCTGGAAGACGTCCATGTCGTCGAGCCGGCCGTCGGGGGAGAGCAGCTGCTCGACGAGCGAGAAGCCCAGCAGCTCGCGCATCCGCTTGTCGGACCTCATCATGGACCGGCGGAACACCGGCTGGCCGGCCAGCAGTTGGCGGCCCATGCCGACCCACTGCGAGCCGTTGCCGGAGAACAGGAAGGCCACCCGCGGCCTGCGCCCGGCCGACTCCCCGACGCTCAGCCCGGGGGCCTTCCCGCCGTTGCCGAAGGCGTCGAGGCTGCTCCTGAGTTCGGCCATGTCGCGGGCGGTGGCGGCGAGCCGGAACGGGCCGTCGCCGGGCGTGCGGCGGCAGAGCGCGCGCAGGTCGGTGCCGTCGCGCAGCGCCCGGGCCCGCTCGGCCAGTTCCTCGCGGGAGTCCGCGGCCAGCAGGAGGAGCGAGGACTCGGGGCGCGGCAGCTCCTCGACGGCGACGTGACAGATCGAGCCGCCGAACCCGAAGGAGCTGACGCCGCCGCGGCGGGCGTCGGAGCGCCGCGGCCACGGCTCCAGCCGGTCCTGGACGGTGAGGTTGTACTCGTCGAACAGGATCTGCGGGTTCGGTGCGCTGAAGTGCAGGCTCGGCGGCAGCACGCCGTTGCGCATCGACATCGCGAGCTTGACCAGGCCGACGATGCCGGCGGCCGCCTCCAGGTGGCCGACGTTGGACTTCACGGAGCCCAGCCGCAGCGGTTCGGCGCGGTCGCCGCCGAGGACGGCGCCGATGGCGTTGGCCTCGATCGGGTCGCCGAGCGGGGTCGCGGAGCCGTGGCACTCGATGTAGTCCACCAGGTGCGGTGCGACGCCGGCCCGCTGCCAGGCGGTGCGGAGCATCTTCTCCTGCGCCTGGGGGTTCGGCGCCGTCATGCCGTTGCTCAGGCCGTCGTTGTTGGAGGAGCTGCCCTTGATCAGGCAGTACACCGGCAGGTCGCGCTCCAGCGCCACGCTGAGCGGGGCGAGCACGACGACGCCGGCGCCCTCGCCGCGGACGTAGCCGTTGGCCCGGGCGTCGAAGGACTTGCAGCGGCCGTCCGGAGCGAGCGCGCCCATCGCGTCCATGGCGGTGTAGTAGTCGGAGACGAAGCTCAGGTTCACGCCGCCGGCGAGCACCAGGTCGCTCTCGCCGAGCCAGATCGACTGGCAGCCGGTGTGCACCGAGATGAGCGATCCGGCGCAGGCGGAGTCGATGGCCATGCTGGGGCCCTGCAGGCCGAGGACGTACGAGACGCGGTTGGCGATGATGCCGTCGTGCATGCCGGTCGCGGTGTGCGGGGTGATCTGGCTGTCGGGGCCGCGGTAGTGGGCCAGGGCGGCGTAGTCGCCCCAGCAGGAGGCCATGAACACGCCGGTGTCGCTGCCGACGAGGGTGTGCGGGGCGATGCCCGCGTCCTCCAGGGCCTCCCAGGACAGCTCCAGGATCAGCCGCTGCTGGGGGTCCATCTGGACGGCCTCGCGGGGCGAGATGCCGAAGAACAGCGGGTCGAACCGGTCGATGCCGTCGATGAACCCGCCCCAGCGGACCCGGTCGTTCAGCAGCTCGCGGCGCGCGGCCGGCACCGGTCCGACGGCGTCGCCGCCCTCGACCAGCAGCCGCCAGAACGCGGACGGGTCGGGCCCGCCGGGGAAGCGGCAGCCGATGCCCACGATCGCGACGGGCTCGTGGGAGGGCTTGCGGCGCTCGGTGCTCGGGGCGGGCTCCGCGGCCCGCGGACCGTCGACGAGGGCGCGGGCCAGCCCGTCGAGGGTCGGGTACTGCCACATCCAGGTCGCCGGGACCTGCCAGCCGAGGAACTCGGACAGCGCGGCCGCGAGGTTCACCGACCTCAACGAGTCCAACCCGTACCGGTGCATCGGCGCCCACCGGTCCACGGAGTGCGCGGAGATGTCCAACAGCTCGGCAAAACGTGATAGCAGGAAATCCGTGACGGCGGACATGTCTCGCGCCGCGCGCTCCTGGGGCATGGTGACTCCTCGACAGGGCGGGTGGAATGGACGGGTGGAGCTTCACACCGATCGTTCGCAAGGGGGGGATGGGTCAGTACGTCCGCGTCGGGGCAATTCGGACACGAAGAAAAGGGCTAGACCTGTACATGACAGGAGTGGGCATGCGATCGGGCAACGCGGCTCCTCTCGTGGCAGGAAGGGAGGTTCGAGGCGCTGACCACGCGACTCGGCGGCGCGCGCCGAGGGCGGGAGGCTTCGAGGACGGGGGCTTCGAAGTGACGTGGGCGATCGCGATTCAGCGGCTCACTGTGGAGTTCTCACCGGCGTGTGCGGCCTTACCGAAGGTTCTGTCGCGCATTCCGCTGCCGGGATTCCGCAGCACTGGCCTTTCATCCGCCGTTGAGCCCGGCGGGGCGTCGACTCCAGGATTGCGCACTTTGCGGTCCGGTTGCGGCAGTGGCGAGATTTGATCGACAAAGTGTCCGATTCGATCTCCTCGGACGGCACCGCCCAGGGCCGTCCGGGCGCCCCGGCGCGGAGTGGACAGCAGACGATCGACCAATGCAAGCTGTCCGCATGGCAGTTGACAAATTCGATGCGGCGTCAGCCGATGCCAACAGCTCCTTACCCCGACGTGCCGACCACCTCGGCCGGGCACCCGCCGCCCGCGACCTCGACGGCAGGCCCGCATGACCGACACCACGGATACCACTGACTCCACCGACTCCACCGGCACCGCGGCCGGTCCGGTCCGCCGGCCGGGACTTGCCCTCGGCGTGCTGGCCGGGGCGCTCGCACTGGACGTGAGCGGCCTCGGCGTCCTCAACGCCGCCCTCCCCTCCGTGGGAGAGCGCTTCCACCTCGACGAGACCACGCTCCAGTGGGTGATGACCGCCTACGCCGTCACCTTCGCCGGCTTCCTGCTGGTCGGCGGCCGGCTGGCCGACGTACTCGGGCGGCGGCGGGTGTTCGAGGTCGGTGTCGCCCTGTTCACCGTGTCCGCGCTGGTCGGAGCCGTGGCCCCGAACACCGTGACCCTGCTGGGCGCGCGCGCCGTCCAGGGCATCGGCGCCGCGCTGTCCGGCCCGGCCGCGCTGGCGCTGCTCACCGACACGTTCCCGGCCGGTCCGGCGCGCAACCGGGCCTTCGGCGTGTACGCGGCCGTCGGCGCCGCGAGCTTCAGCGGCGGAGTGCTGCTGGGCGGGGTGCTGACCGAGTTCTTCGGCTGGCGCTCGGTGCTGTGGTTCTCGGTGCTGCTCGGCCTCGGCGTGCTGGGCGCGACGCGGATCGGACTGCCGGACGGCGCCGGGCACCGCGGCCGGCTCGATCTGCCCGGCGCGATCACCGGCACCCTAGGCCTGACCCTGCTCATCGTCGGCGTCAGCGGCAACGGCGCGTCGGCGTGGATCGTCCTCGGCACCGCGGTGCTCTGCCTGGTGCTGTTCGTCGTGCGCGAGCACCGCACCGCCGACCCGCTGCTCCCGCTCGGCCTCTTCCGGATCACCTCGGTGCGGGAGGCCAGCCTGGCGGCGTTCCTGCAGTACATGGGTTCGGTCGGGATGCTGTTCTTCGCCCCGCTGTACCTGCAGGGGATGCTGCACTACTCGCCCTTCGAGTCCGGCATGGCGCTGGTGCCGATGTCCCTGGCCGTGTTCCTCACCGCCAACTTCGCCACCGGCCGGCTGCTGGCCAGGTACTCCCCGCGGACGCTGATGGCCGTCGGCCTCGTCCTGATCGGGGTGGGCACCGGGCTGTGGCTGGGCACGCCGCAGGACGGCGACTACGTGCTGCACGTGCTGCCCGGCCTGGTGGTCAGCGGCATCGGCCAGGGGCTGAACTTCCCCTCGATGACCTCCGCGGGCCTGTCCGGCGTCCCGGAGCAACAGCAGGGCGTCGCAGGGGCGTTGAACGTGGTCACCCAGCAGATCGGCGCCAGCGCGGGCGTGGCGGTGATGGTCCTGGTGGCGGCGACCACCGACGACCAGCTCTCCGGCTACCACCTCGCCTACGTCACCGCCGCCGTCGCCTGCCTGCTGGGTGCGGCGGCCATCGCGGTGAGACGGCGGGCCTGAGCGCCCCGGCGTCGCGGACGCGGGTTTCGACGACAGGACCCCAGGGGGCGGCGGTCGGCAGCAGCCGGCCGCCGCCCCCTTCGTCGGGTCCGGGGCCGGCGCCGGGGGCGGCGGGTGACCCGGCGCCGGCTCAACCGGCCTTGGGGAGCGCGGTGTTCCTGGAGAAGGCCGCCGCCCGGACGTCCAGCAGTGCGAGCAGGACCGGCGGGTCGAGGACGTGCACCGGGCGCAGGCGCAGTTCGAGCGGGTCCAGCGGTACGTTCGGCCTGATCTCGACGGGGCCGACGGATCCGACGGAGACCTCGCCGGTGAGGACTTCGTCGAAGGAGGCGGGGACGGAGTGCGCGAGGAGGTACCAGGTCCCGGCCGGCACGTGTTCGAGGAGGAAGGCGCCGGGGCGGGGGAGGACGGTGCAGGCGGCCGGCCGGCCCTCCGGGATGCGGGTGCGGAAGAGGCCGACGAAGACCCGGCCGAGTTCCTCGGCGACGGAGGCCCGGATCTCGCCGCGGACGGTGGCGAGTTCCGTCGGCCGGCTCCAGCGCCGGTTGTCGAGTTCGATCCTGGTGGTGAAGCCGCGTAACTGGCGGAACATCGTGGGGGAGGTGCCGACACTGCTGGCGAACCGCGAACTGAAGGTGCCGACGCTGTTGTAGCCGACCCGGTGGCTGATCTCGGTGACGGTGAGGTCCGTTTCGATGAGCAGGCGCTTCGCGGCGTCGATCCGAATGGCGGACAGGAAGCGTCGGGGCGAGACCCCGGTCACCCGCTGGAATTCCCGGGAGAAATGGAATTTGCTGTAGATGGCGGCCTGGGCCATGTCATCTATGGTGAGCAATTCGCCGATGTTCTCGTGCATGACCTCGATCGCGCGGGCCACGGCCTCTTCTATTGCTGGCTTCAAGGCTGCTCCAGATTCTCGCATGTACCGGTGGACGACGGAAACTCCGCCCCGGTATTGCGTCCTGGAACGCGGCCGAAGGGGTGGGTGCCCCTTGGCTACCGGAGCGCGCGAGGCTTCCCCATCTCCCTTCCGTTAAGCGGCGGTGACACAGTGTGTCGACCCGATAACGACTGATGACCGTAGCAGGCGGACATGACAAGTTCAACGGCTCCCCCCGTGCTTCCATTTGGCAAAGCCAAAGCACCGAATACTGGCCGGTATGTGTTTGAAATACTGCAGCAATTGGGGAGATGCGCCGGTGGGGGGTGCGTGGACGATGCGGATGGGGAGGCGGTGGGGTGGGCGGGCCGGTGGGGCGGCCGCGCCGGGGGAGGCCGCCGCCCTCAGTCCGTTCCGGTCGCCGTGGTGTCCACCTCCCTCCACAGCCGCTCCGCCGAGGCCGCCACCGAGCCGACGGCGGCCTGCCGGGTGTCGCCGACGGCCACCATCAGCCCCACCAGCTGCGCCTCCAGCAGGCGGTCGGCGTCCCAGGGCTCGGTGAGGTAGCCGCCGAGCTCCAGCACGACCAGGCCGTGCACCGCCGACCACATCTGATGCGCCACCAGATCGGCGTCCGCCGCCCGGAACCGGCCCGCCTCGATGCAGCGGGCGGCGCACTCGGAGACGCCGGCCAGCGTGTAACGGCCGTATTGCCGGTCCTCCTCACCGAGTGAGAATCCGGCCAGTGAGGAACCCCCGAACATCACCGCGTACAGGTGGGGGTTGGCCAGCGCATTGCACCGGTAGGCACGGCCCAGCAGTGCCAGGTCGCTCACCGGATCGTCGCTGAACTCCACCAGCGTGAAGTAGTGCTGGAGCCGGGTGAACCCTTCGTGGACCATGGCGCGCACCAGTCCGCGCATTCCGTTGAAGTGGGTGTACAGGGCCATCGTGGAGGTGCCGATCTCGCTCGCGATGCGGCGGGCGGACAGCGCCTGCGGCCCTTCCTCCGCCAGCAGCCGGGCGGCGATGTCCACCAGTGCCGGACGGGCGCGGGGATCCGAGTGACGTGGACTCATTCCCTCAGTCAAGCAAAATGCCGTTATCCCAGGCACGTTCGAGCTCCACAACCCTCCGATCCCCGCACATTGCGAGAAGCGGCCGTCCGGACGCCGGGCATAGCTTTCCAGTCACCCAGCGCGACTTTTCGGGGTCAACGAGCGGCCGGAGACGATATCTTGACGACCCGTCGCGCACTCCCCACCCTCGGTCCCCACGGAGGTCGCTCTTGTCCACCCCTGCCCCCGGCCGCTCCACCGGCGCCACGCTGCTGCTCTCCCTGGGCAGCCTGATCGTGCTGGTCTCCTCCGCCGTGGCCTTCTACCACTCCTTCGCCATGGACCCGGCGATGCCGATGCCCCACATGCCGGCCGACGACGACCGGAAGCTGCACGGCATGGCGCTGTCGGAGATGCCGGAGATGTTCACCGCCCTCGGCGGACTTCTGCTCGTGGTGGCCGGCGCCGCCCTGCGCGGCCGGCCGAAGGCCGTCCCGGCCGACTCCGGGACGGGCCGCGGCGGCCGGCTGCTGATCACCGTCATCGGCACCGCCGCCCTCACCATCGACATCAGCAAGACCTCCACCCTGGGCTTCGTGATACCGGGCCTGCGCACCGAGTACGGACTCGACCCCCGCACGGCGTCCCTGCTGGCGGTCTGCGGGCTGACCGGCACGGCGGCCGGGGCGCTGCTGTTCGGCGTGCTCACCGACCGGATCGGCCGCCGCAGCTCCTACCTGATCGCCACCCTCGGCTTCACCGCCACCAGCATGTGCGGCTCGATGCCCACCTTCGAGGGCAACCTGGTGATGTGCGCCCTGATGGGCGTGGCGGTCGGCGGCCTCGCCCCGCTGCTGATCACCCTGCTCACCGAGACCGTCGGCGGAAAGGTCCGCGGATCGGTGGTGGTGGCGCTCTCCGTGGTCGCCACCGCGGTCGGCTACCTGGTCGCCGCCGGCTCGGCGCTCTGGCTGGAACCGGTCTTCGGCTGGCGCATCCTCTGGCTGATCGGCGCCCCCACCGGCGCCGTGCTGGCCCTGCTCACCCCCTTCGTCCCCAACCGCACCTCCGCCCCCGCCCCGGCGGCCGAGGGCGCACCGGCCGTCCGGCACCTGCCGAGGTCCTCCCGGGCCCTCACCAGCGGTCTGCAGCGCGCCTTCGCCACCCTGATCGGGCTGCTCACCTTCGGCCTCACCACCTGGGTGCCGAGCCTGGCCAGGATCGGCGGCGTGCCGGTGCACACCGCGAACCTGATGCTCACCGTCGCGGCGGTGGCGATGATCCCGTGCGCGCTGCTGCTGATGCTGGGCTACCGCCGCTTCGGCCCGACCGCCATGGCGGCCGGCCTGGCGACCGTCACCGCCGTGCTGCTGCTGGCGCTCACCGCCAGCGGCGCGGTGGCCGAGGTGGGCTGGATCGCCGCGGGCGCGCTGGTGGCGGCGCTGTTCTCGGTGAACTCGATGGCGGCGATCTTCCTCCCGATCGCGGCCGACCTGGCGGAGCCGGAACGGCGCGGGCGCACCACCGGGTGGGTCTCGCTGTTCAACCGGCTGGGCGGCCTGATGGGGCCGCTGCTGCTGGCGAGCCTGGTCTCCTCGGCCTCCGCCGTCCTGGTGGCGGTCTCCGCCCTCGCCCTGCTGTGCGGTGCGGCCGCCTGGTACATCAGCCGGCGGCACCGGCTCGCCCTGGCCACCCTGGAACCGGCGGCGGACTGACTGATCGTCAACTGACCCACGGCAGGCCTGCCGACCGACGCAACCGTCGGCCGGCAGGCCTGCCGTGCTTCGTCGCGCGCCGCCGGCCGGCAGGCCTGCCGTGCTTCGTCGCGCGCCGCCGGAGAGCCGGGCGCACGCCCGCGCTCCGCAGGGGGAGCGGGCGTACAGCACGAGCAGAGAAGCCCGCCGATCCGCACCCGGCCAATACTGGGCTGGCCCCCGCTGCGACGCCGCGCACCGCGCGTCGAGCGGGCGTCGGCACCCGGATCCCCCTGGACGGAACCGGACCCCTGGACGGAAGGAAGAGGCATGGCCGACTCGCAGGACGTCACAGCCGCACTGAAGGCCGACGGCGACGCCGTCGAAGCCCTGGTGGCGAACCTGGCGGACGCCGACTGGGAGCGGCCCACGCCGGCGCCCGGCTGGACCGTCGCCCACCAGATCGCCCACCTCGCGGCCACCTTCAAGCTGGCGGGCACCGCCGCCGCCGACCCCGAGGCGTTCAAGGCGCTGGCCGCGGGCGTCGGCCAGGACTTCGACGGCGCGGTGCAGCAGTCCCTCAAGCCCTACCTGGCCTCCGCCACGCCGAAGATCCTGCTGGAGCGCTGGAACGCCGAGCGGCGGATGGCCGAGCAGGCCCTGGCGGCCGTCCCGGCGGGGCAGCTGGTGCCGTGGCTGGTCCGCCCGCTGCCGGCGCCCGTGCTGGCCGCCGCCGGCATGATGGAGCTGTTCGGCCACGGCCAGGACATCGCCGACGCCCTCGGGGTGCCCCGCGAGCACACCGACCGGCTCCGCTACCTGGTCGAATTCGCCGTCCGCACCTGGGACTTCGGCTACCAGGCGCGCGGACTCGACACCCCCGACACCGAGTTCCGCTTCGAGATCACCGCGCCGTCGGGCGCCCGCTGGGAGTTCGGCCCCGCCGACGCGGAGCAGCGCGTCAGCGGCCCCGCCGTCGACTTCTGCCTCCTGGTGACCCGGCGCCGGCACCGCGACGACCTCGCCCTGACCGCCGAGGGCAAGGACGCCGACGCCTGGCTCGACCTCGCCCAGGCCTACCGCGGCCCGGCCGGCGAGGGCCGCACCCCGGGCCAGTTCGGGCCGTCCGCCAACTGACCGCACTCGTCCGGAATCCGTAGAGAGGGGACCTTCATGGCCACCCGTACCGATGAATGTGCCGTGGTTCTCGGCGGAAGCATTGCGGGCCTGCTGGCGGCCAGGGTGCTCTCCGAGTCCTATCCCCGGGTCGTCGTCGTCGAACGCGACCGGATCCTCGGGGTCCAGGGGCCGCGCCGCGGCGTGCCGCACGGCAACCACGCCCACGGGCTGGTCGCCCGCGGCCACCAGATCATGGAGTCGCTGTTCCCGGGCCTCACCGACGAGTTGATCGCCGCAGGGGTGCGGCCCGGTGACTTCAGCAACGACATCCAGTGGTACTTCAACGGGCTGCGGCTGAGCCCCGCCCGCACCGGCCTGCCGTCCGTGCCCGCCACCCGGCCGGTGCTGGAGTACCACCTGCGCGAGCGGGTGCGGAAGCTGCCGGAGGTGTCGTTCCTGGAGGAGCACGACGTCATCGCCCCGGTGGCCGACGCCGCCGGGCACCGGGTCACCGGGGTCAGGGTGCAGGCGCGCACCCCCGGAGCCGAGGAGCGGACGATCTCCGCGAACCTCGTCGTCGACACCACCGGCCGGGGCTCCCGGGCCCCGCTCTGGCTGGCCGACCTCGGGTACCAGGCGCCCCCCGAGGAACGGATCGAGATCGACCTGGCGTACACCACCCGCCACTACCGGCTGGAGAAGGACCCGTTCGGCAGCGACATCGCCATCATCCCGGCCGCCACGCCCTCGCACCCGCGAGGGGCGTTCTTCTACCGGGTGCCCGGCGACGACAACCGGGTGGAGCTGTCGGTGACCGGGCTCCTGGGCGACCACCCGCCCACCGACCCGGAAGGGTTCCACGCCTTCGTCCGGTCGCTGCCCGTCCCCGAGATCTACGAGGCGATCCGGGACGCCGAACCGCTCGACGAACCGCTGCGCTTCCGCTTCCCGGCCAGCGTCCGCCGGGACTACCACCGGCTGGAGCGCTTCCCGGCCGGACTGCTGGTGATGGGCGACGCGATCTGCAGCTTCAACCCCGCCTACGCCCAGGGCATGACCTCGGCGGCCCTGCAGGCGCTGGTGCTGCGCCGGCACGCCGCCGGGCGGCGGCTGCCCAGGCCCCAGGCCTACTTCCGCGACATCGCCCGCGAGATCCGCTCCCCCTGGTCCTTCGCCGCGGTGACCGACCTCGGCTACCAGGGCGTCAAGGGCAAGCGGAACCTCCAGACCGCCCTGGTCAACCGGTACGCCGCACTGGCCCAGCGGGCGGCGGTGCACGACCCCCGGGTGACCGACGCACTGGTGCGGATCGCCGGACTGGTGGCCACCCCACAGTCCCTGATGCACCCTCGGACGCTGCTGCGCGTGCTGCGCGCCGCCCGCCGCCCGGTGCCGCCCTCGGCCTTCGGCGTCACGGCGCCGTGAGGGCCTGCTCCGTCGTTCCGCTGGTACGGGAAAAAGTTTTTCGCGAGGATGTCGAAGTCGGCGGATCGGCGCCGACTTCCAAGTGAAGGCCCCACCGGGCGCCTCACGTCGCAAGGAGCGGAACGATGAAGTACCTGATCATGATGTACCCGAACGCCGACGTCCTGGCCGCGCTGCCGGAGGAGGAGCGCAACGCGGTCTTCCAGGGCCACGGCGCGTTCATGGAGAAGATCAAGGCGACCGGCGAGTTCGTCGGGACCCTGGCCCTGGCCGGCCCGGACCAGAGCTCCGTGGTGCGGGTGCGCGGCGGCGTCCCGGCGGTGACGGACGGCCCGTACGCCGAGGCCAAGGAATACGTGGGTGGTACCTACATCATCGAGGTCAAGGACCTGGCGCGCGCCCACGAGGTCGCCGCGATGATCCCGGACGCCGCTGTCGAGGGTCTCGGCATCGAGGTCCGTCCGATCGTCTTCAGCGAGGGCGCTTCCGCCTGACCGGCTGCCCGGGGGCCCCGCGGCCCCCGGGCTCCGTCCTGCCCCTCGGTAGTCCGTGCGCACTGTTATCGAGAGAGGACGAACACATGAAGGTTCCGGAGCTGCTCCGAGACAAGGTCGTCGTCGTGTCGGGCGTGGGGGCCGGTCTCGGCCGGACGCTGGCCGTGCGGTGCGCCGAGGCCGGAGCCGACGTGGTGCTCGCGGCCCGTACCTCCTCCTACCTGGACGAGGTGGCCAAGGCCGTCGAGGAGACCGGGCGCCGCGCACTGGCGGTGCCCACCGACATCACCGATCCGGCCGCCGCGAGCGCGCTCGTCGCCGCCGCGCTCGACGAGTTCGGCCGGGTCGACACCCTGATCAACAACGCGCTGGTGGAGCCGCCGCACACCGAGCTGCAGGACACCGACCTGGACGACGTCCGCCTCGGCATGGAGGTGACCGTCTACGCGGCGCTGCGGCTGTCGAAGCTGTTCACCCCGGCCCTGCGGGACAGCCGCGGCTCGATCGTGATGGTCAACTCGTCCGTCCTGCGGCACTCCAAGCGCGCCTGCGGCGCCTACAAGATCGCCAAGTCGGGGCTGCTCGCGGCGGCCCAGATGCTCTCCACCGAGCTGGGCCCGGAGGGGATCCGGGTGAACACCGTGGCGCCCGGGCCGATGTGGACCGACAAGGTCAAGGACTTCATCGGCGGCCTCGCCGAGATGCGCGGTCTGACGCTGGAGGAGGGCTACCAGGAGGTGGCCTCCGACATGGACCTGCGCCGGCTGCAGACGCCGGAGGAGACCGCCGACGTGGTGATCTTCCTGGCCTCGGACCTGGCGCGCGCCGTCACCGGCCACTGCCTCGACGTCAACTGCGGCGAGTACCACCACTGATCCCGCGTCCGCCCCGGGCGGCCGGCGGACCACCGGCCGCCGTGGCCGGGACGTGTCCCGGAACAGTCGAACAGATGTCCATTCGTGGAGCCGATGGTGTCGACCACCATCGGCTCCACGCGTCTGACCAGCGACGACGCCACAGCCGTCGGGGCCGTGCGGAAGCCATCTGAAAAAAGTTCCGCGAACCGGCGCAAGAATCGGTCGGCTGCTCCGACAACGTAGTGAGCGACCTTCCGAAAATGAGCGAAAGGAACAACACGGCCATGTCCGTCACTACAGCGGAGACAGACCTCCCTCGCACCACTGCGCGGCCCTGGCTGGCACTCGCGGTCCTCGCGCTGCCGACCCTGCTGGTCGCGCTGGACGCGAACGTCCTGTTCCTGGCGCTGCCCGAACTCACCGCCGACCTGGGCGCCAGCAGCGTCCAGCAGTTGTGGATCACCGACGCCTACGGCTTCATGGTCGCCGGCCTGGTGATCACCATGGGGACGGTCGGCGACCGGATCGGGCGCCGAAAGCTCCTGATGGCGGGCATGGCGGTGTTCGCGCTGGCCTCGCTGGTCTGCGCCTGGGCGACCAGCCCGATCATGCTGATCGCGGCGCGCGGCGTGCAGGGCATCGCGGGTGCCACGCTGATGCCCTCCACCCTCGCGCTGATCACCAACATCTTCCGCGACGACAAGCAGCGCGGGAAGGCCATCTCGATCTGGGCCACCTGCACCTTCACCGGCGCCGCGCTCGGCCCGGTGCTCGGCGGCGTGCTGCTCGCGCCGTTCTGGTGGGGCGCGGTGTTCCTGCTCGCCGTCCCGGTCGCGGCCGTGGTGCTGATCGCCGGCCCCGTGCTGCTCCCGGAGTTCCGCCCCGAGCAGTCCCGTAGCCTGGACCTGACCAGCGTCGTGCTCTCCCTGCTGGGCATCCTCCCGGTGGTCTACGCGATCAAGGTGCTCAGCCTGGGCACCGGCAGCACCCTGACCGGCGTGGTGTCGCTGGTCGTGGGCCTGCTGTTCGGCACCGTGTTCGTGCGCCGCCAGCTCAAGGGCGACGACCCGCTGCTCGACCTGCGGCTCTTCGCGAACAGCTCGTTCACCGTCATGCTGACCGCGCTGGCGCTGGCCGGGATGGTCCTGGCGGGCACCGCCCTGAACGTCACCCAGCTGCTGCAGACGGTGCTCGGCTACACCCCGCTCGCCTCGGCCCTGTGGTTCGTCCCGATGGGCCTGTGCATGGCGGTGGGCACGATGTCCACGCCGGCCCTGATCCGTTCGATCCAGCCGCGGACCGCGATCATCGGCGGCATGTTCCTCTCCGCGATCGGCGCCGCGGTGCTGATCCTGGTGAACGGCGACCGCGGCCCCTGGCCGATCGTGCTCGGTACCGCCGTCATCGGCCTGGGCGCAGGCCCGATGTTCGCGCTGGGCATCGGCCTGGTGGTCGGCTCGGTGCCGCCGGAGCGCGCCGGTTCGGCCGCCTCGATGGCGGAGACCGCGAACTACCTCGGTGGCGCGCTCGGCCTGGCCGTGCTCGGCACGATCGGCTCCGCGGTCTACACCAGCGAGATGAGCGGCGTCGGCTCCGAGCAGGCCCGGGAGACCGTGGCCGGCGCCGCCGCCGAGGCCACGAAGCTCGGGGCGGACGCCTCCGCGGCGCTGCTGAAGACGGCGCACGCGGCCTTCGTGAGCGGCCTGAACGCCGTCGCAGCGGTGTCCTCCGCGGTCTTCGTCGTGCTGGCGGTGCTGGCGGGGATCTACTTCCAGCGGGCCGCCCGCAACAGCGGCCAGTGAGCTGACCGGCCGACCCGACGAGGCCGGCGCGGGACCCGGGGGTCCCGCGCCGGCCTCGGCCGTTGCGCCCTACTCCTCGATCAGGGAGAGGGTGCGGGTCGGGCACTCGTCGACCGCCGTCCGCGCGCCCGCCAGCTGGGCGCCCGTGACCCGTTCGGTCAGCACCACCACCGTCCCGTCCTGGTCGCTCTGGTCGAACAGGTCGGGCGCCGCGAGGTAGCACCGGCCCGCGCCGATGCAGCGGTCCTCGTCCGTACGGATCCGCATGGCTTCCTCCCTCACCAGGTGACCGGCAGCGCGTGCAGGCCGTAGTTGACGTGCTCCTCCTTGAACCGCAGCGACTCCACCGGCTCGGCCAGCCGCAGCTCGGGGATGCGCTCGAACAGGGTGCTCAGGACGACCTCCAGTTCGGTCCGCGCCAGGTGCTGGCCGATGCACTGGTGCGCGCCGAAGCCGAAGGCCAGGCTGCGGTCGACGCGGTCGAGGTCGAAGGCGTCCGGGTCCTGGAACCGCCGCGGGTCCCGGTCGGCCGCCACCGTCAGACCGAGCACGCCCTCGCCGGCGGCTATCCGGACCCCGCCGATCTCGACGTCCTCCAGGGCCACCCGGGAGTTGGCGATCTCCGCGATGGTGAAGTACCGCACCAGCTCGTCGATCGCCGCCGGCCAGCGCGACGGGTCGGTGGCCAGCGACTTGCGCAGCAACGGGCGGTCCAGCAGCAGCATGGCGCCCAGCCCGATGACGTTCGCGATGGTCTCGTGGCCCGCCATCAGCAGCATGAAGGCCATGCCGACGAGGTCGCGGTGGTCGGGGACGCCCGGCTCGCCCCGCCGCGCCGCCAGCCGGCCGATCAGGTCGTCGGTCGGCGTTCGCTCCTTCTCGGTGACCATCCCGTCCATGTAGCCCATGAGTTCGGCCATCGCCGCCGTGCCGGCCTCGGGCGTGGTGGCGTTCATCACCGTGAAGGAGATCCGCAGGAAGAACTCGCGGTCGGCGAACGGGACACCGAGCAGCTCGCAGATCACGAGCAGCGGGACCGGGTTGGCGAAGGCGTCGATCAGGTCGACGGGACGTGGGCCGGCCAGCAGCCGCTCGACGTACTCGTCGGTGATCTCCTGGATCCGGGGCCGCAACCGGTTGACGCTGCGGGGGGTGAAGTCCGCGGCCACCGCGCGCCGGGCCAGGGTGTGTTCGGGCGGGTCCATCCCGACCAGGGAGGTGGAGAACTCGGGCGGGGGGACTTGGTGGTCCATCATCAGCGGGTATCCCGGGCGGCGCAGGTCGGAGCTGAACCGGTTGTCGCCCAGCATCGCCTTGACGTCCTCGTAGCGGGCCGCCGCCCAGGCGAGCCTGCCGCTGGGCAGTCGGACCTTGCCGAGGGTCGGCCGGTCGAGGAGCTCCTGGTAGCCGGCCGGCAGGGTGTACGGGCAGGTCCGGCGCATCGGGTAGTCCGGGTGCTCGGCGTGGTCGGTCGGGTGGGCCGCTTCGGCCATGGCTGTCTCCGATCGTGGGGTGATCGTCGGTCAGGTCTGTGGCTGGGGTTCCGGGTTCGGTCGCCGGGGCGCGCGCTGGGCCGCAGGCCGGCTCCACCGGCGGATGGCCGGCATCTCGACGGTGACGTGCAGGACCCAGGAGACCGCGACGCACAGGACGTAGAGGGCGACGACGAACGCGACGGCGGCGGGAGTGTCGAACGCCGTGGGGGTGTATGAGTGGGCGTAGCCCACCAGTTCGCCCGCGAACGCCGCGTGCACCGCGAACATCACGGTGAGGTGGGTGATGTAGATGGCGAAGGAGAGGTCCCCGAGCCACACCATGAAGGGCGCGCTCAGGGCGGTGCGCCGGCCCGCCACGTCCTGGGCGGCGAGGGCGCCGATCAGCAGCGCGGCCGGTACGGGGTAGAGCGCCGCGATCCCGAAGGGGACGGGCAGGTGGTACAGCAGGAGGAAGACGGCGAGGTTGAGCAGGGCGGCCGGCAGGATCCGGATCCTCGGCCAGCTGCCGGAGGCGACGATCCGGGCGAGGAACATGCCGATGAGGAAGTCGATGCACCGGACGGGCGGGAAGAAGTACAGCGCCCACAGCTGGGGCCAGGACCCCGCGGGGTAGAACTGGCTCGGCGGGAACCCCGAGAGCAGCGGGTAGCTGATCGCCGGGATCAGGACGGCGGTCGCGCCGAGACCGATGATCCAGGACCACAGCGCCCGGGTGCCGAGCCGCCGGACGAACCGGATCAGCAGCGGGAACATCGCGTAGCAGAGCATCTCCACCGCGAGCGTCCACGTCGCGCCGTTGAACTGGTACATGATCAGGTCCTGGGAGGGCCACCAGTTCTGCACCAGGAAGAGGTTGGCGACGGCCGGCCCCCACCTGATCGTCTCGCCCGCGGCGGCGAACTGGGTCAGAGCGAGGACGGCGAGCAGGACGTGGGACGGGCCGATGCGCATCACCCTGCGCCGCCAGAAGCCGGTCGCGCTCTGGCCGGGCTTGGCCGACCAGGTGAGGACGAACCCGCTGATGACGAGGAAGAACGACACCGCGAGGAACGCGAGCCGCCCGTCGCCCGTGAGGGTGTTGAAGACGGAGAGGGCGTTCGGGTCCTTGAAGGCGCCGAGGACGAGTGCGTGGCTCGCGAAGACGAAGACGACGCCGACGGCCCGCAGGCCCTCCAGTGACGGCAGCTTCATCGTTCTCGCCGGTAGTGGTGAGTTCACGGGTAACCCCTTTCTCCGAGGCGGAACGCCGGAGCGGCACCATCCGGATGTCGGTGGGCGCGCGGCGCTACTCGCGTGTTAGTCGTAACCGGGGGGCCGGATTCGACAACGTGATTTCTTCCAACGTGCTGCCCGTGGATCTCCGGTCGGCGGCTCGGCCCGGGCCCGGACACGACGGTGGCCGGGGCGAAGGCCCCGGCCACGGCCGCACGGTGACGGTGCGTCACGCGTGGTGTCGAGTTGTCATGCGGAGGGTGCGCGGTCGTGCGCGCCGGCCGTCACCGCCGCCAGAACAGCAGGTGGGTGACGCCGCTGGGGCTGGGCACGGTGTCCAGGTGGTAGCGGTCGAGCAGCTCGGTGTGGCTCTCCCAGAGCCGCTCCCCCCGGCCGAGGTCGACCGGCGCGACGGCGAAGTGCATGGTGTCGACCAGGTCGGCGTCGATGAACTCGCGGACGGTGGCGACCCCGCCGCTGATCCGCACGTTCCGGCCCTCGGCGACCTCCTTCGCGTGCTTCAGCGCCTCGGCCGGCGTCGCGTTGAGGAAGTGGAAGGTGGTGTCGGACAGCGTGAAGGACGGGCGCTCGTAGTGGGTGAGCACGAAGACCGGCGCGTGGAACGGCGGGTTCGGCCCCCACCAGCCCTTCCACTCGTGGTTCTCCCACGGGCCGCGCTGGGGGCCGAACTTGTTGCGTCCCATGATCACCGCGCCCGGCGGGCGGGCGTGGTCGCGGGTCAGGTAGTCGTCCAGACCGCGGGTGCCGCCGGGGTCCGTGCGGTTCACCCAGCTCGCGGTGGCACCCGCCCAGGAGAAGAAGGGGGAGGGGTCCGCGTGGCCGAAGGGCCGCTCCAGGGACTGTCCCTCGCCGGCCCCGAACCCGTCGCGCGACAGGTTGAAGCACTGCACCGACACCAGCTGCGACATGCGTTCCGCACCTTTCCTCGTGGGGCGATCCGGGCGTCCGTACGACCGGGCGCCCGCGCCCCCAAACGACCGGAGCGGAGGCGGGGGCACGGTGCGGTACGCCGTACGGGTGATCGCCGCGTCGGGCGGGCGGTGCGGAGGGCGGTCAGCCGGCCGCGGGGGCGGTGCCGGAGTCCGCCGGGTGCCCGTCGGCGGCGGCACCCGGCGGCCGGCCGGTGGGCGGCAGATGGCGCAGCAGCGCCGTCACCAGGGCGGCGGTGGCGAGCAGCAGGACGCCGGCGACGGTGACCACGGTGTGGAGCTCGTCGGCGAAGGCGGCCCGGGCGGGGGTCAGGACGGCGTCGGCGAGTTGGCCGGAGAGCGAACGGGCGGCCTCCTGGGCGCCGTTGAGGGAGTCCCGGGCGGCCCGGACGGTGTCGGCGGGCAGGCCGTCCGGCAGGTGGAGCGCGCCGCGGTAGACGGCGGCGCCGACGCTGCCGAGGGCCGCGATGCCGAGGGCGAAGCCGAGTTGGCCGCTGGTCTCGTTGAGCGCGGCCGCCGAGCCGGCCTTCTCCACCGGGGCGGAGCCCATCACCAGGCCCATGCCGAGGGTGACCATCGGGCCGGAGCCGAGGAAGACCACGGCGAAGCCGGTGATCAGCACCGCGGGGCTGGAGCCGGGCTCCGCCCTGGTGATCACCAGCATGCCGAGCGTGCAGAGGACCAGGCCGCCGCCGATGAGGTACGCCGGGCGGAAGCGCTGGCCGAGCCGGGGGGACAGGGTGAAGGAGACCGTGTTGGCGGCGATCGCCGGCAGCATCCACAGGCCCGCGTGGAACGGGTCGCGCCCGTACAGCAGTTGGAGGGTCTGGGTGACGAAGAACATCACCGCGCCGGTGAGCATGGTGCCCAGGAACAGGCTGAGCAGCGCCGCGGTGAAGGCGCGGTGGCCGAACAGGCCCAGGTCCAGCAGCGGGTGCGGCAGGTGGCGCTGACGGTGGACGAAGAGGATGCCGAACCCGATGCCGGCCAGCACGGCCGCGATCGGCATCGGCTGCCAGCCGTCCTTGGCGATCTCCTTGAGGCCCCAGATGGCGGGGAGGACGGCGGCCAGCGACTCCAGCACGCTGACCAGGTCCGGGCGCCCGGCGTCGGGGTCGCGGAACTCGGGCAGCAGGACCGGGCCGAGCACGAGCAGCAGCACCATCGCGGGGACGCCGAGCAGGAAGGCCGAGCCCCACCAGAAGTGGTCGAGCATGGTGCCGCCGATGATCGGTCCGGCGACGGCGCCGACCGAGAAGCAGGCGCCCCAGATGCCGAAGGCGGCGCCGCGCTGCCGGGCGTCCTGGAACATGGTGGTGATCAGCGAGAGGGTGCTCGGCGCGAGGGTGGCGCCGGCGACGCCGAGCAGGGCGCGCGCCGCGATCAGCATGCCGGGGCTGACGGCGTAGGCGGAGGCGACGGAGGCGACACCGAACGCCGCGGCGCCGATCAGCAGCAGCCGGCGCCGGCCGATGCGGTCGCCGAGCGACCCCATGGTGACGAGCAGGCCGGCGAGCAGGAACGAGTAGATGTCGGTGATCCACAACTGCTGCACGCCGTCGGCACCGAGGGCGTCCGCCACGCTGGGCAGGGCCAGCAGCATGACGAAGACGTCGATCGAGACCAGCAGGGCGGGCAGGGCGAGGACGGCCAGCCCGATCCACTCCCGCCGTCCGGCCCGGGGCGCGGGCGCGCTGGGGGGTGTGGTGTCGCTCATCGCGGGGTCCTTCCGGATTCTCGGGGCACGTGGCACCCGCGGGTGCCGTCACACCCGGTACGTCGGACCAGGCGACACGGTCTCGACGTCCGCACCGGAAACCCGGGCGGAGCGCCGTGGTCCCGGCTTGGATGTCGAGGGCGCCCCTCCGGCGGCGACGTCTCAGGTGCATGGCACCAGTCCGCCGTACGAGGGACCAAGGAATGATGAGATGAAGTACATGCTGTTGATCCACATGAACCCGGTAGTCTGGGACGGCTTGTCCGAGAGAGAGCGCAACGAGGTCTTCGCCGGACACGCCACGTTCCAGCAGAAGATCCTCGACTCCGGTGAGATGGTGGTGACCCAAGCCCTCGCCGACCCGTCCGGCAGTGCCACGGTCCGCGTCCGCGCCGGCCGGCCCGCGGTCTCCGACGGTCCCTACCTGGCCGGCAAGGAGTTCCTGGCCGGGTACTACCTGGTCGAGTGCGCGTCCAGGGAACGCGCGATCGAATTGGCGGGTCTGATCCCCGACGCCCGGTACACGGGCATCGAGGTCCGCCAGGTCGTCTTCGAAGCCGATACGGAGAGCTGAGCCGATGAACCGTGACGTCCGGGTCGAGGACCTGCTCCGATCGCTCGCACCGCAGGTCCTCGGCGCGGTCGTCCGCCGCTACGGGCACTTCGACGCCTGCGAGGACGCCGTCCAGGACGCCCTGCTGGCCGCCGCCGTCCAGTGGCCCGAACAGGGCGTGCCCGGCAACCCGCGGGCCTGGCTGATCACCGTGGCCGCCCGCCGGGTGATCGACGGGCTGCGCAGCGAGCAGGCCCGCCAGCGCCGCGAGGCCACCGCCGCCGCGCTCACCCCGACCGACGAGACGGTGACGCCCGGCCCGGGCGAGGAGCCGAAGGCGGCCGCGCAGGACGACATGCTCACCCTGCTGTTCCTCTGCTGCCACCCCTCGCTCACCCCCGGCTCGCAGGTCGCGCTGACCCTCCGGGCCGTCGGGGGTCTGACCACCGTGCAGATCGCGCACGCCTTCCTGGTCCCCGAGGCGACCATGGCCCAGCGGATCAGCCGGGCCAAGCAGCGGATCAAGTCCACCGGGTCGTCGTTCCGGATGCCTCCGCAGAGCGAGCGCAAGGAGCGGCTGGGGGTCGTGCTCCAGGTGCTCTACCTGATCTTCAACGAGGGCTACACCACCACCAGCGGCCCCGACCTCCTGCAGCCCGAGCTCGCGCGCGAGGCCATCCGCCTCACCCGTGAGCTGCACCGGCTGCTGCCCGAGGAGGGCGAGGTGGCGGGCCTGCTGGCGCTGATGCTGCTGACCGACGCCCGCCGGCCGGCCCGCACCCGGCCGGACGGCAGCCTCGTCCCGCTCGCCGAGCAGGACCGCTCGGCCTGGGACCAGTCCGCGCTGAAGGAGGGGCTGGCGCTGATAGCCGAGACCCTCCCGCGGATGGTGGCCGGGCCGTACCAGGTGCAGGCCGCGATCGCGGCCGTGCACGGCGAGGCCGCGCACGCCGAGGACACCGACTGGACGCAGATCATGGCGCTGTACGAGGTGCTGGAGGAGATGTCCCCCGGCCCGATGGTGACCCTCAACCACGCCGTGGCCCGGGGGATGGCCCTCGGTCCGGCGGCCGGGCTCGAACTGCTCGCCACCCTGGAGGCCGACGGCCGGCTCGCCGACCACCACCGGCTCGCCGCGGTCCGCGCCCACCTGCTGGAGATGAACGGCGACCGGGAGGCGGCCCGGAACAGCTTCCGGGAGGCCGCCCGGCGCACCGGCAGCATCCCCGAGCGGCGCTACCTGGAGACCAGGGCCGAGGCGCTCAACGACCGGTGACGGCCGTCAGCGGGTGAGCCCCTGGAGCCCCAGCAGCAGTTCCGGGACGTCGGTGGCGCCGATCGCCCCGGCCGCGTCGAGGACGGGCCGCCAGTCCGGGTCCGAGCAGATCAGCACGGGGCCGTCGGCGGGCGAGTCCGGGAGGCGGCCGTGCGAACCGCGGACCCAGGCCGGATCCAGCGGCACCACGTTCATGGTGTGGCGCAGGCCGAGCTTCTTGCGGGCCAGGCCGACCGCGGCCCGGGCCCTGGCCAGCGGGTCGGCCGGGTCGAAGAACAGCTCGGCCGGGTCGTAGCCGGGCTTGCGGTGGATCTCGACGGACCGCGCGAAGTCGGGGGCCCGCGCGTCGTCCAGCCAGTAGTAGTAGGTGAACCAGGAGTCGGGGGCCGCCACCGCCACCAGCTCCCCGGAGCGCGGGTGGTCGAGGCCGTGGCGGGCCTGGTCCGCGCGGTCCAGCACCTCGGCCACGCCCGGGAGGCGGAGCAGCTGGTCGCGCACCTTGGGCAGGTCCGCCTCGTCGGGCACGTAGACGTGGGCGATCTGGTGGTCGGCGACGGCGAAGGCCCGCGAGGCCCAGGGGTCCAGGTACTCCATCCCGGCCTGGGTGTACACCTCCAGCAGGCCCTCCCGGCGCAGTTCGCGGTTGATGTCCACCGGGCGGCGGACCGGGGTGATGCCGTACTCGCTGAGCGCGACCACGCTCGCGCCGGCCCGCTCCGCCTGCTCCAGCAGCGGCGCCAGCTCGGCGTCCACCTCCCGGGCCGCCGCCACGGCCTGCGGGGAGTCGGGCCCGAAGCGCTGCAGGTCGTAGTCCAGGTGCGGGACGTAGACCAGCAGCAGGTCGGGCCGCTCGGTGCGCAGGATCCGGCGGGCCGCCGAGACGATCCAGCGGCTGGAGGCGATCCCGGCGGTCGGGCCCCAGTACTGGAAGAGCGGGAAGGGCCCCAGCTCGGCGGTGAGTTCGTCGCGCAGCCCGGCCGGCCGGGTGTAGCAGTCGGGCGACTTGCGGCCGTCGGCGTGGTAGACCGGGCGCGGGGTGACCAGCAGGTCGGTGGTGGCGCCCATGGCGTACCACCAGCAGACGTTGGCGACCCGGTAGCCGGGGTGCCGGGAGCGCGCGGTCTCCCACACCTTCGGCGTCCGGACCAGCCGGTTGTGCTGGCGCCAGAGGTGGATCTCGCCGAGGTCCCGGAAGTACCAGCCGTTGCCGACGATCCCGTGCTCGGCGGGCAGCCGGCCGGTGAGCAGCGTGGACTGCACGCTGCAGGTGACGGCGGGCAGCACCGTGCGCAGCGGGGCGGACCCGCCGCGCCCGGCGAGCCGGGTGAGGTTCGGCATGTACGGCAGCAGGCGTTGGGTCAGGCCGACCACGTCCAGCAGGACCACGGGTTTCAACCGTCCACCCTTTCGCTGATCAGTTCGCGTTCGGCCCAGAGGAGTTCGGCGGCCGTGCCGGCGGGGACGTCGACGGGGGCCCCGGCCGGCCGGCCGGGCAGCACCGGCCAGGTGTACGTCTCGACCTCGACCACCGTCCGTTCCCGGACGGCCGCCACCGCCCGGCGGAGCACGTCGGTGGTGGCGCGCAGCGGCGCGGGCGGCGGGGCGTGCAGCGGCACGTGGAAGTGCACCCGCCAGGGGCCGCGGCCGGGCAGCCGGTCCAGTGCCTCCGGCAGGTCGTCGGCGGTGAGCACCCGGCCGGAGCGGTCCGACTCCCGCACCTGGTGGAGGTAGCGCGGTTCGGCGTAGTCGGCGAGCAGCCGGCGGGCCGCCGGGTCGCGCGGGTCGTCCACGTGCAGGGCGGCCGACGCCTGGATCCTGACCACCCGGACGCCGGCCCGTTCGGCGTCGGCCACCGTCCGCTCCGGGTCGGCGAAGGAGACCGCCAGGTGGCAGGTGTCGAGGCAGAGGCCGACGACGTCGAGGTCCGCCCGGGTGGCGAGCCAGCGCACGGCGTCCGCGACGTCGTCCAGCACGCAGCCGGGTTCCGGCTCGACGGCGAGCCGGATCGGCCGGCCGGCCCGGTCCGAGACGGCGCGGAACGCCGCCGCGGTGCGCCGCAGCGCCTCCTCGGCGGTCCGGTCCGCGGCGGGGGACCAGGGCCGCCGCCAGGCCAGCGGCAGGGTGGAGACGCTGCCGCCGTCGGCGTCCTCGGGCAGCAGGCCGGCCAGCACGGTCGCGCAGTCGGCGGTGTAGCGGGCCCGGGCGGGCTCGGTCCAGTCCGGCCGGTACACCGCGTGCTTGACCACCCGCCGGTGGAAGCCGCCGTACGGGAAGGCGTTCATGGCGAGCACCGACAGGCTCCGGGCGTCCAGTTCGGAGCGCAGCCGGCGGAGCAGGGCGGGGTCGGCGGCGAGTTCGGCCGCGGCGTCGGCGGCCAGCCACAGTCCGAGCCCGAGCCGGTCGAAGCCGGTCCGCTCGCGGATCGGGCCGGCGCAGGTGTCGAGCTGGCGGAGGATTCCCGGCAGGTCCTCGGCCGGATGGACGTTGGTCGAGTAGCAGAGCCGGTTCACGAGCCCCCCCGGAGCACCGAGTTGCCCGCGAAGGAGGCGGTGCCGGTGTCGGCCCGGAGCTCCTCGTCGAGGATCAGCCGCCCGCTCCGGCCGTAGAACTCGACCGGGTTGCGCCACAGCACGGTGTCCACGTCCGCCGCGGTGAAGCCGGCCGCCAGCATCGCCCGGCCCACCAGGTGGGTCTTGAGCGGGTCCGAATTACCCCAGTCCGCCGCCGAGTTGACGAGGATCCGGGCGGTGCCGTACTCCTTCAGGACGGCGACCATCCGCTGCTCGTCCATCTTGGTGTCCGGGTAGATGGAGAAGCCCATCCAGCAGCCGGAGTCGGCGACGGTGGCCACGGTGACCTCGTTGAGGTGGTCCACCAGGACGGCGTCCGGGTCGATGCCGGACTCCCGGACCACGTCCAGGGTGCGGCGGGTGCCGGCGTGCTTGTCCCGGTGCGGGGTGTGGACCAGGGCCGGCAGCCCGTGGTCGACGGCCAGCTCCAGCTGGCGGGCGAACGCCTCGTCCTCGGCCCTGGTCATCGAGTCGTAGCCGATCTCGCCGACCGCGACCACGCCGTCCTTGCCGAGGTAGCGGGGCAGGACGTCCAGCACCTCGACGCAGCGCGGGTCGTTGGCCTCCTTGGGGTTCAGGGCGATCGCGCAGTTGTGGTTGATCCCGAACCGGGACGCCCGGAACCGCTCCCAGCCGAGCAGGCCGTCGAAGTAGTCGGTGAAGGAGCCCGGGTTGGTGCGGGGCTGGCCGAGCCAGAAGGCCGGCTCGACGACGGCGCGGACCCCGGCCGCCCGCATCGCCCGGTAGTCGTCGGTGGTGCGCGAGCTCATGTGGACGTGCGGGTCGAAGATCCTCATGACCGGGCCTCCTCCGGGCGCGGGGGCACGAGTGCCAGCAGGACGGTCATGCCGAGCAGCGCCCGCAGGTCGGGGTCGATCTCCCGGCCGGCCGCCCGCCGTTCCTCGGCCAGGTCGCGGGCCATCCGCAGCAGCTCGGAGTCGGTGCGGGCGACCAGCTCCGCCACGGCCGCCAGCGGGACCCCGGTGAACAGGCACTTCAGCACGCCGTGGCGCCACTGGTCCTGGGGCAGGTGCCGGGCCGCGAAGGGGCCCATCGCCGCCGCGACCAGCCGCGGGTCGTTGGTGCGCAGGCCGTCGGCGACCAGCTCCAGGCCGAGCCGTCGCACGCTGTCCGGCAGTTCCGGCAGCGCGCGCAGCACCCCGCGCCGCTCGGCGTCGTCGCCGTGCCGGTAGAGCTTCTCGACCTCGGCCGCCAGGACCGCCCCGGGCAGGGCCCCGGCCAGCGCCGCGAGCAGCCGGCCCCGGGCCAGGTCGTCGACCGTGCCGTGCACCAGCCCCTGCGGGTCGGCGTCCGGCCGGACCGGGTCGCGCCCGACCATCCGGCCGGCCTGCGGGAACTCCTGGTGGACGGTGCCGGGCCACTCGCGGACCCGGCGCTCGGCGCGGGTCGGCCAGTCGTCCTCCGGGTCCGCCGGCGGCACCGGCCAACTCCCGCCGTAGACGCTGGTTTCGAGCCAGCGGTGGTGCTCTGGGTCGGTCATGACTGGCGGTCTCCGATCGTGGACGACGCCGGTGCACCCGTGTGCGCCGGCGGAACGGAAACGGTCTCCTGGGCCCGGCGTATCGCCGCCAGGGCCGTCCGTGCGGTCTGCGGCGCGGCATGGCTGTGCCGGGGCAGCTCGACCGCCGCGACGCCGGTGTAGCCGATCCCGTCGAGGGCGGCCAGCGTCGCGGCCAGGTCGAGCCGCCCCTGTCCGAACTCCAGGTGCTCGTGGACGCCCGGGAGCATGTCGTCCAGTTGGACGTTGACCAGCAGCCCGGCCGCGCGCCGGACGCACCGCGCGGCGTCCACCGGCTCCACGGCCACGCAGTGCCCGACGTCGAGGGTGATGCCGAGGGCCTCGGGCTCGCCGAGTTCGCGGCGCAGGTCGAGCGCCTGGTCGAGGTGCTGGACGACCATGCCGGGCTCGGGCTCCAGGCCGAGCCGAACGGCCCGGCGCCCCGCCTCGGCCAGGACCGGGGCGAGGTGCTCGACCAGCCGCGCGCGGTTGGTCCGGCGGTCCGCCCCGGGCTCGCTCACCCCGGACCAGAAGGACACGCAGTCGGCGCCGAGCGACTCGGCGATCCGGACGGCGCGCTGCAGGAAGTCGATCCTCGGCCGGGCGTCCTCGGACACCAGCGTGGGGTGGTGCTTGCGGTAGGGGTCCAGCAGGTAGCGCGCGCCGGTCTCGACCACGCAGCGCAGCTTCGACGAGGAGAGCAGCGCCGCGAGCCGGTCGGTCTCCCGGGCCAGGTCCGGGCCGAACGGGTCGAGGTGGTGGTGGTCGAGGGTGAGGGCGACCGACGTGTAGCCCAGGTCGGCGATGACCCGGATCGCGTCGTCCAGCCGGTGGTTGGCGAAACCGTTGGTGCCGTACCCGATGGCGATCGCGCTCACGTCGGGCTCCTGCGGGCGGACAGCCGCCGGGCCAGTGGCAGGGCGGCCAGCACCAGGGCGGCGGCCGGCAGCGAGCCCCGCCGTGCGGCCAGTCCGGCCTGCAGCGGCAGCATGCCGTGGATCCCGGCCACCGTCGCGGTCCGGACCGCTGCCGCGGTGCGGCCCGGCTCCGCCGCCGTGCGGTCCGGCTCCGCCGGGGTGGGGCGGGCCGGGGCGGTGGCGAGCTGGGCGGTGCCGGTGGTGGCCGCGTACCCCAGCGCGCAGAGCGCCGCGGCCGTGCGGTGCCGGGCCGAGGCGGCCCGGCCGGCGCCGGTCAGCAGGGTGGTGGCCGCGGTGGCGGCCAGGGCCAGCCGGGTGTCGGCCGGGCGGCCGCCGTGCACCTCGCCGCGGGACAGCGCGGTGACGCCCAGGGTGTGGGTGGCCAGCGCCAGCGCCGGGACGCCGGCCGCCCGCCAGTGCCCGGATCCGGCGCCGAGCAGGACGTCCAGGCCGCGGCAGGCCGCCATGCCCAGCGGAGCGGCCGGGGTCGGCTTCAGCACCGTGTCGTAGGCCCACACCGCCGCGGTGAGCGGGACGGCGATCCGCAGCGCGTCGGCGCCGCCGGCGAGGCCGGCCAGGGCCAGCCCGGTGGCGCCGAGCCCGGCGGCCGCCGCGAGCGCGGGCCCGGGCGCGATCCGGCCGGACGGGATGGGGCGCTCGGGGCGCTCCAGCGCGTCGACGTCGCGGTCCGCCCAGTCGTTCAGCGCCATCCCCGACCAGTACAGGGCGACGGAGGCGAGCGGCAGGGCCAGCCGTCGGCCGCGCAGCGGCCGGCCGGCCGCCACCGCGCCGGCCACGGTGTCCCCGAGGACGGTCAGCGCGGCCGGTGCCCGGACCAGGTCGAGCCACGGGCGCAGGGCGACCCTCATCGGGCCACCGCGATCCGCCGGGTCCAGGACACCAGGTCCTGTTCCTGCCGGGCGAGCCGGTGCTCGTCGCTGCCGAGCGGGTCCTTGAAGAAGAAGGCCAGCGCGCCGAGCGGCCCGGAGATCCCGGCCGCGTGCGCACCGGCGACCAGCCGGGCGAGGTCGAGGACCAGCGGCGCGGCCAGCGTCGAGTCGTAGCCGTCCCAGGTCAGTTGGAGGCTCATCGGGGTGCCGAGGAAGCCCTCGAAGGAGACGTGGTCCCAGGCGACCTTGCGCTCGCCGAGGTCGGGCACGTGGTCGATGTGCAGCGGTGCGGTGACGTCCCCGCCGAGCAGCGCGGCCAGACCGCGGGCCTTGGACTCCAGCTTGCCCCGCGCCCGGCCGGCCACGCCCAGGTTGGCGCCGTCCCCGCCGCCGAGCAGGTTGGTCCCCGACCAGGACCGCACCCGCAGCCCACGGGCCGTGAACATCGGCGCCAGCACGCTGCGCAGCAGGGTCTCGCCGGTCTTGCCGTCGCAGCCCGCGTACGGCAGGCCGTGCCGGTCGGCCAGCTCGGTGACCGCCGGGATGCGCAGGCCGGGCGACGGGGTGAAGTCGACGTAGGGGCAGCCGGCCGAGAACGCGGCGTACGCGGAGAGGGCGGCCGGGCCGAGCACCCGCCGCCCCGGCCGGGCGAGGGCGTCGTCGAGGGCGGCCAGGTCGGCGTGCTCGGGCCGGGGCGGGAGCGGGGGCTCGGTGGAGGAGACGTTGACGACCACGACCCGCTCCAGGCCGTGGGAGCGCCGGAAGTCCGCGAGGTCGGCGGCGAGCCGGGCCGCCGCCTCGGCCTGGGTGGCCGGGGTGTCGTCGGCCGGGTCGTGGCCGCGGCGGATCTCCCGGTCGGCGGCCGCGAGTTCCCCGGCGACCGCCGACGGGAGCCAGGCGGGCAGCACCCCCGCGGCGGCGAGCTCCTCGGCCCGCTTGCCCAGCGGGGTGGGGACGACGTCGTGGCCGCCGGTGACCAGTTCGGACCAGCCGGGGAAGACGCCCGGGTCGAGGTCGAGCCGTTCGCTGACGCTGCCGGTCGCCGGGGCGAGCCCGGCCCGCAGCGCGGCGAGCCCGCAGACCGCGGTGGTGGCCACCGACCCCCGGCCGCCGACCAGCCATAGTCCGGTCCTGCCTGCCATGGTTCAACTCCCTTTCGGTGAGGCGGAGACGACGCGTCCAAGGCGTGTCCGACAATTCGCGTCGCGCATCCGGCGGGAAGTGCCGGACACGCCTTACGACTGGTCCCAGCCCGCCCAGCGCCAGAGCCGGCCGGTGCCCGGCCGGGACTCGACGCCGTGGTCGGTCATCTCGAACTCGCCGAAGTCCAGGATCAGCAGCGCGTCGTCGCCCGGGGCGAAGCCGACGTCGATCGGCCGGTGCAGCCCGGGACCGGACGGCAGCCCCCGGGTGGACCAGTCGGACGGGTCGACCAGCAGCAGGTCGCGCCCCAGCTGGGGGCCGCCCGGCGGCAGGGTCATCGGCGCCTCGTCCCCGAACAGGGTGACCACCAGCCGTCCGGCCAGCGGTGAACTCGGCGGCGCCACGGCGAACTTGGTCGCCGCGACGTGCGACTCGAAGTCGAGCACCGGCCGCTCGGGCGGCGGGAGCTCGTCGTGGTTGGCGAGCAGGAAGGTCGGCTGCGGGCCGCGGGTGGGCTTGAACGCCGGGTCCGTCACCGGGATGCCGCCGATGAAGTCCGGCCACCCGTACCAGGCGCCCTCGCGCACCTCGAACAGCAGGTCGGGGGCGTTGCCGATCGGGCGGCTGCCGCGGTCGTCCGCGCCCTGGTCGACCGCCAGCAGCCGGCCGTCGGGCAGGAAGCCCAGGCCGAAGGCGTTGCGCATCCCCCAGGCCACCAGCTCCAGGTTGCCGCCGTCGAGGTCGCAGCGCAGCACGGCCGCGCTGCACGGCAGTCCGGCCGGTATCCGCTGCCCGGCCCGGGTCGGGGTGCCGAACGGGACGAACGCGCCGGTGGTGGTCCGCGCCCCGGCCCGGCCGGCCAGCGGGTCGTCCGTGGTCACGTTGACGCCGGTGAGCTCGATGTCCAGGCCGGGGACGTCGTACGAGTGCGGAAGCCGTCCCAGCCAGCCGAGTTCGTAGGCGTCCAGACCGATGATCCCCAGGTTGGACATCGCGCCCTGGGCGAAGTACAGCTTCCCGTCCGGGCCGGCCACGGCCATGTCGACGTGGTAGTTGCCGGGCCCCGGCAGACCGTCGACGATGACGGTCCGCCGCCCGTCCGGGCCGAGCCGGGTGATCCGGCCGGCCCCGCCCTCCGAGACGTAGAGGTCGCCCTCGTGCCAGAGCAGTCCGGTCACCGGGGCGGCCAGGCCGTCGGCGAGGAGTGTGCGTGACGAGGTGCCGGTTCCCGGCTCCAGACGCCAGATCCGGCCCCCGGGGGCGGCGCCCCCGAAGGGCAGCCCGGACTCGGCCAGGTACGTCCGGCCCTCGTCGTCGAACGCCAGGCTGGTCGGGAAGTCGAGCCCATCGGCCAGTACGGTGAGTGATTGCACCATGGCTCCTCCACGGTCGTGCCCACAGAAGATCCGCCGCCCCGGTACGGTCGGCGACGGACGATGTGTAGCAGCGTCCACGAAGCATGGTCAAGAACCGCCCGAGCGCCCGCCGATGGCCGTGCGGCGATCGGCACGGCTGGGGAATGCGCAGGTCAGGCGGTGTGTGAAGGCCATGGAGGGCGGCTCGGAGCGGGGCCGAGGGGTCTGCTGGGCACCGCACGACGCGAGAAGGCCCGGGCGCTGCCGCCCGTCGGTGACGGGCCGTCCGCGGGTGCCGTCCACGCGTGGGCCGGAGTCCGGACCGGCCGCTCTCCAGTCACTCCCGGTAGTTCCCGGCGGGCTCCCTTCCCGGCTGTCGGCCGAGGCCGACGGTCGCCGGGGAGGGCGTCCACTCCGTCCCCGGCGACCGTGACCGCTGTCGAGGCAGGGGCCCCGACCGTGCCGGGGTCCAGGCCCGGCACTTGGTAGACGGAGCCGGTGGCCGCGGATCGACATCCGACGGGAGAATTCTCGGGAGAACCTCCGTCGCGCCGGCGCCCGGCGGTACCCACGCCGCCCCCGGCGGACCGCGCGCCGCCCCGGCGGACCGGGGACCGGGAATCGGGCCGGAGCTCTGGACGCGGGCCGGAACGCACGCACGACGGCCACCGGCGCGGCGTGGGTCGCCGGGCCGGTGGCCGTCGGTGGTCGGACTCGGTGGAGCGGTGCGCGTAAGGGGGTCAGGGCGAACGGAGGATCAGAGCGAGTAGGCGATCAGCTCGAACGACGGGTTGGTCGTGAACGCCGGGGCGCCCGCACCGACCAGGAGCAGGTTGCCGCTCACCGCCGGGAAGGAGATGATGCCGGCCGGTGTCCTGGCCGTCCACAGGGTCGCTCCGGTGGCGGTGTCGAACCCGTAGACCTGGCCGTCGAAGGTGGAGGTGAACACCACGTCGTTGGCCACGGTGGCGGCGCCCAGCGCCATCTGCGGCAGGTCCCGCTGCCAGAGCACCTTGCCGGTCGCCACGTCGGCGGCGGTGAGGCCTCCGCGGCCGATGGTGTAGTCCGGCAGCGCCAGCCCGCCGGTGGCGTCGAGCTTGGCGGGGTTGTCGACCCAGGGCACGAAGAGCCGCCCGCGGGAGAGCGCCATCGGCGTCTCCACCCCGCCGATGATGCCCGGCAGGACGGTGGTCGGGGTGTTCGGCAGCGGGCCCTCGTCGTTCAGGTGGGCGCCGACCGGCAGGGTCCACAGCGGCGTGCCGTCGTCGGCCCGGTAGGCGAAGACCTTGCCCATCTTGCCCGCCGTCACCACGATCTCGGTGGGCACGCCGCGGATCTTGACCTTGGTCACGATCGGGGGTTCCTGGAGGTCGTAGTCGCGCAGGTCGTGCGGCGCGGTCGCCTGGTACCAGAGCAGCTTGCCGGTCCTGGCGTCGAGGGCCAGCAGGCAGTTGGTGTAGAGGTTGGGGCCCGGCCGGCTGCTGCCGTTGGGGTACTCGGGGGTGCCGGGCAGCGGGGCGGGGTTGGCGATGGAGAGGAAGAGCCGTCCGTGCTCGTCCAGGGCCGGCGCGTACCACGTCCCGCCGCCGCTGTTGATCTCCGGGTGGCCCCAGAGGTCGCCGTCCTTGACCGTGTTGAAGCTCCACCGCGGGTTCCCGGTGGCGGTGTCCAGCGCGTAGATGGTCCCCATCGCCCCCGGCACGTACCGGCCGAAGGTGTTGGGGACGGTGCTGACCACGACGGTGTCCTCGTACACCTGGGGGGCGACGTCGATGCCGCCCGCGCCGGAGGCGATCAGCTCCCGCTCCCAGAGCGTCCGGCCGGTCCTCGGGTCGAGGGCGAACACACCGGTGAAGGTGGTGCCGTAGAGCACCCCGCGCGCGTAGGCCACGCCGTTCGGCCCGATCGAGGGGCTGTTGAACACGCGCTTCCAGCGGACCTTCCCGGTCTCCTTGTCCACCGCGTAGACGTCGGAGTTGAGGGTGATCAGGTAGACCGTGTCGCCCACCACGACCGGGTTGGAGGCCATGATGCCGGCGAAGGTGGGGTCCCCCTCCAGCGGCAGCCGCCACTTGACCTTGAGGTCCTTGACGTTGTGCGAGTTGATCGGGGTCCGGGTGACGTTGCGGGTGTTGGTCAGATCGCCGTTGGACAGGGCCCAGTCCCGTGGGTTGACCCGGCGGTCGTGGCCGTCCGCGGCGGACTCGGGCCCCGCGGCCGCCAGGTCCGGGGCGGCCATGCCGGGCACGATCGCCAGCGCGGCGGCCGCCAGTGCCGTGGCCGCCAGCCAGCCGGGCCGACGGCGACCGCGCCGTCCGGCGCCGCGGCTCTTCAGGATGAAGGACAACTCAACTCCTTTTCCGCCCGGGGCCGTTGCCGACCCCGGGCCTGGTCGAAGGGGACCGGATCAGGGTGACCCGGAACGGCGCTCAGCGCACCCGGCGCGCGAACGCCCGGACGTCGCCGACGAACAGCCCGGGCTCCTCCAGCGCCGCGAAGTGCCCGCCGCGCTCGAACTCGGACCAGTGGGCGAGGGTCGGGAGGATCCGCTCGGCCCACCGGCGGATCGGCCGGACGGCGTCCTCCGGGAAGACGGCCACCCCGACCGGCGCGGCGAGCTGCCACGGGCCGGCCCAGGTGCCGACGAACTCGGAGTCCAGCCGGTTGGACTCGTAGTAGAGCTGGGCGCTGGAGCCCGCGGATGCGGTGAACCAGTAGATCGCGGCGTTGGTCAGCAGCCGGTCGCGGGCCACGGCGTCCTCCGGAGCCGTGTCGGCGGCCGTCCACTCCTTGAACTTCTCGACGATCCAGGCGAGTTGGCCGACCGGCGAGTCGGTCAGAGCGTAGCTGATCGTCTGCGGGCGGGTGGACTGGATCTTCCGCCAGCCGGCCCCGTCCTGCTCGAAGTGCGCGGCGAACTCCAGCCGGGCCCGGTCCGCCTCGTCCAGGTCCGCGAACTCGGCCGGGTCCTGCGGCGGGAAGGTGGCGAGCATGTTGAGGTGGACGCCCGCGACGTGCGCCGGATCGGCCAGGCCGAGCTGGAGCGAGATCGGCATGCCCCAGTCGCCGCCCTGGACGAGGTACCGGTCGTAGTCGAGCAGGCGCATCAGCTCGGCCCAGGCCCGGCCGACCCGGGCGGTGTCCCAGCCCGTCTCCCGGGGGCGGCCGGAGAAGCCGTAACCGGGCAGCGAGGGGATGACCAGGTGGAACGCGTCGGCGGGGTCGCCGCCGTGGGCCCGCGGATCGGTCAACGGGCCGATCACGTCGAGGAACTCCGCCACCGAGCCGGGCCAGCCGTGGGTGATGATCAACGGCATGGCGTCCGGCTCCGGCGAGCGCACGTGCAGGAAGTGGATGTCCACCCCGTCGATCTCGGTCAGGAACTGCGGGAACGCGTTGAGCTGCTCCTCGGCCTTGCGCCAGTCGAAGCCGGTG
This sequence comes from Kitasatospora sp. NPDC092039, assembly GCF_044756065.1. NCBI lineage: Bacteria > Bacillati > Actinomycetota > Actinomycetes > Kitasatosporales > Streptomycetaceae > Kitasatospora > Kitasatospora sp. NPDC092039. The sequence goes on along the minus strand of NZ_JBIVSD010000005.1, from coordinate 393,058 downwards.
CGCCAGTACTCGGCCAGGTCCTTCAGGTAGTCCAGCGGCACACCGCGCTGCCAGCCCACGCCCGGCAGTTCACCCGGCCAGCGGGTCGCCGCGAGCCGGCGGTCCAGGTCGTCGAGGGCTTCCTGCGGGACGTCGATACGGAAGGGGCGCATGTCAAAGTCCTCTCGGTGGGACGGTCGGGTCTCCCGGACGGTCGGGTCTCCGGGGCGGGCGGGCGGCGGCGGGCCGGGTCTCAGGCGGCGATCGGGGTGTTCTGGTACGAGGCGATCCGCCAGTCGCCGCCCTGGCGGGCCAGCACCCAGGTCGCCCGGATCGCGCGCTCGGCCGTCACCTCGGTGTCCCCGGGGGCCAGCACGCCGCCCCGGGTGACCACCACGGCCACGTCCTCGGCCAGCGGGCGGACCGACACCGGCTCGCCGGTGACCCGGGTGCCCTTGAACGGGCCGGCGAAGGCCTGGGTCATGAAGGCGCGGATCGCCTGACGGCCCGTCAGGAACACGTCGCCGGGCAGGATCAGGGTGGCGTCCTCGGTGAAGACCTCGGCGAAGCCGTCGGCGTCGTGCTGGGCCCAGGCGGCCACGATGCGCTCCGGGACGGCGCGCAGCGCGGCGGCGTCGGAGGTGTTGGACGGGGGAGTGGCGGACATGGCTCTCTCCTTCTCCTGGTCGCGGCCGCGATCACGGCGGCCGGGTGACGGCCAGCCTCACAGCAGCCCGTGGAGGGTGACAACTCCCCGATTGCGATGCCCGGTCGGCCGACACCCGGCCTGGCCGCCGCTCCGGGTGCGCCGCAATCCGGGAGATGCGGGCACCCCGCCCGGCTGCCAGCCTCGACAGGGCCGATCAACGACCGCGGCCCCCGGACGGCCGACCGTTCCGAGCGGGGCCGCCCACTCCGGAGGAGTCCAGATGACAGCCAAGGAATCCCCGTCCAGGGAAGAACTGGTGAGCCGTGCCGCCGAGTTGGTGCCGCTGCTGCAGAAGAACGCGTTGTGGCACGAGGAGCACCGCCGGCTGTCCGACGAGACGCTGGCCGCGCTCCGGGACTCCGGGCTGCTGCGGATGCGGGTCCCGGTCCGCTACGGCGGCTACGAGTCCGACATGCGCACCGCGGTGGACGTGATCGCCGAGCTGGCCCGCGGCGACGGCTCCACGGCCTGGGTCGCGGCGGTCTACGCGATCAGCTCCTGGATGGCCGGCCTGTTCCCGGACGAGGTGCAGGACGAGGTCTTCGCCGACCCGGACGTCCGGGTGAGCGGCATCCTCAGCCCGACCGCGGTCGCCGTACCGGTCGAGGGCGGCGTGCTGCTGAACGGCAAGTGGACCTTCAACTCCGGTGCGCTGCACAGCGCCTGGAACACCAACGCGGCCGTGCTGATGACCCCGGAAGGCCCGCAGCCGATCATGGTGGCGGTCCCGCTCGCGGAGCTGGAGATCGTCGACGACTGGCACACCACCGGCCTGCGCGGCTCCGGCAGCGTCACCACCGTCGCCACCGACCTGTTCGTCCCCGAGCCGCGGGTGCTGCCGATGGTCCCGGTGCTCCAGGGCCGGCACCGCTCCCTGGCGAACGCCGAGGCGCCCATCTACCGCGCCCCGTTCATGCCCACCGCCTGCGCCACGGTGGCCGCGCCCGCCCTCGGGCTGGCCAAGGCCGCCCGGGAGGCGTTCTTCGAGCGGCTCCCCGGCCGGAAGATCAGCTACACCGAGTACGCCAACCAGGCCGAGGCCCCGGTGACCCACATCCAGGTGGCCGACGCCATCACCAGGATCGACGAGGTGGAGTTCCACGCCCACCGCGCCGCCACCCTGCTCGACACCAAGGGCCCCACCGGCGAGGAGTGGACCCTGGAGGAGCGGGCCCGGATCCGGCTCGACCTCGGCGCGGTCTGCGCGCGCACCAAGGAGGCGGTGGACATCCTCAACACCGCCAGCGGCGGCTCCTCGATCTACACCACGGTGCCGATCCAGCGCATCGAGCGGGACGTCCAGACCCTCAACCTGCACGGCATCCTGCACCCCAACACCAACCTCGAACTGTACGGGCGGGTCGCCTGCGGCCTCGGGCCCAACACCCTCTACCTGTAGGCGTCGCCCCGCAGACGCGAGTTCGAAGACAGACCCGAGGGACAGGGCCGCCCGCCGGCGGCCCTGTCCCCGGCGTGCCCCTCCCACCGTTCCCACCGACTGCCGGAGGCTCACCATGGCAACCCCCGAACCCGTCGTCATCGACCCCGCCGGACACGACATCCACGGCGAGGCCGCCCGGATCCGGGCGAACGGCCCGGTCGCCCGCATCGAACTGCCCGGCGGCGTGCTCGCCTGGTCGATCACCGACCACGAGCTCGCCCGACAGGCCATGACCGACCACCGGCTGTCCAAGGACCCGCGGCAGCACTGGACGGCGTTCGCCGAGGGCCGGATCGGCGAGGACTTCCCGCTGATCGGCTGGGTGCTGATGGACAACCTCACCACCCGGTACGGCGCCGACCACACCCGGCTGCGCAAGCTGACCGCCGGGGCCTTCACCCCGCGCCGGGTCGAGGCCATGCGCGCCGAGGTCGAGAAGGCCGTCGAGGAACTGCTGGACGAGCTGGACCGCTGCGCACCCGGCGAGGTGGTGGACCTGAAGGCCCGCTTCGCCCGCCCGATGCCCGCCCGGGTGATCTGCGACCTGTTCGGCGTGCCGGCCGAGGACCGGGCGCAGATGCTGCGCGGCGGCGAGGCGAACATCGACACCACCCTCACCCCGGAGGAGTCGGCGGCCAACGTCGAGCAGTGGCACCGGGAGATGACGGAGTTCGTCGAGTCCAAGCGCCGCACCCCCGGGGACGACCTGACCAGCGACCTGGTCCAGGCCCAGGAGGAGGACGGCTCCCGGCTGAACGACTCCGAACTCGTCGGCACCCTGCACCTGCTGCTCGCCACCGGCACCGAGCCGGTGATGAACCTGCTCGCCAACGCGACCCGGGCCCTGCTCACCCACCCCGAGCAGCTGGCGCTGCTCCGCGGCGGTGCGGTGAGCTGGGCGGACGTGATCGAGGAGACCCTGCGGGTCGAGGCGCCGGTCGCCCACCTGCCGTTCCGCTTCGCGGTGGAGGACATCGAACTCGGCGGCGTCGTCATCCCCAAGGGCGAACCGGTCCTGATCAACTTCGCGGCGGTGGGCCGCGACCGCGCCGTGCACGGCGACAGCGCGGCCGCCTTCGACGCGACCCGGCCGGACAAGGAGCACCTCTCCTTCGGCCACGGCGTCTACCGCTGCATCGGCATGCCGCTGGCCCGGATGGAGGCCGAGGTCGCCCTCGCCGCGCTGTTCGACCGCTTCCCCGACCTCGAACTCGCCGTCCCCGCCGGGGAACTGGAGCCGCAGGTCACCTTCATCATGAACGGCGTGCAGACCCTCCCGGTCCGCCTCACGCCGCGAACCCGCTGACACGAAAGGGAGGCCGGCCTGATGTGGGCTGCCGTCGTACCCGAGGCCAAGGCGCGCTGGGAACTGCGCGAGGTCCCCACCCCCAAGGCAGGTCCGGGCCAGGTGCTGATCCGGGTCCACGCCTGCGGGCTCTGCCACAACGACCTCTGGGTCAGCCAGGGCGTCTTCCCCTTCCCGCCGCTCGACCCGGTGGTGGTCGGCCACGAGGCCGCCGGTGAGGTCGTCGAGGTCGGCCCGGGAGTGACCACCCGCCGGGTCGGCGACCGGGTCGGCACCACCTGGGTGCAGGCGACCTGCGGCCGGTGCGACTACTGCCGGCTCAACCTCCCGCTCACCGGGCAGTCCGGGATGAACTGCCCGGAGTCGGTGATGAGCGGCCTCACCGTCCAGGGCGGCCACGCGGAGTACGTCGCGGTGGCGGCCGGGAGCACGGTGCTGCTGCCGGACGCCCTCTCGTACGAGGCCGCCGCGCCGGTGCTGTGCGCGGGGTACACCGCGTGGAGCGCGCTGCGCGCCGCCAACCCCGAGCCGCACGAGCGGGTCGCGGTCCTCGGGATCGGCGGACTCGGCCACCTCGCCGTGCAGTTCGCCCACGCCGCCGGGTTCGAGACGGTGGCTGTCACCCGCTCGCCGGACAAGCACGGGCTGGCCCGCACGCTCGGGGCCGACCACGTGGTCGCCGACGGCGAGCAGCTGCGGGCGGCGGGCGGCGCCGACGTCGTCCTGGTGACCGGCACCTCCTACCGGGCCGCCACCGACTCCCTCCAGGGGCTGCGGCCGAACGGCCGGATCGTGCTCGCCACGATCGACCCGGTCGACTCCTTCACGATCCCGCCCACCAGCCCGTTCTGGGCGCAGCGCCAGCAGGTGATCGGCGCCACCCACAACGGCCTGGACCAGCTCACCGAGGCGCTGGACCTGGTCGCGTCCGGCGCCGTCACGCCGATGATCGAGACCTTCCCGAAGGAGCGGGTCGCCGAGGCCGTCGAGCGGGCCGACCGGGGCGAGGCGCGCTTCCGCGCGGTCGTGACCTACGCCTGACGCGCCGTCACGGCCCCGATGTGAACGCATGCGTACCGATGTGGGGAGGACACCCTGTACAGGCGAAGATTTCTGGGCCTCGCGGGCATCGCGGCGGCCACCGGTGTCGGGCTGCCGGTGAGCGCGCTGGCCGGCGGGAAGCCGCTGCCGCCCGGACCGGCCGCCGCCGGGGGACCGGCCAAGGGGCCGTTCGCCGTGCGGATGCCCGTCCCGCCGACCCTGCGGCCGGTGGCGCGGACCGACGACACCGACGTCTACCGGCTCGACGTCCTGGCCGCCGACCTGGAGCTGCTCCCGGGCGTCCGGACCAGCTGCCTGACCTACGGCGGGAGCTTCGTCGGCCCGACGATCCGGGCCCGGGAGGGCCGCCGGGTCCTGGTCACCTACCGCAACCGGCTGCCCGAGGCCGTCAACGTGCACCTGCACGGCGGCCACGTCCCGGCCGACAGCGACGGGCACCCGATGCAGCTCATCGACCCGGGCGGCGAGCGCCGCTACGAGTACCCGAACCGCCAGCCCGGCGCCACGCTCTGGTACCACGACCACAGCCACCACAGCGAGGCCGAGCACGTCTACCGCGGCATGCACGGCTTCTACCTGATCGAGGGCGAGGACGAGCGCCGGTACGACCTGCCCGGCGGCGAGTACGACGTCCCGATCGCGATCCGCGACGCCGAGTTCGACGCCGAGGGCCGGCTGGTGCACGGCGACCCGGCGAAGCGGAACGTGATCCTGGTCAACGGCCGCTCCAAGCCGTACTTCCCGGTGGCCGCCCGCAAGTACCGGCTGCGCCTGCTGAACAGCTCGACGCTGCGGTTCCTGAAGCTGAACTTCGGCTCCCTGCCGGTCCTCCAGATCGGTTCGGACGGCGGTCTGCTGCCCGCGCCCGTCGACCGGACCGGGACGGACTTCCCGCTCGCCGCCGGTGAGCGGGTGGAGCTGGTCGTGGACTTCTCCGGGCTGTCCGTCGGCAGCCGGGCCGCACTCACCAACCAGGGCCAGTTCACCGGCGACGACCGGACCGAGCCGGTGCTGCAGTTCAGGGTGGACCGCAGGGGGCACGACCGCAGCCGGGTGCCCGCCGTCCTGCGCCCGCTGCCGGAGCTGCCGCCGGCCACGGTCCACCGCGAGCTGACGCTCTCCTTCGACCTGGACGGCACGCCGGTCGGCCTGGTCAACGGGCTCGCCTTCGACCCGGACCGGGTCGACCAGCGGATCCGGCGCGGTGCCACCGAGATCTGGACGGTCACCAACGGCGACAGCGCCACCAAGTACGGCCCGATCCAGCACTCGTTCCACCTGCACCTCGCCCAGTTCCGGGTGCTGGACCGGGACGGCCGGCCGCCGCTGCCCGGTGACGCCGGCCTGAAGGACACCGTGCCGCTTCCGCCCGGCACCTCCGTCCGGGTCCAGGCGACCTTCACCGACTACCTCGGCCGCTACATGTACCACTGCCACATGCTGGAGCACTCCTCGGCGGGGATGATGGGCCAGATGGAGATCGTCGACTGATCCGCGGACGCCGGGGGGGGGGGGGGGGGGGGCCCCCCCCCCCCCCCCCCCCCCCCCCCCCCCCCCCCCCCCCCCCCGGCGTCCGCGCACCGGCCCGGGGCCCGGCTCCGACCCCCGTCCGCGCACCGGCCCGGGGCCCGGCTCCGACCCCCGTCCGCGGGGGCGGCAGCCGGGCCCCGGGCCGTCACATCTCCAGCCCCTGCTCGAACATCACCTGACGGACCTCGACCCCCGTGTGCCGGGCGTCCGGGATCAGCGCGGCCAGCTCGATCGCGCGCTCCCTGGTCTCGACGTCGACCAGGTAGAAGCCGCAGACGAACTCCTTGGTGTCCAGGTACGGCCCGTCGCTGTGCACCGGGCCGTCGTCGCGGACCCGGACGGTCGTACTCTGCTCCGGCACCGCCAGCGCCTGCGTGGTGACCAGTTCGCCGGACTCCTTGATGAGCTTCATGAAGTCGCCGTGGCCGGCGTACACCGCCTGCTGCTCGTCCACGGACAGGCCGTCCCACAGCACCGGGTCCATGTGCATCACGAGCAGGTACTTCATGATTCTCACTCCTTGGGCCGTGGCCCCCGGGCGTCTCCGGAGGGTCCTCACTGGAGACGTCGGAGCCGACGGGCCGTTCTCGACGTTTTCCGGCCCGCCGGTCTGTTGTGCCCCGCGGAGACTCCGGCCGTCGGGGCCCGCCGCAACGGGACGGGCGCGGGCGCGGTGCAGGGGGGCGCGGGCACGAGAACGCGCGGCCGGCCGTGAGGGTTCACGGCCGGCCGCGCGGGGACCGGTGTCAGCGCACCAGCTGGGCGGCCCGGGGGCCGGTCCGCTCCAGCCACCAGTGGGCGACCAGCAGGTTGACCACCCAGCCCGCCCAGTTGGCGACCTCCAGCAGCGTCGGGAGGTCGAGCTTGAAGCCCGGGACGTACCCCATCAGCTCGACCACCACCCGGCCCCAGCTGGTGCCGAGGGCCATCGCGAAGCTGTAGACCATCCAGCGCCGGTGGTCGACGTACCGGCGCTGCAGGGCGGCCCGCAGCCCGAGCACGGTGGTGAGCAGCCAGAGCCCGCCCATCATGGCCAGGCCGATCTGGCCGCTCGGGGCGGTGGAGTACGGCAGCAGCACCAGCGCCAGCAGCCCGCCGGGCAGGGCCCCGGCGAAGACGTACACCCGGCCGCTCACCCGGTGCACCGCCGGGTAGTGGCGGCGGATCCACGGCAGGACCTGGAGGAACACCGTCACCATCGAGATGTTGCCGAAGACGACGTGCCCCACCAGGACGGCGTAGTGCGCCGGGAAGTCCGCGTCCAGCGGGATCCGCGCCTGCCCCGGCCCGCCGGTCAGGTAGCGGGGGAAGGCGTACACCAGATTGAAGACCACCAGGACGGCCAGGGCCGCCACCCATGGGCTCTGCCACCAGCTCGGTGCGGCCGCGGCCGCACCGCCGCCGGGTCTCGCGCGTTCCCGCCCGGCGGCCAGCGCCCCGGACGGCTCCGTGTTCTGTGTCACCGCTGATCCTCGTCTTCCGTTGGGTCCGGGCGGTTCAGTGGTGGTACTCGCCGGCGTTGACGTCCAGGCAGTGGCCGGTGACGGCGCGGGAGAGCGGGGACATCAGGAACAGCACGGCGTCGGCGACCTCGTCCGGCTCGGGGAGCCGGCCGAGGTCGAGGGTGGCCGCGACCTCGTCGTAGATGTCCTGGACGGTGACGCCGCGCTGCGCCGCCCACTGGCCGAAGCCCTCGCGCAGCGCGTCCGCCCAGATGTAGCCGGGGGCGACGGTGTTCACCCGGACGCCCTGCGGGCCGAGTTCGGTGGCCAGGCTCTGGGCCAGCGACAGCAGGGCGGCCTTGCTCATCTTGTAGGCGCCGAACAGCCGCTTGGAGTGCCGGATCACCGCGGAGTTGATCATCACGACCGAGCCCCGGTTCTCGGCCAGGGCGGGGGAGAACAGCCGGGTGAGCCGCAGCGCGGCGTAGACGTTGGTCTCGAACCCGGCCCGGACGTCCGACAGTTCGACCTCGCCGAGGTCGACCAGCGGCGGCACCGCGAAGGCGTTGTTCACCAGGGCGTCGATCCGGCCGAAGGTCTCCGTCGCGGCCTTGACCAGGGCGGCCGCCGACTCGTCGTCGGTGATGTCGGTCGGTACCGCCAGCGCCCGGCGGCCGGTCCGCTCGACCTCCGCGGCGATCTCCGCGATCCGGGAGCCGGTCCGGGCGGCGAGCACCACGTCCGCGCCCGCGTGCGCGGCGCGCAGGGCTATCGAGCGTCCCAGGCCGGGGCCGACCCCCGAGACCACGACGACCTTGTCCTCAAGCATCCTGATCCTCCAGCAAGTCCGGGTGTGCGTCGGTTGGTTCGATCGACAGTGCGTGGCGGAACACGTTCCGGGGGTCGTACGCCCGCTTGACCCGCTGCAGGCGCGGGTAGTTGGCGCCGTAGTAGAGCGTCGACCACGGCACCCCCGAGGTGTTCCACGCGGGGTCGGCCAGGTCGCTGTCGGGGTAGCCGATGTAGGTGCCGTCGGTGAAGGCGTCGGAGACGGGGACCCCGCCGGTCCCGGCGTGGACCTCGCGGTAGAACTCCCGGATCCAGGAGACGCAGGCCTCGTCCTGGTCCGCGGACTGCCAGACGCCGCCTCCGTAGAGGACCTTCAGGACGGAGTCCCGCTGGACGGCGGCGGTGGCGCCGGGGGCGACGGTGTTGACCTTCCCGCCGAAGCCGGCGACCACCAGGCACGACATCGGGTTGATGTGCTCCGGATCGGTCAGGTAGCGCCAGATCACCCCGAGTTGGCGGTCGGTGAAGCCCTTGCGCAGGTAGGCGGCCTTGTCCTTGTAGCGCCCCTTGGGGTCGTTCGGGAAGCTGTACGAGGGCAGCCAGGAGCTCAGCCACGGCACGACCTCGGTGAGGTGCACCGAGGGCTCCACCCCGACCCCCGCGCTGACCGAGTCGAAGTGCTCGGCCAGCACCTTCTCGGCGTCGGGCCCGTCGTGGTCGATCACCACGACCATCCCGAACGCCCCGGAGTCCCGGTGGGTGACGATCAGGTTGCTCCACAGGCCGGCCGCCGGCGCGTCGGCGTCGTCGTGGTCCTCGTACCAGGTGCAGTAGTTGCGCAGCAGGGTGGTGAGGGAGCGCTCGGTCATCCGGGCCCAGGGCCACATCACCGTCCGCTTCCACACCCGGGCCGGAGCCCTGGGCAGCAGCAGGGCCGGGTCCGCGGCGTCGGCCCCGGGGGTGCGCAGCCAGTACCTGGTCACCACGCCGAAGTTGCCGCCGCCCCCGCCGGTGTGGGCCCACCAGAGGTCGTGGTGCGGGTCCTCGGGGTCGGCGGTCGCCACCACCGCGCGAGCCCTGCCGGACTCGTCGACGACCACCACCTCGACGGCGTACAGGTGGTCGACCACCAGGCCGTCGCGGCGCGAGAGGTGCCCGTAGCCGCCGGCCGGGAAGTGGCCGCCGACGCCGACCTCCAGGCAGGTGCCGGCCGGGATCGTCACGCCCCAGCGCTTGAAGAGGGTCCGGTAGACGTCGCCCAGCAGGGCGCCGGAGCCGACCTCGATCGCGCGCCGGGCGGGATCGTAGGAGACGCCGTTCAGTTGGGACACGTCCAGCAGCACCTGGATGTCGGGGGAGGCGGTGAAGTCCTCGAAGCAGTGCCCGCCGCTGCGGACCGCGATCCGCCTGCCCGCCGCCACCGCCTCGTCGACGGCCGCCACCACCTCCTCGGTGCCGGTCACCACGTGCACCTGGTCGGGTCGTCCGACGAAGCGGTGGTTGTAGCCCTGGACGAGGTTCTCGTACCGAGGGTCCCCGGGCCTGACCACCGTCGGCCCGGTCGGATCAACGGTCCTGTCGCTCATGCTCGTTCGTCCTTCCACGTGCGCGGCCGGCCCAGGTCGCCCCGGGTGCCGGCCGTCGGGTCCCGGGGTCCTCCCGCACGGCCGGGGGAACCCGCCCCGTCCCGATCCCTCGCCGTCGGGACGGGGCGCGTTCCCCCGGGCCGGACGGCCGGCTAGCCGGCGTCGGGGGCGAACAGCTCGGGGGCCACGTCCTCGGCCATCGCCCGGGCCGACTGCCAGCCGACCTCGTGGGCGGTGCCGACGCCGCCGCAGAACAGCACGAACCGCCGGAAGCCCGCGGACACCAGCGCGTCCAGCTTGGCCCGCACCGTCTCGGGCGAGCCGACCAGGGCGAACGGGTTGCGGAGGTAGGACTCCGCGGGAGCCTCGAACACGCCCTGCACGCCGGTGTCGCCCTCCTTCGCGAGCTCCGACAGCGGGCTGTCGGCGGGCGAGGCGCCGGCCATCCGCGCCAGCACCCCGCCGGCCGTCTCGATGTGCGAGACGAAGCCGGCGCGGACGATCTCGGCGGCCTCGCGGTCGGTGTCGGCGACCACGGTGAAGCAGCTCGCCGCGGTGTTCGCCATGGACAGCTCGTGTCCGTGCTCCTTGCCGACCTCGAAGTAGCGGTGCAGGCGGGTGACCATCTCGTCCACGCTGATCTTGGACATGCCGCCGGCCGACGGGTCGAGGTTCAGCCCGGTGAACACGTTCCAGCCGCGGCGGGCCGCCATGGCGAGGGAGCCGTCCGTCTCGGCGGCCACCCACAGCGGCACGCGCGGCTGCACCGGCCGGGGCCACACGGTGACCTTCGCGACCTCGGTGTCCTGGAGGAAGGCGGTGTACGTGGCGGTCAGGTCGTCCTTCGCCACCGGGTGGTCGATCCGGTTGACGGCGCCGTCGACGAGGTCGGCGCTGTGCTCGAAGGCGGCCCGGTCGCCGCGCCGGCCGAGGCCGATCTCCAGGCGGCCGTTGGAGAGCACGTCGATCATGTTGAACTGCTCGGCGAGGTGCAGCGGGTGGTGCAGCAGGGCCAGGTTCACGCCCGTGACCAGCCGGGCCCGGGTGGTCCGCGCGGCGAGCGCGGCCAGCAGGATGTTCGGGTGCGGGGAGATCGACGACGGGCCGAAGTGCTCCGGCACGCTCAGGCCGGCGTAGCCGAGGCGCTCGGCCTCGACGCAGTGGTCGAGGTAGGTCTCGTAGAGGCGGGCGCCGAGGACCGGATCCCACTCCTCCGGCGAGCGCGAGCCCGTGGGCGCGTAGGTGAGGTTGTCCCAGTAGACGAACTTGACGCTGTTCGGGTCCTCGGAGAGTGTGCTCATGCCGGTGGTTCCCCTCTGTTCGCAAGGCTCGCAGTGGATGTGAATCAATCTATCCAGGCAGGCGGGGGCCGCCATCTTCCAGATTGCCCGCGCGGTCCGGCCCCGGTTCAGCCGGTGCCGCGGGCCTCCAGCGACCGGGCCAGCGCGACCGCGTCCTCGCGCACCCGGCCGCCGAGGCGCGGGCGTTGACCGGTGTCGGAGTACTGCCTGGGCCGGCTGCCGCTGGTGCGGCGCAGCACGGTCATGCTGTTCTGCCGCAGCTTCCGGCTCTCCAGCAGGTTCAGCATCTCGAACTCGCCGGGGGCCATCCGCTGGGTGTCGGCGATGTACTCCAGGATCGCCTCGCCCTCGGGGTAGGTCATCAGGTAGTGCATGACCACGATCCCGCCGTCCGGGTCGATCAACTCCCAGAAGTTCTCGAAGAAGTAGAGGCAGTCCCAGGCGTCCACCCAGGCGAAGTCGATCGGCCGGAACTCCTCGGGGAGGCGGCCGACGGCCCCGCGCATGTCGGAGTTGACGACGGTGACCCGCTCGGCGAGGCCGAGTTCGCCCAGCACCTCCGTCACCAGCGGGGCCGAGGAGCCGGAGTCCGAGAGGTCGTCGATCGCCACGAACCGCGGCCGGTACGGCTCGCGGTAGCCGGCCGGCAGCAGCAGCGCGGGCTCGCTGTCGATCCACGCCTCGTCCAACTCCCGGCCGTCCGCGAGGTACGGCCCGGTCTTGCGGACCAGCGCGGCCGCCTCGGCCTCGGCCAGCTCCTCGGCCTCGGCCAGGGCCTTCGCCAGGAACGGCGTGGTGTACCCCATGCCGACCTCCAGCACCCGGCGGGGCCGGGCCAGGTGGATCAGGTGGGAGAGCAGCGGCGCCACTACCTCGGTCCCCATGCCGGGCACCCGCAGCCGCTCCACCGCGGTGCGGAACCGGTCGTCGAAGATTCCGTCACGCGTCATCGCCGGTGCCCCTGCCCTGCTGGTGCTCGATGGCCTGGTAGAGCGCCTTGATGTTGCCGCTGCCGAAGGAGCGGGCCCCCATCCGCTCGATGACCTCCAGGAAGAGGGTGTTGCGGGGGTGCACGGACTTGGCGAAGATCTGGAACAGCTGGCCGTCGTGGTCCTGGTCGATCAGCAGGTTCAGCCGCTCCAGCTCCGCCACCGAGTGCCGCAGCGGGGTGAGGCGGTCCGGCAGCAGCCGGTAGTACGCCTGCGGGGTGCCCAGGAACTCCACGCCCCGGCGGGCGATCGCGTCGACCGAGCGCACGATGTCGTCCGTGGTGAAGGCGATGTGCTGCACCCCCGGGCCGCCGTGGTCCTTCAGGAACTCGTCCAGGTGGCCGCTGACCCGGGCCTGGTCCGGTTCGATCAGGGTGAAGGTGACGGTGCCGTTCTGCACCACCTTGGTGATCATCACCTGCCCGTTGACCTCGATCCGCTCCGTGAAGATCAGCTCGAAGTCGAGGACCTCGCGGTAGAAGGCGACCGTCGCGTCGATCTGCCCGGGCTCGACGCAGATCGCGAAGTGGTCGACCTCCCGCAGGCCGAGGTCCGGCGCGGCCGGGTCGGTGTCGACGGGCGTCAGCCCGGGCAGCGTCCGCTCGTCCGCCCGGTCCGACCGCTGGACGAAGGTGTGGGCGATGTCGCCGACGCCCATGATGGTCGCGGTGACCAGCCCGCCGTCGGCGACCGGCCCGGCGACGGGCCGGGCACCGCGCCGCACGGCCGCCGCGAAGGCGGCCCGGGCGTCCGGGACGCGCAGCGCGATGTCGGCCACCCCGTCCCCGTGCTTCTCCACGTACGCCGCCGCCGGGTGGTCGCCCGGCAGCGGCTGGCTGAGCAGCACCCGGATGCCGTTGCGGCCGACCGCCACCGAGCGGAGGTCCGACGCCTGCGGGGCGGAGCCCGCGTACACTTCCAGGCCGTACCCGCGGACCAGCCACTCGGTGGTGACCGCCAGGTCGGCGACGTAGCAGGTGATGTGGTCGACGAGCATGCCGCAGAAGGTCTCCTGATCCGCGTCGAGGCTCATGTCAGACTCCTCGTCAGTCGTCGGGCTGCCCGGCGGGGCGCCCGGTGAGGCTCTTCGGCCTCAGGTCGGTCCAGTGCTCGTTCACGTACGCGAGGGCGGCGGCCCGTCCGGACGGCCCGTGCACGGGCGTCCAGCCCGCCGGCACCGCCACGGCGGCCGGCCAGAGCGAGTGCCGGCCCTGCGCGTCGACCAGGACCGTGAACTCGCCGTCGTCGGCGTCGAAGGGGCTGGTCATCCCCGTTCCCCCTCCGCCCGGTCCAGCAGGGCTTCCAGGGCGGCCACCGAGGGCACGTCGAAGAAGTCGGTGACGGTGAGGCGGACGTCCAGCGCCGCGCGGATCCGGCTGACCAGCCGCATCGCGTCCAGGGACTGGCCGCCGACCTCGAAGAAGCTGTCGTCGACGCCGATCTCGGGCACCCCGAGCACCTCGGCGAACAGCGCGCACAGCTGCCGCTGCCGCTCGGTCGCCGGCGCCCGGCGGGCGGCCTCGGCCACCGGCTCGGGCAGCGCCCGCCGGTCCAGCTTGCCGTTGGGCGTCAGCGGGAGGGCCGGCACGCTCACGAAGGCCGTCGGCACCATGTAGGCCGGCAGCTGTTCCACCGCGTGCGCCCGCAGCGAGCCGGCCTCGACCGCGTCGGACTCGGGGACGTAGTAGGCGACCAGGCGCTTGTCCCCGGACTCCGACTCCCGTGCCACCACGGCGACGTGGGCCAATCCGGGGTGGCGCGCCAGCGCCGCCTCCACCTCGGCGGGCTCCACCCGGAAGCCCATCACCTTGAGCTGGTCGTTGGCCCGGCCGAGGTACTCCAGCCGGCCGTCCCGGTCGACCCGGACGAGGTCCCCGGTGCGGTACATCCGCTCGCCCGGCGCGTCGAAGGGGTTGGCGACGAAGCGCTCGGCCGTCAGGTCGGGCCGGTTGAAGTAGCCGCGGGCCAGGCCGCGTCCGGCGATGTGGAGCTCTCCCACCCCGCCGACCGGCACCGGCCGCAGCTCGGCGTCCAGGACGTGCAGCCGCACGTCGTCCATCGGCCGGCCGACGCCCACCGGGCCGTCCGCCCGGAAGGGGGCGGTCATCGGCGAGCTGGTGCTGAACAGCGTCGCCTCGGTCGCGCCGTACATCGCGCGCACCACCAGGCCGGGGTTGTGCTCCAGCACCCGCTGGACGGCCGAGGGGGCGATGACGTCGCCGCCGGTGAGCACCTCGCGCACCCCGGCCAGGCAGCCCGGGTCCTCCTCGGCCAGCACCCGGAACAGGCCCGCCGTCAGGTGGATGCCGGTGATCCGCTCCTCGGCGATCAGCCCGCGCAGGGCGTGCACGTCGAGGTCGCCGGGCGGCGCCACCACGATCCGCCCGCCGTGCAGCAGCGGCACCCAGAGCTCGTACGTGGAGACGTTGAAGGCGTACGGCGCCACCATCAGCACCCGCTCGTGCCGGCCGTCCGCCCAGATCGAGTCCAGGGCCAGGCCGAGCGCGTCCCGGTGGGCGATCGCGACGCCCTTGGGCTCCCCGGTGGAGCCCGAGGTGTGGATCACGTAGGCGAGCCCGTCCGGGCCGACGGGGACGGCCGGGTCCGTCGCCGGGTGGTCGGCGAGGCCCTTCTCGCCGTCGACGACGACCACCTCGGGGACCTCCGGCAGGCCCTGCCGGCGCATCGCCTCGTCGGTCAGCAGCACCGGCGCCGCGCAGTGCTCCACGATCCACTGCTTGCGCGGCAGCGGGTAGGCGCTGTGCAGCGGGAGGTAGCAGCCGCCGGCCTTGAGCACGGCCAGGATCGCCACCACCAGGTCCGCCGACCGTTCCATCAGCACCGCGACCGGCGACTCGGCCACCACGCCGAGTCCGCCCAGCCGGTGCGCCAACCGGTTCGCCCGTTCGTCCAACTCCCGGTACGTGAGCCGGACTCCGCCGGACGACACGGCGATCGCGTCCGGTGTCCTGAGCGCCTGTTCCGTGAAATGCCCCTGAAGGGAAGGGGAAGCCACCATGCCCTCCGATCCTGATCGATTGGTTGTCGGTGCCCGGATCAGCTGTCGAGCAGCCCGTGGACGGAGTCGCTCAGGTCGGCGAAGGAGGACAGATCGGGCACGGTCCACCCGTTCAGGTCGTACTCCGCCAGGCACTCGTCGACCAGGCCCTTGTAGGAGTCCAGCTGGCCGTTGGCGAGCTGGGCGAAGAGCAGCTCGATCCGGGTGTTCTCGTGGCTGCCGGCGTAGTTGCGCTCGTACAGCTCGTGGCGGCCGCCGAACTCGCTGCCGACGGCGTCCCAGAGCAGTTTCATCACCTTGACCCGCTCGACCGCGTCCACGCCGCCGGAGCCGCGCAGGAACCGGTCCAGGTACGGCCGGATCCCCGGGTTGTCGAAGTCCTTGGCGCTGGAGTTCACGTAGATCAGCCCGCTGGCCACGTCCTGGAGCACGATCTCCCTGATCCGCGGGTAGCCGGTCTGCATGAACCACCGGTAGGCCAGCCCGTACTGGGAGTTGGGCAGCACCGCGCCGTTGCGCCAGGCGACCGGGTTGCGGGCGGCCGCGTCGGACAGCCCCCAGAACAGGTTGCGCCAGGCCAGCACCTCGCCGAGCCGGCTCTGCACCCCGCGGAAGTCGCCGGTGCCGGTGATGTCCAGCGCCTTGGCCAGCAGCCCGGCGATGAACTCCAGCTTCACCGCGAGCCGGGTGCAGCCGTGGAAGGTGAACCGCTCGATGAAGCCCGACTGGCCGGTGAACATCCGGATCTTCTCCGGCTGCCCGTAGACGAAGACGTTCTCCCACGGGATGAGCACCTTGTCGAGCACCAGGATGGTGTCGTTCTCGTCCAGCCGGGACGACAGCGGGTGGTCGAACGGGCTGCCCATCGCCGCCGCCGTCGCGGTGTACGACGGGCGGCAGATCAGCTTCATCCCGGGCGCGTCCATCGGCACGGTGGCCACCAGGGCGAAGGTGCGGTCCTTGATCGGCAGGCCGTAGTGCGCGATGAAGTTGTAGTGCGTCAGCGCGGATCCGGTGGCGACCACCTTCGCGCCGGACACGACCAGCCCGGCGTCGGTCTCCCGCTCGGCGTGGATGAAGACGTCCTTCACCTGGTCCGGCGGCAGGCTCCGGTCGACCGGCGGGTGCACGATCGCGTGGTTCCAGTACAGCACCTTCTCCTGCGACTCCGCGTACCAGCGCCGGGCGTTGTCCGCGAACGGCTCGTAGAAGTCCGCGTTCGCGCCCAGGGTGCCGAGGAAGGACGCCTTGTAGTCGGGGCTGCGGCCCATCCAGCCGTAGCTCATCCGCGCCCAGGCGGCGATCGCCTGCTGGTCGCCGACCAGGTCCTCCGCGCTGCGCGGGGTGGTGAAGAAGCGGTGGGTGTACCCCTCGCCGCCGCTGTCGACCGGCGCGGTCAGTACGGGCCGGTGCCGGGGATCGTGCAGGGCGTCGTAGAGCCGTGCGGTCATCCGGACCGGATTGTGGAACGCCGGGTGGGTCGTGACGTCCTTGACCCGGTCGCCGTAGAGATAGATCTCCCGGTCGTCGCGAAGGCTCTCGATGTACTCCGCCCCGGTCAGCGGGCGGGTCCCGCGCGCATCGCCGGCGGTGGTCTCCCGGGCTTCGGCCATCAGACGCCTCTCCTTGCTGCCAGTTCACCGGACGGATCGAGCGTGCCAGCCCGGATGCGGAGGCCGCTTCTCCCGGCGTGCGCGCTTGCGGTCACCCGGGTGGTCAGGCCCGCCGGACTCAGCACTTGCGGAGATGCCCCGGTCCGGCCGCCCCCGGAGCATGAGCATCTGAATCGCCCGGCCTGTGCAGGAAGGACTCCGGAATGAGCCAGCGAACCGACATCGACATCGTGGTGCCGCTCTATCCGTTCATGCCGTACTTTCTCGACCGGACAAGGGAGTTGGCGGAGAAGTTCACGGCCAACCACCCCGAGTACCGGATCAGGGTCACCGGCGCGGACTGGCTGTCGGTGCCCCAGGCGGTGCACGACGCCGTCGGCAAGGGGGAGGCGCCGACCATCGCGCAGTACTTCTACACCTCGACCCGGGACGCCCTCGACGCCCGACGGCCCGACGGGTCACCGCTGTTCACCTCCGTCGAGCGGGCGATCGCGGGCCGCACCGAGATCCTCGGCGAGCCGGTCGTGCTCGGCGACGTCGCGCCCGCCGCCCGGCACTACTACACCTACGACGGCGCGGTGGCGGCCATGCCGCCGCTCACCTCGACCACGCTGCTCTACGCCAACACCACCCTGCTGGAGCGGGCCGGGATCACCGAGGTCCCGCAGACCTGGGCCGGGATCGAGGCGGCCTGCCGGGCCGTCGCCGCGCTCCCGGACGGGCCGGCCCACGCGATCACCTGGCCCAACCACGGCTGGTGGTTCCAGCAGTCGGTGGCCCAGCAGGGCGCCCTGCTCGCCGACCAGGACAACGGCCGCTCCGGCCGCGCCGAGCGGCTGTACCTCGACTCGGACGCGATGCTGGCCTACGTCGAGTGGTGGCGGGGGCTGCACCGGGCGGGCCTGTACCGCTACCACCCGAGCCGGGTGAACACCGAGGTCGACTGGGACGGCAACTTCCGCGCGTTCGCCGACCAGGAGGTCGCCTTCACCCTCACCACCTCGGTCGAGGCGGCCCGGATGGCCCAGGCCGGCCGGGACGGCGGCTTCGAGGTGCGGGCCTGCCGGATGCCGTACAACGACCGGGTGCCGTACGCGGGCAACGTGATCGGCGGGGACGCGCTCTGGCTGGCCGCCGGCCTGGACCAGCGGACCCAGGACGGCGCCCTGGCCTTCATGCAGTACCTGAACACCCCGCGGACCGCCGCCGAGCGGCACCGGGAGACCGGGTTCATCCCGGTCACCGGCGGGGCGATCGACCTGCTGGAGCAGGAGGGCTGGTTCCGGCGCAACCCGCACTTCCGCACGGCGCTGGACCAGCTCGCCGCCAACTCCGGCTCGCCGGCCGCCCGGGGCGCGCTGCTCGGGGAGTTCGCCGGGATCCAGGACGTCCTGACCACCGCCATGCACGACGTCCTGGTCACCGACGTGGACCCGCGGGTCCGCTTCGCCCGGGCCAACGCGGAGGCCCAGCGGCTGCTGGACCACTACAACGACGCCTGCCGGGGCCTGCGCCCGCGCGGCCCGATCAGGGTCGGCTGAGAAACGAACGGGTCCGACGCCCCCCGCCGGGTCGGGGGGCGTCGGACCCGTTTCCCGCTCTCAGGAACGCCCGGGGCGGAGGTCCAGGGGCGCGTCCGGCGCGCCGACCAGCTCCCGCAGCACCTCGCGGAAGCGGTCCACCTGCTCCGCCACCGAACTCTCGTCGTACAGGTTGCTGTTGTACTGGATGCCGGCCACCACGTCGCCGGCCGGGTCGAGGTTGAGCGTCCACAGCGCGCCGTTGGGCACGTCCGAGCCCACCGGCTGCGAGGTGAGCCGGCGGCGCACCTCGGTGTACTCCAGGTCCCCGATCAGCTCCGCGTCCAGCAGGAACGGGAACGGGAACACCTGGAAGACGCACGCCGCCCGCCCGTCCTCCAGCGTCGGCAGCATCAACTCCGGTGCCTGGGCGAGGATCTGCCCGAACGGGATGTCGTGGGCGTACGCCTCCAGGCTGGTGGTGCGGATCCGGGAGACCACCTCGGCGAAGTCGCGGGACCCGGCCAGCTCGGTGCACAGCGGGAGGAAGTTGAAGAACGGCCCGACGGTGTGGTGGAAGCGGTCCTCGCCGCGGCCCGGCGAGAAGGTCGGCACCACCACACGGGTGGTCCCGGTGGACCGCGCGACCATCACCGCGAACGCGCCCAGCAGCACCATGAACGGCGTGCTGCGCAGCGCGCGGCCGATCTCCACCGCCCGGGCGGTCAACTCGGCGTCGACGGTGAAGCGGTGGACGGCGGTGGCCTCCGGCAGGCCGGAGGACTTCGGCCGGTCGGTGGGCACCGAGAGGATCCGGGCGCCGGCCAGCCGCTCCCGCCAGAACGCGCGCGACTCCTCCAGCGCCGGGTCCGCCGCGTACTCCCGCTGCCAGGCGGAGAACTCGCGGTACGGCAGGGCGTCGGGCAGTTCGGGCTGCCGGTGCCCGCGGCGCTCGGCGTAGCGGACGGCGAGGTCGCGGATGATCAGCCGGACCGACCAGCCGTCCGCCGCGGTGTGGTGCACGACCAGCGCCAGGACCGCGTCGTCCTCGTCGAAGCGGAGCAGGGTGGCCTTCAGCAGCGGGAGTTCGCGCGCGCTGATGGTCCCCGACTCGACCTCGGTGATCAGGTCCTCGACCGCCTGCTCGCGCGCCGCCGGATCCGCTCCGGGCAGCTCCCGCAGCTCCAGCCGGACCGGGGTGGGCGGGTGGACCTCCTGGTACCGCTCGCCCTCGCCCCGGACGATCGCGGTCCGCAGCGCCTCGTGCCGCACCACCACGTCGTCCAGGGCCAGTTGCAGCGTCGCGGCGTCGACCTTCCCGCGCAGCCGCCAGCCGTGCACGATGTGGAACCGCGGGCCGAACGGCCCCTCGTCGTCGCCGCGGTCGAAACCGCAGAGGAATTCCTGGTTGAACGAGAGCGGCGTCCTGCCCACCGGTGCGTCCGACTGCGGCTTTCCATCGAGGCTCATGGGAATTCCTCTCACTGGGTCCGGGGCGAATTCGCCCCGGAACCGTAGCAACCGCCCCGCCGCCGCGGTTCTTCGATCGTGCTGGCAATCAGGGAGATGCGGCCCGGCCGGTCCGCGCGCGACGCTGGCCGGGAAAGTCCCCAGGGAAAGCCCGCTCGAACCGCAGAGGAGCCGCGCGCACATGACGGTCGCCACGAATGCCGCAGGGTCCGGCTCGCCGCAGCCGCCCGAGCCCGGTCTGACACCCGAGGAGATCATCGCCAGGGCCGAGGCCATCGCGCCGCTCCTGGTGCCCCGGCAGGCCGAGACCGAACAGCGCACCTACTACGCCCAGGACACCCACGAGGCGTTCGCCCGGGCCGGTTTCTACCGGATCCTCGTCCCGAAACGGTACGGCGGCTACGAGTTCGGCATCGACACGTTCCTGCGGGTGGCGACGACGCTCGCCCGCGGCTGCCCGTCGACCGGCTGGATGTACTGCCTCGGCGCCACCCACGCCCTGCCCGCGGCCTCGCTGTTCGGCGAGCGCGCGCAGGCCGAGCTGTTCGCCGGCGGCGACTTCATCTGCCCGGCCACCATCGTCCCGAACGGCACGGCGGAGCGGGACGGGGACGGCGGCTGGCGGATCGACGGCACCTGGAACTACTGCTCCGGCTCGCCGTACGCGACCCACTTCATGGGACACGTGCCGATGCCCGGCGAGGACGGCGAACCGCCGGCGCCGATGCTCTTCGTCGCCCCGCGCGAGCAGTTCCGCCGGCTCGACGACTGGGGCGGCCAGCTGGGCCTCAAGGGCAGCGGCTCGCACAGCATCGTGATCGAGGACGGCCGGATCCCGGACCACCTGACCCTGCCGCGGACGCACATGAGCGAGGTCCTCGTCGACGGGGGCACGCCCGGCTACCGGCTGCACGGCAACCCGGAGTACGGCGGCGGCTCGCTCAGCTTCATGGTGCTGGAGGTCGCCTCGCTCGCCGTCGGCATGGCCCAGGGCGCGCTGGACGCCTACGGGGAGCTGATGGTCTCCCGCACGACGCTGTTCCCGCCCGTGGTCACCCGTGCCGAGGACCCGGACTACCAGTTCTGGTACGGCGAGGCGGCCGGCATGATCGCCACCGCCGAGGCGGCCGTGCGGCAGGCGGTCACCCAGTGGCAGGAGCTGTGCGCCCGGGGGCCGGGCGCCTTCACCCGGGAGCACGACCTGCGCCTGGCCACCATCTGCCGCGAGGTGATCCGGCTGTGCTGGCACGCCGTGGAGGGGCAGCTGTTCCCGACGGCGGGTTCCAGCTCGGTGCGGCAGGGCGAGCGGATCGAGCGGGTCTGGCGCGACCTGTCCACCCTGCACAGCCACTCCGGGATCGGCGTCTTCCTGTCCGCGGTGACCACCCGGGAGCTCGCCCGCGCCCGGTTCGGTGTCAAGTAGCGCGTCGAGCAGCCGTCGAGCAGTCCGTCACGTCACGCGTCCGGTAGTCCGTCAGGCGGCCCGTCGAGCAGTCCGCCGAACCCGTCCGCCGAGCAGCCCGTCGATCCGAGGAGTTCCGTCATGACCGAGACCGAGCACGCCGTCGCGCTGCCCGGCGAGCCCGGCTACGCCGCCGCGACCGCCGTGTTCAACCTGGCCGCCCCGGTCCGGCCCGCGGCGGCGGTGACGGTCCGCACCGTCGAGCAGGTCCGGGCGGCGCTGCGCCACGCCCGGCACGAGGGGCGGTGGGTCCGGGTGCACACCACCGGGCACGCCGCCTCCTCGGCCCGCCCGATGGACGACAGCCTGCTGATCCGCACCGAGCCCGACGGCCCGGTGGTGGTCGACCCGGTGGCCCGCACCGCCCGCGTCCCGGCCGGCGCGCGCTGGGGCGAGGTGGTCGAGGCCGCCGCCGTGCACGGGCTGGCCGCGCCGCACGGCACCTCGCCCACGGTCGGGGTGGTGGGCTTCCTGCTGCGCGGCGGGATCAGCTTCTACGGCCGCCGGGCCGGGCTCGCCGTGAACAGCGTCCGGGCGGTCGAACTCGTCACCCCGGACGGCGAGTTCCGCCGGGTCTCGGCGAGCGAGGACCCGGAGCTGTTCTGGGCGCTGCGCGGGGGCGGCGGCGGACTCGGCGTCGTCACCGCGATCGAGGTCGGGCTCTTCCCGGCGGCCCGGGTGGTCACCGGCGCGGCCTTCTGGCCGGCCTCGCACGGCCCCGAGCTGCTGACCCGCTGGCTGGACTGGACCGGGGACGCGCCCGAGGCCGTCACCACCGTGTTCCGGGTGATGAACCTGCCGGCCGTGCCCGGCATCCCGCCGGAGCTGACCGGCGGCCCGGTGGTGTGCCTGGCCGGAGTGGTGCTCAGCCCGACCGAGGACGGGCTGGCGACGGCCGAGCGCCGGGCCGCGGACCTGCTCGGCCGGTTCCGTGCGGTCGCCGGGCCGGTGCTGGACACCTGGTGCACCACCACCCCGTCGGCCGTGGTCGGCACCCACATGGACCCGACCGACCCGGTGCCGGTGCTCGGGGACCACCAGCTGCTCTCCGCACTGGGCGCGGACGGCGCCGAGACGTTCCTCAAGGTGCTCGGGGAGGGCTCGGGCTCGCCGCTGGTCAACGCCGAACTGCGGCAGCTGGGCGGCGCGCTCGCGGTGCCCGATCCGAACGGCGGGGCGCTGAGCCACCTCGACGCCGCCTTCGCCTTCACGGCGGGCGGCCTGGCGGTCGACCAGGCCTCGGCGGCGGCGGTGCGGGCGCACTGCGCCGAGGCCCGCTCCGCCCTGGCGCCCTGGGACACCGGCCGGACCGCGCCGACCCTGGTCGAGCGCCTGGAGCAGCCGCAGCGGCACCTGTCCGCGGCCGCCGTCGAGCGGGTGGACCGGGTGCGCCGCCGGGTGGACCCGTCGGGGTGGATGCGCCACGACGTGCCGCCGGGGGCCTCCGCCCGCTACTGACCTCCACCGCGGGCACCGACCGCCGGTGCCCCGTACGAACCCGCCGAAGCGCCCTCCGCGTACCTCCGGAGGGCGCTTCGGCGTGTCCGGCCGGCCGAACGGTGGGATTCCTCCGCCGGACAATTCTCGGTAAAAGCCGGGACGGGCCGGTGAGCAATGTGAGAGATGCCTCTGTGAGCGCGCGGAGTTCATGCTCGTGCAGTAGACCTGCGCGTGAAGTGGGATTCACCGTCGCATTTCGGGAACGCGGATTCCGGACCCCGGGCCTTTTCCAGCCCGCAGGAGTCGGCCGCGTCGGTGCACTCGATGCGAGAGCAGGGTCGTACGCGATCTGCTGAGAGGGGAATTCGGTGTCAAACCGTGAACGATTCCGCAGACTGGTACCGGGCCTGGTGGTGATCATGGTGGCCGCCTCGCTGTTCTTCGCGGCGAGGAGCTCGGTCGCGGTGGCCGGCGCGGAGGACGTCGCGAAGAAGTACGGCTTCAAGGAGATGCCCATCGCGATGCCGCCCGGCTACGACCAGCGGCCGATGAGGACCGTCCGGAACGTCAACCCGGCCTACCAGAAGATCCGTTCGTGGATCTCCTCGGTCGGGGCCAGCATCGCGATCAACGACCTCACCGGGCACGGCGTGGCCGACGGCATGTGCATCGTCGACACCAGGACCGACAGCGTCATCGTGACGTACACGCCGACCGCCCGGGAGGCCGACCGGTTCACGCCCTTCGTGCTGGACGGCAAGCCGCTGCCGATGGACGAGGCCATGGCGCCCACCGCCTGCACCCCCGGGGACTTCAACGCGGACGGCCGGATGGACCTCCTGGTGACGTACTGGGGCCGGACGCCGATCCTGTTCATGGCGAAGTCGGACGCCACGACCGTGTCCCCGAGCGCCTACGTGCCCAGGGAACTGATCCCCTCGGAGTCGCTGGACGGGAGGTACCACGGCCCGCGCTGGAACACCGACGCGGACTACGTCGGCGACCTCGACGGCAGCGGACACCCGTCGATCGTGATCGGCAACTACTTCCCCGACTCCGACGTGCTCGACCCGAACGGTCTGAACAACGTCGAGATGAACGACTCGCTGTCCAGCGCCAAGAACGCCGGCGGCGACCACGTCCTGCGCTGGCAGCAGAGCACCTCGGGCCCCGAGCCCACGGTGTCCTACGTGGAGGAGAAGGGCGCCATCCCCTACGACGCGTCGACCGGGTGGACGCTCGCCATCTCCGGCGCCGACCTGACCGGCGACGGGCTGCCCGAGCTCTACATCGCCAACGACTTCGGCCACGGGCACCTGCTGTACAACCGGTCGACGCCCGGGCACATCGAGCTCACCGAGGCCAAGGGCGAGCGCACCCCGACCACGCCCAAGTCCTTCGTGCTCGGCAACGGCTCCTTCAAGGGCATGGGCGTCGACTTCGGCGACCTCGGCCGCGACGGCAAGTTCGACATGATGGTCAGCAACATCGCCGTCGCCTGGGGCCTGGAGGAGAGCAACTTCGTCTGGATCAACAAGTCCAAGGACGAGGCCGACATGCGGGCCAAACTCGCCGCAGGCATCGCGCCGTTCAAGCAGGAGGCCCAGGAGCACGGGATGGCCTGGAGCGGCTGGGGCTGGGACGCCAAGATGGGCGACTTCCTCAACAGCGGCGAGCTCAACGTCCTCCAGGCGACCGGCTTCGTGAAGGGCAAGATCAACCGCTGGCCGTGGCTGCAGGAGATGGCCATGACCAACGACGACCTGCTCTCCAACCCGGCGATGTGGCCCAACGTCCAGCCGGGCGACGACATCGCCGGCGACGAGGCCATCGCCTTCTACGCCAAGACCCCCGGCGGCCCGTACGTCAACATCAGCTCCCAGCTGGGCATCGACGTGCCGACCCCGACCCGCGGCCTGGCCACCGGCGACACCACCGGCACCGGCAAGCTGGACTTCGCCGTCGCCCGCCAGTGGGGGCCGCCCGCCTTCTACGCCAACACCTCGCCGAACCTCGGCAACCAGCTGAACCTGCGGCTCTACCGGCCGACCGCCGAGGGCGGAGCGGGCCAGGGCCTGGTGAACACCGGGGCCCCGGCGTACGGCGCCACCGTGTGCGTCATGACCCCGGACGGCAACCAGATCTCCCAGCTCGACGGCGGCGGCGGCCACGGCGGCTACCGCAGCTTCGACGTGCGCTTCGGCCTCGGCTCCCACCAGGGCCCGGTCACCGTCAAGCTGACGTGGCGGGACGCCGCCGGCGGGCTGCACGAGAAGACCCAGGAGATCACCCCCGGCACCCACTCCCTGATGCTGACCAGTGACGTCCAGGAGGTCCCGAACCGATGAGCGCGACAGCGCAAGCCCAACCCGGCGGCGCCCCGGCGGCCGCGCCGGCCGCCCCCGCGAAGCCCAAGGACCCCCGCTACCTCGCCCTGCGGAACTTCGCGATCTCCATCAGCGTGTTCAACATCTTCGGCTACACCCTGCTCGGCTTCGAACAGCCCTGGCTGTGGCCGTTCATCGCGGTGTTCACCGCCTACGCCTGCGAGCTCGGCTTCGAGCTGATCAGCGCCTGGGCCCAGCGCCGCGCGCCGCGCTTCCGCGGCAACGGGGGCCGGGGGCTCTACGAGTTCCTGCTGCCGGCGCACATCACGGCGCTCGCGGTCAACATGCTGACGTACGGCAACAACCAACTGCTGCCGCTGTTCTTCGGGGTGGTCATCGGCGTCGGCGGCAAGCACGCCCTGCAGGCGCCGATCGCCGGCCGGATGCGGCACTACATGAACCCGTCCAACTTCGGGATCACCATGTCGCTGCTGTGCTTCGGCTCCTGGTTCAGCATCTCGCCGCCGTACCAGTTCACCGAGAACGCGAACACCTTCTTCCGCGTCATGATCCCGCTGATCATCGCCACCGCGGGCACGGTGATCAACGCGCTGCTCACCAAGCGGACCCCGCTGATCGTCGGCTGGCTCGGCGCGTTCGCCATCCAGGCGTTCATCCGGCACTGGATCTGGGACGTCGCGCTGTTCTCCGCGCTCGGCGCGATGACCGGCGTCGCCTTCGTGCTGTTCACCAACTACATGATCAGCGACCCGGGGACGACGCCGATGAAGGCCAAGGCGCAGTTCATGTTCGGCTCCTCGGTCGCCATGGTCTACGGGGTCCTGATGGTGTTCAACGTCGTCTACACCCTGTTCTACGCCACCACGATCGTCTGCGCCCTGCGCGGGATCGGCTGGTGGGTCGCCCACCTGCTCCAGCGGTCCCGGCAGGCGGCCGCCGCCGGCGCGGGCGCCGCGGACGGGACGGCCGCGCAGCCGCAGCAGATCGGCGCGGTCGCGGCCTGAACCACCGCGGGTGACACCGCTGGACCACCGCGGCCGGCACCGCGACGGCGCTGTGGCGCTGCCCGACCGGGCAGCGCCACAGCGCCGTTCGCCGTTCCGCCGGAGGGGCGGGCCGGCGGCCTACCGCTCGGCGAGCACCGCCTCGACGGGCTTCGCCGGCGGGTGGAACGGCCCCCAGGTGAACGCCGGCAGCCAGGGCCCGGGCGCGGCGCTCCAGGCCAGTTCGGCGATCTGGCCGAGCGACCGCCGGCCGGTGAGCGACCGCAGCAGGTCGTGCCGGTGCCCGCGCAGCACGGCGGCCGGCTCGCCGTCGCCGGCCAGCCACTCGGCGCCCGGCGTCTCGATCCGCAGCGCCGGAAGGCCCAGGGTGCGCACCGCGGCGGAGAAGCCCCGGACGACCAGGTCCAACGACGAGGGGTAGGAGGGGTGTTCCGGCACCACCGGCACCCCCAGCGCGCCCCGGATGTCGAGCTCGTGGGTGAACGCGTCCATCATCAGCATGGTGTGCCGCAGCTGCGGGGACTCGGTGACCACCCGCTCCACCGGGCCGTCCAGCCGCGCCCACTCGGCGAGCAGGCCGGCGAGGCCGTCGCCGGAGCCGTCGTGCGGGACCTCCCACAGGTTGCCGGGCGCGTCGGCGGCCACCGTCCGGCAGACCTCCAGCAGATGGCCGACCACGTCCAGGACGGTCCACCCCGGGCAGGCGGGCACCGGAACGCCGGCCACCCCGGGGCGCTCCACCAATCCGGTGATGTACTCCCGGGAACCGCGGTAGGCGAGGTGGTCGGGCGCCCGCTCCCAGAGCGACCCGGACGTGGCCTCGGCGTTGCGCTGGTACGTGCTCATACGGGCTCTCCTTCGGTTGGACGGCCGTGACGGGACGGACCGGCGACGCCGGAACTCCGGTCTCGCGCGGGCCGGTTCCATTGTGGTGCCAGGGCCCCGCGGGAAGGCCGACGGAGGCGGGCGGAGCACGTCCGAAGACGCCCGCGGGCCGGGCGGGTCCAGGAACGCAACCGCGGAGATGCGGACCGTGACGCGGCGTCAGGACCATGGGGGGACCTGGATTTCTGGACGTGAGCCTGGGAGGCATCGTGCCGACGACCTTCGGATCGCTGCGCCGGCTGGTACTGACACCGTCACTGGCCTCGGTGACCTTCGCCGGGCGGGGATTCCCGGTGACGCCGACGGAGGCCACCGAACGACTGGAGGCGGTGCCCCAGGCGGTGGTCTGCGGCTTCGAGTGGGGGATCGACGCCCGCAGCCAGTGGGAGGTCGAGCGCAGGCTCGGCCTGGTCGAGCCGGAACAGCGCGGATTCGCGTACGAGGGCGCCACGATGGCCTTCACCGTCCTGGACGCGACGGGCGGCGGCCACCGCACCCGCGACCTGCTGGCCGGGCCCGGGCAGCCGCACATCTTCCTGGCGTACATCGGCATCGGCTTCGCGATGGCGCGGCTGCCGAGGTCGCTGTGGCGCAAGGTGCTGCCGGACCTCACCGGGACGCCCTACCACCCGACGATGAGCTGGCTGGCCGTCGACGGCTACGGCTTCGACCTCGCCTACTTCCACACCCGGCGCTGGGTGGACGAGCAGCGCCGGCCGAAGCCGTACCCGTGGCAGGGCGCGCCCGGCTACTTCCAGCGGGCGGTCGACCAGGGCGTCGGACGGGCGCTGTGGTTCATCCACGGCGGATCGCCGGCCCATGTCGCGGCCGCGGTACGGAAGTTCGGCGCGGACCGGCAGGGCGACCTGTGGAGCGGCGTGGGACTGGCCGCGACCTTCGCCGGGGGCGGCACGGCCGAGGGCCTGGCCGGGCTGGCCGACACGGCGGGCCCGCACCGGGCGGAGCTCGCCCAGGGGTCGGTGTTCGCCGCCAAGGCGCGTGCGTACGCGGGCTTCGTCCCCGCGCACTCCGAGGCGGCCTCGACGAGCCTGACCGGCCTGTCGGTGGAGGCGGCCGCGAAGCTCGCCGACGACTGCGCGGTGGACGGCCCCACCCCGGACGCCGCCGGCGGGACGCCCCCGTACGAGCTGTGGCGGGCGAACGTGCGCGCGCACTTCCGGGACGGCGGGCCCGCGCCGCTCCCGGCGGCCCCGACGCGCTGAGCGCCCGCGTGCAGGGCCCGGGCCGGACGGGTGCGAACCATCCGCGGGGCGGATCGGCCGCCTCGCGGGAGAACCTGAGAGGAGTATGGCGTGGCCAGTGCATGGCGGACGCTCCGACGTCGAATTCTCACCCCGAGCACCTCTGAAACGCTATTGGAGACGCGTGGTTTCCACCGGAAGTCGCCGGCCGCCCAGGAAATCCTGGAGACGGTCGGCGCGCGCTTCCTGGAGGGCTACGCCCACGCCGTGGAGGCCCGGAACCCGGCGGAGGCGGAACACCCGCTGGAGGAGATCCCGGTCCGGTTCCGCGGCTTCGCCTACGAGGGCGCCGGAATGGGCTTCGCCATGCTCGACGGGCTGCGGCTGACCGGCCGCGACTCGGTGGCCCGCTTCCTCGCCGGCCGGGGCGCCGACCACGTCTACATGGTCTACGTCGGGATCGGCTGGGCGATGGCCCGGCTGCCGAGGTTCCGCTGGCCCGACATCGACGCGCTCGACCCGCTGCTGCGCTGGCTGGTGCTCGACGGGTACGGCTTCCACCAGGCGTACTTCCGCACCGACCGGTACGTCCACCAGCAGTACCGGGACCCGGCGTTCCCCTGGCCGGCGCACGACCACCCGTCGTACGCGGGCCGCGCCATCGACCAGGGCATCGGCCGGGCCCTGTGGTTCGTCGGCGGCACCGACGCGGACCTGGTCGCGACCATGATCGAGAAGTTCCCGGAGTCCCGGTGGTCCGACCTCTACGGCGGGGCCGGACTGGCGGCCACCTACGCCGGGGGCGTGGGCGAGGCCGAACTGTGCGCGTTCCGCGAGCGGGCCGGCGTCCACCGGGCGATGGTCGCCCAGGGCAGCGCGTTCGCCGCGGAGGCCCGGATCCGGGCCGGGCTGCTGGTGCCGCACACCGAGCTGGCCACCCGCGTCTTCTGCGGCATGTCGTCCGCCCAGGCGGCCGCGGTGACCCAGGAGGTGCGGCCGGCCGGGCCGGTGCCGGGCGCGGTGCCCGCGTACGAGGTGTGGCGCCAGGCCATCGCCGACCGCTTCCCCGCCGTCGGGGGGTGCTAGCCGTGGCCGCCGGCCACCGGGTGCCGCCGGGCCCGCCGCGCCGGGCCGCCCCCGTCCTGCTGCGCAGGCTGGTGGGGGACCGGCTCTCGATGATGCGCTCCGCCGCCGCGGAGTACGGCGACGCGGTCCGGATCTCCATGGGCCCCAAGACGCTGTACTTCTTCAACCACCCCGACCACGCCAAGCACGTGCTCGCGGACAACGCGGCCAACTACCACAAGGGGATCGGGCTGGCCCAGGCCCGGCGCGCCCTCGGCAACGGCCTGCTGACCAGCGAGGGCGAGCTCTGGCGCAAGCAGCGCCGGCAGATCCAGCCCGCCTTCCAGCACAAACGGATCGTCCAACAGGCCGACGCCGTCGCGGAGGAGGCGGCCAAGCTGGTCGGCCGGCTGCGGGCGCACGAGGGCGGCGGACCGGTCGACGTGGTCAAGGAGGTGACGGCGCTGACCCTCGGGGTGCTCGGCCGCACCCTGCTCGACGTCGACCTCAGCGCCTTCGAGGCGGTCGGGCACGACTTCGAGGCCGTGCAGGACCAGGCGATGTTCGACATGGTCACCATGGGCATGGTGCCCGGCTGGGTGCCGCTGTCCACCCAGCTGCGCTTCCGCAAGGCCCGGCAGGACCTGCAGAAGGTGGTCGACCGGCTGGTGGCGGAGCGGGTCTCCCGCGACGGCGGGGAGGTCGAGGGGGACGACGCGCTGTCCCGGCTGATCGTCGCCACCCGCCAGGAGCCCGACCGCGCGGTCGCCCGGCAGCGGATGCGCGACGAGCTGGTCACCCTGCTGCTGGCCGGCCACGAGACCACGGCGAGCACCCTCGGCTGGACCTTCTACCTGGCCGACCGGCACCCCGAGGTGATGGACCGGCTGCACGCCGAGGCCGTCGAGGTGCTCGGCGACCGGCTGCCCGAGTTCGACGACCTGCACCGCCTGCGGTACACCTCGATGGTGGTGGAGGAGGTCATGCGGCTCTACCCGCCGGTGTGGATCCTGCCCCGGCAGGCCCAGGCGGACGACGAGGTCGGCGGGTACCACGTCCCGGCCGGCGCCGACGTCCTGATCTGCCCGTACACCCTGCACCGCCACCCCCGGTTCTGGGACGCCCCGGAGCAGTTCGACCCGGAGCGGTTCGACCGGGACCGGGCCACTGAGCGGCCGCGCTACGCCTACATCCCGTTCGGGGCGGGGCCGCGCTTCTGCATCGGCAACCACCTCGGTCTGCTGGAGGCGACCTTCACGATCGCCATGGTCGCCCGCGACCTCCGGCTGGCCAAGGTGCCCGGGTACCGCGTGGTGGCCGAGCCGATGCTGTCGCTGCGGGTGCGCGGCGGCCTGCCGATGACCGTGCGGTCCGTCGGCTGAGGAAACCGCCCCGCCGGTCCCGGACGGCGGAGCCCGCACGGCAGAGCCCCCGCGACGTCCGTCGCGGGGGCTCCGTGCGGAGGCCGCCGTCGTGCCGGCCGCGCCGGATCAGGCGGTGTCGGTGATCAGGGCCCGTTCGGTGGCCAGCGCCACCGCCCGGGCATCCAGCAGGGCCAGCAGGACCGGCGGGTCGAGGACGCGGGCCGGGCGCAGGCGCAGTTCGATCGGCAGCAGCGGCACGTCCGGCCGCACCTCGACCGGTCCGACCGATCCCACCGAGACCTCGCGGTCACCCGTCAGCACCTCGTCGAACGCGGCCGGGACGGAGTGCGCCAGCAGGTACCAGGTGCCGGCCGGCACCTGGTCGAATAAGAAGACCCCGGGGCGGGGCAGGACGGTACACGCGGCCGGCCGCCCCTCCGGTACCCGGGTCGGGAACAGCCCGACGTAGACCCGGCCGAGGTCCCCGGCGATCGGGGCGCGGATCTCGCCGCGGAAGGTGGAGAGCTCCGTGCCGCGGGCCAGGCCGCGCGAGTCGACCTCGATCCGGGGAGTGAAACCCCCGAGCTGGCGGTAGGTGGTGGGGGGGACGCCGACGCTGCTGGCGAACCGCGAGCTGAACGTACCGACGCTGTTGTAGCCCACGCGGTGGCTGATCTCGGTCACCGTGAACGTCGTTTCGATGAGGAGGCGCTTGGCCGTTTCGAGGCGGATGGCGGAGAGGAACCGCCGCGGCGAGACCCCGGTCATCCGCTGGAATTCCCGGGAGAAGTGGAATTTGCTGTACATGGCCGCCTGCGCCATGTCGTCGATGGTCAGCAGCTCGCCGATGTTGTCGTGCATGGTCTCGATGGCCCGGGAAACGGCTTGCTCGATGGCAGATGTCATCTTTGGCTCCAGATTCTCCGCTGCACCTGCGGATGAACGGAAATTCCATCCTGGCGATGATCGGGAACGAAAGTCGCGGCCGCGGTGACCGACCGACCGTCAGTGCCAGGCAAGCGAAGGGAGGACCCCCTTCGGAAAGGCGAAGCTGACAATTGTCGCCGCCATAGCAAGTGACGACCGTAGCAGCAGGCGCATGACAGTCGCAATGGCTCGGTGGCACTTGCCGCTGGCATGCCTGACCGGTGAGAAGTCCCGGAATTCAGGTTTGAACGGCCGCCGGCGGCCCTCAGCAACACGGGAGATGCAGGCGAGGGCGAATTGCGCGCACGATGCCACAGTCGCGTATGCGAATCGGGACCGGCCGATGCGCGCCGGCCCGCTTTTCGACAAGAACCTGAGGAGATGCCGGTGGGCTCGCCTACCTCAGATCGACACGATTACCGGACCATGACGCTCGAAGCGTTCGCGGACACCATCGTCCCGGGCGAGAAGCGTTCCCCCGACGACCGGGCGGTGGCCGGGGCCTCGACCGGCGGCGGCGCCGTCCAGGCGGGCGCCATCGAGCTGCTGGAGACCCCCGCGACCGGACTCACGGACGCCCTGGACGACTACGAGCAGGCGCTGAACCGCCACGCGGGCACGTACGCGGACGAGCACGGCCTGCGGCTCGACGACTCGGTGCCGCCGTTCGTCGCCCTGCCGTTCGCGGACCGGACCAGCCTGGTGCAGGCACTGACCGGGAAGGACCACCAGGA
Organism: Kitasatospora sp. NPDC092039; assembly: GCF_044756065.1. Lineage (NCBI taxonomy): Bacteria > Bacillati > Actinomycetota > Actinomycetes > Kitasatosporales > Streptomycetaceae > Kitasatospora > Kitasatospora sp. NPDC092039. The sequence goes on along the minus strand of NZ_JBIVSD010000005.1, from coordinate 360,871 downwards.
ACGCGAACTCTGGGTCCTGCTGGCGCTGTTCGCCAACATGGCCTTCGACACCGCCGCCCACATGCACACCACGGACGCGCTCGCGGCGGGCCACCCGGGCCTCACCGGGATGGGGTTCATGAAGCCGGACGAGGACGGCCTGTGGCGGTTCCCCGACTTCTCGTACGGCAAGCAGCTGGCCGATCCCCACCCGGACACCACGTCTTCAGGGAGTCCCGCATGACGAGCACCGAGAGCACCGACGTCCTGATCGTGGGCAGCGGCTTCGGCGGCGCGATCGCGGCGTACCACCTGGCGGCCGGCGGCGCGAAGGTCACCATCCTGGAGCGCGGCCCGTGGCTCAAGGCGGACGACTTCGACCACGACTTCATGCTCGGCTCCTCGTACACCCGGATCTTCGACTTCGTGGTGGGCGACGGCATGAGCCTGCTCGGCGGGAACTGCGTCGGCGGCGGCAGCGTGGTGTACTTCGCCGCGATGCCGCGCGCGCCCCGGTTCGTCTTCGAGCGCCGCGGCAGCATCGGCCGGCGCATGTGGCCGGCCGCCATCGACCGGGACGTCCTCGACCCCTGGTACGACCGGGTGGAGGAGGCGCTGCCCATCACCCGGCAGGACTGGAACGACGTCACGTACGCGGGCGGGCTGTTCGCCGCCGCCTGCGAGCACGCGGGACGCACCGCCAACCCCGTCCCGGCCGCCATCGACCGGGCCAAGTGCACCAACTGCAACTGGATGATGTCCGGTTGCCGCTTCGACGCCAAGCGGTCGCTGCTGCTGAACTACCTGCCCGCGGCCCTCGCGCACGGCGCCGAGATCCGGCCGCTGCACGAGGTGCAGCAGCTGTCCCGGACGGACGACGGCGGCTACCGGGTGCACTACTCGGTCGTCGACGACGAGGACTACCGGGTGCACGTCGGCAGCGGCACGATCGACGCGAAGATCATCGTGCTCGCCGCCGGCGCCGGCGCCACCCCGGTGATCCTCCAGCGCTCCGAGGCGACCCTGGGCACCATGCCGCACGCCGTGGGCCGCTACTTCTCCGGCAACGGGGAGCGCCTCAACACGGCCGTCGTCGACGAGGACCGGGCCCGCGACCTGCTGGGGCTCAAGCGCTCCGACGGCCGGGCGTTCCGGGCCAACCAGATCGGCAAGGGCCCGGTCGTGGCGAGCTGGGACAACCTCGACGGCTCGCTGCCGGAGCACCGCCGGTTCTCCCTGGAGCAGCTCTACTTCCCGCCGGGGTTCGGCACCATCCTGGCCCAGGTGCCCGACGCGAGCGGGCCCAGCTGGTTCGGTGTGGAGAAGAAGGAACTGGTCCGGCAGTGGCAGTCCTGGCTGACCGTCTTCACCATGATCGAGGACGACAACGAGGGCGTCTTCGGCCCGCCGCCGGCCACCGGCAACGCGCAGCGGATCTCCCAGCAGATGCTCGGGCGCGGGACGATCTCGTACCGGCCGACCGCCAACACCCTGCGCGCCTGGGAGGAGTCGGACGCGGTCGTGAAGGACATCCTGGAGCGCGACGGCCTGGCCCGCGTCATGCCGTGGACCAACGACCTGGTGGGCGCCTACACCGTGCACCCGCTGGCGTCCTGCCGGATCGGCGACGACCCGGGGACCTCGGCGCTCGACGACCGGCAGGAGCTGCGCGACCACCCGGGCATCTTCGTCACCGACGGCTCCGCCGTCCCGGGGGCGCTGACGGTCAACCCCGCGCTGACCATCTCCGCGCTCGCCGAGCGCGCGATCCCCGGCATCGTGGCCGCCGCCCAGGAGCGCGGCGTGAACGTCAGGTACGGCGCGCCCGCGCCGGACGGCGGCACCAGCGGACGGCGGGGCGTGCAGGTGCAGCTGCCCGGCCTGATGCGCCGGTAGCGGACACCCGGCGCCGGATCGAGCCATCGAGGAGGGCACATGACGACACCGTTCCTGCGGCCGGCCCTGCGGAGGTCCATGGCGGGGATCCACCGGGTCGCCCCGGTGCGGCCGGCCGACGCGGGGGAGGAGGTGGCCCGCGTCTTCGCCGAGGTCGAGCGGGAGTTCGGGATGCTCGCACCGCCGATCGGCCTGCACGCCGCCGCGCCGGAGGTGCTCGCCGCCTCCTGGGTGATGCTGCGGGAGACCCTGGTCGCCGGCGGGCGGGTCGACCGGGCGACCAAGGAGGCGGTGGCCGCGGCCGTCTCGGCAGCCAACGCCTGCCCGTACTGCGTGGAGGTGCACAGCACGACGCTGGGCGCGCTGCTGCCCGGGGCGGGCGCCCCGGGCACGGCCCGCGCGGCGGCGGAGGCGGCGGCCGACTGGTTCCGCGCGGACGGGGACCACGGGCGGACGCCGGGCGCCGGGCCGCCGTTCCCGGCGGAGGCGGCGCCCGAACTGGTCGGGGTGGCGGTCACCTTCCACTACCTCAACCGCATGGTCAACCTGTTCCTCGCGGACAGCCCGCTCCCGGCCGGCCTCCCGGCGGCCGCGCGGTCGGCGGCGCGGGCCGTCCTCGGCCGGCTGATGCGCCGCGGCGCGCGGGTCGCCCCGCCGGCCGGGACCTCGCTCGACCTGCTGGCGTCCGCGCCGCTGCCCGGGGACCTGCGCTGGGCGGCGGGCACCCCGAGCGTCGCCGGGGCGTTCGCCCGGGCGGCCGCCGTGATCGACGCGGCGGGCGCCCGATCCGTGCCGGACGGCGTCCGCGGCCTGGTCGTGGACCAGCTGGCCGGGTGGGACGGCCGGCCGCCGGGGCTCGGCCGCGGCTGGGTCGAGGAGGCGGTGTCGGCGCTGCCCGGGGACGAGCGTGCGGCGGGCCGGCTGGCCCTGCTGACCGCCAAGGCCTCGTACCAGGTCGACGACGGTACCGTCGCCGGGTTCCGGCGCGACCGGCCGGGCGATGCCGCGCTGATCGAGCTCACCTCCTGGGCCGCCCTGACGGCGGCCCGGGAGCTGGGCGCCCGGCTCGGCGACCGCGTCCCGGCGGCCGCCGGCCCCTGACCCCGCGTACGCCCGCACCACCGAGGCCCCCGCCCACCGGCGGGGGCCTCGGTGCGTTCCCGGCGCGGCCGGCCGGCGAATCACGGCGTTATCGAATAGCGCGGCCAGGAAATCACACCGTTATGGAAAAGCGGCATCACGCCGTTATGGAAAAGCACCGGCCCGGACCAGCCGGAAAGCAAACTCGGAGAAGACATCCGGACGGCCGCAGATGCACGCTTGACGACAGTGCAGAGAGTCGAGCCGGCGACAATATTCGCCGTCAATTCATCTCCATGGGTGGTGAATACGTGAGCAGTGAGCGGATCGCTATCGTGGGAATTGGCCTCCGTTACCCGGACGCCAATTCGGCGAGCGAACTGTGGGACAACGTACTGGGTGGTCGGCGGGCCTTCCGGCGGCTGCCGGACGAGCGGATGAACCAGGCGGACTACTGGTCGGAGGACCGGAGCGCGCCCGACCGGCACTACACGAAGAAGGCCGCCGTCCTCCGGGACTACGCGTTCGACCGCATCAAGTACAGCGTCGCCGGGAGCACCTACCGGGCGACCGACCTGACGCACTGGCTGGCCCTCGACGTGGCCGCCGAGGCGCTCGCCGACGCCGGATTCCCGGACGGTTCGGGACTTCCCCACCAGAGCACCGGCGTGGTGGTCGGGAACAGCCTCACCGGGGAATTCTCGCGGGCCAACATCATGCGGCTGCGGTGGCCGTACGTGCGCCGCACGGTGGCCGCCGCGCTGGCCGGCCAGGGCTGGTCCGAGGGCGACGTCGCCAAGTTCCTCCAGGAGCTGGAGCCGCAGTACAAGGCGCCGTTCCCGGCCATCGACGAGGACTCGCTGGCCGGCGGCCTCGCCAACACCATCGCCGGCCGGATCTGCAACCACTTCGACCTGCGCGGTGGCGGCTACACGGTCGACGGCGCCTGCTCCTCCTCCCTGCTGTCCGTCGTCACGGCGGCCAAGGCGCTCGCCGACGGCGAGCTGGACGTGGCCGTCGCCGGCGGCGTCGACCTCTCCATCGACCCGTTCGAGGTGATCGGCTTCGCCAAGACCGGCGCGCTGGCCACCGGCGAGATGAAGGTGTACGACCGGGACTCCAACGGCTTCTGGCCCGGCGAGGGTTCCGGCATGCTCGTGCTGATGCGCGAGCGGGACGCGGTGGCGCAGGGCCGGCGGATCTACGCGAGCATCAGCGGCTGGGGCGTCTCCTCCGACGGCAAGGGCGGCATCACCCGGCCGGAGGCCGGCGGCCACCGGCTGGCACTGACCCGCGCCTACCAGCGGGCGGGCTACGGCGTCGAGACGGTCTCCTACTTCGAGGGCCACGGCACCGGCACCGCCCTCGGCGACGCGACCGAGATCGAGGCGCTGTCCTCCGCCCGCCGCCTCGCCGACCCGACGGCCCGTCCGGCCGCGCTGGGGACGGTCAAGGGCAACTTCGGGCACACCAAGGCCGCCGCGGGCGTCGCCGGTCTGATCAAGGCGGCCCTCGCCGTGCACCACCAGGTGATCCCCCCGGCCACCGGCCACGTCGACCCGCACCCCGGCCTGCTCGGTGACGAGGCGGCGATGTACGTCCCGCGCCAGGCCGAACTCTGGCCTGCCGACCAGCCGGTCCGGGCCGGGGTGTCGGCGATGGGCTTCGGCGGGATCAACACCCACGTCGCGGTCGCCCAGGCGCCCGGCAGCACCCGGCGCGAGGCGCTCGACGAGCGCACCACCCGGCTGGTCGCCGGCCGCCAGGACGCCGAACTGCTGCTGCTGGACGGGCCGGACACGGCCGCGCTGCGCGCGGAAGTGACCCGACTGCTGGAACTCGTGCCGAAGCTGGCCCAGGCCGAACTGGCCGACCTGGCGGGCACGCTGGCCGACCGGCAGGCCGGCGGCCCGGTGCGCGCCGCCGTCGTCGCGACCACGCCGGACGACGCCGTACGCGGCCTCGAACGGCTGCTGGCCCTGCTCGACTCCGGTGCGCGGGAGGCGTTCTCGGCCGGTGAGGGAGTCTTCCTCGGCCGCGCCCGGACCGCCCCGCGGATCGTCTACCTCTTCCCGGGACAGGGCTCCGGCCGCGGCGCCGTCGGCGCGATCCGGCGCCGGTTCGCCACGGCGGAGGAGGTGTTCCGGGCGGCCGCGCTGCCCACCGGCGACGACCAGGTCGCCACCCAGGTGGCCCAGCCGCGGATCGTCACCGGTTCGCTGGCCGCCCTGCGGGTGCTGGACGCGATCGGCATCCGGGCCGACACCGCCGTCGGCCACAGCCTGGGGGAGCTGACCGCCCTGCACTGGGCGGGCACGATGACCGAGGAGCAGGTGGTGCGCCTGGCCACCGTCCGCGGCCGGGTGATGGCGCGGGCGAGCCGCGGCGGCGGCGCGATGGCCGGCCTGGCGGCGACCCCGGAGCAGGCCGCCCGGCTGTCCGCCGGTCAGGACGTGGTCGTCGCGGGCTACAACGGGCCCCGGCAGACCGTGCTCTCCGGCCCCGCCGAGGCGGTCGACGAGGTCTGCCGCCGGGCCGCGGCCGAGGGCGTCACGGCGACCCGGCTGAACGTGTCGCACGCCTTCCACTCGCCGCTGGTCGAGCCGGCCGCGGTCGCGATGGCGGCCGAACTGGCGGAGTTCGACTTCAGCGAGCCGGTCCGCCCGATCGCCTCCACCGTCACCGGCCGGTTCCTGGATCCGTCCGCCGACCTGCGGGAGGTCCTGCGCGAGCAGGTGCTGCTCCCGGTCCGGTTCCAGGAGGCCGCCACCGCGGCCGCCGCCGGGGCCGACCTGGTCGTGGAGGTCGGCCCGGGCCGGGTGCTGTCCGGCCTGCTGGCGGAGATCGCCCCGGACCTCACCACCCTGGCGGTCGACACCGACAGCGCCTCGCTCGGCCCGCTGCTCAGGGTCGCCGGCGCCGCGTACGTGCTCGGCGTGCCGCTGCGGACCGAGGCGCTGTTCGGCGACCGCCTGGTGCGGCCGCTGCCGGCCGACGGTGCGATGACCTTCCTGGCCAACCCCTGCGAGGCGGCTCCGGCCATCGACGCGGACCTGGCGGACCTCGCCGACCCGGTGGCCCGGGACGGCGGACCGGAGCGGGACGAGCGGGGCGGCGCGCGGGCGTCCGCGGACACCGAAGCGGCCCAGGACTCCACCCTGGAGCTGCTGCGCCGGCTCGCCGCCGAGCGGGTCGAACTGCCGCTGGACTCCGTCACCGCGCAGACCCACCCGATGGACGACCTGCACCTGAGCTCGATCACCATCGGCCAGATCGTCAACGACGTCACCCGGGCGCTCGGCCGGCCCGTGCTCGCCGCCACGCCCAACTACGCGACCGTGAACCTGGGCGGGATCGCCGAGCTGATCGACCAGCTGGCCGGGACCGCGCAGGACGGCGCCGCGCCGGCGGGCGAAGTCGACGGCGTGGCCCCGTGGGTGCGGCCCTTCGCGGTCGAGCACGTCCCGGCCGCCCTGCCGGCCGGCTCGCAGCCCGGCCCCGCGGGCCCCGCCGGGGACTGGACGGTCCACAGCACGCCCGGCCACCCGCTGGCCGAGCCGCTGCGCACCGCGCTCGCCGCCGCCGGCCTCGGGAACGGCGTGCTGCTCTGCCTCCCGGACGCGTGCGGACCGGACGAGACGGAGCTCTTCCTGGCCGCCGGGCGGGCCGTGCTGGCCGCCCCCGAGGGCACCCGGCTGGTCGTGGTCCAGCACCGGCTCGGCGCCGCCGGTCTGGCCAAGACCCTGCACCTGGAGCACCCGACCGTCCCGACCACGATCGTCGAACTGCCCGACACCGCGCCCGAGGGCGCCGCCCGCGACGAGGCGGTGGCCCGGGTGGTCGCCGAGACCGCCGCCACGGCGGGCTTCGCGGAGGTCCGCTACCAGGCGGACGGCGGCCGGACCGTCCCGCTGCTGCGGCCGCTGCAGCCGCGCCCGGCACCGGAGGGCGGCTCCCCGCTCGACGCCGGGGACGTCCTGCTGGTCACCGGCGGCGGCAAGGGCATCACCGCCGAGTGCGCCATCGCGATGGCCAAGGACTCCGGCGCGGCCCTGGCCCTGATCGGCCGCGCCGATCCGGCCACCGACCGCGAACTCGCCGGCAACCTCGCCAGGATGGACGACGCCGGCCTGCGCTACCGCTACGCCCGCGCCGACGTCACCTCGGCCGAGGAGGTCGCCGCCGCGGTGGCCCTGCTGGAGAGCGGGCTCGGCCCGGTCACCGCGGTGCTGCACGGCGCCGGCCGCAACCACCCGGCCGCCCTCGACGCGCTGACCGCCGAGGACTTCCGGCAGACCCTGGCGCCCAAGACCGACGGCCTGGAGGCGGTCCTCGCGGCCGTCCGGCCGGAGCGCCTGAAGCTGCTGATCACCTTCGGCTCGATCATCGGCCGGGCCGGACTGCGCGGTGAGGCGCACTACGCCACCGCCAACGACTGGATGACCGAACTGACCCTCCGCTTCCAGCAGCGGTACCCGAAGGCCCGGGCCCTCGCGCTGGAGTGGTCGGTCTGGTCGGGCGCGGGCATGGGCGAACGCCTGGGCGTCGTCGAGGCGCTGATCCGCGAGGGCATCACGCCGATCTCCACCGAGAACGGCATCCAGGTGCTCCGCGAGGTGCTCGCGGACCCGTCGGCCGGCCCCGTCCTGGTGGTGAGCGGACGGGCCGGCGGCCTGCCGACCCTCGCCACCGTCCGCCAGGAGCTGCCGCTGACCAGGTTCGTGGAGCGGGTGGTGGCGCACCACCCCGGCATCGAGCTGATCACCGAGACCGAGCTCACCGAGGGCGGCGACCCGTACCTGACCGACCACCGGCTCCAGGACGACCTGCTCTTCCCGGCCGTGCTCGGCATGGAGGCGATGGCCCAGGTCGCCGCCGCGGTGAGCGGCCACCAGGGCCCGCCGCTGCTGGAGGACGTCGAGTTCCGGCGGCCCGTGGTGGTCCGGCCGGGCGGCTCGACCACCATCCGGATCGCGGCGCTGGTCCGGGATCCCGGGACGGTCGACGTGGTGCTGCGCAGCGAGGGCACCGACTTCGCCGCCGACCACTTCCGGGCAACGCTGCGCTACCCGCGGCCCGAGGTGCCCGGGACGCCGGTGCCGGCCGAGTTCGGCCTGCCGGCGGTGCCGGTGGACCCGGTGACCGAGCTGTACGGCAGCGTGCTCTTCCAGGGCAAGCGGTTCCAGCGGCTGCTGGAGTACCGGCGGGCCAGCGCCCGGCACGCGCTGGCGGAGATCTCCACCACCGCCCAGGCGCCGTGGTTCGCGGCCTTCCTGCCGCAGGACCAGCGGCTCGCCGACCCCGGCACGCGGGACGCGATGATGCACGCCATCCAGTGCTGCGTGCCGGACGCCACGCTGCTGCCGCAGGGCATCGAACGGCTCTGGCTGGCCGACCCGGCCGACCAGGACTCCGAGTACGTCGTGCTGGACGCCAGGGAGCGCTCGCAGGACGGGGACAGCTACGTCTACGACCTCGACGTGCGCACCCCGGCCGGGAAGGTGGTGGAGCGCTGGGAGGGGCTGACCCTGGTCGCCGTCCGCAAGCGCGACGGAGCCGGGCCCTGGGTGCCCGCGATGCTCGGCTCGTACCTGGAACGCGGTCTGGAACGGGTGCTGGGCGGCCGCCGCGCGGTGGTCGTCGAACCCGAGGCGAAGCCCGCCGCGGACGGCACCGCGGAGGCCGCCGCCCGGGACGGGGACCGCAGGGCCCGCACCGCGACCGCCCTCGGCCGGGCACTGGGCCGGCCGGTGGAACTGCGCCACCGGCCGGACGGCAAGCCCGAACTCGCCGGTGCGCCGGAACTCGACGGCACCACGGTGTCGGCCTCGCACGCCGCCGGCCTGACCCTCGCGGTGGCCGGACGCGGGCGGCTCGCCTGCGACGTCGAGACCGTCCTGGAGCGGACCGCCGAGGACTGGGACGCGCTGCTGGGCGCCGGCCAACTCGCCCTGCGGGACCTGCTGGTGAGCGATGCCGGCTGCAGCCCGGCGGTGGCCGGCACCCGGGTCTGGAGCGCGCTGGAATGCCTGCGCAAGTCCGGTGCCACCACCCAGGCGCTGACCCTCGACCGGGTCCACCCGGGCGGCTGGGTGGTGCTGTCCGCCGGTGACGCGTCCGTCGCCACCTGGGTGACCACCGTCAACGACCGGACGGAGCCGGTGCTCTTCGCGGTCCTCGTCGGAAAGGAGAACTGATGTCGGCCTACTACGAGATCCGGCACACCGTCGGGTTCGAGGAGACCAACCTCGTCGGCAACGTCTACTACGTGAACTACCTGCGCTGGCAGGGGCGCTGTCGCGAGATGTTCCTCAAGGACAAGGCGCCGGAGGTGCTCGCCGAGCTGCAGGACGACCTGAAGCTGTTCACCCTCAAGGTGGAGTGCGACTTCTTCGCCGAGATCACCTCGTTCGACGAGCTGTCGGTCCGGATGCGGCTGGAGGAGCTGACCCAGACCCAGATCCAGTTCAGCTTCGACTACCTGCGGATCGACGGCGAGCAGGAGAACCTGGTCGCCCGCGGCCGGCAGCGGATCGCGTGCATGCGCGGACCGAACACCGCCACCGTCCCCGCCCGGGTGCCCGAGGCGCTGCGCCGGGCGCTGGCGCCGTACGCCGAGGGCCCGGCCGTCGCGCGGGCCCTGGCGGCCCAGGCCGCGCCCGGCGGGCCGGTGGAGACGGAGCGGGCGCTGTGATCGGCAACGGCCGGTCCCCGGTCAACACCCGGCCGCCGGCCCCGGCCGCGGCCGCCGAGAACCGGGCCGTCCTGCCGGGCGCCCTGCGCGAGACGATGGCCCGGTTCGCCACCGGGATCACGGTGCTGACCACGGGCGGCGAGTACGCCCACGGGATGACCGCCAACGCGTTCAGCTCGGTCTCCCTGGAGCCGCCGATGGTGCTGTGCTGCGTGGCCCGCTCCGCGACGATGCACGAGGCGATCACGGCGACCAGGTCCTTCGCGGTGTCCGTGCTCGGCGCCGAACAGGAGCGCCTGGCACGGTACTTCGCGAACAAGAGCAGGCCGCGCGGGGCCGCCCAGTTCGACGGCCTCGACTGGCAGCCCGGCCCGTTCACCGGGGCCCCGCTGCTGGCGGACTCGCTGGCCTGGCTGGAGTGCAAGCTCGCCGAGCAGTACGACGGCGGCGACCACTCGATCTTCCTCGGCGAGGTGCTGGCCGCGGACTGGTCCGACCACCGGCAGGCGCTGCTGTTCTACGGCGGCGCCTTCCACCGGGGCGTCGGCGGGAACCCGGAAGGGATCGGCTGAGCGGAGGATGGACCGATGTTGGTGAGCGTGACCGGCGGCACCGGATTCCTCGGCCTCCACTCCGTCGCGGCGATGGTCCGCGGCGGACACCGGGTGCGCATGCTGGTCCGCGACCCGCAGGCCGCGGAACGGGCGCTCGGCCTGCTGGCGGTGGATCCGGCCGCCGTCGACCTGGTCGTCGGGGACGTGACCGACGAGGGCGGCGCGGCCCGGGCCGTGCGCGGCGCCGACGCCGTCCTGCACGCGGCCGCGGTGTACTCCTTCGACAGCCGGCGGAACGCGGAGATGCGCCGGACCAACGAACGGGGCACCGAGCTGGTGCTGGCCGCCGCCCGCCGGTCAGGCGCCGACCCGGTCGTCCACGTCTCCAGCATCGTCGCCCTGCTGCCGTCCGCCGGACGGCCGCTCGGGGAGCACTCCCCGGTCGGCCGTCCCCGGGACACGTACATGGCGACCAAGGCCGCGGCCGAGCGGATCGCCCGGGGCCACCAGCGGGACGGCGCGCCGGTGGTCATCAGCTACCCGCCGGCGCTGCTCGGCCCGCAGGACCCGGGGCCGGGCGACCAGAACGCCCGGCTGCGCAACGCCCTGCGCGGGCTGATGCCGATCTGGCCGCTCGGCGGCTTCCCGGTCGGCGACGTCCGGGACACCGCGCAGCTGCACGCCCGGTTGCTGACCGCGCCGAGGGCGGGCGCCGACCGGCACTTCGGGCCCGGCCGCCACCTGTCCACCCGGCAGTACGTGCGGACCCTGCGGGAGGTCACCGGGCGGCGGCTGCCCGCGGCCTTCCTCCCCGCCCGGGCCATGCTGCCGGTCGGCACCCTGGCGAGCCTGCTCCAGCGCGGATGGCCCTGGCACATCCCCGCCGAGTACGGGGCCGTGTACACCTGCGCCTGCGCGGCCCCGGTCGACCCCGCCGCGAGCACCGGCGGGCTGACCCCGAGGCCGACGGCCGACACCATGGCCGACACGGTGCGCTGGCTGTACGGCCAGGGGAAGCTGACGGCCCGCCAGGCGGGTGTGCTCGCGCGGGACGAGGACGGCCCCCGGGCCCGCTGAGCCGCGCCGACGGCCGGTCGCGGGCGGGCTCCGGTCCGCCCCCGACCGGCCGTCGGCCGTTCCCGGCTCCGCGGGCCGGACCCGGGCAGGTCGAACCCCGGAGGGGGCGCCGTCCGTGCTACCGGCTGGGGGCGGTCGGCAGCCGGCCCGAAGGACGGACGAGGGAGCACAGCGATGGCCTGGTACCAGGGGGCGAGCCGGATCACGGTGACGGCGGTGGAGGGGCGGTTCCCCCAGCGGGCGGTGGTGACCGTCCGGGGTGCCGCCCCGGTGGAGATCCCCGGCGAGGTCGGCGCCGTCCACGTCGTCGAGGCGGAGCGCTGGGAACTCGACCTGGAACACCGGGACGAGGGCGGCTGGTGCCCCAACAGCCGTGCCGTCCAGGGCCGGTGGCAGGACGTCGGCGGCGTGTCGACGCAGGTCGTGCACAGCCGCAACCGCGACCTGGCGGGCGGCCGCCAGGACCGCAACCTGGTGCTGAGGATCGAGCGGATCGCACCGGGCGGCGACGCCCCCTCGGCCGCGCCCACCGCCCCCGCCGCCCGCCGGACCACCGCCGCGCCCGGCACGCCGGCTGCCCCGGCCGTGCCCCGCACCTCGGCCGGCCCGACGGTCGGCACCACCGCCCCGGGGGTGCGGACCACCACCTCGGGCTCCGGAGCCGGTGCCCCGGCCGCCCGGGGCACCGCCACCGGAGGCACGCCCCGGGCGACCGGCACGACCGGCACGACCAGCACCTGGAGCGGCTGAACCCGCGGGGGACCCGCAGGGGCCGCCGGCCACCGGTGCGGGCCGGGCGGGTCAGGCCTCCTGCGGGGCGGGCGCCGTCAGCGGGGCGAAGGTCTGGCGGAGGTCGACGACCGTGGTCGGACCCTTCACCCAGGCGAGCGGGGCGTGGTGCACCCGGACGCCGGCCGGCGGTTGGAGGAGGGCCTCGCCGGCCGCGTTCCGCGGCCACTCGACCGAGCCGGTGGCGGTGCGGGCCGGGACGAGCCAGTAGTCGCCGCGGGCGTAGTCGCCGCCCGGGCGGAAGTACACCTGGACGCCGTCCTCCAGGTCGAGCCAGGCGCCCTCGCGCAGCCGCAGGGCGCCGCCGGCCAGCGGCAGGGCGTCCCGGCCGCGGGGCGCGCGGTGGTCCCAGCGGCGCAGGAAGGGGTGGCGTTCGGCCAGCCGGCCGACCTCCGGCGCCGGTTCGGCGGACAGCCGCACCCGGCGGCCCGGCAGGTCGGTCTCCTCCACCTGGAGCAGGTCCGCCGGCTCGTCCCGGCTGACGTACGCGCTGTCCGCGACCTCGACCCAGTCGCCGACCGAGAGGCCCAGCTTGTCGTCGTCGCCCAGCGTGGTGAGGTCGACCCAGACGCCCTCGACCGAGGCGATCGGAAGGACGACCGAGCCGTTCTCCCGGGACCACTTGAAGGCGGCGCCGCACTCGGCCGAGCCGCTCCGGTGGACCTCCACCCGGTACATCTGGTTCTCCGGGCCCCGGTAGGCGGCCTCCGGGTGGGACAGGCACGGGTCCTCGTTCGCCCGTTCCGGACGCCGGGCGCGCGCGGCCAGCCAGGCGGCGGCCCGCTCCTGCGGTTCGGCCCACGCGTCGAAGGCGTCCCGGACCCGGGACACCCCGCCGTCCGGGACGCTCAACTCCGAGGCGGGCAGGGCGAGTACCTGCCAGACCACCTTGGCGCGGGCCGCGGTGTCGGGCATCGCCGCTCCGAGGGCGACCTCGCGGATCTCCGGGTCCTCGACGGCGGTGACGCTGCGCTCCCAGACCTTCAGGTAGACCAGGAACGGGAACTCGGCGGGCAGCCGGTCGCCGGGGCGCTCCTGGTCCCGGTAGGCGTCCGGCTGGTCCCAGTACGTCCAGACGGCGGGCTCCTGCCCGGGGACACCGACGGTACCGGCGGCCCCGTCCGTCCCGTCGCCGCCCCAGTGGCCGTCGTCGGGCACGGCGGGGCCGGGCTCCGGCCGGTAGGCCTCGCACAGGATGCCGTCCACGTAGTACCGGCCGCCGCCGATGGTCAGGTCCGCCGCGTCCTGGTTGCCCGGCACGTAGCCGATCGCGAACCCGGGTGCGGCGGCCGGCCCGCCGCGGCGGCCGATCAGGTCGGCGGCGAGCGTGCGCAGCTGGTAGCGCTCGATCGCGGCCTGCTCGTTGGCGTCGGCGTCCAGCTGGACGCGGCCCTGCTGGGTCAGCACCGCGGAGTAGTGCTTGTCGGGCCGGAAGGTCAGGCGCGAGAAGTCTGCGTGCACGGGTTCCCTCTCACAGTCGATGGTCGGGGGCGGTGTCGGGGGCGGGTCAGGTCACGAAGAAGACGCCGGCGTCGGTGCCGGCCGGCGCGTACTCGGCCAGCCGCGCCCGCAGGTTGTCCTCGCGCTGGGGCTGGAACAGGTCGTGGAAGGCGCCCAGCTCGGAGCGGTCCTCGGCGCCGCGGGTGATCTCCGGCGCGCACCCGGCGGCCAGCCGCCCGTAGTCGGGCGTGCCGTACCGCAGGCTGCTGAACACCGGGCGGACCCGGGCCGCCTCCACGTCGCGCAGCCGGGCGGCCTGCGCCGGGGGCAGCTCGCCGCGCTCGACCAGCCCGGTCACCGCCGAGCGCACCAGGTCGGGCTGGCACTCGTACCGGCGCGGGGTGCGCGAGCCCGGGGGGACGTAGCAGAACCGCAGGCAGCCGACCGCGCGGCGGGCCACCCGCAGCCGCCCGGTGAACACGCTGTCCTCGGCGATCGGCACCGCGTGGGCGTGCACCTCGCCGACCACCGTGGAGCGGTGGGCGTGCAGCAGCGCGAAGGCGTGTTCGCAGTCGGGCCCGGCGAGCGCCGGCCGCTCGGACCCGGTGGCGTCCAGGATGCTGTCGGCGAGGTGGACCTCCAGCGGGTCGGCGTCCACCTCGTCGCCGACGACCTGGATCGCGCCCAGGACGCTGCGCTCGATCCGGACGCAGGCCGTGGTGCGGTCCAGGACGAGGCTGGGCTCGTGCGGCGAGTGCGGTTCGCAGTGCGGCTCCAGCGACCAGCCCGGCACCAGGGTGCAGTGCCGCAGGGTGACGGAGGCCAGCGGCCCGGTGACGTTGACCCCGCGGCCGGTGATCAGCAGGCCGTCCAGGACCAGCCGCCCGCCCGGGCAGACGCCCCGGACGTTGAGCGCGTCCGGCCGGTTGCTGTACCAGTCGAGCAGCCGGATCACCGGCCGGGCGCCCTCGGCGGCGCGCAGTTCGAGGCGGTCGTCGCCCTCCAGGTCGAAGTCCAGCTGCTCCTGGTAGGCGCCGCTGTGGGTGATCTCGATGACGGCGGCGCCGCCCGCGCCGCCGTCCGCCTGGTCGGCGCGCCACTGCTGGTAGGCGTCGTTGATCCGCTCGTACGGCCGGCCGGGCCCGACCTGGTAGACCGTGCGGTGCCGGGTCTCCGGGCGGTCCCGCGGGTACTCGCCGCCGCCGGTGTCGTCGCCGAACGCGTAGTGGTAGTCGACCCAGACGCCGCGGCGCGGGGCGGAGCGGGCGCCGAAGGCGATCCGGCCGAGCAGCGGGTCGACGGCGACCTGGCCGCGCTTGGGCCGGTACGCCCAGTCGGTCAGGTCGGCCACCGTGATCTCCGCGGGCGGGATCGGCTCCTGGGCGCCGTCGCGCCAGATGGCGAAGCTCTTCCCGGGCCCGTAGTAGTCGGCCGGCCGCTCGGCCAGCTGCCGGCGCCGGATCGGTGCCGGCACGTTGTCGATCGCCGCGAGGTGGGTGGCCGAGGGCTCCGGCTCGGGCCGGGTGACCAGCGGGGCGTCGTTGCCGAGGACGGAGAAGGTGAAGAGGTTCCTGGCCCGGTCGATGCAGTAGGCCGGCGCCCGGGTGACCCGGTACGGCTTCAGCCGCCAGACGTACAGGGCGACCCCGGCCGGCGTGTGGCCGCCCTGGCGGCGGGTGGAGGCGGCCCGGCGGACGTCGACGGTGTGCGCCTGCCCGTCGAAGGGGCCGCCGAGCAGGTCCAGCGCGGCGCCGCGCCGCACGTCGACCAGCCGGCCCCGGCCCAGCCGCTGACGGTCGGCCGGCTCCTCGTCGGGGCGCAGCAGCCGTACCGGCTGGGTCCCGCCGAGCAGCCGGGACAGCTCCACGGCCCGGGCCGGCCAGTCCGCCACCGAGGCGGACAGCTCCTCCAGCAGGGGCAGCGTGCCCTTGCGCCGGCGGTTGGCGACGGTGTTCGCGACGTCGTGCCGCGGCGCCAGCCGGGCGGCGAGCCGGTCGCGGGCCGCGGCCCGCTCCGGGGAGGCGCCGCCGTGCAGACCGGTGGCGAGCACCTCCTCGTAGCCGGGCAGGATCCGGTAGCCGACCAGGTCGCCGAGGTAGGCGACGGCCCAGTCCGCGGCGGTCTCCACGAACCAGTCCCGGTAGCCCTGTTCGACGCCGCCGCGGACCACGTCGACCTGCTCGGCGATGACGGCCAGCAGGGCGCGCAGCGGCTCGCCCGCGTCGGCGTCCCGCAGCCGGTGCCACTGCGGCAGCAGCTCCAGCAGTCCGTCCGGGTCCCGGCTGTCCCACGACGAGGTCATGCGCGGATCTCCTTGAGGATCAACGTGTCGGGCAGGTTCGGTGACAGCACGGCGAGTTGGGCCGGGCGGATGCCGCGGAACACCGTCAGCACCCGGCCGGGAAGCAGCGGGCGGGTGTCGGTGACGTCCCGGTTGAGGCGCAGCAGCTCGGCGACCGGGATGCCGTTGCGGGCCGCGATGCCGGTGAGGGTCTCCCCGTCGCCGTCCCGCACCCGGTACCGCTGCTCCTCGAAGCGGGCGAGCCGGGCCGGGACGGTCGGCTGCGGCTGCGCGAGCTGTTCGGACAGCCGCTCCAGGCCCTCCGGGGTGAGGCTGCCGGGCACGCCGGTGAAGGAGTCGACGTCGATCCAGTCCACGCCGGGGACGGCCTGGGCGGTGGCGAGCACCTCGGACAGGTGGGCGCTCTGGCCGAGTCGGCGTCCGGGGTAGCCGAGGCGGTCGAGCAGGGCCCGGCGCAGCGCCGGTTCGACCACGTCCCAGGAGTGGTCCGGGTGGACCTTCACGCGCGCGGCGACGACCAGCAGGACGAGTTCGCGTACCGCGACCTCGACCGGCAGCCGCGGGTCGCCGTAGGCGGTGAGCGCGGAGCGCAGCGTGCGGACCAGGTCGGAGTCGCCGCTGAGCGGGATGTCGTCCACCCCGGCCACGGTGACGTGGACGAGTTCCCGCCCGCCGTCCGAGAGCCGGGTGGCGCTGGCCCGGCCGATGCCGGCCCGGGAGCGGGTGAAGTCCTCGTAGTCGGGCACCGAGACCAGCCGGTCGAGGGAGGTGACGGCGAGCGGGATGTTGCGCCTGGCGAGGCCGGGGCCGTCCGGGCCGGCGCCGCCGGTGGCGGGCAGCGGGTTGACGACGGCGGAGACGCCGAGCGGGCGGGTGGTGAGCTGGGTGATCCGGCCGGCGCCGACGTTGCCCGCCTCGCCGATGCCGATCCGGTAGCGGGCGCGGACGTTCTCCCGGCCGGTGGGCAGGCGCGAGCCGTGCACGCCGTCGCCGAAGGTGACGGTGGTGCGGCCGTCGCCGGTGGTCCCGGTGACGTAGACGCGCTCGTCCGGGCCGCGTCCGGCGAGGCTGTCGACCTCGTGCCAGCGCACCCCGTCGACCCGGACCTCCAGGGTGCTGCGGGCGCCCCCGGGGGTGTCGGCGGCGAGCCAGGTGAGCGGCGACTGCCAGAGGGTGAAGCGCTGGCCCGGGACGCCGGCGTCGCCGCTGCCGACGGCCTCGTCGCGGGTGGCGCCCTGGGTGGCCCGGACCACGTTGCCGAGGACCTGGACGGTGTCGCGCCGGTAGCGGTGGGCGAGGCGGGCGCTGAGCGTGATGGTGGTGCGGACGGTGTCGCCGGGCAGGTGCGGGTCGACGCCCTGCTCGACGCCGGCGATCATGGCCAGTTCGGTGGCCCGGACGCCGGTGGTGCCCGGGATGTCGGTCCGCTCGCCGCTGACCGCGATCCACCGGCCGGGGGTCAGCCCGTCGTAGAGCCGGGCGAGTTCGATCCGGCCGCCGTGGACGTCCTCGGTGACGGGCTCGTCGGCGAGCCGCAGCGACTCGCCGCGGGCGTAGACGGTGGCGTCCCGGATGTCCGAGAGCTGGGTGTCCTTGTCGTCCAGCCACGCCTGCTGCAGGGACAGTTCGGTCACCTTGCCGGTGATGCCGAAGTCGGCGCGGGAGACCACCCGCACGTCCGTCACCCGGGTGATGACCTCGGCGAGGTCGCGGCTGCCCGGGATGCCGCCGTCGAGGCCCTTGCGCGGGCGCTGGACGACCACCCAGCTGCCGGGCGCGATCTGGTCGTACACCGCGTCGAGGGCGAGGACGGTGCCGGAGACCGGCTGCAGCTTGGTGGTGAACACCACCTCGACCGCGGGCGCCGACTGGTCGGTGGCGGTGTGGCGCAGCACCCGGACGTTCAGCTCGCCGGACTCGCCGGTCTTCTCCTGGCCGGGTTCGAGCAGGTAGTCGAGCGCGGGGCCGGGCCCGCCGTCGACCGTCACGTGGATGCGTCCGTCGGCCCGCGGGCGGGACACGAAGACGGTGCGTTCGGGCAGCTTGGCGAGGAACCGGGCGCTGACCCCGGGCTCCGGGGCGGGCGCGGGCACGGCGGCCCGCGGGTTCGGCGGCGGCTCCGGCGGCTCGGTGGTGACCACCTTGACCTGGCCGGGCCCGAACGGGAAGGTGTGGTCCCACGGCAGCGAGAAGCCGCTGTGCACCAGGCTGCCGGCCTCGACGTACGTGAAGTCGGCGGTCGTCGGGACCGTCCCGGCGGCGTCGAAGGTGAACCGGACGCCGACCAGGGTGCTGCCGGCGAGCGGCCAGTCCACGTAGCGGTCGATCCGGCCGTCGTCGCCGTAGACGGGCTTGAGCGGCGCGGTGGCGCCGAACGGGGTGGCGACCACCCGCATCGCCTGGATCTCGTGCACGGCGAGCGGCTCGGTCAGGTCGACCCGTCGCCAGGCGGGGTAGAGGCCGTCGCGCAGCCGGGGGTCGAGCGCGGTCAGCAGCTGCGCGCCGAGGTCCGAGCCGGGCGCGAAGAGGCGCCGGGGGTCGCGGGCGAGGTCCCGGGCGCTGAGCGGGGGCCGGGTGGGGGTGGTGCGCAGCGCCGCCAGCAGCGGGCCGAGTCCGCGGACGGCCGGGTCTGCGGCGCCGGGGCCGGGCTCGGGCTGCTCGGGGGCCTGCGGCGGCTCCAGCTGGTGGGCCCGGTCGCGCAGGCCGGCCAGCTCCTCGCCGAGGCGGCCGAACCAGTCGGCCACCGGCTGCCGGGAGCGGGCCAGTTCGGCGGCCTCGGCGGCCCGGGCGACGACCGGGGCGAGCCGGTCGGCGAACTCGGCCGGGGTGCTCAGCGGACCGGCGGGCCGGTCGAGGTCGGCGCGCAGCGGGGCCAGCACCTGGTCGTCGAACGCCCGGATGATCCGGCTGGGCCCGGGCCTGGGGTTCGGGGCGGTCTCGGTGACGGTGATCCAGTCGGCCAGTTCGGCGCGCAGGTCCTTGAGGGTGCGCAGGTCCCGGGGCAGCCCGATCACCGTGACGTCGTTCTCGCGGTCGATCCGGACCTCGGGCACCAGCCGCAGCACCCGGTGGACCGGGTCGGCGGCCTTGTCGGCGCTGAACACGAAGAGCAGCCGGTCGCCGGGCCTGAGGTTGTTGGCGGTGCCGGCGGCGAACAGCTCGGCGCGGCCGCCGGGGTTCAGCTGGCCGGGCGTCAGCTGGTACGGGCGGCGGCGCAGCACGGCCAGTTCGTTCCAGGCCGAGCGGGCGGCGAGGTCCTCGGCGGTCTCGAAGGACTGCGGGTCCTCGCCGGGGCCGGGGACGCTCTGGCTGCGGGCGCCGCGCGGCACGACCACGGTCGGGTCCTCGGCGGCCCGCGGGTCGTGGTCGAGGGTGTAGGCGAGGTAGGTGTCGGCGGCCACGCCGGGCCGGGGCCGGTGCCCGACCAGCCGGCCGAGCAGGGTGAGCGAGCCCTCCTCGGTGGCGGTGCGCAGGTAGCCCTCGTTGGCGATCCGCTCCGAGTAGAAGGTGAGCACGTCGGCGAGCACGGCCCAGGAGTCCAGCAGCGCGATCGCCGGGTCGTCCGGGGTGCGGACGGTCAGGTCGCGCAGTGCCGGGTAGCCGGGGCCGGACAGCCGGGCGAGCAGGCTGTCCAGGAACTCCCCGTAGCGGCCGACGCGGTAGCCGATGGCGTCCAGCCCGGGCGGGTTGAACAGCGGGGCCGGGGTCGCGGTGGCGGTGCCCGAGCAGCCGCAGGTGCACTGGCCGGTCATCGGCCGCCTCCGATCACGATCGAGAGCCGGCCGTTCTCCGGCCGGTCGGGGTCGTCGTCGCAGACGGCGACCTCCAGCGCGCCGAGCCGCAGCAGCCCGTCCGCCAGTTCGCCGTCGTCCCGTCCGAACTGCCGCCGCAGCCGGGTGACCCGGGCACTGACCACGCCCGGCACGGCGGCGGCCGCGGCCACCAGCCGGGAGACCCGCACCGGGTCGCCGAAGCCCAGCGCGTCCGGGTGGAAGAAGCCGACCCGGCCGTCCGGCAGGGTGCGGCCGCCCAGCACCCGCCGCAACTCGGCCAGCAGGTGGCCGCGTTGGTACCCGGCGGTGGCGCAGATCCGCAGTTCGAGGTCGACCGGCACCAGCAGCGCGGGGCGGACCACCAGGTCGTGGCCGATCCGGCGGTACGCCTCCAGGCCGTGGCCGACCGCCTCCAGCAGGGCGGTGTCCGCCTCGGCCCGCCCGTACGGTTCGACGGCCACGTGGACCTCCTGGACGCTGCCGGTCCAGCGCAGCCCGGCGGCGGCGCGCCGGACGCCCGGCAGGGTGGCGGCCAGCTCCGCGTAGTCGGCGGCGGTGACGGCGCGCAGCCTGGTGCGGCTCAGCGCCAGCGGGGCCGACTGGCGGACCTGGTCGAGCGGTTCGGGCTCGGTGCCGCCGGTCGCGGGCAGCGGGTTGCGGACCCGGAGCACCGCGTCCTGCGGCCGGGCGGCGGTGCCGCGACCGGTCGGGTCGGGCTGCTGTCCGCAGACCACCAGGTGGTTGACGGCCTCCGCGCCCACGTTCCCGGCGATGCCGTTGCCGATCCGGTACGCGACCCGCAGCTCGGCGCCCGGCCGGGGCGGCAGGCCGTGGCGGCCGTCGCCGAAGCGCAGCGCGAGGCGGCCGTCGTCCTCCAGCTCGCCCACGAAGTGCCGGTCCCGCCGGCCGTCGGCGAGCAGGTCCCGGCGGGGCGTCCACTCCCGGCCCTCGGCGGTGGCCAGCACCGCCGGCAGGGCGGTACGCGGGTCCTGGACGGCGATGCCGCTCGCCGGGCCGGCCAGCGCGGGGGAGTCGGGGTCGAGCCCGGCGGCGTACCGGGCGCCCCAGCTCTGGGCCACCTCCCAGACGCCGCCGCGCCGGAGCACCCCGCCGCAGCGGGCCCGCGCGGTGAGCACCTCGAGGCGGCGCAGCTTGGCGGCGAGCAGGCGGGTGCGGCGGGCCAGCAGCTCGCGCAGCCCGGCGGCCGGACGGTCGGCGAGGCGCAGCTCGTGCACCACTCGGGCGCCGAACAGCAGGGTGAGCTCGGCGACTTCGGCGCGGGACAGGTCGTGGCCGCGGTCCGCCCGGTGCCACAGCTCCTCCAGCCGCCGGCGGACCCGTTCGGGGATGCCGGCGAGCAGCACGGCCTGCCGGGCGCCGACCTGTCCGCGGTCCGGGTAGGCGGCCGCCTGGGTGACCGGCGCGTAGCGCAGCAGCGGGCGGAACGGCTGCGGCAGGACGGGGTAGCGGGTCTGGTCGAGCAGCGTCTCCAGGGCCGCCGCCTGGGCGTCGGCGGTGGGCGGCTCGACCACGGCGCCCTGGCCCTCCCCGCCCTCCGCGCCGGAGCCGGGGGCGAGCCGGACGCCCAGCCCGGCCCGGCGGACCGCCGCCTCGCCGACCAGCGCGTCCAGCTCGCGGACCTGCTCGGGGCCGAGCTGGCGGCCGGTCCGGGTCTGGTCCAGCAGTTCGTGGATTGCCTCCGCCGCGGGGCTGCCGCCGTCGCGGTCCGCGCAGCCGGAGCCGCCCGGCCCGCAGGGCGCCACCCGGACGGGTTCCGGCGGCACCGCGAAGGTCTCCGGGGCGCCGCCGCAGAAGGTGAGGGAGCGGCCGTGGTCGACCAGGACGACGTTGCCGCGGGCGACGCTCACGTCGTCGATCGGGCCGCAGTCGCTCCCGCCGTGCGCGGACAGGCAGACCGGGAAGGCCAGCGCGTCCTCCGGCGCCCAGGCGACCTCGACCACGGGCTGCTCGTACAGCTCGTCGACCAGGTGGGTGACGGAGGTGAGCCGGACGGCCTGGCGGTGCGCGGGATCGGCGTCGGCGGCGGCGCCGGTGCGCGGGCCGAGCACCTCCTCGATGACCAGCAGGTCGCCGGGGCGCAGCGCCAGGTGCCGGGTGCGGGCCTCCGGCCGGTCGGCCGGGTGCCAGTCGTCGCGCAGGGTGGCGGAGGTGGCGCCCGCGGGCAGGACGCAGTCCTGGTCCCCCCAGGTCCAGAACCGGATGGTGTTGTGCGCGGGATGCAGCACCAGGTCGGCCGCGCCGAGCGGCTCGAACACCTCGACGGCGGCGGTCCGGGTGAGCGCGTCCAGCTCCTCGTCCGGGATCACCGTGGACAGCCGCGGGCGTTCCTGCGGGCCGAGCCCGCCGACGTCGACGGCGGCGAAGCGGAAGGTGCCGCGCCGGAGGGTCAGGGTGCGGTCCGCCGTCAGCGCGACGAACGTCCGGGCGTTGCAGCCGTCGTGCACGGGGTAGTCGATCAGCCGGACGTGCCGGCGCACCGACACCCGGCGGCGGGCGGTGTCGAGGTACGCCTCGGTGGCCACCGCGTCCTGCTGGTAGGAGAGCCGGTCGGCGGTGTGGGCGAGCAACTCGACCAGGGTGACGCCGAGGTCGGGCAGGTGCCGCTCGGTCCAGCCGGGGGTGGTGAGGCTCATCCGGTCCAGCACCAGCCGGCGCAGGCTCTCGTAGTCGCGGGCGGTGTAGTCGATGACCGGGGCCGGCCGGACGGCGGGCGGGCAGCTCTCCTCGGTGCGGCAGTCGTACGGGGAGGGGCAGTCGGCGCCGAAGGAGAACCCGGTGCTCGCGTACCTCGGGTCGAAGCCCGGGTACGGGCGGGTGCCCGGGCGGCCGTAGGCGTCCGCCTCGACCACGGTCAGCCGGTAGCGGGAGGTGTCGCCGGCCCGGTCGAGGGTGACGTGCATCCGGTCGTCCAGCTCCGGGTCGTCCGCGCGCTCGATGTCGACCGCGACGGCGCGCAGGCCGGTGATCCGCCGGCCGCCGTCGACCCGGATGTTCTCCGGGCCCAGCTCGGCCGGGGCCCGGCCGAGGAAGGTCACGCTCAGCGTGCGCCCGTCGTCGTCCGGCTCGGCGCCGTCCAGGCCCAGCAGGTGCGCCGCGCGCACGTCGGCGCGGCGCCGTTCCGTCCCGCACCGGACCGGCGCACGTCCGTCCCGCCCGGTCGCCTCGGCTCGGCCGGTCATGCCGTCACCCCGCCCTCGAACACGTCGTGCCGCCGCGCACCCGTCCGGCGGACGACGTACGCCAGCTCGACCCGGACCACGTTGTCCTCGCTCTCCACGTCGAGCGAGACGACCTCGATCACGTCGCCGAGCCACCGCTGCAGCGCCGCCTGGACGGACAGCTGCAGGGTGGCCGCCAGCTCCGGGCTGTTCGGCGCGAAGACCAGGTCGAGCAGCCCGCAGCCGAAGTCCGGGTGCATGACCCGCTCGCCGGGGCCGGTGAACAGCAACTGCTCGATCATGTCCCGCACGTGGTCGTCGTACGCCGCCTCGGCGGTGCGCCCGCGGCTGTCGGTCCGGAACGGGAAGGCGAGGTCCGTGCGGGCCGGTCCGGCGCCGTTCGCGGGGTACCTTGTCGTCGTCACGCGCCCACCGCCCGCTGCTGGACGACGGTCACGACCGGCGGCCCCTGCGGGACCTGCTCGGCGCTCTGGCACAGCCCGACGGCGGACTGCGGCAGCGCGGGGGAGCCGTTCACCCGGATCCGGGCGGACGGCACCACCCAGCGGATCGTGACGCAGGGCTGCGGCTTGCCGGCCACGTTGAACGGGCAGCCGGTCACGGTGTACAGGTCGGCGGTGCCGGTGACGGCCTGGCCGGCGGCCAGCACCCGCGCCTGGGCGGGCCGGGCCGTGGCCTGGGCGCCGTGCGGGCAGGTCACCGTCGCATTGACGTGCAGCAGATTTCCGGGCACGAGACTCTCCCCCCGTCAGGTCACGCTCAGGGCGTCCTGGTTGATGGAAACGGTGGCGCCGACGAGCGAGATCGAGGCGCCCTGGCCGTTGCTGATCTGGATGCCCGAGTCGTTGATCACGATCGAGGCCCCGCTCGGGGTGCGCAGGGTGATCCCGGTGGTCGGGTCGTCGGACAGGACGATCACCCGCCGTCCGGTGGTCTCCAGCACCTGGTTCGGCACGCCCGGCGGGCCGGTGGTCGCCTCCACCGGCACCTCGGAGGCGGCGCCGTACCAGCAGCCCGTCCAGATCGGGTAGCTCTGGTCGCCCTGCTCGAACTCCACCCACACGCCGGCCCCGACCGGCGGGACGGCGTAGTGCCCCATGCCCGGACCGGCCACCGGGAAGCACGGCATCGCCCAGGTCGAGGTGACCTCGCCCAGCACGTCGGGCACCTGGGCCTGGATGCGGCCGATCCCGAGCGGGTCGACGTTGTTCACCACCGTTCCCCGGAACTTGCCGAGATAGCGGGTCGGTTCGGCCATGCTGGCGGCTCCTGCTGGTCGGTCGCTGGTCGGTCGCTGGTCGGTCGGTCGGTCGGTCGGTCGCTGGTCGGTGGTCGGGGCGGTTGCGGCGCGACGGTCACGGCACGGCGGTCACGGCACGACGGTCGGTTGGAGGGCGATCAGGCCCTCGCGGGCCAGCGTGAAGTTCTGGCTGTACGCGCCGCGCTTGAGGTTGTGGGTGACGCTCTTGACGAAGTACAGGCCGTCGTAGGTGAGCCCGGCGCCGCGGACCCCGACCAGCTCGCGCGGCCGCAGCACGTGGCCGTACCGGACGACGTCGAGCTGGCCGGAGCCCGTGACGGCGTCCGCCGACACCATCGCCTTGGCGATGGTCTCCGCGACGGCCTGGGAGGTGTCCTTCTTGGCGGTGTCGGCGATGACCTTCTTCTTCAGCGCCGGTGCGGGCCGCAGCGCCAGCGGCGGGCGCAGGATGCTGACCTCCGGCACCGGCAGGACGGCGGACACCTTGGTCGCCGGGAACTGGATGCGGGCCTCCGGCTCCTCGCGGGCCGTCCCGTCGAAGGCGAAGGTCAGCTGGTCGACGTTGGACAGCGCGTCCATGTTGACGTTCAGCGCGTGCTGCGGGACGCCGAGCCGGACCTCCGGCCCCCAGTAGGCGCGGCTCATCCCGGGGACCGGGCCCGGGTCCAGGTAGAACACGTAACCGTTGGCCTTCGCCAGCTCGTTGACGTAGCCGAGGTCGGTGCCCTTCTGGAAGTCGATCCGCCGGGTCGGCATCGGCGTCTGCGGCACCAGCTCGGGGACGACCAGCGGCGCGATCCCGTACTGCCCGTACTTGCCGATGATCGCCGCGACCCGGGCCGCCGGTGACATCGCCGGGAACGGCACCCCGGCCTGCTCCTCCAGGTCCATCAGCACCGTCAGGTCCTCGCCGGTGACGGTCAGCGTGGACTGGCCCGGCTGGTTGCTGATGCCGACCTCCTGGCGGATGATCACCCCGTCCATCAGCACGGTCGGGGTGCCGGTGACGGTCACCATCAGGACGACCCTGATCTTCGGGTCGAAGAAGCCGCCCGGCAGCAGCGCGGTGTTGAGCAGACCGTGCTTCGACAGGTCGAAGGCCAGCTGGAACCCGCTGCGCTGCCCGGACGCCACCGTGACCTGCGCCGACAACAGGGCGTCGGTCACCGGCTGCGGCACCGGCACCGGGATCTGCGGGCCCATCAGCAGGCTCAGGTGGATCGACCCGACGGCCGAGGCGTCAGCCACCGCCCACCCCCGGTACGGCGCCCGGCAGCGCGACGGTGATCCGCCGGCCCGGCGTCGCGGTCAGCTCCCGCGGATCGACCACCGGGTTGGCGTCGGCGATCCGCCACCACTGGTCGGCGCTGCCGAGGTAGCGGTAGGCGAGCAGATCGAGGCGGTCGCCGGTGCTCACGGTGTGCTCGGCGAGCGGCGTCAGGCCGTCCGTGCTCGGCAGCAGCCGCCGCCGCAGGTACGGCACCTGCCGCCCGTCCGGTGCGGTGTGCAGCGCGACCGGAACGCCGTGGTACCGGCTGGTCAACGGGTAGGGCGACGGCGCGGGCAGCGCGTCGAGCGGGTGGTCGGCGGTCATCGCAGGCCCCCTCCCAGCCCGAGCGAACTCAGCCGGCCGTCGGCCGCGGAGCCGACCAGCCGCTCCTTCTGCGCCAGGTGCGCCAGGTAGAGCTCGGCCCCGCGGTGGCCGGTCGGCAGATCGCTGACGGTCAGGACCCGCAGGCCGATGCCGACGGCGGCCCTGATCGGATTCAGGTCGATGTCGAACGTCTCCTCCGTGATGGTGAGTTCGGTCAACCGCACCGGCAGGATCCGCTTGCCGCCCCAGGTGAACAGCGTCAGCGGCGCCTCGATCGGCGTGACCTCCAGGGTGCCCAGCGCGGCCAGCGCCTGGTTGGCCCGCAGCTGCGCACTGGCCGGCTGCACCAGCAACTCCAGCGTGGCCAACTGCGGATGGATCCCGTTGGGAGCGGGAACCTCCAACTGGTCGGTGGCGTCCAGCTCGGCGGTGAACTTCCAGGTCTCGACCGCGGGCCCCTTCAACCGCAACGCCTCCGTCCGGTCCCCGCTCCCGTCCGCCCCGGCGACCTGCGGCGCGAGCGAGCGCTCCAGACTGTCCGGATTGAACTGCAGCACGACGATCCGCTGCGGCGTCCCCCGCTGCGGATCGACGATCACCAGCCCGGCCCGGATGGGCTTGGGGGCGTCCGTGTACCCGGTCATCTGTCTCCCCCTACTCTCGTTCCGGAACCTCGGTACCTAGAAGGTCCAGCACGGTCGGGGCCGGGAACGGGGCGTCTTTCGGCCAGGACGCGACGACGCGCTCGACAAGGGTGCGGTACGCGGGCAGATGTCGCCTGGCCAGGATGAGTGCCGCGTGCGCCTGGAGTCGGAAGTCGCTGAGCTCGATGGCTCGGGCAGCGACGCGAGCGGCCTCCGCAGAGCGCACGTTGGCGAAGGCCATGAGCGCGTGAAGACGTTCCGCCGGCGAATTGGAATCCTCGAAGAGGATGTCACTGAGCGCGTCGACCAGCTCCTGATCAAGAGTGGCGGACTCCTCCAGTACCGTGCCGGCTACCAGGGCCGCAGCTTCCGTGGAGTTGGCCGTGGTGGCCTGCCGTAGGGCGGACGCGATGAGGCCCGAGTCCTCGGGGCGGGCCAGGTTCAGCATGGCCAGCAGAGCACTGGCGTGATCTGCGCCGTCGTGCTCCGCGCCGGTCGTACTGGCCGGAGAAGGGGGAGATTCAAGGATTTTCCGGGCGCGATCCAGTACTTCCGCTGCGTCGTCGGCGAATGGGTTCTCCGCGCCGTATCGACCGGTCGAATCCGCATGATGGTAATGGTCGAGGGCGATGCCGACGGCGACAGTGTCTCCGCTTCTCAGGAGGGTCCGGAAGGCGTCATGATCGCCCGCTTTGCCGCCCGTTCCGGATGCCAGTCCGGCGCGCGCGTCGTCTAGCTCGGAATTGTCGAGCCTGCATCCCCACCAGTGATAGCTGTCAAACGACATCGCTGCATTCTCCATTACTTTGGGCCGAAATATCCAATGATTGCTTTCGGCGGAATCCTGTCCTTGATCAGTACCTCCTGGGTGCGCACGACATCCTGGAGGGCCTGCTTGGTCGAGTCCGACCCGGGATGGCTGAGATTCCACTGATCCTGACCCCTCTTCGTGGTCAGGTCGTAGATGTCCTTGCTGGGAACGTACAGGAGGTCAATCCTCACCCAACCGAACTCGCCGCCGAGGGGCTTGCCCTGTGGGTTGGTGACGGCTGCCTTCTCCAGCTTCGTCGTGGAGATGAACGGGCTGCTCTTCTTGCCGACTACATGCGCGGGGATGTTGATCTCCGCGCTCGTGTCCCTGGCCGTCAGGCCTTCACCTTTCTCGCTCCTCTCTTTGCCCTGCTCCTGGGCTTTCTTGTTGGCCTTATCGATCCTCTTGGCCTCCGGCAGATCCCGCTGCGCAATGTTTCGTGTCAGGAATCGAGGGACGTACTGGCCGGCGGAGTCCAGTACGAACTCCGCCCCGCGGTCGTTCCGGAACAGGGTCTGGTTACCCTCCTTCCTGATCTCTCGGTAGACATTCCTCCGCCGAAACTGTCCGATGGAGATCGTCGGAATCTTGTGGTCGGGCCCCCGATCATAGAGGAGCACGGCGGACTCCGGGTCCTGACCGTCGGGAGCACTGCCCTCCAACCATCGCATTTTACTCTGGAGTCCCTCGTCGCGGGCTTTGGCCGGCTTCTTCTTTTCCTTCCCGCTCCTCGCACCTTTGGCACTCTTGCCCGGTTTGCTTCCCTTCGCGGAGGTTCCGAGCTCGGCGACGACCTCGGCGCAGATGGCCTTCACGTCAGCAAGGCGCTGCACCTTGCGACCGGTGAACGCCTTGTCGATCGCCTGCCGCAAGGCATTCGTGATGTTGTCCTCTGGCCCGAGGGCGAACAGCTCGAAGTGGGCTTCCGTAACGGTCTGCTCGGGGTTCAGCGCCGCTATGAGCTGGAATTCCTCGGTCCCGACCGGCGCGAGGCTGGTCAGGCGATTCCAGGCGCGCATGGCCCGGAGAACGGCGTTGAACACCGCCTCCAGGAGGCCCCGCTGCAGCAGATCGACGAGCTTCGGCCGGATGCGGGCGACGATCAGGTCAAGGCGGTTCTTCTTCGCCTCCGGCGAGTTCTCGTGGGCGCGGCGCTGTGCGCGCTGCTGCTGGCGCTTCTGGTGCCAGGCGCGGAGGCGGTCGCGTTGCCTGCGGTAGGCGTCGCGGATGCGGTGGGCGCCGTTGGTGAGGGCGCGGCCCAGTCTGCTGTTGCGGAGTTTGCGGCCGAGGGTGCGGGCGGCGGTCCGCACCCGGTTGAGGGCGGCCCTGACGGTCTGGCGGGAGGCGTTGAGGGCGCGGCCGACGGGGGAGGTGGGGCGGCGGCGGGGGGTGGTGGGCTTCGGGCGGGGGGTCCCGCGGTGCGGGCGCCCGGGGGTGGCGGCGGTCGGGCGGCGGTCGACGGTGTGCCGGGCGGGGCCCGTCCGCGCGGGCCGGGTGGGGCGGCCGACCGGGGGCCGCCGCTTCAGCGACCGGGTGGCCCGGCGCAGGCTCGCCCGGGCCTTGTTGACCGCCCGTCCGGCGGCCTTGCGGGCGCCCCGGCCGGCCCTGGCCAGGCCCTTGAGGATCCGCTGCGCGATCCCCTTGAGCTTGGTGCCGACCGCCTTCCCCGCTCCCTTGAGCTTGCTGAGCAGGAAGTTGGAGATGAAGTCCAGCAGCGCGACCACGCCCGCCGCGACCGCGTCGGCGAACAGGCAGGCCGCCGAGCCGGACTTGACCGCCTTGAGGAAGGCGACGAACTTCCCGATCGCGGCGACGATCTTGCTGATGGTGTTCCACGCCGCGACCAGGCCCTGGACGATCGCCATGATCGCGCCCGCGGCCGGCACGATCAGCGACACCAGCTTCTCGACCACGATCGAGACGATCATCCCGGGCAGCGCGGCGACGATCGCCTGCCAGGCCATCCGCCCGATCTGGGCCATCGAGATGCAGCCCTTGACCAGGACGTTGACGATGGTGGAGGTCAGCCCGACGACCGACTCCACCTTCTCGTTGAACCAGGTCCGCACCGCACTCTTGATCGCGCCCCACAGGTAGTGCTGGATGCCGTCGACCGCCGCGGTGCCGAGCTTCTTCAGCCACCCGCCCGGGTCGGGGGCGATGTCGCCGATCAGGGCCGCGAACTCCCCGAACACCGCGATCGCCTTCCGCACGAAGTCGATCGCGTCCATGACCGCCTTGCGGACCGCCTCGATCGCGGCCTTCAGCCCCGCCTCCAGGGCGTCCAACAGCGCGTTCAGCCCGGCCGCCAGCGCGTCGAGCAGCTTGTTGACGGCGTTCTTGAGCTTGTCCGCCCACTCGTTGACCTTGGCGATCGCCTTGTCGCGCCACTCCTCGATCTTCCGGCGGAACCTGTCCCGCAGCTCGGGGAAGGCCGCCAGCAGCACGTCGCAGATCTTGATCAGCGCGTCCGCGAGCTTGTCGATCAGCTCGACGGCGAACTTCCGGGCCTGGTCGATCGCCCAGTTCGCGAACGTCCGGAAGCCGTCGATGATGTCGTTGATCAGGCCGCGGAAGAAGTCGAAGACCTTGGTGACCGCCTCGACCAGCGCGTCGAAGGCCGCCCTCACCTTGGACTTGACCCAGCCCCACCAGCCCTCGGACTCCTCCTTCTTGCGGTCCTTCTCCTTCTGCGCCTTCTCCTCAGCCTCCTTGCGCTTGTCCTGGATCTTCTGGTTGTCCTGCTGCCGGCGGTCCTCGACGTCCTTGTCGGCCTCGGCGCGCTTCCTGCCGATCCGGCCGGTCTTGTCCTCGTGCTCCGCGCCGGCATCCTGGTCCGCGGTGGAGATCTTCTCGTCCTGCTCGGTGCGCCACTGCTCGCGTTCGGCCCTGACCTTCTCCGCCGCGTCGCCCCGCTCGCCGGCCTGGGCCTCGGCGTTGTCGGCCACCGCCTGGTCGACCTCGGCCTGGTTCTGCCGCCGCGCCTCGGCCTCGCCCTGCTTCTGCTCGGCCTGCTCGGAGCCCAGCCGATTCTGCCCCTGGCCGACCGCCGCCTGGATCTGCGGCCCGCGCTCCTGCCGGGTGACGATGCCGATGCCCGGTTCGGCGGAGACCGCGCCGCGGGCGCCCCCGCCCTTGCGGCGGCCGCCGCCCGGGACGGAGGCGGTGAGCGTCTCCTTCGGCACGTCCGGGTAGATCCGGTCCTCGCCCATCGGCTTGGCGGTGTCCTCCCGGCCGACGCCGAGGATCCTGCCGGAGCTCTCCTTGAGCTTCGCCGCCTGCCGATCGGTGCGTGCCGGGTCGCTCTCCCCGGTCAGCTCGACCTTGGGCGCCGGGCCGACGGTGGTGTTCAGCGCCGGGTCGGTCGAGGGCACGCCGTCGACCGCGACCTGGGCCTGCTGCACCTCCTGCGCCGACACCTGGTTGCCCGGGTCGTCGGCGACGTGCGGCGGGGCGACCCGGTCACCGGGGTTGCCGCCCTCGACCTTCTTCTCCTCGGCCTTCCGCTGCTCACCGTCCGCACCCTCCGGACCGACCCGCTCCAGCCGCTCCGTCACCGCCTCGGCGGGCGGCGCGGCCTCGGGCGGGCCGGACCGGGTCTGCGGTGCGCCGGACGGGCGCCGGGTGGTCGGCGGGGCGGCCTGCAACCGGGCGTGCTGCTCACCGACCGTACGGTCCACCGAACCGTCCACGCCGTCCAGGGTCGCGGCCATCTGATCGGGCGGCAGGCTCGCGGCGGTGGCGAGGGCGCTCTGCGGGTCCTGGCCGGACACGTCGGGCGGAGCCGGCTGCTCCTGCCGTTCGGCGGGGGCGCCGGCCGCGCCACCGCCGCCCCCCGCGGCGCAGCCTCCACCGCCCGCTCCGTCCGGCTCCGCCTCGGTGGTGGGCTGCTGCGGGCCCGCGCAGGCGCCGCCGCCGGCCTCCAGGGAGGCGTCCGGGGCGGGCTGGGCGGTGAGCCCGGCGGGCGCGTCGGCCTGCTCGGCCGCCGGACCGGGGGCGGCGGCGCCGGACGGCGCTGCGTCGGGCTCGGCCCCGAGCGGGCTGTCCGGGACGTCGGCCGGGCCGCCCGGGCTTTCGCCGCCGACCGGGCCGGCCCCGGTGCGGGCGGCGGTGCGCCCCGGGACGTCAGGCTCGGGTTCGGCCGTGGGTTCGGCCGCGGGCTCGGTCGCCCGGGCCCGCACGGCGGGTGCTTCCTGGTCCCGCTGGTCCGGCTGCCCGGGCTGCGGGGACGGCGCGACGGGTTCGGCGGCTGCCGCGGGCTCTGCGGGCTCCGCGCCCCGGGCCTGGCCCTGGGCCGGGTCGGGGCCGACCTCCTGTTCGACCGGGCGCTCCGGCTGGAGGTCGCGGCTGCCGCGGTCCTCGGCCTCAGTGGCCTCAGCGGCCTCCGCGGCAGGAGCCGGGGGAGCCTCGGGCTGGGCCGGTTGCGGCGGCGCGGCCGGCTCCTCGTCGGCGTCCGGCCGGCTCTCCCGCTCCTCCTGGACCTGCTCGGCCTTGGTCGCGGGCGGCTCGGGGAACGCCGGTGCCTCGGTGTGCGCTGCGGGTGCGCCGTCCGCCGAGAGCGGCATCCGGTCGACGGTCGGGACGGCGGACACGTCGAGGTCCGCGGAGGGCAGGAAGTCCCCGGGCGCCAGCTCCTGATCGGCGGCGGACGGCTGCGGCGGCTGCTCCTGGTCCGCGCCGGGGGTGTCCTGGACCTCGGCCTCGGCGCCGGGCTCCAGGCCCAACGGCTGTTCCTGGTCCGGGGTTTCGCCCGGCCGGTGGTCGTCCTCCAGCAGGCCGTGCCGGGTGAGCGGGCTGTCCGGAGCCTGCGCGACCGCGTCCAGGCGTTCGGGTTCGACCGGCGCGGGCCGTGGCGGTGGTCCGGCGGCCGGCTGCTGCGGCTTCGTACCGGCCGAGGGCTGGGCGGCGTCCGGCTGCCCGGCCTCGGGCGCGCCGGTGACGGGGACGGCCTCCTCCGCCGCGGCAGGTGCCTCCGCTGCGGCCTCCTCCGCCGCGGCAGGTGCCTCCGCTGCGGCCTCCTCCGCCGCGGCTGCCTCCGGCACGGCCGCCTCCGGCGCGGCCGTGGGCTCGGCCGGGCCGGCGGCGGGCTGCCCCGCCGACTGCGCGGCGCCCTGCGGAGCCTGGCCGGCCTCGCCCTCCGCGGCCGGCGCCCGCTCCTCCGGCCGCTCGTCGGTGCCCGCCCGCTCGTCCTCGCCCTTGCGGTGCCCGCGTCGCCGCTTCCGGCCGTCCGGCCGCTCCGCCTCCTGTTCCGCGCCCTGCTCCGGCTGCCGGTCCTGCCGCTGCTCCGGGTCGTCGCTCTCCTCGCGCTCCTGGTCCGTCCGCTCGGCGGCTCCGGTGACCGGCTCGGGCGTCAGCGCGCCGTCCACCTCGGAGAGGCGGTGCTCGGCGGCCTCGACCAGCTCCAGCACCCGGGTGTAGTCCGAGGACGGCATCCGGACCGCCAGCCGTTCGAGTACGGAGGCCTGCAACTCGGGGGCGAAGCGGGCTAGTTGCAGGCGGACCCGGCCGGAGGAGTCGGTTGGGTCGCCGCGCAGCGAGCGCAGGATGCCGGCCGCCAGCCGGTCGACCAGCGTGGCCGGGTCGAGCCGCTCGGTGCGGAACCGGTCGGCGTCCACGGTCGCGTAGCGGAGCCAGCCCGGTGTGGCGCCCGGCGTCGCCGCGGCCGGCCCGCCGTCGCGCGCGCCGAGCTCCGCCTCCCGTTCGACGGCGTCCTGCGGCAGGCTGACCGCGCCCAGGTCGCGGCCGGCCCGCAGCGCGCCGAGCGGGTTCGGGGCCTGGACGGTGTGCAGCAGTTCGTGGGTGAGCAGCCGGCGGCCGTCCTCGGCGGCCGGGCGGTACTTGCCCTCGCCGAAGAAGAGGTCCGGGCCGACGGCGACGGCGTCCGCGCCGATCAGCTCGGTGAGTGCGGCGGAGTCCCGGTCGGTGTGCACCCGGACCCGGCTGAGGTCGTGGCCGAGCCGGGCCTCCAACTCCCGGCGTACGCCCGGGTCGAGCGGCTGGCCGGCGCCGGAGACGATCTCCTTGGGTTCGGGCGTACGGGCCTTCGGCGTCCGCGTCCTGCGCCGGGCCGCGCCCTGCTTGCCGTCCGGCGCGGAATCCTTCGCAGCGGTGGTGGCCCGCGTCATGTCCGCCCCCGCTCCGGCCGTCGGCCGCCGCCGGACAGCCCGGCGTGCACGGCGCGGGCGAGGGCCTCGCCGAGCCGCTGCGGCGAGGTACCCGCCGGCAGCGGCGGCAGCCCGGAGAGCAGGTCCAGGACGCGGTCGCCGCCGACCGCGAGCGGCACGCCGCGCGCCTCGACCAGACGGGTCAGTTCGCTCCGGAACGCCGCCGTCAGCCGGTCATGGTCGATGCGCGCGAAGCCGTCGAGGACCAGCTCGCCGATCTCCACCTCGATCCGCCCGGCCCTCCCGTGCGCGAGGTCCTGCCGTCCGGCGCTCCCAGGCCCGGCACCCGTCTGTCCGGCACCCGCCTGTCCGGCACCCCCGGGCCCGGCACCCCCAGGCCCCGTCCCGGGCCCCACGGTCAGATCCATCCGCCGACCTCCGAGGGCGTCAGCGAGCGCTCCAGCTTCAGGTACTCGGTGCGCGCGGCCGCCAGCAGGTGCCGCATCTGCATCGGGCAGCCCTCGTCGGCGGCCTGGAAGGCGGCGGACAGCGCGATGTTGCGGATCGAGCCGCCGGCCACGGTGAGCTGGGCGAGCCGCTCCGGGTCGAGGCCCTCGCTGGGGGTCTGCGCGGGGATGACCCGCCGCCAGATCTCGGCGCGCTCCGGCACCCCGGGGAACGGGAAGTCGACCACGAACCTGATCCGCCGCATGAACGCCGGGTCCAGGGCCTTCTTCATGTTGGTGGTGAGCACGGCCAGGCCCCGGTAGGCCTCCATCCGCATCAACAGGTAGCTGACCTCCAGGTTGGCGTAGCGGTCGTGGCTGTCCTTGATCTCGCTGCGCTTGCCGAACAGCGCGTCGGCCTCGTCGAACAGCAGCAGCGCACCGCCGCGTTCGGCCGCGTCGAAGACCCGGCGGAGGTTCTTCTCGGTCTCGCCGATGTACTTGCTGACGACCTGGGAGAGGTCGATGACGAACAGGTCCACGCCGAGCTGCCCGGCGACGACCTCGGCCGCCAGCGACTTCCCGGTGCCCGACCCGCCGGCGAACAGCGCGGTGACGCCGAGCCCGCGGCGCAGCACCGACTCGAATCCCCACTCCTGGTAGACCGTGCCGCGCCGGCGGACGTGGGCGACGATCTCGCGCAGCGTCGCCCGCTGGCGCTCCTCCAGCACCAGGTCCTCCCAGTCGGCGCGCGGCTCGACCCGCCGGCCCAGCTCGTCCAGGGACATCCGGGCCTCCACCAGCCCGGCCTGCCACGCCAGCGGGCTGATGTCCCGGCCGTCCTCGGCCGCCCGCCGGGCGGTCGCCGCGGCGGCCCGGATCACATGGCCGGGCAGCGAGAACTGCGCGGCCAGCGCGCGGAGTCCGCCGTCGGTGACGCCCGGCGCGCCGCCCAGCTCGGTGGCCCAGATCGCCAGTTGCTCCTCGGGGCCGAGCGGGGGCACGGTCAGCCGGGCGCGGTCCGAGGCCCCGGCCGGCGGGAGCTCGTCGCCGGACACGACCAGCGGCACCGCCAGGCTCGCGAGGAAGGCCTCGGTGCCGTTCGGGGCCTGCGGGCGCTCCCGGCCCGGCTCCCCGCCCTCCACCAGCAGCGCGGCGGGGATCAGGATCGCCTCCCGCTGCCAGAGCCGGGCGAGTTGCTCGCGTTCGGCGGGTTCGGTGGGCAGGTCCTCGCGGTGCGCGGCGTAGAGGCCCAGCCCGGAGCGGTGGGCCGCCGCGGCGGCGATCTCCCAGCGGGTGCGGCGGTCGGCGCCGGTCAGCTCGGCGTGCGGCGGGCCGGTCAGCCCGGCGGCGGTCCAGCCCCGGGCCAGCTCGGCCGCGCACCGCTCGTGCGGGTCGGGCAGCTCGCCGGGCGGCCCGAGCCGGGTGAGCAGGCCGTGCAGCCGTACGTCCAGGTACGGCACGCCGACCAGGTAGTGCAGCACCCGTTCGTCGATCCGCAGCCGGGAGGCGGTGAGCGCGGTCTCGTCGTCCAGCTCGACCAGCCGGAAACGGCGCAGCGGGCCCACCGGGGTGAGCGCGCTCCAGTGCGGCTGGTCCAGGGCGGCGAGGGCGAGCGAGAAGGTCGGGTACGCGCGCCCGGGGTCGCCGCCCGCGGCGGCGCACCGGGCGGCGGCGGTGGGGTCGATGGCGGGGGCGGCGGCCAGGACGAGGACGTCGCGCTCGAACGGGGTGAGCCCGAAGGAGGCGGTGAGCGCGTCCAGGGCGGTGGCGGGCTGCCGGCGCCCGCCCCGGCGGCCGGCGGAAGCGGACGGCGCGGGCCCACCCGAGGGCGCGGCCCCACCGGACGACCCCGGCTCACCGGACGACCCCGGCTCACCGGACGACCCCGGCTCACCGGACGGCGCGGCCCCACCCGACGGCGGCCGGTCGGTGCGCCCGGCCGCGTGCGCGTCGACCCGTTCGAGCACGGCGGCGACCGCGGCCGACAGCGACCGCCGGTGCGGCTCGTCCGCCGGGCCCTCGCGGCCCTGCCTCCGGCGCGTGCTCATCCCTCTCCCCCCGTCCTGCGGTCAGTGCGTCAGGTCCACGACGGGACCGGTGAAGGACCCGTCGTCGGACACCGTCAACTCGCTGGGCACGCCGTCCACCTGGACCCGGGCCAGGTACGCCGTCGGGCGTACGCCGAGGACCGGCACCCGAACCTCGAACGGGTCCGTGCGAGGCCGCGGCGGCGCGGGTGCGCGGAACTGGTGGCTCGCCCCGGGCCGCCCGGCGGGCGGGTGCAGCTCGTCCAGCAGCAGCAGGACCTGTTGGTCGTCCCGGAGCGGCAGGTCCAGCCGGACGTCCAGCCGGGCCGAGACGCCGGCCGGTCCGTCGTGACGGTCCGCGGTGCCGATCGGCGCGACGATCCGCGGCTGCCGGGCGAAGGTCTGGGCGTTGGACTCCACGGCGAGGTGCTCGGCGGCGGGCCGGCCGTCCAGCGCCAGCCCGTGCAGCACCTGCACCCGGTGCACGCCGGGCGGCAGGTCCTCCGGTACGGCGACCACCAGGCGGTCGTCCCGGACGCCGGC
Organism: Kitasatospora sp. NPDC092039; assembly: GCF_044756065.1. Classification (NCBI taxonomy): domain Bacteria; kingdom Bacillati; phylum Actinomycetota; class Actinomycetes; order Kitasatosporales; family Streptomycetaceae; genus Kitasatospora; species Kitasatospora sp. NPDC092039. Next base: position 324,654 of record NZ_JBIVSD010000005.1, on the reverse strand, counting down.
CGGGTCGACCCTCACCCGCCGTTCGCCCAGCCGGGCCACCACCAGGTCCGCCCGCAGCCCGGAGCCGTCCAGCACCAGCTCCCGGTCCTTGGTCACCGGCCCTTCCTCGGGGGCGCCCCGGGACCCGGCGGGCCGGGAGCGCACCCGGTCGACGACCGGCCCGCGGGACGGCAGGGCGCGCACGCTGCGGCGCAGCACCGGCTTGCCGGCCACCGGATCGACCCGGCCCTCCACCAGGACGGCGGTGGCCTGGTACAGCACGGACAGCGCGTACGGCGTCTGGAGCAGCGTGCTCCACAGCTTGGACATCTCGTCGACGTCCATCACCGTGGGCGTGAAGCGCACCCGCTGCGGCGAGGCGGCCAGGTCCGCCCCGACCAGGTACGGCTGGGCGGCCGCCTCCTCGATCAACTGCCGGGAGAGCATGGGCTGTTCGGTCAGCGCCCGGATCACGCAGCCGAGCAGCCGCTGGCCGACCAGCTGGGACTCCTCGCCGTAGCAGCTGATCAGGTAGTGCAGGTCGAGGGCGGTGGTCGGCCGGGCCAGCACCGTGCCGTCCGCGGCGCGGGTGGGCGCGTCGCGGTTGCGCAGCGCCGCGTTGGGCGTGACCTGGTAGAGGAAGACGGTGATGGTCGGGTCGGTCGGCGGCTCGGTCGGCGGCTTTCGGGCGCCGACCTCGACGGCGAACGGGATGTCGGGCGAGAGCGAGCGGCTGATGAGCAGCCGCAGCGCCTCGCTCACGGTCGCGATCGCGAGGTGGTTGCTCATGCGACCGCCTCGCCGGGCCCGGTGGGGGCGTCCGCCCGTGCGCACCTCTCGACGGTTCGCTCGCTCCGCTCGCTCATGCGCCCGCCTCGCTGCGCTCGGCAGGGGCGTCCGCCCGTGCGCACCTCTCGACGGTTCGCTCGCTCCGCTCGCTCATGCGCCCGCCTCGCTGCGCTCGGCAGAGGCATTCGCCCACGCGCACCTCTCGACGGTTCGCTCGCTCCGCTCGCTCATGCGCCCGCCTCGCTGCGCTCGGCAGGGGCATTCGCCCACGCGCACCTCTCGACGGTTCGCTCGCTCCGCTCGCTCACGTGCCCACCCGCCCGGTCATGACGGCTCCCGGTTGAGGTACCTGTCCAGGTCGAGGGCCGGGGCCGGTCGGGCCGCGGCCGTGCGGCGCGGTCCGACCGGGGTGCGCTCGGCGGCCCTGACCTCGACCCGTCCGATCTGGACCCGGACCACCCGTTCGACCGGCCGCTGCCGGCCGCGGGCCCCGGCCCCGGGAGCGTGCCCGGGGACGGCCGCCGCGGCGGCCCGCCGTCCGGCCGCCGGCGTGGTGGCGGGCCGTGCCGGTAGGGGCACCGCCCCGGCCGCGGCCGTCCGGGGCGGTGCGGTGACGGGTGCCGCGACGACGGCCGGTACGGCTGCCGGGCGGGCGGCCGCCGCCCGCCCCAGCGGGTCGACGGCCGGTACGGCTGCCGGGCGGGCGGTCGGCGGCGCGACCAGCAGGGGCGTGCGCGACAGCGGAGGGATGACGGGTACGGCGGCGGGCCGGTCGTCGCGGACCGCCGGCGGGGGCGCCGCCCCGGCCGCCGCCGGTCGCGGCGCCGCCGCGGGCCGGGGGAGCGGGGCGGGATCCGGCGGCCCGCCCGCCCGCTCCGGTACGGCCGGTTCGTCGCCGGGGGCCGGCCGGGCCGGTCCGAGCGCGTCGATCCGTTCGAACGGCCCCGGCAGGCGCGGACGCAGACGCACGCCGGACCCGGCTCGGTCCGGGTCGCCCTTCGCCACCAGGCGGTCGAAGTGGTCAGCCATCTGCACACAGCTCCAGGTAGTAGCGGCGCCGCAGCGGGCTGAGCGCCAGGATCTCCGTCTCGCTCCAGCCGTAGGCGGTGGCCAGCAGGTGGACGTCGAGCAGGGTGGCCCGGGCCCAGTCGTCCAGCTCCTCCCAGAGGTAGGAGGCGATGTCCAGCTCGGCGTGGGCCGCCCGGCCGCACTCGGGGCAGCTGAGGTTCAGCCGGACGTCGGCGCAGGGGTCGGCGGCGGCCGCGGCCTCGGCCATGCGCCGTTGGACCGGTTCGGGGAGCCGCCGGGCGGCCACCGGCTCCCCGTCGTGCTCGGCGGCCAGCACGCACCGCTCCAGCAGTACGTCCCTGGCCAGGCCCGCGGGGGCCTGTTCGGCGGCGGCCAGGTCCCCGGGGGTGGGCAATCGGAAGCCGACCCGCCAGCCGTCCAGCTCCACCCGCAGCGGCCCGGGCTCCGGGCGGGCGGTGCCGATCAACTGCCCGGCTGCGAAGGTGAATTCCATCTCCTCCGCGCAGTCCGGGCAGCCGACCCGCACGTCGAGCTGTTCACCGAACAACTCGGCGCGCAGGCCGAACAGTTCGGCGTCCCGCTCGCCGATCGGTACGGCCAGCAGCTCCGCCGTCCCGGCGCCCGGGCGGGCGACGGTGTGCAGCAGCAGGGCCCGCCCGGTGCGGCCGGCCGCCAGCCCGGCCTCCCAGGTGGCCAACAGGGCGGCCTGCCCGGCGCTTTCCATCAGCCGGCCGCTCAGGCCGGCTGCTGGAACGACGGCTCTTCCGGTTCGGGCGTCTCCTCGTCCCGCTCCCAGCCCTCCACTTCCAGCTTGAGGCTCTGGATCGCCACCGCGTTGGCGTTGGCGTCCAGTTCGCCGAGCACCTGGTACTCGCTCGGCCAGGCGCGGTACAGCTTGTGGGCGACGGCCACCTGGCCGGCCTCGTTGAGCACCTGGATCACCAGGTCCTTGCGGAAGTCCCGGAGCGAGACCTCCGCCCCGCGGCCCGCGCCGACCATCCAGACCTTGTTGGCCCAGCGGTCGAACTCCGGGTCGTGGGTGACCCCGCGCTCCAGGGTGACCGCCTCGAAGTCGGTGCGGCCCGGCGACTTGCGCGGCGCGCTCGGATCACCCCCGCTGCGGTGCTTCACCACCTCGGTGGTGCGCTTGAGCGGGCTGATCTTGCTGACCCCGGCGACGACCCGGCCGTCCCAGACCACCAGGAACTTGAAGTTCTTGTACGGATCGAACCGGTGCGGATTGACGGTGAACTCGACCATGGAGATCCTAAACCTCGAACTGTCCGGCGAGCTGCTCGATCTTGACGATCACGAATTCCGCGGGTTTCAGCGGCGCGAATCCGACCACGACGTTCACCACTCCGCGATTGACGTCGTCCTGGGTGGTGGTGTCCCGGTCGCACTTGACGAAATAGGCCGAGCGCGCGGACGTGCCCTGGAACGCGCCCTGCAGGAACAGCGAGTGCAGGAACGCGCCCACGTTCAGCCGGATCTGGGCCCACAGCCGCTCGTCGTTGGGCTCGAACACGACCCACTTGGTACCGCGGTAGAGGCTCTCCTCCAGCATCAGCGCCAGGCGCCGCACCGGGACGTACTTCCACTGCGAGCCGAGCACGTCGGCGCCGGCCATCGTCCGGGCGCCCCACACCACCGGGCCCACCACCGGGAAGGTCCGCAGGCAGTTCACCGCGAGCGGGTTCAGCAGGCCGTTCTCCCGGTCCGTCAGCGGGACGGTCAGCGCGCGCACCCCGGGCAGGCCGGCCTCGGTGCCGGCCGGCGCCTTCCACACGCCCCGCTGGGCGTCGGTGCGCGCCATCACGCCGGCGACGGTGCCCGACGGCGGGAAGCTGCGCAGCCGCCCGGTGAGCGGGTCGACCAGCTCCAGGTGCGGGAAGTACAGCGCCGAGTGGTCGCCGCGCACGGAGTCGAAGGCGGACAGGCCCGCCCGGGCGGCGTCCAGCGTCGTCCACGCCTGCGGCGAGTCGACGATCAGGAACATCCGCTTCTCCGCGCAGAGCGCCTGGGCGGCCGAGACGACCGTGACGGCGTCGTCGACGCTGGCGTAGCCGGCCAGTTCCGGCAGCACCAGCAGGTTGACGTCCTGGACGTCCCGCAGGGCCTGGATGCCGGTCTTGGCCGCCTCGCTGCCGATCAGGTCGGTCAGGCCGGGGGCCCCGCCGTCCTGGCCGCCGGCGAGCGCGACGACCGGCGGGTTGACCGAGCCCTCCAGCCCGAGGTTGTTGGCGGCCTCGCCGAGGAAGCGGACCACGTCGGCCGGGTCGGTGGAGCCGGCGACGACCTGGAGCTGCCGGCCGAACACGCTGACCCGGGTGCCCGCGAAGGCCCGTCGGCCCGGGGCGTCGGGCAGGGCGCGCAGCTTGCGCTCCAGCAGCAGGGCGAGTTCGGCGACGGTGGTCGGGGCGGGGCCGTCCGCGGCCGGGTCGTGGATCCTGACGGTCCGCGCGACGTCGCCGATCTTGACCTGGACCTCGTGGGTGAGGTCCGGCAGCGCGGCCGCGAACGGCTTGGAGACGGTGCCCACCGGGTCCGGCCGGCTCTCCGCCAGGACCTTCACCCGGACGACCGCCGAGCCGCCGTTCACCACCGTCTCGGCGAACCGGGGGCTGGCCTCCCGGACCGACAGGTCCGTGAAGGACTCCCGGACGGCGCCCGAGGTGTCGAAGACCTGGAGGTTGAAGGTCTCGGCCGGGGTGGGCGTCCGGTAGTCCACGGCGACCCGCAGCGAGGCGCCCCAGAGGCCCGGCTCGACGGCCGTGACCTCCAGGGCCGGGGTGGCGGTGGAGGTCTGCGTGGAGCCGAGGGTGACGCCCGCGGCGGCGCCGGTGCCGGCCGCCGCGACCCGGACCACCACGGCGATCGAGCCGCCGTTGAGGAAGAACTGCTGGACGGCGTAGCTGACCGGGCTCTGGCTCGCGAGCCCGCCGAACCGGCGCTCGAAGTCCGCGAAGCTGGTGATGGTGACGGGCTGGTCGAGCGGACCGCGCCGGGTGGCCCCGACGAAGGCGGTCACCGAGGTGCTCACCGCGGTGATGGTGCGGACGCCGCTGGGAAGCTCTTCGATGTAGACGCCCGGATAGGTCGGTGTCGTCGGCAAATTCCCCCTCCGTTCACTTCGTGCATCAAGAGACCTGGAGAAAGGGATTCGCACCGCGGGCGGGCCGCGTGGTCCCGATGCATTGGTGGCAGGCTCAGTCTCAGATTCGGGGGACTATTCGTCAAGACCCGAACTTGAAAAGCCAATTGTATTACTGTGCTTATTATGTGGGGGCTGCGGAAGCGGGAACTCCGTAACCCCCGGTCGGTGTCGGTCAGCCGCCTTCGGGCAGGTTCCGGTAGTCGGGGCGGGCCGTGGTGGGCTCCGCCGGATCCCTCGTGGGCTTCGGCGTCGGTGCGGCGGGCGCCGGGTCGGCGGCGGGCGCGGCGGGAGCGGGAGCAGGAACGGGCGTAGGAGTGGGCGCGGGCCCGGGGACGGACGCCGGCGCGGTCGGCGGGGTGGCCGCCGCCGGGGCCGGGGTGGACGTCGGCGTCGGCGTCGGAGCCGGCGGCTGGTAGGACGGCGGCCGGGCGGCCCCCAGGAACCAGCCCCAGTTCGCGCCGAACCGGTGCTCCAGGAACCGGAACGCCGCGTAGTAGGCCGTGCCGAAGCCGGTGACCAGGGCGGAGGTGACGGAGGCGTCGTCCAGGCGGACGCCGAGCCGCGCGGCCTGCACCACGAGGAAGGCGACGACGTAGGGCACGCAGGTGCGCCACAGGGACAGGGCGAGCTGGTACATGGTCCTCCTCGGCGGACGTCAGTCGACGACCGTGAAGCCGTGCTCCTGGCCGAGCCGGGTCAGCGAGCTGCTGCCGGGTATGCCGTCCGCCTGCTGCCCGCTGTAGCCGTACCTGCGCTGCAGGGCGGAGTAGGCGTCGACGGTCTGGGTGCCGAACGAGCCGTCGAGCCACCGCCGGTCGAGCAGCCCCTCGGCGACGAGGGCCAGCTCCACCGTGTACGCGTCGTCCGCGTGGGTGGTGGCGCCCTGGGGCGCGTCCGGGTCCCGGCGGGCCGCTGCGACCACGTTCGACCTGGACACCTCGGCCAGCGGGACGGCCCCGCCGAGCAGCCGGCGCAGCGAGGCCTCGCCGGGCACGCCGTCGGCGTCCCCGCCGGAGTAGCCCAGACTGCGCTGGTAGTCGGCGTAGTTGAGGGTGTCGGCGTCGGTCCAGTCCGGGCCGGGGCCCTCGCTGTAGTGCGAGCCGAAGCCCGCCGCCACCAGGGCCTCGCCGACGGCGGTGACGTGCGGGCCGTGCGCGCCGTAGCCGTACGGCAGGCCGCCGACGCTGTTCCGGTACCGGGCCGGGGTCGGGTCCGGCTGCGGCGCGGGCTCCTGGGACGGCGGATCGGGCACCGGTCCGGACGGGCGCGGCGCACCCGACGTCACCCAGGCGTACAGCGCCGGGCCGGGGCAGTCGGTCGAGTAGCCGTCCTGGTGCCCCTTGATCTCGGGGCCGGCCGGGCCCTGGCGCACGCAGTACTCGATCGCGTCCCGCAGCCCGTTGAGCATCTCCGGGGTCGGCTCGGTCGACCCGGAGGAGCCGACCAGTCCGCACACCGCGTAGTGCGCCTCGTTGAGCGGGACGTCGCCGTTGGCGCTGTTGCGCCGGTTCAGGCCGCGGCCCTCGAAGACGTGGCCGTGCTCGCAGACCACGAAGCTGTAGCCGATGTCGGACCAGCGGTCGTCGTCCATGTGCGAGGCCTGGAGGCGCCGTACGTAGGCCGGGCAGGTGTCGTGGGTGTCGAAGGTGTACGCGGTGCCGAGGTAGTGCACCTTCACCCCGGCGCGCGGCCCGGCGTACGGGATCGAACCGTTGGGCTCGCGCCAGCGGCGCGCGCCCCACTGGGCGCGGTCCACCAGCTGCAGCCCCGGCCAGTCGGGCACCGGCGGCACGGGGTCCGGCGCCGGCGCGGGCGACTCGGGGGCCTGGGCGGCGCCGGCCCACGCCCGCAGCTCGTCCAGCGAGCCGTTGTACACGTCCACGTCGAGCGGGTCGTCGCTGTACTGGTGGAAGTGCCAGGGCGCCTGGACGCGCGGCGCACCCGCGGCCACGTAGTCCGCGATCCACAGGAAGTCGCCGGCGTTGTCGTCGGTGCGGAACCAGTAGTCGCGGTTGGTGTAGAGCCCGACCAGGTGGTCCGGGTAGCGCTGCTTGACCGCCGCCAGCCACCGGTTCTTCGCCTCGGTCGCGGCCCCGTCGCCGACCGACTGCCCGTACGGCTCGAAGTCCAGCACCAGCAGTTCGCCCGGCGGGATCCGTCCGACGACCCGGCAGAAGTGCTCCACCTCGCCGTCGACCGGGTTCTCCGCGTGCAGGAAGTGGTAGTGCCCGACCACCAGGCCCCGGCGCCGGGCGTCGGCGAGCTTGTCGGCGTAACCGGCCTGGCCGGTGCGGCCCCCTTCGGTGGCCTTGATGAAGACGAACTCCGCGTCCCCCGGGATGCCCGACTGGAAGTCGGAGACGTCGTAACCCTTCGCGTATGCCATCAGGATGCTCCCCCTTTGCGCCGATGGCAGCCACAGCCGACCGGCCCCCGGTCCGGGGCGCGACGCCGGCCAGAGCGTCATGCTCCCTCCACAGTACCGCCGGTGGAAGGTCAACTCCCTTGGTTTGCACGTGATTTGTGCGCCGGGACGGCCCTGCGGCCGCGGCCCGTGCCGCCGCACTATGCCGGCGGCACCATGCCGCCGGCGCACGCGCCGGCGGGCGCCCCCGGCCGGGGGCGCCCGCCGCGTGATCGGTGATCGGGGATTTCCGGAAGTGTTGATTCCTGTACGACCTCAGGCGATCTCGGATCGATGTGGTGCGGTGATTTATTCCCTGACGAGATCCTTATGGCCTGATCGTTTCAAGTTGGCCTGATACCACATGATCATTCGTCAAATGTTCATATCGAATGGCAGTGTGGATGGAGTTAGTCGTAACCCCTCTGCACCACGTGTACTGATCGTGTACATGATGACGAATGGCTGAACTGTGCGCATGACCCGTTCGGATCGCAACGACGCGACCACGCGGCCCCGCCTCCCAGGCGAAAAGCTCACCCTTGAGGAGTTCTCCGAGCTCGCCGGCCAGGTCGGGGGCTACCCCTATGTGAAGATCGTGCTCGACCGGGACGAGTCGGTGCTCCACTTCATCGACAGTGCCGATGGCACCCTCCACGTCCGCTACATCGCCTGCGAGATCCTCGGCATGTCGATCGAGGAACTGGCGGGCCGGCTCGATTCGTTCAACGACGAGGTATACCGGAATCCCGACCGCCGTTTCTATCTCGGCACCCTCGCCCGCCACACCCGCACCGCGGAGAACGGCCACGGGGCCGACACGTTCCTGTCCCTGGAAACCGTCGACGTCGACACCATGGACCAGGAGATGCTGCGCTTCTTCTACCACCGGGTGCGCGAGCACGTCGACCCGTCGCTGCGGTTGGTGCTCAAGCCGGCCGGCCACCGCCAGGAGGGCTACCTCGCCGGCATCCCGGAGGCGGAGATACCGCGCGTCCTGTCCCACGAGCTCTACTCCGCGGCCTCGTTCGTGCCGCTGGCCGCCGGGACGGCCCACGGCCGGCTGCGGGTGTTCCGCTCGGAGGAGGAGTACCGGGCCGACCCCGAGCCGCTGGAGTGGCACGACATCGTGGTGATGCCCCGGGTGCCCGAGGACATCCCCCGGGTGTCCGGCATCATCCACACCGAGCACACCACACCGCTCTCCCACATCAACGTGATGGCCGCCGGCTGGCGGATCCCCAACGCCGTCGGCATCGGCGCCGTCGACCGGATCGAGCGCGCCGGGCTGGCCGGCCGGTGGGTGCGCTACCGGGTCGACGTCGGCGGCGAGGACCTCCTGCTCGAAGCCGCCGAGCCGCCCGCCGACCGGGGAGCGCGCCCGGCCCCGCCCACCGTCCGGATCACCGTGGACCGGCCCGACCTCGCGCCCACGCCGGTCACCCCGCTGTTCGAACTGCGCGAGGGCGACCACGTCCGGTTCGGCACCAAGGCCGCCAACCTCGGTGAACTCACCCACCTGCTGCAGCACGGCTCGCCCCGCTGGCTCGGCTTCTACCAGGTGCCCCGGCCGCCCCGGGCCGACCTGCTGCGCTACCTGGCCCGGCAGCTCGGCCTCCCGGAGGACGCGGACGGCACCGAACTGGACGCCGCCGCGCGGCTGCTGGTGAAGGAGCACGCCGAGGTGCCGCGCGGGATCGTGCTGCCCTTCTCGCTCCAGCAGCGCTTCCTCGACTCCTCGCCGGAGCTGCGGGACGCCGTCGAGCGGCTGGACTCCGCCCTCGGCGAGGGCGCCCCGCGCGGTGGCGCGGCCGGGCAGGAGGAGGGGACGTCGCGGATCGAGGAGCTCTGCCTCGACGTGCAGCGGCTGGTCCGCGGCACCCCGCTGCCCGAGCCGGTCCGCGCCGAGATCGACCGGGCCCTCGACCGGCACCTGTACGGCGCCGCCGTCCAGGTCGTCCGCAGCTCCTCCAACGCCGAGGACCTGCCCGGCTTCTCCGCCGCCGGACTCTACGAATCGGTGGCCCAGGTCAGCGGCACGGAGGCGGTCCTGGACGCGGTCCGGGAGGTGTGGGCCTCGCTCTTCTCGCCGCGCGCGGTGCTGCTGCGGCGCCAGGCGGGCATCCCCCTGGACCACTGCCGGATGGGCGTGATCGTCCAGGAGCAGGTCGGCGCCACCGTCGGCGGCGTCCTGGTCACCTGCAACCCGCTGAGCCCGCAGGACTTCCGCAACGTCTACCTCAACATCTCGCCGCGCTCGGTGACCGACGTGGTCTCCGGCCGGGGCGCCCCGCTCCAGTACCTGTGCAACACCATGGAGGGCGGCAGCCGGACGCTGTCACTCGGCACCGCCACCGGCGACCTTGACACCCGGACCAAGGAGCTGGTCCGCCGGCTGGCCCTGATCAGCAGGCTGCTGCAGTCGCACTTCGCACCCGACGAGACCTACGCGGCCCCGGTCGACATCGAGTGGGCGATCGAGGGCGACCGGGTCAGCCTGCTGCAGCTGCGCCCCTTCCACACCGCCGGCTGACGCTGCCGGAGCACCGTACGGGCCCCGCCTGTCCAGGGGCCCGTACGAGGCGGCCTCGGCATGCCCCGGGCCGAATGAACTTCCCTCAGGAGAGAGTACGTTGAACCGGATTCTGTACGTCTACGTCAAGGGCGGCGCCCCGCTGGAGTACGCCTTCCCGCGCATCGCCGCCTGCGGCGAGCTGCACGTCCTCGCGCTGGCGCCGCTGCCCACCACCGGGGAGGACGTCTGGCGGCCCAGCTGTACCGGCATCGAGCTGGTGCCCGACGCGCCGCGCGGTGACGAGCTGGTCGACCTGATCGTGGAGCACGCGAAGGCCATCGGGGCCGACGCGGTGCTGACCCTCTCGGAGTTCGCGGTGCTGGCCGTCGCGCACGCCGCGAGCCGGCTCAACCTGGCCGGGGCCGGCGCCGGCATCCTGCGCGCCCGGGACAAGCGGCTGATGCGGGAGGCGTGGGCCGAGGCCGGAGTGCCGGTACCCGGGTTCCGCCGGGTCGACAGCCTCGCCGACCTGGACGCCGCGCTCGCCGACTTCACGCCCCCGCTACTGCTGAAGCCCGCCTGGGGCGCCGGCTCGGTCGCCCAGATCGTGCTGGACGGGCCCGCGGACGCCGCCCCCGCGTGGGCCGGGATCGAGCGCGGACTCCGGGCCGGCAGCCGGGTCGGCATGAACGAGCTCTACGCCGCCGACACCGACCGGGACCGCCTGGTCGAGGAGATCGCCCAGGGCTCCACCGAGGGCTGGTACCAGGAGCCCGGCTACGGCGACTACGTGAGCGTGGAGGGCATCGTCGCGGACGGCGTCTACCGTCCGCTGGCCATCACCGCCAAGCTGCCCACCGTGCCGTCCTTCGTCGAGGTGGCCAGCACCTCGCCGTCCGTCATGGCGGTGCCGCTGCAGCGCCGGATCGAGGAGGTCTCGCGGCAGGCCGTCGACGCGCTCGGGCTGGAGAACTGCGGCACCCACACCGAGCTGAAGCTGATGAAGGACGGCGAGCTGGTGGTCATCGAGACCGCGGCCCGGTTCGGCGGCCTGCTGACGACCCGGCAGGTCGAGGAGGTCTTCGGGCTCGACCCGATCGGCATGCTGGTCCGGCAACTGCTCGGCGAGCGGGTCGACTACCCGCAGGCCATGCTCACCGACGGGGTCAGGGCCGCCGCGTCGCTCGCCGTCGTGCCGGCCGACGCGGCGGGCGTGCCCTGGCGGAGCACGCCGGTCTGGAACCCGCAGGCCGTGGACTGGCAGAGCCTGCTGTCCCCGGGCAGCACCATCGAGGCCGTCCCCGCCTTCGCCATGCCGGCCGGACAGCCGGTGCCCGCCTTCGACCCGTCCGCGGGATCGCGCAACTGGCTCGGGGTCTACCTGCTGAGCGCCGTCGACGCCGCCACCCTGCAGCGCGACTGCAACGCCGTGCTGAACGGCATGGAAGCCGCCCTGCACCGGGCCGCCTCCTGACCCCCCGTCCCGACCACCGAGGTTCCTTCATGCGCGTACTGTTCGCCGGCGCCCCCGGCATCGGCCACCTCTTCCCGCTGGTCCCGCTGGCCAGGGCGATGCGGGCGCTCGGCCACGAGGTCGCGGTGGCCTCGATGGACGGCGGCGAGCCGGTCGCCGGATCCGGACTGCCGTACCTGCCCGTCGCGCCGGGGGTCGACTGGCGCAAGGAGATCCGGGAGGCCGGCCGCACCCGGCGGCCCGACCTGATGCGGCGGGTGGTCGAGAGCAACTCGGCCGACCGCGAGGCGTTCGTCCCGCTGGCGGCCCACGTCAACAGCGCGGTGGCCGACGCCATGGTCGAGCTCGCCGCGCGGTGGCGGCCGGACCTGGTGGTGTACGACTACCAGTTCCCGGTGGCACTGCTCGCGGCGACCCGGCTGGGCGTGCCCGCGGTCCAGCACGACCTGGGGTTCGTCCGCACCCCGAAGCTGCGCGCGCTGATGCTCGCGGAGATGGCGGACACCTTCGCCCGGCACGGGATCGACCAGCTGCCCGAACCGGCGGACACCGTCGACCTCGCGCCGCCGAGCATGGCCGGATCGGAGCGCTACGGCTGCTCGATGCGGCCCGTCGCCTACAACGGCGAGGGCGCCCTGCCCGACCGGCTGGCCGGGCCCGCCGACGGTCCGCGGGTGGCGGTGACCCTGGGCACCGTCGCGCCCAAGACCGACGGCCTGACCAGGCTGGAGCGGGTGATCGCGGCGGCCGCCGAGGTCGACGCGGAGTTCGTGCTGGCGACCGGCGAACTCGACCTCGGCGAGCTCGGCACCCTGCCGGACAACGTCCGCCCGTACGGCTGGGTCCCGTGGCGGGCGCTGCTGGGGACCTGCGCGGCCGCGATCCACCACGGAGGCAGCAGCACCGCGCTCAGCGCGCTGGACGCGGGCATCCCGCAGCTGGTGCTGCCGGACGGATCCGACCGCTTCATCACCGCGGACGCGGTGCGCGAACGCGGAGCCGGGCTCGGCGCGGGCGCCGGGGAGATCGGGCCGGAGCTGCTCGACCGGCTGCTCACCGACGGCGCGCTGAGCCGGGCCGCGCGGGAGGTCGCCGCCGAGATCGCGGCGATGCCGTCGCCGACGGCGGTGGCGGAGCGGCTCACCGGCGCCGCCGCGCGGTAGCGGCGGGCCCGTCCCCGGCGTGGGGAGCCGGCCCGGCCGGCTCCCCACGCCGGGGACCCCGGTGCCTGGTCCGCCGCGGACCCGCACCGGGAGGTCAGCCCCGGCGGTCCGCGTGGTGGGCGACGTAGCGGTGCAGGCCGTCGGGGTTGGACGGGAGGGCCCGGGCGTCGGCGAGGACGGCGAGCCGGGCGGCCCGGGTGGTGCCGAAGCGGGCGGCGGCGTCCTCGAAGGCCATCGGCGAGCGCTCCGGGCGGCTCGTCGGCACCGGCAGCAGCGCCAGTGCCCCCGCGAGCCGGCGATCGTCGGGCGCGGCGGCGGCGGCCCGGTGGACGGCCTGCCAGAAGTCCTGGTACTCGACCTTGCGCAGGCCGAAGGCCGATCCGAAGCCGCCGAGCAGGTCGTCGAGCGGCAGCGGACCGGGGCGCAGCAGGTGGAAGTAGCCGGACCGACGGTGGGTGACGGCGGCGACCAGCAGCCGCCCGACGTGGTCGACGGGGGTGTAGTCGGTGCTCAGGTCGCTGGTGAAGTAGGCGCCGACCCGCAGGCAGGCCCGGATGAGCAGCTCGACCCGCGAGCCGGGGTTGGGGATGCCGGTGCGGGTGGACGGCATGACCTCGCCGAGCCGGTGCACGGCGACCGCCAGACCGCGGTCCGCGGCGGCCTGGACCAGCTGTTCGGCGGCCCACTTGGACTGCCCGTAGCCGGTGTCCGGGGTGCGTCCGGCCGGGACGGGGCGCTCCGGGACCGGGGTGTCCCCGGCCGGCCCCGCCGGGCAGGCGGCGAGGGTGGAGACGAAGTGCACCATCGCCGGCCGGCCGGTGGCGGCGAGCCGGAGCAGTTCTACGGTGCCGGTCACATTGGTGCGGCGGTGGGCGCGGTAGCCGCGCACCAGGTTGACCATGGCCCCGGCGTGCACCACGGTGTCCACCTGTTCGGCCAGCCGGCGGTGGTCGGCCGGATCGAGGCCGAGCGCGGGACCGCTCAGGTCGCCGGGGACGGCGTGGATCCGGTGGGCGGTCCGGTCGGACCACAGCCGGTACCGGTGCAGGGCGTCCACCACCCGTCGGCGGGCCGCCCCCGGGCCGTCGGCGCGGACCAGGCAGTGCACGGTGGCGTCGGTCCGTTCCAGCAGGTCGTGCAGCAGTTGGGCGCCGATGAACCCGGTCGCGCCGGTGAGCAGCACGTGCCGCGGCGGCCCGGACGGGGTGCCGGTCGGCCGGATGTCGACGGGCAGCGCCAGGTCGGTGGCGGGCGCCGCGGTGGCGGTCGGGGCGGCGGGCAGGGCGCGGCCGCCGTCGAGCGCGGCGGCCTGGAGCGCGATGGTCGGCGCGTCGACGATGTCCCGGATCGAGAGCGGGGTGTCGAAGCGGGCCGACACCGCGAGGGCGAGCCGCTGGGCGTGGAGCGAGTCGCCCCCGCTGTCGAAGAAGTCGGCGTCGGGGCTGGTGACGGGTTCCGGCAGCAGGGCGTTCCACAGTTCGGCGAGGACGCGTTCGGTGCTGCTCCCGGTGGCCGTCCAGCCGTCGGGCCCGGTCGGCGAGGCGGACTTCAGGAGTTCCGCGAGGGCCCTGCGGTCCGTCTTCCCGTTGCCGTTCACCGGGACGGCGTCGAGCCTGACGAACCGCTTCGGGACGAGCTCCGCCGGCAGCAGCGCGCGGACGTGCGACCGGAGCCGCTCCTTCGTCAGTTCGCCCCGTACGGTGAAGAAAGCGGCCAGGTGCTGGCCGCCGCCGTGGTCGCTGACCAGCACCTTGGCCTCGCGCACCGCGGGGTGGGAGGCGATGGCGTGCTCGATCTCGGAGAGTTCGACCCGCACGCCGCCGATCTTCACCTGCTGGTCGCGCCGGCCGTCGAAGTAGAGCAGCCCGTCGGCGCCGTAGTGGCCGAGGTCGCCGGTGCGGTACATCCGCTCCCCGGGCAGTTCGGGGAACGGGTTGCCGACGAAGGCCAGGGCGGTGCGGTCGGGGTCGCCGAGGTAGCCGGTGCCCAGGCAGGCGCCGCCGATGCAGATCTCGCCGATCTCCCCGGTGCGGGCCGGTTCCCCGTGTTCGTCGAGCACGACCGCCCAGGTGTTGTCGATCGGCCGGCCGATCGGCACGGGGGCGGGGTCCTCGGGGGACACCTCGTGGAAGACGGAGCCGATCGAGGCCTCGGTCGGGCCGTAGGTGTTGGTCACCCGCAGCCGCGGGAGGAGCCGCTGCAGGGCGCGCACGCTCTCCGGGGCGATCTCCTCGCCGCCGACCAGCAGCATCCGCAGGCTCGCCAGGCCGTCCACCAACTCCGGCCGGGAGTCGAGCAGTTCGACGAGGGCGGTGAGGATGGTGGGCACGAAGTCGGTCATCGTGACGCGATGGCGCCCGATCACCTCGACGGTGGCGGTGAGGTCGAGGATGTCGTGGGGGCGGGGGATGACGACCCGGCTGCCGCAGGTGAGCGGCCAGAGCAGCTGCCACAGCGAGGAGTCGAAGGTGTGCCGGCTGTTCTGCAGCACCACGTTCCGCGGGCTCGATCCGAACCGGCGGCCCATGGCGAGCAGCCGGTTCGCCAGGCCGCTGTGCAGGTTGAGGGCGCACTTGGGGGTGCCGGTGGAGCCCGAGGTGTAGAAGCCGTAGGCCAGTTCGTCCGGGCGGGGCGGCGCCGGCACCGGCCGCGCGGGGAGGGCCGGCGCGGGCCCGGAGACCGGATCGACGGCGATGGCCGGCGCGGACCAGCCGTCCGGGGCGGCGCCGGGGGAGAGCAGGACCGCGGCGGGGCGGCACGCCCCGACCATGGCGTGCAGGCGCGGGCCGGGCCACTGCTCGTCCAGCGGGACGAACACGGCGGCGGAGCGCATCACGGCGAGCATGGCGACCAGCAGTTCGGGCCCGCCGGCCATCACCAGCGGAACGAAGCCGCCCCGGCGCACCCCGGCGTCGGCCAGCCGGCCGGCCAGGGCGTCGACCCGGGCCATCAGTCCGCGGTACGTCAGGGTTCCGCCGGGATGCTCGACCGCGACGGCGTCGGGGGTGCGGGCGGCCGCCGCCTCGACGAGGCTCCAGGCGGTGACGTCCGGGTGGTGGGGGACGGTGTCGCCGCGGAACTGGCCCAGCTGCCGCTCGGTCGGGGCTCGCATGGCTCTCCCTTGGTCGCTGAACGAGGACGGGGGGACAGGGGGCGGGAACGGAGGGCGGGAGGAGGGGGAACGGGATCAGGGGGCGGGGACGGGAACGGGCCCGGCGCGACCGGGCCGGCCCGCGGCCGCGGCAGATGCGGCACGGGCCGGCCCGGGAGCGGTTCAGGGCCTCAACGGGACCGGGGCGGGGCTCAGACCTCGGTGGCCACCCAGCTGATGTACCAGCCGTGGCTCACCGCGTAGTCGACCGTCAGCGGACGGCCGTCCTGCCAGCGGACGTAGATCCGGAAGCCCTTCGAGGTGGGGGTGTAGATGGTGTTCCCCCCGGTGGTCGTCCACATCGAGTCGCGGCCGCAGAGGTTCGCGGTGTAGACCGGCGTCTCGCTGAAGTTGCCGGCGGAGGTGTCGACGTCGATGTAGATGCCGGTCCCGTTGTCCTCCTCGACATGCTGCTGCCAGTCGCCCACGGGCGTGTTGCCGGCGATGAACCTGGGGTTGGACATACCTGTCTCCTCGCTGTGATCACACAAACGGGCAGGGGGGTGGATCAGAGTGGATCGCTGGCGCACCAGGGATCATCCACCGCAGCGAGTCTGAGTGAATCTTCCATTGATCACAAGAGTGCTTAATGCGAGGAATGGAATTCCGGTTGAGAATGCCGATCACGGTGCCGGAGCCGTGAACCGTGGTGCGGTTCCGTCTTCTTGACGCCGCGTGGTTCGATCGTGCTATACCTGTGACTTCTGACGTGATCCGGTCACCGGTCACCCGGGTGTGCTGGTCCACCTGTCTCGGGAAACGCGCCGTCTCATATGCCGGACCGTCATGATCTGAATTCCCGGGGATCTTCCTGATGTGAGGAGCGCGTGATAGGCATGCCCGAATTCTCTGCCGTCCCGGAGATGTCCGCCGCCGATTCCTGGGACGATCTCGTTCCGGTCGTGGAACTGGCGTACGGGGGCTACGGGCACTCCGCGGACTACCACGCCTCGGCGGCGTCGATCTTCGAACCCAAACGATCGCTGGTCGCCCGCATCGGCGGCCGCACCTGCGGCACCTGTGCCGTCTACTCGCTGGAAATGACCCTGCCGGGCGGCCCCCGGGCGGTGGCCGGCCTCGGCTACGTGACCGTCGCGCCCGAGCACCGGCGGCGCGGGGTGATGAGCGGCATGGTGCTGCGCGTCCTGCACACCCTGCACGAGGGCGGCGCCGAGCCGGTGGCGGTCCTCAACACCACCGAGGCCGGGATCTACGGCCGCTTCGGGTTCGGCCTCGCCAGCCAGGCCGCCAAGATCCGGATCCCCCGGCACGCCCGGGAGCTGCGTGACACCGCCGGCGGCGAGCGGACCGTCCGGATCGGCGAGCCGGAGGAGCACTCCTCCGCGATCGCCGCGGTCTACGCCCAGTGCGTCGGGGAACGCCCCGGGATGCTGCGCCGGGACGAGGCCTGGGCCGCCCGGGCCGTGCTGGACCTGCCCGACCACCGCGGTGGGAGCGGACGCCTGCTCTGCCTGGTGGTCGAGGAGCGGGGGGAGCCGTCCGGCTACGCCCTCTACCGGCTGACCGCGGCCTGGGAGCACTCGGTGCCGCGCTACGAGGTGTCGGTGCGCGAGCTGTTCGCGCGCGACCCCGCCTCCGGCGCGGCGCTCTGGCGCGCCCTGCTCGACGTCGACCTGGCCGGCAGCGTGGTCGCCGACCGGCCGGTGGACGACCCGGTGCTCGCCCTGCTCACCGACCCCCGCAGCGCGGCGCCCGTCCTGCGCGACCAGCTGCACGTGCGGCTGGTGGACGTGGACCGGGCGCTGGAGCAGCGCGGCTACGCCGCCGAGGTCGACGTCGTCCTGGACGTCACCGACCCGCTCTGCCCGTGGAACGAGCGGCGGTTCCGGCTGCGCACCGGCCCCGAGGGCGGCGAGTGCCGGCCCACCACCGCGGCGGCCGACCTGGAACTGACCGCCCGGGAGCTGGGAGCGCTGCACCTCGGCGGCACCTCCCTGGTGCAGCTCGCCCGGGCGGGCCTGGTGCGCGAACTGCGCCCGGGCGCGGTCCGGGCCGCCGCCACGGCGTTCCGCCACGATCCGGCGCCGTTCTGCCCCGTCGTCTTCTGACGCCGGGCCGCCCGCGCCGGCCGGGCCGCCCGCGCACCAGCCGGAGCGCGGGCGGCCGACGTTCCCCGACATCCGACCGAGCACCGAACGAACACCGAGCGAGAACCGACCGAGCACCGAACCGAGCACCGACCGACGCCCGACCAAGGAGCCTCATGCCTGGTCCCGGATACGCGCACTTCGGCGCCGAGGAGCGCCGCAACCTCCTCGAAGTCGTCGACTCCTGGCTCGCCACCTCCGACGCCCACTCCCGCCCACCCGGCGTGGACGCCCAGGTCCGGGGCCTGGAGCGGGAGCTGTCCGCACGCTTCGCCAGCCCGCACTGCCTGGCCGTCAACAGCGGCACCTCCGCCCTGCTGGCCGCGCTCGCCGCGCTCGGCATCGGCCCGGGCGACGAGGTCATCGTCCCCGGCTACCTCTACGCCGCCTCCGTCTCGGCCGTCGTCTTCGCGGGCGCCACCCCGGTGTTCGCCGAGATCGACGAGTCGCTGACCCTCGACCCGGCCGACGTCCTGGCCCGGATCACGCCGCGCACCAAGGCCGTCATGCCCATCCACATGCTCGGCGCGCCCTGCGACCTGGCCGCCCTCGGGCAGATCGCCGACGACCACGGGCTGTTCCTGCTGGAGGACGCCGCCCAGGCCTGCGGGGCGACCTACCGGGGCCGTCCGGTCGGCACCTTCGGCCAGGCCGGCGCCTTCTCCACCAACATCTTCAAGGTGATCACCGGCGGCGACGGCGGCTTCCTGCTCACCCCCGACGAGCGGCTCTTCCAGCGCGCCTACTCCTTCCACCACCACGGCTGGTTCCCCTACGGGGAGGAGACCGGCGACGGGGACCGGCTCTTCGGCCTCAACCTGCGGATGAACGCCTTCACCGCGGCCGTCGTCCGCGCCCAACTCGCCCGGTTGGACGCCGTCCTGGACCACAACCGCACGCTGGCCCGGGCGCTGGCCGCGGCGATCCCGGCCCGCGACGGCCTGCGCCCGCGCCTGCTGCACGACGCCGACGGCGACTGCGCGACCCTGCTGGTCTACCTCTTCGACGACGCGGCGAGCGCCGACGCGGTGGCCAAGGAACTCGGCACCCGTACGCTGCTCCACTCGCCCAAGCACTACTACGGCGGCCTGCCCGAACTCACCGCCCTGATGGCCGGCGACGCCCGGCCGAGCCCGTTCCGCCGGCCGCCCGACACGGCCCGGCACGACTACCGGGCCGGCGCGCTGCCGAGGACGGACGACGTCCTGGCCCGCTCGCTGGCGCTGACCGTCGGGCTCACCGACACCTACCTGGGCGCCGACTTCGGGCTGACCGCGCGCAGCACCCCGGCCGACGTCGACGCGGTCGCCGAGCGGTTCCGCACCGCCGTGGCGGGAGTGCTGGGCCGGTGACCGCCGCCGACCCGGCCGGCCGCGGCGGCCGGCCGCACGCCGCCGACCCGGTGCCCGGTGCCGGCCCGGGTGCCGACGACGCCGACGTGATCGTGGTCGGCGCCGGCTTCACCGGCCTGGCCGCCGCGCACGAACTCGCCCTGGCGGGCCTGCGCTGCCGGGTCGTCGAGTCGGCCGACCGGATCGGCGGCCTCGCCGCGACCTTCCCGGTCGGCGACCGGCAGCTGGAGCGGTTCTACCACCACTGGTTCGACTCCGACCACGAGATCTTCCGGCTCTGCGCCGAACTCGGCTGCGCGGACCTGATCGAACGCCACCCCACCCGCACCGGCGTCTACCACGCCAACTCGGTGTACCGCCTCTCCAGCCCGCTCGACGTGCTGCGCTTCGCCCCGCTGCCCCCGGTCGACCGGCTGCGGCTCGGCCTGTCGGCCGTACGGGCCGGCCGGGTGCGGCACTGGCGCGAACTGGAGGCGCTCACCGCCGAGCAGTGGCTGGTCCAGCTGGGCGGGCGTCGGTCCTTCGAGGTGGTCTGGCGCCCCCTGCTGGAGGGCAAGTTCGGCTCCTACGCCTCCGAGGTCGGCGCCACCTGGATGTGGACCAAGCTGCACCTGCGCGGCGGCAGCCGGTCCCGCTCGGGCAAGGAGGTGCTGCACTACCTGCGGGGCGGTTCCGGCGCGCTGCTGGAGGCCTGGCGCGACCGGCTCCAGCACCTGGGCGTGGACCTGCGCACCGGCAGCCCGGTCGACTCGGTGCTGGTCGGGGAGCGGGGCGTGACCGGCGTCCGGACGGGCGGGAGCGTCCTGCGCGCACCCCGCGTCCTGGTGACCACCGCCCCCGGCCCGCTGGCCGGCATGCTCGACGGGGCCGCCGGCGCCCACCCGGCCGTCCCGGCGCTGGTGCGCAGGCTGCGCTCCGTCCCGTACCTGGCCAACCTCTGCCTGGTCCTGGAGAACCGCCGGGCCCTGTCCGACACCTACTGGCTCAACGTCACCGACCCGGCGTTCCCGTACGTCGGCGTCATCGAGCACACCAACCTCGACGCACCGGACCGCTACGGCGGCCGCCACCTCGTCTACCTCTCCAAGTACCTCCCGGTCGACGCCGAGCTGTACCGGATGAGCGACGAGGAGGTCTACCGCCACAGCCTGCCCCACCTGCGCCGGATGTTCCCGCGGTTCCGCGAGGACTGGGTGCACCGCTACCACGTCTGGCGGGCCGAGCACGCCCAGCCGGTGATCACCCCCGGCTACTCCCGGCGCGTCCCCGAGGTCGAGTGCGCCGTGCCCGGCCTCTACATGTCGAGCATGGCGCAGGTCTTCCCGGAGGACCGCGGCACCAACTACGCCGTACGGCACGGCCGGTCGGCCGGACGGCTGATCGCGGACCGGATCCGCACCCGCGGGCACGCGGGGCTCCGCACGGCACCGACCGAGGAGGCGGTATGAACGACCTGCTGGACATCGCGGCCGCCGAGAACCTGACCGAGGACCAGGTGCACGCGCTCTACCGGAGTTTCGTCAGCCGCAGCCAGGTCTCCCTGGTCGGCGCGTTCGGCTTCGGGCACGACCTGGTCGAGAGCGCCGAGGGCTGCTGGATCACCCTGCGCGACGGCCGGCGCGTCCTGGACTTCACCGGCGGGATCGGCGTCCTCAACCACGGCCACAACCACCCGAGGATCCTCGCCGCCCGCCGGCGCTTCGCCGAGCGGCGCCGGATGGAGGTCCACAAGAACTACCTCTCGCCCTACGTCGCGGCCCTCAGCCACAACCTGGCCCGGCTGCTCCCCGGCGACCTCGACGTCAGCTACTTCCCCAACTCCGGTGCGGAGGCGGTCGAAGGCGCCGTCAAGCTCGCCTACAAGTACCACGCGGGCCGCCGCGGCACGGTGCTGCACACCGACATCTCCTTCCACGGCAAACTGCTCGGCGCGGGCAGCCTGACCGCCTCGCCCGAACTCCACTTCGACTACCCGAGGATCCCCGGCACCGACTACTTCGGCTACGGCGACCTCGACTCCTTCGCCCTCGCCCTGGACCGGCACCGGGCGCTCGACGGCGGCAGCGACGTCTACGCGGTGGTGCTGGAGCCGTTCAGCGCCTCCAGCCTGCGCGAGTGCCCGGGGGAGTTCCTGCGCGAGGTCCGCCGGCTGTGCACCGAACGGGACATCGTGCTGGTCTTCGACGAGGTCTACACCGGCTGGGGCCGCACCGGCGCGCTGTTCCACTTCATGCACCACCCCGGGCTGGTCCCGGACGTGGTGACGATGTCCAAGTCCTTCGGCGGCGGCAAGGCTTCCATCGCCGGGTACGTGGCCCGCGGCCCGGTCTTCCGCCGCGCCTACGACAACCTCCAGGACGCCACCCTGCACAGCACCACCTACTACGGCTTCGGCGAGGAGACCGCCACCGCGCTGGAGGCCGTCGCCGTCGCCGTCGAGGACGACTACCCGGGACGCGCCCGCAAGCTCGGCGCCGTCCTGGAGACCGGCCTGCGGGACATCGCCGACCGGCACCCCGCCCTGGTCGCCTCGACCTCCGGGTGCGGCGCCCTGCACGGCGTCTTCCTCAAGGCCGGGCCGGCCTCGCTCGACCGCCTGCTGCCGCTGCTCCCGGCGGCACTCGGACGCGACGCCCGGCTGCGGACCAAACTGATCACCGGCGCGGTGATCGCCGCCCTCTACCGCGACCACGGCGTGCTCACCTTCTTCGGGTCCAACCACGGCCTGCCGCTGATCGTCGCGCCGCCGCTGGTCGCCGAGGAGGCCGAGGCGCAGACCTTCCTCCGGGCGCTCGACGACGTGCTCGGACAGGGCGCGGTGCGCCTGCTCGGCCGACTGGCCAGGGAACTGGCCGCCGGGAGGCTCCGCCCGTGACGATCGACCTCCTGCTGCGGATCTGGACGCTGCGCCACCCCGCCCTGGGCGGCGTGGCGGCCCGCGCGGCGGCCCGCGCCCACGTCCTCGGCAGCCTCGCCGAACTGGCCCCGCACTACCGGGCGGGCCTGGCCGTGGCGCTGTGGCTGGTGCCGCTCGCGCTCCTGCTGCTGACCGGCCGCCGCCCGGCCGCCGCCCCGCCGGACGCCCTGCTGGCCGGGCTCCGGCGGGTGGAGCGGCTGCCGCTGCTCGGGCGGGCGGTGCGCACCGCGGAGACCCTCGCCCTGTACAGCGGGCTGGACGCCGCCGCGGCCACCACCGCCGGGGACGGTCCCGACCTGCGGCCCGCGCGCGTCCCGGCGTCGTGGACCGCCGAGCGGATGGCCGCCCGATGAGCCGGCCACCGCGCCCGATCGACTGCGACGCCCTGGTGATCGGCTCCGGCGCCGGCGGCAGCGTCGCCGCCCTCGGCCTGGCCCGGGCCGGACGCGAGACCGTCGTCCTGGAGGAGGGCCCGCGGGTCACGACGGCCGAACTCGCCGCCGCCTCGCCCGCGCAGAACCTCCGCCGCCTCTACCGGCACGCCGGCCTGGCCCCCATCCACGGCCGGCCCGTCATCGCCTTCGGCGAGGGCTGCTGCGTCGGCGGCACCACCGTCGTCAACGGCGGACTGCTCTGGGAACCGCCCGCCGACCTGCTCGACCGCTGGGCCCACCGGGCCGGCACCGACGGCTACCGCCGCACCGACCTCGACGGCCACCTGCGCGAGATCACGCGTCGCCTCGGCGTCGCCGCCCAGCAGCCCGGCGACGGCAACCGCGACTCCCGGCTGCTCGCCGACGGCGCCGACCGGCTCGGCTGGCACTGGGCCGCGGCCCGCCGCGCCGCCCCCGGCTGCTCGCACGCCAACCGCTGCCCGACCGGCTGCCCGTCCGGCGCCAAGCAGAGCATGCTGCTCAGCTACCTGCCCGCCGCCGAACGCCACGGCGCGCTGATCCGCCCCCGCACCCGGGTGCTGAGGCTGGGCCACCGCCGCGGGCGCGTCACCGAGGTCCACGCCGTGGGCCCCGACGGCGAACCGGTCGGCTACCGGCCGCGCACCGTGGTGCTCGCCGCCGGCCCGATCGGCACCCCCGCCCTGCTCCAGCGCAGCGGCATCCACCGCCGCCGGGCCGGCCGGCGCACCGCCGTCCACGTCAACCTGAAGGTCGTCGCCCGCTTCCGGGAGCCGGTACGGGCCACCAACGGCACCATCTTCACCGCCCAGCTCCAGCACTTCCAGGACGAGGGACTGCTGGTGATGCCCGCCAACCTCACCCCCGGCGCCCTCGGGGCCGCCCTGGCCGGCCACGACCCGCGGACCGTCAACACCGTGCTGGCGGACCTCGACCGGGTCGCCCTGTTCACCGCCCAGGTCCGGGTGGACGGACCGGTCACCGTCACCGCCCTGCCCGGCGGCCACACCCTGCTGCGCCACCGGCTCACCGCCGCCGACGGCGCCCGGCTGCGCTCCGCGCTCCACCGCACCGCCCGCCTGCTGCTCGCCGCCGGCGCCACCGAGATCCACCCGCCGTTCCCCGGCCCCCCGCTGCGCTCGGAGGCGGAGGCCCGGCAGTGCGCCGACCGCAGCGCCCTCGCCGACTGGCCGCTGGTCTCCGTCCACGCCATGGCCTCCTGCCCGATGGGCGACCCGGCCCACGGCGGGCTCTGCGACGCCGCCGGACGGCCGTACGGCTTCGACAACCTCCACCTCTGCGACGCCTCGGTGCTCCCGGGCGCGACCGGCATCAGCCCCCAGGGCACCGTGATGGCCTTCGCCCACGAGATCACCGAACGGCTGCTCCAGACCACCCGACGGGAGACCACCGGATGACGGACGACCAGGCACCGCACCGGCTCCCCGGCGTCATCGAGCCGGACGGACCGGAGGTCGACTGCGACCTCGCGATCATCGGCTCCGGCATGGGCGGATCCACCCTCGCCCACGCGCTGCGCGCCTCCGGCGCGCGGATCCTCGTCGTCGAACGCGGCGACTTCCTGCCGCGCGAGCAGCAGAACTGGTCCCCGGAGGCGGTCTTCGTCCAGGGCCGCTACCGCAACGGCGACCAGTGGCAGGACGCGCAGGGGCGGCCCTTCCAGCCCGGCGTCCACTACTACGTCGGCGGCAACACCAAGGTCTACGGCGCCACCCTCCCGCGCTTCCGCGAGACCGACTTCGGCCCGGTCGCCCACGCCGAGGGCGACTCGCCCGGCTGGCCGATCGACTACGCCGACCTGGAACCCCACTACGGCCGGGCCGAGGACCTCTACCGGGTGCACGGCGCCGGCGGCGAGGACCCCACCGACCCGTGGCGCTCCACCGACTACCCCCACCCGGCCGTGGAACACGAGGGCGCGGTCGTCGACCTCGCCCACCGCCTGCGCGACCAGGGCCTGAACCCCTTCCACCTGCCGACCGGCATCGACCTGCGCGAGGGCGGCGCCTGCGTGCGCTGCGCCACCTGCGACAGCTTCCCCTGCCTGGTCGGCGCCAAGAGCGACGCCGACGTCCGCGCGCTGCGCCCCGCCCTGGCCGGCGGCGACGTCCGGCTGCTGACCCGCACCCTGGTCGGCCGGCTGCACGCCGACGCCACCGGGCGGGTGACCCACGCCGTGGCGACCCGGGACGGCAGGGAGCTGACGATCCGGGCCGAGCGCTTCGTGCTCGCCTGCGGCGCCGTCAACACCGCGGTGCTGCTGCTGCGTTCGGGCCTCGCCAACGGCTCCGGCCAGGTCGGGCGCAACTACCTCGTGCACAACAGCACCTTCCTGGTCGCCGCCGACCCCGCCCGCCGCAACCGGGCGGTCTTCCAGAAGACCCTGGGCATCAACGACTGGTACCTCGCCAAGGGCGGCCGCCCCCCGCTGGGCAACGTCCAGATGCTCGGCAAGCTCCAGGAGCCCATGGTGCGCGCGGCCAGCCCGCACGTGCCGGCCGCGGTCCGGCGCTTCGTCACCGACCGCAGCCTCGACCTCTACCTGACCAGCGAGGACCTGCCGACCCAGGACAACCGCGTCCTGCTGGACGCGGCCGGACGGATCACCGTGCACTGGCGGCCCAACAACCTCGGCGCCCACCGGGAACTGGTCCGGCGCACCACCCGCGCGCTGCGCGCGGCCGGCTACCCGCTGGTGTTCACCCGGCGGATGGGCATCGAGACCAACTCCCACCAGTGCGGCACCGCCGTGATGGGGACCGACCCGGCCACCAGCGTGGTCGACCCGGCCGGGCGCACCCACGAGCACGACAACCTCTGGGTGGCGGACGCCTCGGTGTTCTGCTCGTCGGCGGCGGTCAACCCGGCCCTGACCGTCGCCGCCAACGCCTTCCGGATCGCCAAGGGAGTGCTGGCCTGACGCCGCCCCACCCCGGAACCCCGACGGCGGTGCCGCCCTCGTCCAGGACGAGGGCGGCACCGCCGTCCGCCGCTCGGGCGCTCAGTCGGCGAGCTGCTTGGTGCTGAACGGGATGACGACGCGGTAGTTGACCTCGTCGCCGTGGACCGGGTGGCCGGCCGGGGAGAGCATCGAGTAGGCGGTGACCTGGGCGCGGTAGATCCGGATCGGGGAGTCCCCGGCGAAGTCCTGCGGCGGGCGGGCCCGTCGGGCCCGCGCCGCCTCGTCCGGGTAGCGCCGCCGGTAGTACAGCTCGCAGCCCTCGACCAGGTCCGCACCCTCCAGGACCTCGGCCCGCGCGAGCGCGTAGAGCGCGTCGCCGCCCCCGCCGGCCGGGTTGGAGTCGTAGACCGTCAGCGAGACCACCGGGTTGGCCGCGATGTTCCGGGAGTGGAGGGTGTCCAGCCCCGAGATCCAGTAGAACCGGTCCTCGTCGTCCCAGGCGTGGGCCAGCGCGGACACCCATGGGACGGCCTGCGGCGAGGCGGTGCCGAGCGTCAGGTAGCGGGTGGAGCGGAGGATCTCGCGTGCGGAGGTGCAGAGTTCGTCGTCCGAGCTGGGCACAGTGCCTCCGGTTCGGTGAGCTTGGGCTGCCACGGGTTCGCACAGGCAAGGCGGGTTCGCACAGGCAAGGCGGGCGGATCGATCGCTCCGCCGGGCGTCCTGGGGCAGGGCGCCCCGCGGCCGGGCGCCGGGACGCCGGTTCTTCGCGTCCCCACTCTACCGAGGCCCGGCGACGGCCAGAAGAGGGCCGCCGCCGGACGCCCGCACGATCCGTTCGGGGCGGCCCAGGGCGCCGCTCAGAGGTAGAGCGGATGGAGGCGGCCGGTGCGGGAGACGTTGAGCCGGGCCTCGTGGCCGCTGCGCACGAAGGCGGAGACCAGGCGGCCGCTGACGGCGCCGACCGCCACGTCGTGGTGGGCGGAGGATCCGTCGGGGCCGCCGCGCAGCCGCGGGCTGGGCAGGTGCTCCTGGACCAGCCAGCCCTCGCCGACGGCGCGGGTGACGGCGTCCGCCCAGGCGGCGTCGTCGGTGTCCGGGCCGACGACCACGCCGCGGCCGTTGGTGTCCAGCGGGCTCTTGAGGACGTACCGCCCGCGGTCGCGGGTGATCCGGCGGACGGTCGGGCCGTCGCAGTGGGCGATGTTGCGCGACCACGGGACGGCCGGCTGGACGAGCCGGTGGTCGGCCGGGTCGAAGAGGTCGGCGAAGCGGGGGTCGGAGAGGACGGCGAGGCAGAGCTTGTTGTCGCCGAGGAGCCGGGCGCGCAGGCCGTTCTGTACGAACAGGGCGCGCTCGCGCAGGGCCTGCAGGCAGGGGCCCAGGTCGCCGAAGAGGTGCTGGAGCTCCGGAAGTTGGATCTTGGCGTAGGCGTGCCGGACGGGCTCGCCGTGCAGGGTGGCGCCGCCGTCCGCGCCGGTGCGCAGCTCGCGCGGGTCGGCGTGCAGGACGCGGACGCCGAGCGCGTTCAGGCCGTCGTGGTAGGACTGGACGGCGTTGCGGCTGGTGTGGTGCGGATACAGCAGTGCCACGGTGTCCGGCCGTCGGCCGGTCTCCTGTTCGGCGAGGTCGAGCAGCCAGCGGCCGGTCCAGGTGGCGTCGTCGGCGGGCAGCGCCCGGGGCAGGTCGATCCCCTGCCGGGTGAGCAGCGGCCGCCAGGCGGCCCGGGCCCGGCCGACCACGGCCAGCCCGCCCGGACAGTTGGCATTGGTCTCCAACACGCCCCACCGGCCGTCGGGTTGGGGTAGCAGGTCGAGCCGCAGCACGTGCACCCGGGTGTCGCGGGCTTCTGTCGCCAGGGTGCCCAGCGGCTCCGGGACGGTGAGTACCCGGCGCACCCGCGGATCGTGCTCCCAGGCGATCATGACGGCTTCGAGCATCCGGGTGCAGGCGGCGACGAGGGACTCCAACTCCGCGCGCAGGCCAGGCCGCAGCCGCAGCGGGAGGCCGAGGGGCCGCGCCTTCCCGGCGGCCGGGTCGCCCACGGTGTGCGACTCGGCCAGCGCCCGGCCCTCCGCCGTCCCACCGACCGCGCCGACCTGCCGGGTGAACGCCTCGTCCAGCCCCGGCCAGCTCTCGCCGTCGGCGGTCCTGGTGTCGTCAGCCATGGGAACCATCACGTCCTCAACCGGTCGAGAGCCCGAACGGTGGCCGACGGTAGCCATTCGCTCACCCGGCCTCAAGGGGGCGCGCGGTCACGGTACTCGGCGCCCGGCGGGTTCCGGCCAGGCCCGTTCACCGGATGGTGTCGCCGCGCTCCCGCACGACCGACCAGGTGTCGCCGTCCAGCGCGTGGACGGGCGGCCGGGGCCGTACCCACAGGTGGGCGAACGGCTGGTCGTAGCCCCCGGCGCCGCCGATCACCACCACGTCGCCCGGCGCCGCCCCGGCCGGCCCCGCGACGTCGTCCGCGAACACGTCGCCCTCGTAGCAGTTGGCGCCGAGCAGCCGGTAGCGGCCGTCGAGGTCGCCCGGCGCGGCGGGGAACTCGATCGGGTGCGCCCGGCTCTTCACCGTACGGGCCAGGTTGGTGCCCCCGTCCAGCACCAGGAGTTCGCGCCCGTCCCGGGACTTGCGGACCGCCACCCGGCAGACCAGCGCGCCGTGCTCCTCCACGAGGGAGCGCCCCGGCTCGATCAGCAGGTCCACCTTCTCCGGGCGCAGCCCCGCCTCGCGGCACCCGGCCGCCACGGCCGCCGCGTACACCTCCCACCCGCGCCCGGGGACTCCGCGCGGCGGGAAACCGCCGCCGACGTCGACCGTCAGCCGGCCCTCGGCGGCCTTCGCCAGGTCCCGCAGCGTCTCCGCCCAGAACAGCAGCGCCTCGCGGTACGCGTCCGGCCCGGAGAGCGTCCCGACCCCGGCGTGCACCCCCCACACCGGCCGGTCGGCCCGGTCCAGCAGCTCCCGGGCCCGTGCCACCTCGTCCGGCACCAGCCCGAACCGCGACCACTCGCCGTCGCCGCCCCGGGTGGCGAGCCGCAGGCCCACCGGCGGGGGCCCGTCGGGCAGCGCGAGCAGGTCGTCCAGCTCGGTCAGCGAGTCGACCTGCACGGGCACCCCGAGCCGGGCCGCGAGAGCGAGTTCCGCCGGGCTCTTCACCGGCCCGTCGAAGACGATCCGCCCGGGTGCGAAGCCGTCCGACAGGGCCAGGGACAGCTCCGCCCCCGACACCACCTCCGCCGTCCCGCCGAGTGCGGCCAGCCGCCGGGTCACCGCCGCCAGCGGATTGGTCTTGTACGAGTACGCCACCGTCAGGTTCGGGAACTCCCGCCGCCAGACCCGCTCCATCTCCCGGTAGTCGGCGCCGAGTCGCTCCAGGTCGAACAGGTAGAACGGCGTCGCGCAGCGCTCCGCCACCTCCAGCGCCCCAGCCCGCAGACGATCGTTCAGCACGGTGCACCCACCTCCCGGCACGGTTCGTACGGCCGTGAAGCACGATAGGCCAGCGCCCCCGGGTTGTCAGTGCCACCTCAGGGGAGTCGTGGTGGGGCGGGTGCCTGGAGGGGCCCCGAGCGGTTGTGGCCGTAACCCCGGGCGGTGCAAGGGCGTTGGGAAGCCGAGGCGGTGGAGCGGGAGGAGCGTGCGATGGCCGGGACTGTTGCCGCGGACGTGTGGATCGTCGGCCGGGGCGAGAGCTACGCCGAGCTGCGGATGCTCGGTGACGAGCTCGGCGGGCGCGGGCTGCGCGCCGAGGTGGTGGACTGGGACGGGCTGACGCCCAGTTGCGAGCCGCCGGGGGCGCTGCGGGCCGACGGCGGCTTCCAGGTGCCCCGGCTGGCCGTCATCGGGTCGATGGTCTTCACCCGGCAGCCGGCGGCGGGCCTGGCGGACCTCCAGGCCGCGCTCGGGCTCCTGGAGGACGGGGGCGCGCGCCTGGTGAACCCGGCGGCGAGCCTGGCCGCGTACCGCAACAAGCTCCGGCAGACGGCCGCGCTCGCCGCGGCCGGGCTGCCGGTGCCGCCGACCCGGGCGGCACGGAGCGTGGCGCAGGTCAGCGCCTGCGTCGCCGAGTGGGGGGACGTGGTGGTCAAGCCGAGCTACGGCCACGCCTCGGTCGACGTACTGCGGCTGCGCCCGGGGGTGCACGGCGGCGAGGTGCCGGGCGGGCTCGGCAGGCGCTCGGGCATCCTGGTCTGGCACCTGCTGGACCGTCACGGGGTGCTCTGCGTACAGCGTTTCGTCACCAACCCGGGGCGCGACCTGCGGCTGGTGGTACTCGGCGGGCGGGTGGCGGCGTGCTACTACCACGTGAGCACCGCGCCGGACGGCGACACCCACCACCCGCTCTACCCGTTCCGCTGGGAGCGCGCCGAACGCAAGCCGGAGATCGAGGAGTTGGCGCTCCGGGCGGTGGCGGTGCTGGGTTTCGACGTCGCCTCGCTGGACCTTCTGGAGGGGCCGGACGGGCCAGTGGTCGTCGAGGTGAACCCGAGCGTCTCGGCCTGGGCGTCGGTGGAGCGGACCGAGTACGACCGGACACCCGACGGGATCACCCGGGCCTACGCCGACCTGCTGTGCGAGCGGCTGGCGGAGCGGGCGTGACGCACCCGGGGCACGGCTCGCGCGGCCCCTTCCGCAGCCACGCCGAGACCGTCCTCGACCTGCTGGGGCACGACCCGGGCCGGGAGGCCGTCGTGCACGGCGGCCGGCGCGTCACCGCGGGCGAGCTGCGCGACCTCGCGCTGCGCACCGCCCGGGCCCTGCGGGCGCGGGGGCTCGGCCCCGGCCGGACGGTCACCCTGCTGGCCGGCAACCTCCCGGAGACCCTCGCCGCCCGGTACGCGGCCCACCTGTTGGGCTGCCGGGTCGTCCACCTCTTCGGCGAGCCGCCGGCCGCGGTGCACGCGGCCATCGCCCGCGACGTCGAGACCGGGGCGCTGGTCGCCGACCCCCGGTCCGCGGCGCGCGCCGCCGAACTGGCCGCGGCGGCCGGGGTGGCCGACCTGGCCACCCTCGGCCCGGCCGACGCGGGCGAGGACCTGCTGGCGGCGGCCGCCCGGGAACCGGCCGAGATCGTCCCCGGCGCCGTCCGGGCGCAGGACGTCTGCCAGGTCCGCCACACCGGAGGCACCACCGGCCCGCCCAAGGGCGTCTGCCTCAGCTACGCCCAGGCGGGCTCCTGGCGGCGGGCGCCGGGCCCGGCCCACCGCCTCCTGGTCTGCACCACGCTCGCCCATGCCGCCGGCCGGCTCGCCGACCGGACGCTCGCCGCCGGCGGCACCGTCGTACTGCTGGACGGCTTCGAGCCCGGCGAGGTGCTGGCGGCGGTCGAACGCGAGCGGATCACCCGGCTCTTCCTGATGCCGCCGCACCTCTACCGGCTCCTGGACCACCCCGACCTCGGGCGGCGCGACCTCACCAGCCTCACCAGCCTGCCCTACGGCGCCACCCGGGCGTCCCCGGCCAGGCTGGCCGACGCCGTCCGCCGGCTGGGCCCCGTTCTCTACCAGATCTACGGCCAGACGGAGGCCGGCAGCATCAGCCAGCTGGACGCCGCGGACCACGACCCCCGCCACCCGGACCGGCTGCGCTCGGCGGGCCGCCCGCTGCCCGGCGTCGAGGTGGCGATCCGCGACGAGGCGGGCCGCGACCTGCCCGCGGGCGCGGTCGGCGAGATCTGCGTCCGCTCGGAGCGGGTCATGCGCGGCTACTGGAAGCAGCCCGCGCTGACCGCCGAGGTGCTGCGCGACGGCTGGCTGCACACCGGGGACCTCGGCCGGCTGGACCGCGACGGCTACCTCACCGTGGTCGACCGGATCGGCGACAGACTCGTCGTGCTGGGCGGGCACGTCCATCCCGCCGAGGTGGAGGACGTCCTCGACTCCTGCCCCGGCGTGCGGCAGAGCGCCGTCTTCGGGATCCTGGACGCCGACCGGATGGACCAGGTGCACGCCGTGGTCGTCCCCGAGCCCGGCCGGGTCCTCGACGAGGCGCGGCTGCGCGGTGCGGTGCGGCGCGGGCTCGGCGCCCCGCACGTCCCGGCGCGGATCACCTTCGCCGCCGCGCTCCCGCTGACCGGGGTGGGAAAGCCGGACAAGAAACTCCTGCGCCGCCGGGCCGAGGAGAGCGCTCGAACGGGAGAGGGCGGGGCATGACGAGCCGTCGCGCGGACCATGGGCAGCCGGCCGAGGAGGGGCCGGACGGTTACACCTGGCCGGGACTGGACGCGGAGTTCACCGAGCGGGTCGCGGCGCTCGCCGCCACCGCCGAGGGCCGCGAGCTGGCCGGCTCGGTCGTCTTCCGGCAGGGCGACGCCCTGCGGGTGGGCCACCAGGGCGTCCCCCTGCGGCTGCGCCCCGGCGTGCGCGCCGAGCTGACGGCCCTCGTCGCCGCCTACCACCGGCTGATCGAGACGATCGTGGCCGCCTACGGCCGGGACCGCCGGCTCCGGGAGGTGCTCACCCTCCCCGAACCGCTGCGCGGCGAGGCGGCCGCCGCCCGCGACGACCGGGTGCACCTGCTGCGCCTCGACCTGCTCCCGCAGTCCGACGGGACGGTGCGGATCCTGGAGACCAACGCCAACTGCCCCGGCGGCCTGCACGTCAGCGGCCAGGGCCGGGCCGCCTGGCGCCCGCTGCTGAGCCGGCACGGGATCGACCTGCCCGCCCCGCTGCCGTCCGAGGCCGGCGACTGGCTGGGCCGGTGGTTCCTCGACACCGCCGAACGGCACACCGGACGCCGGCCGCACACCGTCGCCGTGCTCTGCCCCGAGGGCGCCAACCGCACCGAGGTCCCGGAGTACGGCGAGGCGCTCACCGCGCTGGGCGCGCGCGTCCTGCACGCCGACCCGCGCGAGCTGGACACCGGGCCGGACGGCGGCGCCGTGCTGCGCGGGGAGGAGGTGCGGTACGCCTACGCCAAGATCGGCATGCAGGACCTGGCGCGGCTGAGCGGCGAGGTCGGCCCCTACCTGCGGGCCGTGCGCGAGGGGGCGCTGTTCGTGCAGAACGGCGTGCGCGGCCGACTGGTCGGCGACAACAAGCTCTGCCTCGCCGTGCTGTCCGACCCGGCCTTCGCCGACCTGTTCGGTCCGGCCGACCACCGGCGGGTGCGTCCGGCCGTCCCGTGGTCGCGCAACCTCGCCCGCTGTGACGACGCCACCGTCCGCGCGGTCGCCCGCGACCGCGAGCGCTACGTGCTCAAGCGCCCGCTGGACACCCGGGGCCGCGGGGTGGTGATCGGCCGGGAGAGCGACGACGCGGCCTGGCGGGAGGCGGTCGACCGGGCGGGCGCCGAGGGCTGGCTGGTCCAGGAGTACCTGCCCAGCCCGCGGCTGCGCACCGCCCCGGACGGACCGGCGCTCCGCCACGACCTGGCCCTCGGCGCGGTGGACGGCCGGCTCGCGGCCGCGTTCGTCCGCACCGGCGACGGGGAGCGCCTCAACGTCGCCCGCTCGGGCTGCCCGCACTCGGTGTACCTGTGACCGGACGGCGACGGGCGAACCGTCCCGGCCGACTTCGACCGGATCCCGAGGCGGCCGCGACGGCACCGTGCCACGACCTACTGCGGGCCGTAACCCCCGTTGCCCGCCCGCCCGGTACCGCATGCCCCGTCGTCGTGCCCCCGCCGGTCAGGGACTGCCGCCGTGCGCAGTGGCGGCCCGCCGGGCGAGGGAGGTGGTGGAGTGCCCGTCGAGGTAGGGCAGGACGACGGCGTGGCCGTCCCAGCCGCGCAGGACGGCCCGTTCGGGCAGCGTCTCGGCGGTGTAGTCGCCGCCCTTGACCCACAGGTGGGGCCGCAGCCGCCCGAGCACGCGGTCCGGGGTGTCCTCGTCGAAGACCTCCACCGCGT
Organism: Kitasatospora sp. NPDC092039; assembly: GCF_044756065.1. Lineage (NCBI taxonomy): Bacteria > Bacillati > Actinomycetota > Actinomycetes > Kitasatosporales > Streptomycetaceae > Kitasatospora > Kitasatospora sp. NPDC092039. Next base: position 291,429 of record NZ_JBIVSD010000005.1, on the reverse strand, counting down.
CGACGCAGCCGAGGCCGGCCAGCACCCGGGCCCGGTTCTCGGCGGCGTTGATCGGCCGTCCGGGGCCCTTGAGCCGCCGGACGGAGGCGTCGGAGTTGAGGCACACGATCAGGCAGTCGCCGAGCCGCCGGGCGGACTCCAGCAGGGCCACGTGTCCGGGGTGCAGCAGGTCGAAGCAGCCGCCGGTGGCGACCACCGTGCCGCCCCGCGCGCGGACCGACCGGGCCAGCCGCGCGGCGTCGGACGTGGCCCGGCGGGCCGGGACGCGGTCGGCCGCGGGCTCGTGCTCCCAGAGCGCCGGGTCGCCCACGCCGCCGCGGGCGACGAAGTCCGTGGCCGCCGTGACGCCGCGGTGCACGGCCTCCTCGGGCAGACCGCCGTCGGCGAGCGCGGCGGTCACCGTGGCGGCGAAGCAGTCCCCGGCGCCGCAGGTGTCGCCCGCCGCCTGGTACGGGGCCGGCAGCAGGATCGGGCTGTCCGGGCCGCGGCTGAGCAGGGCGCCGAGCGGCCCGAGGGTCACCGCGACACCGGCGGCCCGCCAGTGGCGGGTGAGCAGGGCGGCGCGGCGGGTGTGCGCGGGAAGGTCCTCGCCCGGCGGCTCGCCCGGCGCGAGCGCGGCGCTGAACAGGCGGGCCTCGGCGGCGTTCGGGGTGGCGAGCCGCACACCGGGCACCGGCGGGCCACCGCGGGGGTGCGGGTCCCACACCACCGGGACGCGGTCGGCCACCGCGGCCAGCAGCGTCCGCAGCCGGTCGGCCGTGCCCGTGCCGTAGTCGGAGACCAGCACCGCCCCGGCGGCCGCGATCGCCTTGCGGACGGCGTCCGTCGGCGCGCCGGGCACGCCGCCGCCCCGGTCGATCCGGACCAGCGGCCGGCCGCCGGTGCGGACACGGGTCTTGACGGGCAGGTCGCCGTCCAGGGGGAGCCCGGCGAGGACGACCCGGTCCGCGAGCAGACGCCGTAGCTCGGTCGAGGCCTCGCCGTCGCCGACCGCCGTCACCAGGACGACCTCGCGGCCGCCGCTCGCCGCCAGCCAGGCGGCCAGCGCGGCGCCACCGGGCCGGTGCCGCTCGCCGGTCACGTCCACCACCGGCACGGGCGCGTCGGGGGCGAGCCGGGTCGCCTCCCCGTCGATGTCGCAGTCGAGCAGGCTGTCCCCGACGACGACCAGCGGACCGCGCCGGTCCGTACGCCGGACCGCGACGCCGCTCATGCCGGCCCCCCGGACGGGCGCCGGCCGTCGCCGCCCGCGCGCACGGCGGCGGCACGGGGCGGCGGCGGACCGGGCCGCGGGCGGGCCGTCGCCGCGTCGAAGGCCCCGCGGCCGGGGTGCGGGTCGGGCGTGGTGCTCCGGGGGCCCGGGCTCATCGGGCCACCTCCTCGATCAGCTGCTGCCAGTCGTGCAGGAAGCGCTTCAGCCCGTACCGTTCGAGCGCGGCCCGGCGGGCCTGCCGGCCGTCGGCCTCGGCCGCGGCGGGGTCGTGCAGGTAGCGGCGGGCCGCCTCGGCCAGCTCCTCCGGCCGGGTGGAGAGCACCCCGGCACCGGGCGGTACCGCCCGCACCACCTCGGTCGTGGCGAGCGCCACCACGGGCAGGCCGAGGTGCATCGCCTCCAGCAGCGACAGCCCCAGGGACGTCCAGCGGACGGGGTGCAGGTAGACGCGGCGCCGCGCGAGTTCGGCGTGCAGGCGAGCCTGCGGCAGCTCGTACGTCCGGCAGCGCTCCCGGGCCAGGCCGAGGCGGCCGGCCAAGCCCTCGGTGCGCATGCCGAAGACGTCCAGCGGAGCGGCGTCCGACAGCGCGGGCAGCAGGTCGCAGCCGACGGTGCGCCCGCGCCGCACGGGCTCGTTGACGACCACGGCGGCCCGCTCCAGCTCGCCGGTGTACAGGTGGCCCGGGTCGACGACGCCGTGCTCCACGACGGTGGTCGGGGCCCGCCCGTTGTCCCAGAACAGCCGGTTGAAGTGGGTCACGTGGACGATCGGCACCCGGTCCTGGCCGGCCATCGGATGACGGGTGTCGGGGACGTCCCCGTGCGGGCTGTTGTGCTCCAGGTAGACGGCCGGCACGTCCCGCCCGGGCCGGCGCCCGAGCCAGCGCTCGGCGAGGTCCTGTTCGTGGGGGCGCTGGAGCACCACCAGGTCGACGTCCGTGCCGCGCAGCTCCTCGGGGGAGAGCTCGACGACGGAGGGCGGCCAGTCGAACGTCCGGGCCCGCCCGAGGCCGTCCGGCCCGCGGTCGGGCAGGACCGGGACGAGGTAGCGGTGCGGCCCCTGGACGAAGGCCGTCGTCCAGGACCCGTGCACGTGCCACAGCAGGATGTTCACGAAGCCTCCTCGGTACGGGGGAGCGGACCGTCGACGGCGCGGGCGGCCCCGGGCCCGGACCGGCGCGGCCCGGAACCGGGCAGGCGGGTTACTCCTCACCGGGCGCGGCAGCAGGACCAGCATCGGTGACCGGCCCGCGGGCCCGCGACCGGAGCCGGCGCCGCCGCGTTCCCGGTGACGGCGTCCGACCGGTGTCGCACCGCGCTACGGCGGCGGCCGCCGGCGCGTCGCGGCCCGCCGCCACTCGGGTGACCCCGGTCCGGGGACCGGTCCTTCGCCGGACGCGGTCGGGCACGGCCCGGCGGAGGGCGTCGGCGGCAGCTCCGGCCGACCCCGCAGAGAGCGCGTGGCCGGGCGGATTGCCGTGCGGCCGGACGGGCAAGCGCTCCGTACAGGCCGACGGACGCGGCAGCGACCCGTCGGCGTCGTCGCAGCGGTCAGGGCGGAGGGAGTCGGGCCATGCGTCTGAGAACCAGCGATCCGCACGGGCCCGGGTACCGGCGGAGGCGGCACGGCCGTGGCTTCCGCTACCTCGCCGCGGACGGCCGGCCGGTGGCCGAGGAGGAACTCGCCCGCCTCAGGGCCCTCGCCGTGCCGCCCGCGTGGACCGACGTGTGGATCTGTCCGCACGCCGACGGGCACCTGCAAGCCGTGGGCACCGACGCGGCCGGCCGCCGGCAGTACCTCTACCACCCGGCCTTCCGGGAGCAGCGCGACCGGGCGAAGCACGAGCACGTCGTGGACGTCGCGGGCTGCCTCCCCAAGCTCCGCGCCGCCGTCGAACGGGACCTGGCCGGCCGCGGACTGGGTCGTGAGCGCGTGCTGGCCTGCGGGGCCCGGCTGCTGGACCTCGGCCTCTTCCGCATCGGATCCGACGCCTACACCCGGGACAACGGCTCCTACGGCCTCACCACCGTCCTGCGCTCCCACGTCACCCTGGCGCGCGACGGGGTCCGCTTCGAGTACCCGGCCAAATCCGGCCGACAGCGGTTCGCCGTCCTCGCGGACCCGCAGGCCCGCGCCGCGGTCCGGTCCCTCCTGCGCAGCCGTCACCCGGGCGAGCGGCTCCTGGTCCACCGGCAGGGGCGGGGGTGGCGCGAGGTGCACGGGAGCGACCTCAACGAGTACCTGCGGGAGCTCGGCGGGACGGACATCACCGCCAAGGACTTCCGGACGTGGAACGCCACCGTCCTCGCCGCGGTCGGGCTCGCCGTCTCGCGCCGGGCCGCCGGCACGTCCGAGGCCGCCCGGAAGCGGGCGGTGGGGCGGGTGGTCAGGGAAGTGGCCGACTACCTGGGCAACACCCCCGCCGTCTGCCGGGCCTCGTACATCAACCCGCGGCTGATCGAACTGTTCGACGAAGGCGTGACCATCCCCCTCGACGACCTCGGGGTCGACGGTGGACCCGTCGCCACCCACGGACCGGTCGAGGACGCGGTCCGCGCGCTCCTGTCCGAGCCGGTGCCCTCGCCGGGCCGAGGGCCGGGTCGGAGAGCGCGGCCGCCCGCGCCGGACAGGGGCCCGCGGACGGCCCCCACCGCCGGTCGCGGCCCGCCGCCGACGGGCCGGAACAGCCGGCTGGCGTGCCCGGAAGGGCTGGGCCACACTGACCGGGAGGTGAGGCTCCGATGAGTTCGCTGCGCATTGCACTGGTGTCCGAAAGCGTCAGCCCCCTCGCACCGCCCGGTGGCGACGCGGACCCGCTGCGCGCCCACGTCGCGGCCCTGTCCCGGGCCCTCGCCCGCCGCGGCCACCAGGTCACCGTGCACACCAGGCGCGCCGACACCCGCCTCGGCGAGCACGTCCCGCTCTGCTCGGGCGTCCTGGTGCACCACGTCGGCGAGTGCCTGGCCCTCGGCACCTCCGAGGAGGACGTGCTGCGCGGCATGGCGGACTTCGGCGAGCGGCTCGCCGACTACTGGATCCACCACCCGCCGACGATCGCCCACGCGCACTTCTGGACCTCCGGGCTCGTCGCCCTGCCCGGCGCCCACTACCTGGGCGTCCCCCTGGTGCAGACCTTCCACGCCCTCGGCGGCGGCGCGGTACGGGGCCGTGACGACGGCCGTGACGACGGCCGGGGCGTGACCGCGTCCGGCCGGATCGCCATCGAGACCGCGGTGGGGCGGCAGGCCGACCGGGTCCTCGCGGGCTGCCAGGACGAGTTCGGCGCCCTGCGGGCGATGGGCGTCGCCGAGGAGCGGATCCGGCTCCTCCCGCGGGAGGGGGACCAGCCGGTGTCGCGCCGGTCGCCGGCGGCGGCCCGCCACGCCCGCGACCGGGCCGCCGCCTTCACCGAACTGGTCTACCGGGAGGCGCTGGGGGCCCGGTCGCCCCGCCGGGAGCACCCGTAGCGGGACGTCCGCAACCGTCCGGCAGCGAGCCGAGCACCGCCCTCCGTCGGGCCGGCCCTCAGGCCGCGACGGCGATCCGCTCCTCCGCGACGGCGACCCGCCCCTCCGCGGCCGCGGCCGTGACCGGCCCGGCCGATCGGCGTCGCGCGGCGGCGGCTCCGCCCACCGCCCCGCCGACCACCAGCCCGCCGGACAGCAGTGCGCCCCGGGCCCCCAGCGCCTGGATGGACCCCCCGAGCACGAGCGGTCCGGCGAGGCCCCACACGGTGCTGACGCTGCGCCAGGCGCCCAGGACCCGTCCGCGCAGGTGAGCCGGCGGGTCCGTCTGGAGGATCGTCGAGACCGCGGTGTCGCTCAGCGACTCCAGCACGGCCATCGGGACGACCAGCAGCGCGAGGAACAGGACGGTGGGGGAGAGCGCGGCGAAGCACTGGAGCACGCCGCCGGCCGCCGTCACGACGGCCACCAACCGCACGGAGGGGTTGCGCAGCCGTCCGGCCAGCACCGCCCCGGCGGTTCCGCCGACGGCCAGGACGGTGGCGATCACCCCGAACTCCTCCGCTCCGCCGTGCAGGGCGCCGCTGACCAGCGCGGCGAGCGTCAGGCCGTAGTTGCGGCCCAGCACCGAGCCCAGGCCGGTCAGACACGCCAGCGCGACCAGGCGGCGCCTGCTGCAGAAGAAGGCGATGCCGTCCCTGACGCCCTGCGCCGCGGCCGTCGGCTGCGGCGCGTCGGCCGTGACCGCGCCGGCGGCCGGCCGCAGGAACGGGATGACCGCCGCCACCAGGACGAAGGAGACGCCGTTGACCACGTACGCGCTCGCCATCCCGAACAGGGCGACGACGACGCCGGCCGACGCGGTGCCGGCCAGCCGTCCGACGCTGTGCACGACCGAGCCGACCGAGATCGCCGACGGGACGTCCTCCGGCGGCACGAGGTCGTTGCCCAGGAGGGCGCAGGCCGGGCCCTCGACCGTGGCGACGAGCCCGGTGAGGACGGCCAGCACCATCAGGGCCGGGACACTGAGCGCTCCGAAGGCCACCAGGGCCGCCGTGGCGAAGGCGATCACGGCCAGCACCGCCTGGCAGACGGTCGCCGTGAGCTTGCGCGGCCAGCGGTCGACCGCGGCTCCGCCCACGAGTCCGAGCAGCAGGCCGGGGGCGACCTGGAGGGCGAGCGACAGTCCGGTGACGGCGGCCGAGCCGGTCAGCTGGAGGACCAGGAGGTTCTGGACGGTCAGCTGCATCCAGGCGCCGACGTTCGAGACCAGGTTCGCCAGCGACCACCAGCGCATGCTGCGGTGGCGCAGGGAGCGCCACGGGGCGCGCGACCCGGACGGGGTGGCCGGGGGGACGGCGGGACTCGCGGCAGGACGGTCCGGGCCGCTTCGTTGGGCGGGGAGCAGGGAGTTCGGGGTCGCCGGCGACGCCTTGGTGGTGGGCAGCACGTCTCACATCTGGATCAGGTGGGCACGGGGAGGGCTCCGGGCGGACGGTCGCCGGGCGGGAGCCGGGCCGGCTCGGACGCGGGAGCGACGGAGCGGCGCCGTCCATCCTGACCGGTCGCGGCGGGATCCCGAACGACGATCGCGTCACACTGCCGGGGCGGGGAGCCGTCGCACCCGGCTTGACCAGCGGCGTCGCCGCTCGGTGGCGTCCGTCACACCGCGTCGGCCGGGGCGGTCGGCCCGGTGCGGTGTGACGCTCCGCGACCGGGCCGGTGCGGCCGGCCTCGCTCCGCCGTGGGGGAGCGCTACCCACCGTGCGGCGCGGGCTCAACCGACGTAGCGGCGCGCGGTCGACGACCGCTGGGGCTCCTCCAGCAGCCGTAGGGCCTGCTCGACCCGGTCCGGCAGCCGTCGGCGCTCTCGCAGGACCCAGGGCAGTCCGGCGGCGGCCTCGGCGAAGGCGCGGGCGGAGACGGCGTCGCGGGGGACGGTGCGCACCAGGTGGACGGTACGCCGCACCACGGTGGTGGGATGCCGCCGGAGCCAAGTCGTCCACAGGGTGTTCCGGATCCCGTGGCGGCGTCGCAGCGTCGGGTCGCGCAGCGGTGACGGCCGGTGGTGGACGGTGAGTTCGGCGGCGTAGACGAGCCACCAGCCCTTCGAGGCGAGGTCGTGGGCGAGGAGCTCCTCCTCGCCGCCCAGCCAGAGCCGCGGCGAGAAGCCGCCGACCGCCCGGAAGGCCGAGAGCCGGACGACGGTGGCTCCGGCCAGGAACGAGCCGAGGGCGGGGCCGGGCAGGCCTGCCGGGGCGGGCACGGGGGAGTCGCGCAGTTCGGCCACGATCGGGTCCTCGGTCGGCGGCAGGTCCGGCGCGGCAGGGTCCTCGACCACGATCCGGGCGGTGACGGTGGCGACGTCCGGATGGGCGTCCAACAGGTCGGCGGCGGCGCGCAGCGAGCCCGGTTCCCACCAGGTGTCGTCATCGCTGAAGGCCAGGTAGGGGCAGTCCAGCTCGCGGGCGGCCAGGTTGCGGCCGCAGGCGCCGAGGTTGCGGCCGGGGGTGAGCAGGCGGACCTCGGGGTATAGCCTGCGGACGGCGTCCGCACTGCCGTCGGCGGAGGCGTTGTCCACGACGACGACGGGCGGCCGCTCGGGCAGCAGGGCGAGCCGGCCGAGGGTGTGGAGGAGCTCGTCGCGGCGGTTGTGCGTGATGACGGCGACGGCGACGCGCTGGTCGGTCATCGGGCCGCCCCGTCGATCGCGCCGGCTTCCTCCAGACGGGCCACGGACTTCTCCACCTCCGGAGGGAGGGGCCTGCGCAGGGCGAGTGCGACGGGGATCCTGGGGAGCGCTCCGACCAGGGCCCGGGCGGCCTGGGGACTCCCCGCGGCCTCCCGCAGCAGGCCGGCGCTCTGCCGGGCCACGTGGGGCCACGGCCGGCGCAGCCAGCAGGTGAGCAGCTCGTTGCGGCGCATCCGCGCGACCCGTCCGGGCCGCGGGCCCGGGTCCGGGTGGTGGTGGGCGACGACCTGGGGGCAGTGGGCGACTCCCCAGCCCGCCGCGGCCAGGTCGAGGGCCAGCAGGGCCTCCTCCCCGCCGAAGTGCAGCACCGGGTGGAACCCTCCCACCTGAAGGAACGCGCTCCGGCGGACGACGCTCGCGCAGGCGAGGAAGCCCAGGACGGAAGGCCCCGGCAGATCGGGCGCCACCCCGAGCGGGGACGCGGAGAGCTGGTCGTCGATGGGGTCGGCCCGGCCGCCGGGCCCGACCCGGGTGGCCGCCGCGAGCAGCCCGAGCCGCTCGTGCCGGTCGAACAGCCCGGCCGCCAGGGACAGCGCCCCGGGCCGCCACCACGAGTCGTCGTCGCTGAAGGCGACGTAGGGGGTGCCGAGCTGCTCGACCCCCACGTTCCGGGCCACCGCGCCCCGGTTGCGGCGCAGGACGCGCACCGCCACGGCGGGGTGGCGCTCGCGTACGGCGGCGGCCGTGCCGTCGGTGGAGGCGTTGTCCAGGACGAGGACGGGCGGGGCCTCGGGCAGGCCCTGGAGCCGGTCGAGGGTGTGCAGCAGGCGTTCCCGGCGGTTGCGCGTGATGACCACCACGCCGACGCGGGGAGCGGGGTGCGGGCTCGTCATCGGTCGCCGTCACCCCCTTCGTGCGCCCAGGCGGGGAGGGCCCTCAGTTCGGACAGGACGTCCTCCGGACCGATCCGCAGCAGCCGTGGGTCGGGGGACTCGCCGTGCGCGTCGCCGGGCCGGTCGCCGTCGAGGCGCTCGGGCCGCCACAGGATCCGGTGGCGCTCGTCGGCGGGCGGTCCCCAGAGGCGGGGCGACACCGGGCCGAAGAGGGTGACCGAGGCGGTGCCGAGGGCCGTGGCGAGATGGGAGAGGCCGGTGTCCCCGGCGACCACGGCGCCCGCCTCGGCGACCAGCGCCGCCAGGGTCTCGAACGGCACGTCCGCGGCCCCGCCGAGGACGGATCCCGCGGGCAGGCCGGCGAGGGCGGCCACCTCCCGGGCGAGCTCCGCCTCGCCCGCGCCGGCGGTGACCACCACCGGTCGGCCGGAGCGGCGCAGTTCGCGGGCCACCGCGGCGAAGCGGGCGGCCGGCCACCGGCGGGCCCCCGCGTCGGCGCCCGGGTGCAGCACCACCGCTCCAGGAGCGGGGGAACGAACCGCCGGCCGCCGGATCAGCAGGTCGGCGGGGTCCGCGGGGATGCCGTGGGAGCGCAGCAGACGGCACCAGCGGTCCCGTTCGTGTTCGTCCGCGCGCCACCCGGCGCCGCGGGCCCCCCGTGCCGCGTAGCCGATGAGCCGCCGCGGCTCCAGGGCCCGCAGGAGTCCCAGGCTCTCCTCGCCGCAGCCGTGCAGGTCGACCGCCAGCGCCGGCGCCGGCCCGTCCCAGCGCAGGTCGCCCGGCACCTGGCGCCCGGTGGCGTCGGTGGCCAGCAGCCGGTCGACGCAGCCGGTGGCCGCCACCGCCGGGGCCAGGCGGCCGGGCGCCGCCAGGACCAGTTCGTGGCCGGGGTGGTGGCGGCGCAGTGCGCGCAGGGCCGGGATCCCGGTGAGCAGGTCGCCGAGGCCCAGCGCGCGCAGGACGAGCAGCCGTGGCCGGCCGTCGGCCGCGCTCACGGGCCCGCCCCCGCGGAGCCCGGCCCGCCGGTGCCGGCGGCGCCGACGCCGGCGGCCCGCCCCGCCGCCACGGGCGGCCCGTTCACGCGACCTCACCCGCCGGCCGGGCGCCGTCGGCCGGGGCCCGCCCGCCGGCGCGGCGGGCCAGCGCCGCGTCGAACGCCTCGCAGACCAGATGGAGGGCCATCAGGTGGACCTCCTGGACGGTGGCGGTCGCCTCGGAGGCGACGGCGAACGTCTCGTCGGCCCGCTCGGCGAGCGGGTTGGGTGCCGGGCCCGTCATCGCCCACACCCCGAGGCCCGACCTACGGCCGACGTCGGCGGCCCTGAGCAGGTTGCCGCTGCGCCCCGAGGTCGACATCAGGACCAGCACGTCGCCGGGCCTCCCGTGCGCGGCCACCTGGCGCGCGTACACCTCCTCGAAGCCGTAGTCGTTGCCGATCGCGGTCAGCGCGGAGGTCTCGGCGTGCAGGGCCAGCGCGGAGAACGCGGGGCGCTCCACGCGGTAGCGGCCGACGAGTTCGGCGGTGAGGTGCTGGGCCTGGGCGGCACTGCCGCCGTTGCCCGCGACGAGCAGGCGCCCACCGGCGGGCAGCAGGCCGGCCAGGGCCTGGCCCCAGCTGGTGAGCAGCGGAAGCTGTCCGCCGCGCAGGGCCCGCACCGCGTCCTCCAGCGCGGCGCAGTGCCGCTGGGCCTCGGCGAGGTCGTGCGCCGACTCGTGGAAGTGAGCGCTCATCACAGTCCTCCCGACGGTGCCGCGGTACGGGCCTGCGGATCGGGGGCCACGGGGTGGGGGCGCACCGCCTCCTGGTAGATCCGCTCGGTGCTCGCCGCGACCCGCTCCCAGCTGTAGGAGGCGAGGACGCGCCGGCGTCCGGCCGCCCCGAAGTCGCGGCGCAGCCGGTGGTCGCCGAGCAGCCTGGCGGCCGCGGCGGCCAGCGCCGCACCGGACCCGCTGGGCACCAGCAGGCCGGTCCGGCCGTCGGCGACCGTGTCGAGGTGCCCGCCGACCGCGGTGGCGACCACCGGCACGCCGCACGCCATCGCCTCCAGCGGGACGATGCCGAACGGCTCGTAGTGCGCGGGGCAGACCACGAGGTCGGCGCTGCGCAGGAGCGCCGGCATCCGGGTGTTGGGCACCCCGCCCAGCAGGACGAGCCGGTCGGCCACTCCGTGGTCGACGGCCAGCGCGCGCAGCCGCCGGCACTCCGGATCGGCGTCCAGGCGGTCGGCCGGGGGGCCGCCGGCGATCACCAACTCGGTGTCGGGCAGCCGGGCGAGCGCCTCCAGGGCGGTGGCACCGCCCTTGCGCGCGACGAGCCGTCCGACCATGAGCAGCCGGTGCGGTGCCGAGCGCGGTGCCACGTCGCCCTGCGGGCTGAACCGGTCGGGGTCGACACCGCACGGCACGATCCTGACCCGGTCGGTGGGTACGCCCATCGCGAGGAGCTCGGACACCTCGTCGCTGCAGGTGGCGATCACGCGGGTGGCGGTGCGGCCGAGGTGCGACTCCAGCCCGATCCGCTGGGCGGGGCTGCTGTCCTCGTGGCCCTGGTGGCGGCGTTTGACCGTACCGAGCGCGTGGTAGGTGTGGGCGACCGGTAGGCCCAGGTGCCGGGCTCCGCGCAGGGCGGCCAGCCCCGACATCCAGAAGTGCGAGTGCACGATGTCCGGTCTGCGGCGGGCCCAGTAGCGCGCCAGGTGATCCCCGAACTCGTCCATGTAGGGCAGGAGTCGGTCCTTGGGGACGGCGCGGGGCGGTCCGGCCGGCACGTGGTGGACGACGACGCCCGGGCGCATCGCGACCTCCTCGGGCGATCCGGCGCGGTCGCGCCGGGTGTGGACGACCACCCGGTGGCCCAGGTCGGCCAGGGCGCCGGCGAGTGCGGCGACGTGGACGTTCTGGCCTCCGGCGTCCACCCCGCCGAGCACGGCGAGCGGGCTGGCGTGTTCGGACACCAGGGCGACGGTCAGGGGCCGGTTCACCGCGTCACCTCCTCGGTCGGGCGGTCCCGGTCCGCCGGGAGCCGCCCCTCGGCGAACCCGGTCGTCCGGGAGCCGTGCACGTGCCTCAGCAGGGTGTTCATGAGCTCACCTTTCCGGTGCTCGGCCGGGCGGGCGGGAACTGCCCGCCCGGCACCGCTCCGTTCGTCAACCGGCCCACCGCCGCCGCGATCTGGGTGCCGGTCAGGGTGTCCAGGCAGGGATGGCCCTCGACGGGGCAGACCCTGGCCCGGCTCGCGGCGCACGGCGCGTCCTGCCGGCCCAGCAGCAGGTGCGGCACGCCGAACGGACGCCAGCGCTCGGCCGGCACGACCGGTGAGAACAGGCTCACGACCGGGGTGCCGACGGCGGCGGCCAGATGGGCCGGACCGGTGTTGCCGGCGACCACGGCGTCGGCCGCGGCCAGGACCGCCGACAGGCCCCTGAGGTCGGTGCGGCCGCCGAGGTCCAGGGCGTGCGCCCCCGCGACCTCGGCGGTGAGTTCCTTCTCCGCCGGGCCGCCGGTCACCACCACCCGCCGTCCGGAGTCCGCCAGGGCGCGCACGGCCGCCGCGAGCACCGCGGGACCGGCGGCGCGGGCGGGAACGGCCGCGCCGGGATGGACCACCACGTACGGGTCCGGACCGGTCAGGTGCCGCAGGTCGGGCGGCGGCAGCACCCGCAGCCGGCCGTCGTCGTGCGGGGGGAGCGGGAATCCGGCGGCCCGGGCCAGGTCGAGGGCCGCTTCGGCCTCGTGCCGGCCGGGCGCGCGCCGGTGGCGCAGATCGAGCAGCGAACCCGGGTAGTCCTCGCAGTCGGCGGCGATCCAGGCCACGCCGGCCAGCCGGAGCAGCAGGGCGGTGGGCAGCGGGCTCTGATGGAAGGACGTGAGCACGAGGGCGCGGTCGAAGCGCTGCCGGGCGAGGTCCGCCACGACCGCCCGGACGTCCTCGGCGTCCAGCGGGGGCGGGTCGAAGCCGACCCAGGGGGCCTCCCAGACGACCGTCCGGTCGACGCCGGGCAGCAGCTCGGCCGCCGCGGCGCCCCGGGGCCCGCAGAGCACGGCCACGTGCGCGGAGGAGCCGGCGACGGCCCGCACGGCGGGCCCGGCGAGCAGTACGTCGCCCGCGCTGTCGAGGCGTACGACGAGGGTCCTCGTCATGCGGCCCGCCCGGGGGGAAGGAGGTGGTGCAGCGCGGTCCCGACGGCGGCAACGAGATCGCTCGCGACGGTCCTCGCCGCAGCCGTCTCCTCGACGCGGGTGGCGGCGTTGGGCACCAGGACGGGGAACGCCCCGGCGGCCTCGGCCGCGGCGCCGTCGGAGCCGATGTCCCCGATGACGACCGCCCGCCGGGGCGGGACGCCCAGGACCCGGCAGGCGGCCAGCACCAGGCCGGGGGCCGGCTTGCGGCAGCGGCAGCCGTCCTCGGGGCCGTGCGGGCAGACGGCCCAGACGTCCACCGGTCCGAGCAGTTCCTCGACGCGCCGGTTCACCGCCTCGACCTGCTCCCGGGTCAGCAGACCGCGCGCCACCCCGGACTGGTTGCTCACGACGCCCACCAGGATCCCGGCCGACCGCAGGGCCGCGACGGCGTCGGCCGCGCCGGTCACCGGACGGACGGCGCCCGGATCACCGTTGTACGGCACGTCGTGGACGAGCGTCCCGTCGCGGTCGAAGAGCACGGCCGCACGTGGTGTCCCCGGACGGCCCGCGGCACCCGCGGACCCGGCCGTACGGATCCATGGCAGCAGGCCGTCCGGAGCCGGGCGCCCGGGCACGGGCCCGGCCGGCGCGGTGGAGTCGGTGGGAACGGTCATGGGGGGTGTCCTCCTCGGCTGCGCGCCTACGGGGATCAGTGGTGGGCCGGAACCGGTCGTCCGCCGCCGGCCCGGTGCGCGGACCCGGAGCCGGTGCCCGGCGCGGGCCGCCAGGGCGCCACGCGGCGGTGCCGCAGAAGGCCCGCGGCCCAGTGGTAGCCCGCGGCGGGCGGGATCGCCGCGCTGGTGAGCAGCATCGTCGCGATCTCGTCCGCGAGCCGCGGCCCGGGCGCGATCCTCGCCAGCGCGAACTCCCCGGTGCCCGCCAGCCAGAGCCCGGCGAGCGCGAGCGAGGCGCGGGGGCGGCGGGCCAGGGCGGCGACGGCGGCGCCGACCGCGCAGCCGGTGACCGCCAGGTGCCGGGGGAGCCGGCCGCGGGGGGCTCCGGCCCGATGCCACCAGTGCCGCCCGTGGAGGCGGTTCATCAGGACGTCGTCCGCGTTGCCCGCCTGCTGGCGCAGGGAGACCCAGCGGTCGGCCGGCCGGACGGGGTGCAGGGTGGTGCGCGCGCCCTGGGTGAGGTGCCAGCCCGCGTCGAGGACGCGCAGGGCCAGGTCGGCGTCCTCGCGGAAGGCCCTGCGGAAGCGCTCGTCGAAGCCGCCGACCTGCTCCAGGGCGGTGCGGCGGTACGCCATGTCCGCGGTGATCCACAACGATCTGGCGAGCCCGGCCGTCGACCGCTCCCAGTCGGTCGGCCGCCGGTCGTCGGGCAGCGGCACCACGATGGTGCCCTGGCTTCCGCCGGTGCGCCGCCCGCAGGCGGCGAGGTCGGCGGCGAGGTCGGCCGGCCAGGTCGGTCCGGGCACGGTGTCGTCGTCCAGGAAGGCGATCCACTCCTGTCCGACGCTCCGCCAGCCCGCGTTGCGGGCGGCCGCGGGGCCGTTCCCGCAACCCGCCACCACCGAGGTCCGGTCCCGGAGGGACGGCGGGACCTCGACGTCCAGCGGCCCGCAGTCGGTCAGCGGGCGGTCGTCCACCAGGACCACGCGTTCCGGTGCCGGCCCGCCGGCCCCGGCGAGGGCGGCGAGGGTGACGGACAGGCTCGGCCGACCGAGCGTGGGGATGACGACGGCGTACGAGGGGCCGGTGCCGTGCGTCATGCCCGGGCCTCCGACCGGTCCGGCCCCGCGAACAGGGCCCCTCGGCGGACGACGAACGGGCCGAGGGCGAGCAGGTCGACCGGCGCGGAGCCGAAGCACTCCAGGGCGTCCCGGACGTCGTCCACCATCGGGCGCCCCGCCGTGTTGAGGCTGGTGTTGACGACGACGGGGAGGCCGGTGAGCAGCTCGAACCGCTCCAGCATCCGTGCCGTCAGGGGGTCGTCCAGCGGATCGACGGTCTGGATCCGGGCCGTGCCGTCCACGTGGACCACGGCGGGGATCCGGTCGCGCCACGCGGGGGCGACCTCGTGGACGAACAGCATGTAGGGGCTCGGGTGCCGGCCGTTGAAGATCTTCTGCGCCCGGTCGGCGAGGACCATCGGCGCGACGGGCCGGAACTGCTCCCGCCCCTTGACGTCGTTCAGCCGTTCGAGGTTCGCGGCCCGGCCGGGGTGGGCGAGCAGTGAACGGTGCCCGAGCGCGCGCGGGCCGAATTCGGACCGGCCCTGGAACCACGCGACGATGCCGTCCGCGGCGAGCTCCCGGGCCACCTCGGCGGCGACGTCCTCCGGCCGTTCGTAGGGGACGGCGGCGCCGCGCAGCCAGTCCTCCAGTTCCCGGTCCGACCAGCCCCGGCCGAGGTCGGCGCCGGGCATCGGTTCCGGCTGGTCCCCGGCGGAGGCCGCGAGGTGCAGCGCGGCGCCCAGGGCGGTGCCCGCGTCGCCGGCGGCCGGTTGCACCCAGACCCGTTCGAACGGGCCCTCGGCGGCGATGCGGGAGTTCGCCACGCAGTTCAGGGCCACCCCGCCGGCCATCGTCAGCAACCGGTCGTGGGTGCGCCCGTGCAGCCAGCGGGCCAGGTCCAGCAGCACCTCTTCGAGCACCCGTTGCGCGGAGCAGGCGAGGTCGGCGTGGGCGGGAGTCCACTCCTGGCCGGGCCGCAGGGCCGGAGCGAACTCGGCCCACGGCACGCCGGCGGCGCGGAAGCCGCCGTCGCCGGTGGAGTGGACGTACCGGCGGAGTTCCGCCACCGAGGTCGGCGAGCCGTAGGAGGCCATCGCCATCACCTTGTACTCGTCCGAGGACCGGAGGAACCCCAGGTGCTGGGTCAGCTCCTCGTACACCAGGCCCATGGAGTGCGGGAGTTCCTGGGCCGCGAGCTGGTGCAGCCGCGGCCCCTCCCGGCGGGCGGCCAGGTGCGACGTCGCCTCGCCGCGGCCGTCGAGCACCAGGACCGAGGAGGGGTCGGTGTTCCCGTCGGCCGCGAACGCGGCGGACGCGGCGTGCGCGACGTGGTGCGGGACGAACCTGACCTTGGCGGGGTCCAGGCCGGGCAGCGCCTCGGCGAGGAAGCTCGGGGCCTCGCGGGCGTAGGTGAGGCGCACGTGGTCCCAGGGGTCGTCCAGGCCCAGCTGCTCGGCGGGCCGGGCGAGTGCAGGGTCGAAGGAGTAGCCCACCAGGTCGAGGTCGCCGGGGCGGATGCCCGCGTGGTCCAGGCACCAGCGGGCGGCCTGTTCGGGCAGCTCCCAGGCGGAGAAGGGCAGCGGACGCTTGCCGTGCTTGCGGCGGCTGAAACGTTCCTCCTCCGCCGCCGCCACCGTCCGCCCGTCGATGACGAGGGCGGCGGCAGGGTCGTGGAAGAGGGCGTTGATGCCGAGAATGCGCATGGTCATGACGGCCTTCCGGATCGGCGGCGGGCCCCGCACGTCAGGTGGAGGGTCGGGTCGGGGAGGACTGCTCAGGCCTCGGGGTGCTCGCGGAACCAGGCGATGGTGCGGGCGAGTCCCTCGCGGGCGGGCACCGTCGGTTCCCAGCGGAGCTTCCCGCGGGCCAGGGTGATGTCCGGGCACCTGACGGCGGGGTCGTCGGTGGGGCGCGCGATGAACTCCACCGTCGACGTGGAACCGGTGAGCTCGATGACGAGCCTCGCCAGGTCCAGCATGGTGATCTCGGTGTCGTTGCCGAGGTTCACCGGGCCGGCCAGCTCGGAGCGGGCCATGGCGAGGATGCCGTTCACGGTGTCGCTCACGTAGGTCAGGGAGCGGGTCTGGCTGCCGTCGCCGGTCACCGTCAGGGGCTCGCCGGTCAGCGCCTGGCGGATGAACGTCGGCACCGCCCGCCCGTCGTGGGACCTCATCCGGGGCCCGTAGGTGTTGAACAGGCGGACGATCGCGGTGTCCACCCCCTCGGCGGCGGACTCGGCCGTGGTCAGCGCCTCGGCGAACCGCTTCGCCTCGTCGTAGACGCTCCGCGGACCGACCGGGTTGACGTTGCCCCAGTAGGTCTCGCTCTGCGGGTGCTGCAGCGGATCGCCGTAGACCTCCGAGGTCGAGGTGAGCAGGAACCTCGCGCCGTGCCGCTGGGCCAGGGCCAGCGCGTTGCGGGTGCCCAGGCTGCCCGCGTCGAGGGTGTGGACCGGGAGCCGGAGGTAGTCGCTGGGCGAGGCGGGGGAGGCGAGGTGGAGGACGAGGTCCACGGGCCGGTCGATCTCCAGCCGGTCGGTGACGTCCGCCTCGCGGAGCTCGAAACCGGGGCGGCCCAGCAGGTGGCGCACGTTGGCCGGGGAACCGGTGCAGAAGTCGTCGACGCAGGTGACGGCATGGCCGAGCCGGACGAGTTCCGTGCACACGTGGGAACCCACGAAGCCGGCCCCTCCCGTCACGACGGCATGCATGTGGTCGGTCGGCAAGCTGCCCATGGAATTCCTTTCGGTCGTCGCGGACTTGCGGTCCGCGGTCCCCGGACCAGCTTTGGCGGACCTCGGCGCGTTCCGCCAGTCGGTCCGCCCGCGCCGCGGGCTCCGGCCCGCGCACCACCCGCCGCACCCGCGGGCTGCCGCCGCCCCGCCCGCCCTGCCGCCGCCCGGCGCGGCGGAAGGGCGCGGACGACCGCGGACGGACGGCCGCCGCCGGCCGGGCCGGTACTCCATCCGAACGAACCCCGCCCGTCCCGGCCGGGCCGCCGAGAACCTGGGGGCGATCCCCCCATACGGCCCCGGGCCGGCGTGCGCCCGGCCCGGGAACCACCGCGCACGACGGTGTCCCGCGGGGCCGCCGAGGACTTCCCCGGGCAGCGGGGAGGGGCCGCCTCGACCGTGGGCGGAATGCGGGGGCCGATCCCCCATGCGGCTCCAGCCGGGCGCGACCGATGCTCGAGGCCCAAGAGGACTCGCCGCGCCGATCGAGGAGCCGCTCCATGGGGAACGCCCTGTCCGTCTGCGTAGTCGCACTGGATCCCGTCCTGGAAGCGGGAGCCGCCAGCACCCTGGGCAACAGCCCGGAGGTCGCACTGGCGCTCCCGAACGAGCCCGCCCAGGTCGCCGTCGTGATCGTCGACCAGGTGGACCGCCCGGCCCTGGACCTGGTCACCACCACCCGTGAAAGGCTCCAGCGGCCCGAAGTCGTCCTGGTGGCCGCCGAACTGGACGCCGCCGACGCGCGCCAGGCGATCACCGCCGGGGTGGCCGGACTGCTGCGCCGCCGCGAAGTGACCGTCGACCGCCTGGTGCGCACCGTGCTCACCGCCGCGGGCGGCGACTGCACCATGTCCGCCGACCTGCTCGACGAACTGCTCGAACACCGGGAGGGCGGCGTCCGCCCGTACGCCGGCGGCCCGGGCCTCAGCGACCGGGAACGCACCGTGCTGCAACTGGTCGCGGACGGCCGGGAGACCGAGGAGATCGCCCGCGAACTGAACTACTCGGTGCGGACCGTGACGACCGTGCTGCGCGACATCACGCAGCGGTTCCGGCTGCGCAACCGCGCCCACGCCGTCGCCTTCGCGCTGCGCGGGGGCCTGCTGTGAGCGGCGCGGCGGTGGCCGAGGTTCCGGCCGGGCCCCTGACCGACGCCTCGTACCCGGCCGTGCCGGCCGACCGGGCACGGACCGGCGCGGGCCACCGGTTGCGCGCCCACCTCCGGGCCGCCGACCTCGCCGGGTACGAGGCCCTGGCCGGCGCGCTGAGACGGGCCGGCGTGGAACTGCTCGGCAGCCGCCCCGTCGACGGACCACCGGGCGCGGTCACGGTCGCCGTCGGCGGGACGGTCGAGGAGGCCCTCGGCATCTGCCCGCCGCCGGGAGGGCCCGGAGCCGGTTCCGGGGTGCTGCTGGTCGCCGAACGCTTCACCGCGGGCGGGGTGCTGCGGGCCGTGCGCTCCGGCGCCCGGACCATGTTGCGCGCCGGCGACACCGCCCCGCACCGGCTCGCCGCCGCCGTGCGCACCGCCCGGCACGGGGAGGGGATGATCCCGCAGGGCGTGGTGCTGCGGCTGTTCCCCACCGGGACGGAGGAGGCGGGCGCCCCGCGCCCCGGCACTCCGCTGACCGCCCGGCAGTCCCTGGTGCTCGCCCTGGTGGCGGAGGGCCACGACAACGCCGCGATCGCCCGGACGCTGTCCTGCTCCCAGCACACCGTGAAGAACGCCCTGTACGACCTGATGGCCCGGCTCCAGGTCCGCAACCGGGCCCACGCGGTGGCGCACGCCGTCCGGGCCGGGCTGATCTAGCACGGCCCCGGCCGGGCCGGTGGGGCCGCCGTCCCCGGCGCCCCACCGGCCCGGCCGCCGGTCACTCCCGGGCGTCCGGGGCGATCACCCGCTCGATCACCGCCGCCAGCTCGCCGACCAGGGGCGGCTTCACCACCCCGAAGTGGTCGCCCGCCATCCGGTGCACGGTCACCTCGCCGGCCGCCAGCTCCCGCCAGCGCGCCAGGTAGTCGGCGAACTCGGTGCCGTAGGCCACCTCGTGGCGCCCCTGGGCGAGCTCGTCGCTGGCGATCAGATGCAGCCCCCCGGCGTACCGGCGGTGGCGGTAGGTGAGGCACATCTCCATGACCTCGCGCCAGATCCGGGCGGACGGCAGCCACACCTCGTCGGCCCCGTGCTCGGGCAGCACGATGCCGGTCTCCGGGTCGACGTCGTCGACGATGTGGTCGAGCAGTTCCAGGGTCTCGCGCCGCAGCTCCGAGGTGTCCTGCTCCGGCGGGGCGGCGGCGAGTGCCTCCAGCTTCTCGACACAGCTCTCGATCAGCCGGAACTCCCGCCACAGCTGCGGGCTGTCGTGGCTGTCCAGACCGGGGTCGAGCAGCAGCAGGACGACCTCCTCGCCCTCGGCGGTCAGCCGGTGCGCCAGCTCGCTGGCGATGCCGCTGCCGCCGCACCAGCCGAACACCCGGTACGGCCCGTGCGGCACGGCGGCCCGCAGTTCGGCGAGGTAGCGCTCGGCCATCCGCTCCGTCGAGGGCGCCGGCCCGGTGGCGGCCTGCAGACCCGGCCAGGCGAAGGCGAGGACCGGCTGGTCGGGGTCGAGGTGCTCGACCAGCGGCCGGTACCAGTGGGCGCTGCCCCCGCCGGGGTGGACGCAGACCAGGACCGGCCGGCTGCCGGTGCGCCGCAGCCACAGCAGCGCCTGCGAGCCGTCCCCGCCGGCCGCGGCGGCCAGCCCGGCCACCGTGTGGTGCTCGGTGAAGGACCGCACGGTCAGCTCGACGCCGTGCCGCTCGCGCAGCAGGGCGGTGATCCGCAGGATCGCCAGCGAGTGCCCGCCGAGGGCGTAGAAGTCGTCGTGGACCCCGACCTCCGGCAGGCCCAGCACTTCGGCCCAGACCTCCGCGACGGCCCGCTCGGTCGGGGTGCGCGGAGCGACGGACCCCTCGGCCGCGACGGCGCCGGAGGGCTCCGGCAGCGCGGCCCGGTCGAGCTTGCCGTTGGCGGTGAGCGGCAGGGCGTCGAGGACCACCCAGGCCGAGGGGACCAGGAAGTCCGGGACCCGCTGCCGCAGCAGGGCGCGCAGCGCGACGGGGTCGAGGCCGCCGGCGGCGTCGGTCGCGTCGGGCTCCGGGACGAGGTAGCCGACCAGGTTCCGGTTCCCGTCCGCTCCCGGCCGGGCGGAGGCCGCCACCGCCCGGACCCCCGGGAGCTCGCCGAGGGCGGCCTCCACCTCGCCGAGTTCGACGCGGTGCCCGCGGATCTTCACCTGGTGGTCGCGGCGGCCGATGAAGTGCAGGGTGCCGTCGGGGTCGCGCCGCACGAGGTCCCCGGTGCGGTACATCCGCGCCCCGGGCCGGGCCCCGGTCGGGTCGGGGACGAAGGCCTCGGCCGTCAGGTCCGGTCGGCCCAGGTAGCCCCGGGCGAGACCGGGACCGCCGAGCAGCAGTTCGCCGACCACCCCGAAGGGCACCGGGTTCAGCTCCTCGTCGACCACGGCGGCGACGGTGTCGGTGATCGGCCTGCCGATCGGCAGCGCGCGTTCGGCGTCGGCCGCGGTCAGGCCGCGCCGGACGGTGCTGAAGGTGGTGCACTCGGTGGGCCCGTAGACGTTGCCCACCGGCGCGCCGTGGGCGAGGGCGGTGCGGACGTGGGAGGGCGAGAGGGCGTCGCCGCCGGTGAGCAGGTTGCGCAGGCCGGCGAGCGCCTCGGGCCGGGCCTCGACCACGTGGTTGAAGAGGCCGGTGGTCAGGAACAGGCTGGTCACCCCGTGCCGCCGCAGCACCTCGGCCAGTCCGTCCGCGTCGGCGGCGCCGGGCGGGCTGACGGCGAGGCGGGCGCCGTTGCACAGCGCTCCCCAGACCTCGAAGGTCGAGGCGTCGAACGCGAGCGGGGCGTGCTGCAGCAGCACCTCGTCCGGGCCGAGGTCGGCGTAGTCGGCGTCGTGGACCAGCCGCACCACTGCCCGGTGGGTGATCTGGACCCCCTTCGGCCGTCCGGTCGAACCGGAGGTGTAGGTGGTGTACGCGAGGTGGTCGGGGGAGAGCGGCACCTCGGGCCGGCCCTCCGGCTGGCCGTCCAGCGCCGTCCACTCCGGGTCCAGCACGACTGTCCGCAGGCCCGGGCGGTCGGCGAAGCGGCCGGCGTGGCGGGCGGTGGTGGCCAGCACGGTGGTTCCGGCGTCGGTCAGGACGAACTCGATGCGGGCGTCCGGGTACGCCGGGTCCAGGCAGAGGTAGTACCCGCCGGCCTTCAGGACGCCGAGCATCGTGACGACGGCCTCGATGCCGCGCTCCAGGCAGACCGCGACCGGGACGTCCGGTCCGACGCCGAGCGAGCGCAGCAGGTGGGCGAGACGGTCGGACCGCTCCTGGAGCTCACGGTAGGTCAGCTGCTGCTCGCCGTCCTCCAGGGCGACGGCTCCGGGGTCGGAGCGCTCGTCGATCAGCCGGGGCACGGTCACCTCGGGCAGCGGCCGGGCGGTCCGGGGCTCGGCGGTCGGCCGCTCCAGGGCGGGGGCCCGGAAGGTCCGGGGGTCGCCCTCCGGGTCCGTCACCATCGCGGTGAGCACGCCCAGGAAGGTCTCGGCGGCGGCCGCCAGCCGGTCCCGGCCCAGCCAGCCCGGGCGGCAGGTCATCCGCAGCTCGCCGGGGAAGGTCCAGACGTCGAAGGTGAACTCGTTCGGGCTGTCGTCGGTCACGTCGCCGATGTCCTCGGCGTGGTCGTCCAGCACGTGGAAGTCCAGGTAGCCGAAGACGACCTCGACCAGCGGGGAGCCGTCGCCGAAGGACTGCTGCATGGCGGGCAGCGGGTAGCGGCGGTGCGGCCACAGCGCCAGCTCCTCCGCGAAGACCGAGCCGACCAGCTCCCGCCAGCTCGCGGCCCGCAGGTCGACGGCGAACGGCACGGTGTTGAGGTACATGCCGCGCACCTGGTCGCCGTCGGCCAGTTCGGGCCGGCCGTTGGTCACCGCCCCGGCGAAGAAGCGGCGCTGGCCGCTGAGCAGTCCGAGCACCGTCAGGTGCGCGGTGTACAGCACGCTCTTGAGGGAGACCCCGGACGCGGCGGCCAGGCGGCGCAGGTCGGGCTCCAGGTGCGCCCAGGACAGCCGCACCTCGGCGGCGGGCAGCGCCGCCTCCTCGGGCGCGGTGTCGGCGGGCAGCCGGAGCCGTTCGAAGCCGGTGATCCGCCGGCGCCAGAACGCGGCGTCCTGCGCGGACCGCAGCGCCCGGCGCTCCAGCGCGATGAAGTCGGCGTAGCGCACCTCGGGTGCCGTGGCCGGCGGGGTACCCGGGTCGTCGCGCAGGTCCCGGTAGGAGGCCCGCAGTTCGGCGATGACCGAGTGGTGGCTCCAGCCGTCCAGGATGGCGTGGCACTCCACGTGGGTGAGCAGCCACTCCCGGTCGCCGGTGCGGTGGACGTGGTAGCGCAGCAGGGGGGCCCGTTTCACGTCGAAGGGCGTGCGCTGGGCCTCGGCGCGGAACCGCCGGACCTCCTCGCGCTGCTGTTCGGGGGTCAGGTCGCGCAGGTCGTGCACGGTGACGGGCGCCTCGACGGCGTCGGCCGGGTGTACCAGTTGGAGCGGCTCGGAGTAACCGGAGAGGTCGAAGGAGGTGCGCAGGATCTCGTGGCGGGCGACCACCCGCCGCACCGCCTCCCGGAGGGCCGGCTCGGAGAACGGGCCGTCGTCGACGACCTGGAAGGTGCTGACGTTCTGGTAGGTGTTGCGCTCGGGGTCGGCCAGCATCTCGAAGACCATGCCGACCTGGACCTGGCCCATCGGGTAGGCGTCGACCAGGCCCTCCGGCAGCCGCTCGCGGTCGGCGTCGGCGAGCAGCTCGAACGGCCGGACGAGGGTGTCCCGGGGCTCCCGGTCCTCCTCCCCGACGTGCGCGGCCACCGCCTCGGCGAGGCCGGCCACGGTCTGCCGGGTGAAGACGTCCTGCACCTCCAGGGGGACGCCCCGGGCGCGCAGGGCGCCGACCGCCCGGATGGCGCGCATGGAGTCGCCGCCGAGCTGGAAGAAGCCGTCCAGGACGCCGACCTTGTCCAGGCCCAGGGCGTCGGCGAACGCCTCGGCGAGGGTCCGTTCCAGGGCGTCCCGGGGTGCGACGTACTCCCCGGCCAGCGCGGAGCGGCTGCCGTCGGGGGCGGGCAGCGCCCGGCGGTCGGTCTTGCCGCTGGGGGTGAGCGGCAGGGCGTCGTGCAGCAGCCAGTGGGCCGGGTGCAGCTGGGCGGGCAGCCGGTCGTGCAGGTGCGCGCGCACCGCGGCCGCGTCCACCGTGCGCGGGGCGAGGTGGGCGACCAGCCGGCCGTCGTGGACTGTGACGGCCGCCGCGGCCACGCCCGGCGCGGAGGCCAGGGCCGCCTCGATCTCGCCGGGCTCGACCCGCTGGCCGCGGATCTTCACCTGGTCGTCGAGCCGGCCGAGGTACTCGATCGCGCCGTCGGGCCGCAGCCGGGCGAGGTCGCCGGTGCGGTAGAGCCGCTCGCCGGGGGCGGTGGCGAACGGGGAGGGGACGAAGCGCTCCGCGGTCAGACCCGGCCTGGCCAGGTAGCCGCGGGCCAACTGCACACCGCCGAGCAGCAGTTCGCCGGCCACGCCGATCGGCACCGGCCGCAGCCCGGCGTCCACCACGTAGGTGCGGGTGTTGGCGATCGGCCGGCCGATGGTGACCGGCTCGCCCGGCAGGCAGCGCAGGGCGGTGACGTCCACCGCGGCCTCGGTCGGGCCGTACAGGTTGTGCAGCTCGCAGCCGATCCGCCGGTGCACCGCCTCGGCGAGCTCGCTCGGCAGGGCCTCGCCGCTGCAGACCATCCGGCGCAGGTCGGGCAGGTCGGGCAGGTCCGCGGCGAGGAACTCGCGCAGCATGGACGGCACGAAGTGCACGGTGGTCACCCGCTCCGCGGCGACCAGTTCGGCGAGGTGGGCCGGGTCCCGGTGGCCGCCGGGTTTGGCGAGCACCATGGTCGCCCCGGTGACCAGCGGCCAGAACAGCTCCCACACCGAGACGTCGAAGCTGGTCGGCGTCTTGTGCAGGACCCGGTCGTCGGAGCCCAGCCGGTAGGCCTCCTGCATCCAGTGCAGCCGGTTGACGATCGCCCGGTGCTCCACCACGACGCCCTTGGGGCGGCCGGTGGAGCCGGAGGTGTAGATGACGTACGCCGGGTGGGCCGGCCCGGCGAGCGGGGCAGGGTCGTCGGCGGGGAGGCCGGACAGGTCCTCGGCGACGTCGACCAGGACCGCGTCGCCGTCGGCCCCCGGAGCCCCGGCCGGGTCGCCGGCGTGGCCGATCACCACCCGGGCGCCCGAGTCGGCCAGCATGAAGGCCAGCCGCTCGGCCGGGTAGTCCGGGTCGAGCGGCAGGTAGGCGCCGCCCGCCTTGAGCACGGCGAGCAGCGCCACCACCAGCTCGGCGCCGCGGTGCAGCCGCACCCCGACCACGGACTCCGGGCCCACGCCGAGGGCGCGCAGCCGGTGCGCCAGCCGGTTGGCCCGGGTGTTCAGCTCCGCGTAGGACACGGTGACGCCCTGGTCGCGCAGGGCGGGGGCGTCCGGCGCGCGGTGGGCCCGGCCCTCGACCAGGGCGGTGAGGGTCCCGGTGGGGTAGTCGCGGGCGGTGTCGTTCCAGGTCTCCAGCAGCAGGGTGCGCTCGGCCGCGGGCAGCACCTCCAGGGCGTCGACGGGCAGCTCCGGCGCGGCGACGGCGCTCGCCAGCAGCTCGGCCAGCTGGGCGGCGAAGCGTTCGACGGTGGCGCGGTCGAACAGGGCGGAGGCGTAGGTGATCCCGCCGGCCAGCGAGCCGTCCGGCTGCTCGGTGAGGCCCAGGGTGAGGTCCACCTTGGCGCTGCTCTCGCCGACCGGCAGGCGGCCGACGGTCAGTGCGCCGGCCGGCACGTCGGCGGCGGTCGACGCGTCCTCCCACAGCAGCATCGTGGTGAACAGCGGGTTGCGGGACGGGTCGCGCTCCGGGACCAGCTCGTCCACCAGCAGCTCGAACGGGAGCTCCTGGTGGGCGTAGGCGTCCATCGCGCCCTCGCGCACCCGGCGCAGCAGCCCGGTGAAGGACGGGGCACCGGACAGGTCCGTCCGCAGGACCAGGGTGTTGAGGAACAGGCCCACCATGGACTGGAGTTCGGTGCGGTCCCGGCCCGCCACCGGGGTGCCGACGGCCACGTCCCGCTGCCCGCTCCAACGGCCGAGCAGCACGGCGTAGGCGGCCTGCAGGGCCATGAACGGGGTGGCGCCGTGCTCCCGGGCCAGCGCGGAGAGCCTGCCGGCGACGTCCGCCGGGACGGCCACCGGCACCTGGGCGCCGGCCGGGTCCCAGACCGGCGGCCGGGGCCGGTCGGTGGGCAGTTCCAGCGGGGCGAGACCGGCGAGCCGCTCGCGCCAGAAGGCCAGGTGCCGCTCGGACGGCTCGGCGGCGAGCCGCTCCCGCTGCCAGACCGCGTAGTCCGCGTACTGGAGGGGCGCGACTCCCGCGCTCGCCTCCGGGGCGCCGGTGGAGGCCGCGGCGTAGCGGGCGGTGAACTCGGTGACCAGCAGGTCCTCCGACCAGCCGTCGGCCGCGATGTGGTGGAAGGTCAGCAGCAGGGCGTGCTCGTCCTCGGCGAGCCGGGCCAGGGCGGCGCGCAGCACCGGGCCGGTGGCGAGGTCGACCGGGCGGCGCTCGGAACTGGTCAGGGCGTCGATCCGGGCCTCGGCGGCGGTGCGGTCCAGCCCGCTCAGGTCCAGTTCGTCGAGCTCCACCGGGGCCGGGTCGTCGACCAGCTGGACGGGTTCGTCCCCGATCACCGGGTAGCGGGTGCGCAGCACCTCGTGCCGGGCCGGCAGGGCGTCCAGCGCGGCGTGCAGGGCCCGGCGGTCCAGGGGGCCGCGCAGGCGCAGGGCGGTGGTCATCAGGTACTCGGTGCCGCCGGGCCGCATCCGGTCCAGGATCCAGAGCCGGCGCTGGGCGGAGGAGAGCGGCAGGGGGCCGGTGCGGGGGGCCCGGCCGATGGCGTCGGCCGGGCGGGGCGCGGCCCCGCCCTCCAGCCGGCGGCGCAGCAGCTCGGCGCGCCGGGCGGCGCGGTCAACGGACTCGCTCACAGAACACCCTTCCGGGACAGGAGGTCCTCGATCTCGTCATCGGTCAGCCGGTCGATGTCGGCCTCGACGGCCTCCTCCACCGCCTGGGCCAGGGCGGCCACCGTGGTGGCCTCGAACAGCCGGCGCAGCGGCAGGTCGACCGCGAAGGCCTCCCGCAGGGCGGCGAGCACCCGGGTGGCGAGCAGGGAGTGGCCGCCGAGGGCGAAGAAGTCGTCCTGGGCGCCGACCCCGGGCAGGCCGAGGACCTCGGACCAGATGGCCGCGAGGGCCTCCTGCACCGGGCCTTCCGGGGGCAGGCGGTCGGCCGTCCGGTCGGCGCCGGCCGGGGCGGGGTCCGGCAGGGCCTTGCGGTCGACCTTGCCGCTGGAGGTCATCGGGAACTCCGCCAGCGGGGTCCAGCGCGCGGGGATCATGTACTCGGGCAGCAGGTCGCGCAGGTGGGCGCGCAGGTCGGCGACCGGCGGGACCTCCGCGCCGGGCCTGGCGACGAGGTAGGCGACCAGCTGCCGCTCGCCGGGCGCGGTGTGCGCCGCGACGACCACGGCCTCCCGCACCGCGGGGTGCCGGGCCAGCGCCGCCTCGATCTCGCCGAGCTCGATCCGCAGGCCGCGCAGTTTGACCTGGCGGTCGATCCGGCCGAGGAACTCGATGGCACCGTCCGGGCGGCGCCGGACCAGGTCGCCGGTGCGGTAGAGCCGCTGCCCCGGCTCGGTGGCGAGCGGGTCGGGGACGAAGCGGTCGGCGGTCAGGCCGGGCCGGCGGTGGTAGCCGCGGGCCAGGCGCACCCCGCCGAGGCAGAGTTCACCGGCCACCCCGACCGGGACGGGCCGCAGGTCGGCGTCCAGGACGTGGGCCCGGGTGCCGGCCACCGGCCGGCCGATCGGCAGCGCGGCGGAGGCCTGCCGGCCGGCTTCCTCGGCGGCGTCCACCGGGTGCAGCAGGCAGGTGACGGTGGCCTCGGTGGGCCCGTAGTTGCACAGGAAGCGGCCGGGCAGGCCGGTGTCCGCCCAGCGGCGGGCGTCGTCGACGGTGACGACGTCGCTGCCGACGTTCATCAGCTTGAGCGCGGTCAGCCGGCCGAGGTCGGGGGAGTCCAGCACGGCCCGGTAGTAGGCGGGGGTGATCTCGAGGACGGTCACGCCGTACTCGGCGAGCCGGGCGGGCAGTTCGGCCGGCGTCCAGAAGACCGGGTCGCCGACCACGATGGTGGCGCCCGCGACCAGGGTGGCCGCGATCTGGTCCATCGCGACGTCGAAGGTGAGCGCGGAGAGCAGGACGACCCGCTCGCCCGGGGCGATGCCGTAGGCGTCGGCGATCACCCGGCAGTGGTGGGCGTAGGAGCGGTGCTCGATCATCACGCCCTTGGGGCGGCCGGTCGAGCCCGAGGTGTAGATGACGTAGGCGAGGTTGCCGGGCCCGGCCAGCGGCACCGGGTCGGCGCCGGCGTCCGGGCCGGCGGCGTGGGCCGGCTCGGTCCGCCCGCCGTCCGGCCCGGGCTTGTCGTCGACCAGGACGGTCCGGTGCCGGCCGCCGGCCGTGCGGTCGGCGAACTCGGTGGTGGTGACCACCAGGTCGGCGCCCGCGTCGTCGAGCATGAAGGCCAGCCGCTCGGCCGGGTGCCGGGGATCGAGGGGGACGTACACGCCGCCCGCCTTGAGCACGGCCACCAGGGTGACCACGGCGGCCACGCTGCGCTCCAGGCAGGAGGCGACCACCGTCTCCGGCCCGACGCCGAGCCGGCGCAGCCGGTGCGCGAGGCGGTTGGCCCGGGCGTTCAGCTCGGCGTAGTCGATCCGCTCCTGCCCGGCGATCAGCGCGACGGCTCCGGGGGTGCGGCGGGCCGCGCGCTCGATCAGCTGCGGCACGCACAGCCCGTGCTCCTCGGCCGGGTCGAGGGCGGCGGTGCGGTGGCCGTCCGGGTCCGGCCACCGTTCGAGCAGCTGGTGGCGCTCCTGCGCGGTGAGCAGTCCGAGGTCGCCGATCCGGGCGTCGGGGGCGGCGGCGACGGCGTGCAGCAGGGTCAGGTAGTGCCCGGCGAGGCGGTCCATGGTGGCCCGGTCGAACAGGGCGGTGGCGTACTCGAACCAGACTCGCAGCAGGCCGTCCTCGTGCTGGGTGACCGTCACCGTGAGGTCGAACTTGGCGACGGAGGGCCCGGCGTCGATCCACTCGGCCGCGGCCCCGCCGAGGGCGGTGGGCAGGTCGTCGGCGTGCTGGAGCTCGAACATCACCTGGAACAGCGGGTTGCGGGAGAGGTCGCGGTCCGGCCGCAGGGCGTCGACCAGGTGCTCGAACGGCACGTCCTGGTGGGCGAGCGCGTCGGCGGAGGACCGGTGGACCTGCTGCAGGAGGTCGGTGAACCGCGGATCGCCGGCCAGGTCGGTGCGGATCACCAGGGTGTTGGTGAAGAACCCGACCAGGTCCTCGGTCTCGGGCCTGGTCCGCCCGGCGACGGGGGTGCCGACCGCGACGTCCTCCCGCCCGGTGTGGCGGCCCAGGAGCAGCTGGAAGGCGGTCAGCAGCAGGACGAACGGCGTCACTCCGCTGCGGCGGGCCAGCTCGGTCAGCTCGCGGCCGAGCCCGGCCGGCACGGTGGTGTCGAAGGTGGCGCCCCGGGTGTCCCGGACGGCGGCCCGCAGCCGGTCGGTGGGCAGTTCGACGGGCACCAGGCCCGCCAGCCGCTCCCGCCAGTGGTCGAGCTGTCCGGCGAGCTCGCCGGCCTCCTCCCGCTCGCGCTGCCAGACCGCGAAGTCCGCGTAGTGCACCGGCTGCGCGGCCAACGGCGAGGGCTCGCCCGCCGCGAGCGCGCGGTAGGCCTTGTCGAGGTCGGCGAGCAGTAGGCCGGTCGACCAGCCGTCGCAGACGATGTGGTGCAGGGTCAGGGCCAGCAGGTGGTCGTCGGGGGCGATGCGCACGACGGTGACGCGCACCGGCCACTCGGCCGCCAGGTCGAACGGGCGGCTGCCGGCCTTGGCCACCAGCTCGTGCGCCTGCGCCTCGGCGTCGGGGGTGGCGGCGAGGTCGACCAGCCAGAACGGCACCGGGCCCGGCGGGTCGATCACCTGGCGGGGGTCGCCGTCGTGGGGCAGGTAGTGGGTGCGCAGCACCTCGTGCCGGGCGGCGACGGCGTCCATCGCGCCGCGCAGCGCGTCGACGTCCAGCGGGCCGCGCAGCCGCACGGCGAGCGGGACGAGGTACTCGTCGCTGCCGGGCTCCAACTGGTCGAGGAACCAGAGCCGCTGCTGGCCGAAGGAGAGCGGCAGCCCGCCGGTGCGGGGCACCGGCCGGATGGCGGGCCCGTCGGCGGCGGTGGCGCCGGCCGCGTCGACCCGGGCGGCCAGCGCGGCGACGGTGCGGGCGCCGAACAGGTCACCGACGGTCAGGTCGACGCCGAGCGCCCGGCGCAGCCGCAGGACCATCCGGATCGCCACCAGCGAGTGGCCGCCGAGGGCGAAGAAGTCGTCCTCGGCGCCGACCCGGTCCACCTCCAGCACCTCGGCCATCGCCTCGGCGACGGCCCGCTCGGTGGCGGTGCGCGGCGCGGTCCAGGGGCGGCTCGCGTCGCGCTGCCGGCCCTCGCGCGAGGGCAGCAGCTTGCGGTCGACCTTGCCGCTGGGGGTGAGCGGCAGTTCGTCCAGTTCCAG
Source organism: Kitasatospora sp. NPDC092039 (assembly GCF_044756065.1). Lineage (NCBI taxonomy): Bacteria > Bacillati > Actinomycetota > Actinomycetes > Kitasatosporales > Streptomycetaceae > Kitasatospora > Kitasatospora sp. NPDC092039. The sequence goes on along the minus strand of NZ_JBIVSD010000005.1, from coordinate 261,830 downwards.
GACGGCGGAGGGCACCATGGCCTCCGGCAGCCGGGCGGCCAGGTGGGCGCGCAGCTCCTCGGCGGTGGCGGCCGCGCCGGGGGCGGGCACCACGTAGGCGGTCAGCTCCAGGTCCCCGGCGGCCGACCGGTGGGCGGCCACCGCGGCGGCCCGGACGGCCGGGTGCAGGGCGAGCGCCGCCTCGATCTCCCCGGGCTCGATCCGCACCCCGCGGACCTTGACCTGCTCGTCCAGCCGGGCCAGGAACTCCAGCGCCCCGTCCGCCCGGCGGCGGACCAGGTCCCCGGTGCGGTACCAGCGCTCGCCGGGGGTCAGCGGGTACGGGTTGGGCGCGAAGCGCTCCGCGGTGAGGCCGGGCCGGCCGAGGTAGCCGCGGGCCAGGCCGACGCCGGCCACGCACAGCTCGCCGGGCACGCCGACCGGCACCAGCCGGTCCTGGGCGTCGACCACGTGGACCCGGGCCCCGGTGAGCGGGTGGCCGATCGGGACGATGCCGTCCCGCTGGGAGCCGTCGTGCGGCCAGGCGGTGGAGTCGATCGCGCACTCGGTCGGGCCGTAGGTGTTGACCACCCGGACGTCGAGCAGGGCGCGCAGCCGCTCGCAGAGGTCGGCGGGCAGCGGCTCCCCGGCGGAGCAGACCACGCGCAGCGCGGTGCAGTCGGCCAGGCCGGGCTCGGCGAGCAGCAGCCGCAGCACCGAGGGGACGAGCTGCAGCACGGTGACGCCGTGTTCGGCGGCGGCCCGGGCCATCACGGCCGGGTCGCGGTGGGCGTCGGCCGGGGCCGTCACCACGGTCGCGCCGCTCACCAGCGGGGAGAGGAACTCCCAGACGGCGGCGTCGAAGCCGATCGTGGTCTTCTGCAGCAGCCGCTCGCCGGGACCGAGATCCAGGTGCTCGACCGACCAGAGCACCCGGTTGCGGATGGCCGCGTGCGGCACCACCACGCCCTTGGGGCGGCCGGTCGAGCCGGAGGTGTACATCACGTACGCGGCGCCCGCGGGGTCGACGGGCACGGGTGCCGCGAGGGCTTCCGCGGGCTCGGGCCCGTCGCCGTCCAGCAGCACCAGCCGGGGCCCGTCGGGCAGCCGGTCGCGCAGCGACTCCTCGGTGAGAACCAGGCCGACCCCGGCGTCCTCGACCAGGTAGGCGAGCCGGTCGGCGGGGTGGTCGGGGGCGAGGGGCACGTACACCCCGCCCGCGGTGAGCACCGCGAGCAGCGCGGTGACCAGGTCGGCGCCCCGGTGCAGGGCGACCCCGACCGGGGTCTCCGGGGTGACCCCGAGCCCGCGCAGCCGGTGGGCCAGCCGCCTTGTCCGGTCGGCGAGTTCGGCGTACGTCAGCTCCAGCGGGCCGGCCACCACGGCCACCGCGTCCGGGGTGGCCTCCGCCCGGGCGAGGAAGAGCTCGGGCAGGGACGGGCCCGACCACAGCCGGTCGGGGCCGGCCTCGGTGCGGTTCCAGGCCCGGAGCGCCCGGGACTCGTCCTCGGTGAGCAGCTCCAGCCGCTGCACGGGGGTGTCCGGGTGCTCGGCCAGTTCGGTCAGCAGCCGCAGCAGGTGGCCGGCCATCCGCTCGATCCGGTCGGCGTCGAACAGGGCGGTGGGGTAGAAGAGGCGCCCGCTGAGCGAGCCGTCCGCCTCCTCGGAGAGGTGCAGCGAGAGGTCGAAGGGGGAGGTGGTGACGGTCGCCGGGACGAGGTCGACGTCCAGGCCGGCGAGCCGGAACGGCTGGGCGTCGGTGGTGTGCAGGGCGAAGGCGGCCTGGAAGACCGGGTTGCGGGACTGGTCGCGCTCGGGGGCGAGGTCCGCCACCACCCGGTCGAAGGGCACGTCCTGGTGGTCGTAGGCGTCCAGGACGCCCTCCCGGACCCGGCCGAGCAGCTGGTGGAAGCTCGGCGAGCCGGACAGGTCGGTACGCAGTACCACGGTGTTGAGGAACATGCCGAGCAGCTGTTCCAGCTCGGGCTGGTCGCGGCGGGAGACCGACACCCCGACGGCCACGTCCTCGCGGCCCGCGTGCCGGGCCAGCAGCAGCTGGTAGGCGGCGAGGTACACCATGAACGGGGTGGCGCCGTGGTCGCGGCCGAGCTCGGTGAGCCTGGCGGCGCACTCGGCGGGCACGGTGAAGGTGACGTCGGCGCCGGCCGCGTCCCACCGCGCCGGCCGGTGCCGGTCGGCGGGCAGGTCCAGCGGCTCCAGCCCGGCGAGCCGCTCGCGCCAGTAGCCGCGGCGGCGCTCCATCCGCTCGGCGTCGGCGTCCCAGCGCTCCCGCTCCCACTCGGCGTAGTCCGCGTACTGCAGGGCCGGCGGCTCCAGCGGGGAGGGCTCGCCGGCCCGGAACGCGCCGTACAGGGCGTCGAGTTCACGGGCGAGCAGGACCCAGGAGCCGGCGTCGAAGGCGATGTGGTGGACGGTCACCAGCAGGGCCGCGTCGGCTTCGCCGAGCCGCACCAGGGTCAGCCGCCAGGGCGCCGCGGCGCGCAGGTCGATCGGGGTCCGCCGTTCGGTGGCGCTCAGCTCCCGCAGCCGGTCCCGCTGTTCGGCCGCCGGCAGGCCGGTCAGGTCCACCCGGCGGGGCTCGACCGGGGACGGGTCGTCGACGAGCTGGGAGCCGGCGCCGTCCACCGCGGCGTACCGGGTGCGCAGGATCTCGTGCCGGGCGGCGACCTCGGTCAGCGCGGCCGTCAGCGCGGCCTCGTCCAGCGGGCCGCGCAGCCGGATCGTCTCGTGCAGCAGGTACTCGGTCGAGGCGCCCGAGCGCAGCTGGTCGACGAACCACAGCTGCTCCTGGGCGAAGGAGAGCGGGGAGCCGGTCTCATCGGGTGCCATCGGACGCCTCCCCGGGCGAGTCGGTACGGGCGGCGCGGGCCTGGGCGGCGTCGGCCGCGGACCAGGGCTCGGCCATGGCCACGGCGATCCGCCGCGGTCCGGTGAAGGGCTCGCGGCCGTGCGCCGCCAGCATGTTGTCGACCACCAGCACGTCGTCGAGCTGCCAGTCGAAGCGGCGCTGCTCCGCGCGGTAGCAGTCCCGCAGGTGGGCGACCACCTCGTCGGGCACCGGTGCGCCGTCGCCGTAGTAGGTGTTGGTGGGCAGGCCGGCCTCGCCGTACATCTCCCGCAGGCCGTCGCAGACCTCCGGCCCCAGCGTGGTGACGTGGAAGAAGGCGAGGTGGTTGAACCAGACCCGCTCACCGGTCTCCGGGTGCCGGTGCACGGCCTCCCGCCGGGCCCGGGTCCGCAGGCCGGTCGCGGTCCACTCGGCGGTCATGCCGTTGCGGACGCAGTACCGTTCCACCTCGGCCCGGTCCTCGGTGCCGAAGGCCTGCTGCCAGGCCACCCCGAAGCCCTCGGTGAAGTTGCGCACCACCATCCAGCCGCGGGCCGCGAACTCCTCGCGCACCGCCGGGTCGATCGCCGCGTGGACCCGGCGGACGTCGGCGAGCGGGGTCGAACCGAGCGTCTCCGGCGGCCGCACGCAGTGGAAGAACAGCGTCCGGGGCCAGGCGGCCTGGTAGGAGTTCTCGTTGTGGAGGAAGATCTCCTCGGCCGGCGGGTAGTCGGTGGAGGTGTACACCCGGCCCTTGATGGTGCTGCGGGGCGAGGAGCGCTCGGTGTAGGCCAGGGGCTCGCCGGACACCGCCGCGACCACGCCGGCGAACCCGTCGACCCCGCCGACGTCGAAACCGCGCAGCAGGACCGCGCCGTGCTCCAGGAGCCGCCGGCGCAGGAGAGGACGGGCGGCGGGCAGGTACTCGGCCACGGGGGTACCCGGCGCGTCCGCCGACAGGACGAAGGGAAGGGCGGACTCCACGGCACGCTCTCCCGAGGGGTCCGCGGTCACGGACAGGGGTGACGGGTTCGCAGTCATGCGCCTCAGCCTCTCGGGCCGGACCGGGTGCGGCGAGAGAACTACCGGCAGCCCTGTCGGCAGCGCCTCCACCGGGCCCGCTGCGTGTCCTTCTCTTCCGCCTCCTCCGCCCGGGCCCTCCCCCGCCCGGGGCCCTCCCGCTTCGGGCCCATTCCCGGAGGGTGTGCCGTGCCGGGGCCGCGGTCCGGTGCGCGGGCACGCCGACGGCGGCCGGGGGCCCCCCCCGGGGGGGGGGGGCCCCCCCCCCCCGGGCGGGGGGGGGGGGCGCCCCCCCCCCCCCCCCCCCCGGGGCCCGGGGGGGCCCCCGGGGGGGGCCCCCGCCGGGGGGGGGGGCGGGGGGGGGGGCGGGGGGGGGGGGGGGCCCCCGCCCGCGGGGGGGGGGCCCCCCCCGGGGGGGGGGGGCCCCGGCCGCCGTCGGGCCGGTGGGTGTGCCGTCAGCCGAGCCGCTCCACGGGGAGGCCGGGGCGCTCGCCCGCGGCCGCGACGAAGGCGGTGAACGCGGTGGCCAGGTCGCGGGCGGCCGTCGCGGTCAGCAGGCCCTCCGGGTAGTGCAGCCGGCCGTCCAGGGCGCCGCCGTTCTCGCGCAGGTCGACCAGCACGTCGAAGGGGTGCCCGCCCTGCCCGTGGTCGTACGGTTCGGCGACGACGCCGGGCAGGTCGACCCGGCCGGTGAGCGGGCCCAGCAGCTGGAATCCGGCCTGGGCGACCGGGTTGCGGCTCGGGTCGCGCGGCGGGCGCAGCGCCGTCACCACGCGGTCGAAGGGCAGGCCCTGGTGGCGGTAGGCGGCGAGCGCGGTGGCCCGGGTGCGGGCCAGCACCTGGGTGAACGGCTCGCGCCGCCCGACCGGGGTGCGCAGCGCCAGGGTGTTGACGAACAGGCCGACCAGGTCGGTGAGTTCGGCGACCGGCCGGTTGGCGGTGAAGGTGGCCACGACCAGGTCGTCCGTCCCGCCGGCCGCCGTGAGCACGGCGGAGAAGCACGACAGCAGCGCCATGAACGGGGTGGCGCCGGCCTCGCCGGCCGTCCGGTCGAGCGCGGCGGTGACGGCCGGGGCCAGGGTGAAGTCGACGACGGCGTCCCGGCGTCCGCGCAGCGGCGGCCGGGCGTCGGCGCCGGGCGGCCCCGGGGCGGGCAGCTCCAGGACGGGCAGCGGCGCCCGGAGGTGGCGCAGCCAGTGGTCGAGGTCCGCCTCGGCGCCGTCCGCGTCGTCGGCTCCGGCGCGCTGCCAGGCCGCGTAGTCCGGGTAGTCGACGGGCAGGTCGGGCAGCCGGGGCGCGCGGCCGGCGCTCGCGGCCCGGTAGCACTCGGACAGGTCGCGCCAGAACACGCCCATCGACCAGTCGTCGGAGACGATGTGGTGGGTCACCGCCAGCAGCACGTGGTCCTCGGGCCCCAGGGCGAGCAGGACCAGGCGCAGCAGCGGGCCCCGGTCCAGCGCGAACGGCCGGGCCACCTGCTCCCGGACGGCCCGGCGGGCCCGTTCCTCGCGCTCCCCGGGCGGGGCGCCGGTGAGGTCCAGCAGCTCCGGGACGACCGGCAGGTCCTGGTGCACCACCTGGCGCGGCACCCCGCGGGCGGCCTCGAAGGTGGTGCGCAGCGCGGCGTGCCGGCGGACGGTCGCCCGCAGCGCCTCGTGCAGCGCGGCCGGGTCGACCCGGCCGCGCAGCCGGTGCGCGTCGTACATGGTGTACTCGGTGCTGCCGGGGGTGAGCCGGTCCAGGAACCAGAGCCGGTGCTGCTCGGAGGAGAGCGGCACCGGGCCGGGCGGGCGCGGCGGGACGGTGCGGCCGGCCCCGGTGGCGGCGGCCGGTCCGGCCGCGTCGAGCAGGGCCGCGAGTTCCTCCACGGTGGGCCGGGCCAGCAGGTCGGCGGGGGAGGGCGCGGCGCCGGTCAGCGCCCGCAGCCGGGAGCAGATCCGGGTCGCGATCAGGGACTGGCCGCCCAGGTCGAGGAAGCGGTCCCGGACGCCGATCGGGGCGACCCCCAGGGCCTGCTCCCAGACGTCGACCAGGGCCCGCTCGGTCGGGGTGCGCGGCGCCAGGTAGGCGGTGGCGAGCTCCGGGCGGCCGTCGTCGGGGGCGGGCAGCGCCTTGCGGTCGGTCTTGCCGCTCGCGGTGAGCGGCAGTTCGGGCAGCCGCACCCAGGCGGTGGGGACCATGTAGTCGGGCAGCAGTTCGCCCAGGTGCTTGCGCAGCTCGGTGAGGTCGGGTGCGTCGGGGACGACGCCGACCAGGTAGCCGACCAGCCGGCTGCCGCCGGTGGCCGCGGGGTGCGCGGCCACCACGGCGGCGTGCACCTGCGGGTGGGAGGCCAGCGCGGCCTCCACGTCGCCGAGTTCGATCCGCAGGCCGCGGATCTTCACCTGGTGGTCGAGCCGGCCCAGGTACTCGATCCGCCCGTCCACCCGGCGGCGCGCCAGGTCCCCGGTGCGGTAGAGCCGGGCGCCGGGCGGGCCGTACGGGTCCGGCCGGAAGGAGGCGGCGGTCAGGCCGGGCCGGCCGAGGTAGCCCCGGGCCAACTGGACGCCGGCGAGGCAGAGTTCGCCGTCGGTGCCGGGCGGTACGGGCATCCCGTCGGGGTCGAGGACGTACGTCCGGGTGTTGGCGACCGCCCGGCCGATGGTGACCGGGGCGCCGGGCAGGCAGCGCTCGGCGGTGACGTCCACCGCCGCCTCGGTGGGCCCGTACAGGTTGAACAGTTCGCAGTCCAGCAGCTCGTGCACCTCGCGGACCAGGTCCGGCCCGAGCGCCTCGCCGCTGCACACGATCCGGCGCAGGGCGGGCAGTTCGGGCGGGCCGCCGTGGGTGCGGCGGGCCCGCAGGTCGGCCAGGAACTCCCGCAGCATCGAGGGGACGAAGTGCACGGTGTCCACCCGCTCCTCGGCCAGCACCCGGTGCAGGTAGGCCGGGTCCCGGTGGCCGCCGGGGCGGGCCAGGACGAGCGTGCCGCCGACCGCCAGCGGGCCGAAGAACTCCCAGACCGACACGTCGAAGGTGGCCGGCGTCTTCTGCAGCACCCGGCCGCCGCCGACCAGGCCGCAGTCGTCGCGCATCCACAGCAGCCGGTTGACCACGCCCCGGTGCGGCACCACGACGCCCTTGGGACGGCCGGTCGAGCCGGAGGTGAAGATCGCGTACGCCGGGTGGTCCGGCCCGGCCGCGGGGTCCGGGTCGTGGGAGGGCCAGCCCGGCTCGTCGTCGGGGACGACCGGGCGCACCCCGGCGTGCTCGGCGGCCCGCGCCGCCCCGGCGTCGGTGACCAGCAGGGCCGCACCGCTCTCGGCCAGGACCGCGGCGGTGCGCAGCGGCGGGTGCCCGGGGTCGAGCGGCACGTACCCGGCCCCCGACTTGAGCACCCCCAGGAGCGCCACCACCAGGTCGATCCCCCGCTCCAGCCGGACGCCGACCAGGGCCTCCGGCCCGGCCCCGGCCGCCCGCAGCCGGTGGGCCAGCCGGTTGGCCCGCTCGTTGAGCCGGGCGTAGCCCAGCTCGACGCCCTCGCAGACCAGCGCGACCGCGTCGGGGGTGAGCCGGGCCTGGCGCTCGAACAGCTGGTGGACGCACTGCTCCAGCGGGTACGGCCGGTCGGGGCCGGTCGCGTCGGCCAGGTACCGCCACAGCTCCGACGGCGCCAGGACGGTGGGCCGGGCGGTCACGGCGCGCCGCCGGGCAGGAAGTCGTCCAGCCGGGTGCCGCCGCCCCCGGCCTCGGCGCCGCGCCGCACCAGGTCGGCCAGCGCGAGGTCGAGGATGCCCAGGCCGAACGGGGAGAACACCGTGGTGCGCCGCGGGTCGCGCGGCCCCGGGGCCGGCCCGGCGAGCAGGCCGCCGATCGTGGCCGTGATGAACTCCCGGTCGCCGGCCTCCTGTTCGGCCAGGTGAAGGGAGGTCGCGGCCCGGCACACGTGGTCCGGGTCGTCCACCACGTTGACCGCCGAGAGCACCGACTCCACCGTCAGGTCGCGCAGTGAGACGTGCAGGACCAGGGTGCCGGGCCGGCAGGGCCCGGTGGACAGGTGCGGGGCGGCGGCGGTGGTGGCGAGGCTGACCAGCGGGTGGGCGGCCAGCGCGTCCTCGGGCCGGTCCACCACGGCGGTCTTCAGACCCGGCTGCTCCCGCGCGCAGCGGGCGGCGAACTCCTCTGCCCGGGCGCGGTCCCGGTCGTACAGGGTGACGGTGTCCAGGGCGGGCAGGACCACCCGGAGGAAGCGGAGCACCTCGAAGTTGATCACGCCGCAGCCGATCAGGGCCGCCCCGGTGTCGGGCTGCTCCCCGGCCAGGGCGGCGGCGGCCAGCGCGGCGCTCGCGGCGGTGCGCCGGGCCGAGACCAGCGACCCCTCGATCAGCGCCTCGGGGTGCCCGGTGCGCATCGAGTTGAGGATGATCGCCGCCGAGGCGCGCTCCAGGCCCAGCTCCAGGTTGCCGGGAAAGGAGGAGATCCACTTCATCCCGGCCACCGGCTGTTCCCCGCCCAGGTAGGCGGGCAGGCCGATGATCCGGTTGCGCTCGTCCTCGGGGAAGCGCAGGAACACCGAGTGCGGGATCGCGCTCTCGCCCCGCGCGTGCCGGACGTAGGCCTCGCGGACGGCCGCGAGCACCTCCCGCTCCCGTCCGTCGAGGGCCTGTCGTACGTCGCGGGCACCCAGGATCAGCATGCTGCCACCTCCACCGAAGGGTCCTTCCACAGGTCGGCGGCGTCGCCGAAGTGCGCGGCCGCCCAGTCGTCGTTGTAGATCGTGTCCAGGTAGCGCTCGCCCCGGTCGGGCAGGACCACGGCGCAGACGGACCCGGCCGGCACCCGGGGGCGGATCCGGTCCAGGGCGCTGACCACCGCGCCGGAGGAGCCGCCGGCCAGGATCGCCTCCCGACGGGCCAGCGCGCGGCAGCCGACCAGGCAGTCCAGGTCGTCGACGTGCACCACCTCGTCGGCCAGGTCCGCGCCGAAGAGCGCGGGGCGCACCGAGGCGCCGTGGCCGGGGATCAGCCGGGGCCCGGCCGTCCCGCCGAAGATCACGCTGCCGACCGCGTCGACGGCCACGATCCGGGTCGACAGGCCGCGTTCGCGCACGTACTCGGCGCAGCCGCGCAGGGTGCCGCAGGAGCTGGTGGCGCAGACGAGGTAGTCGACCCGGCCGTCCAGCTCGTCGACGATCTCCCGCATGGTCTGCCGGTGCGCCCCGGCGTTCAGCGGGTTGGCGTACTGGTCCGGGCAGTAGGCGTGCGGGATCCCGGCGACCAGCTCGCGCACCCGGCGCAGCCGGACCGGCAGGTACTCGCCGGTGTCCTGGTCGCACTCGGTCACCACCTCGACCTCGGCGCCCAGGGCCCGCATCACGGCGATGTTCTGCTGGTTGGTGCGGCCGTCCACCACGCAGACGAAGCGCAGTCCGAAGTACCGGCAGACCTGGGCCAGGCCGATCCCGAGGTTGCCGGAACTCGACTCCACCACCACGGACTTGCCGGGGGTGAGGGCGCCGGAGCGGACCCGGTCGACGAGCATGTTGAGCGCGGCGCGGTCCTTGATGCTGCCGCCGGGGTTGTGCGACTCCAGCTTGGCGTAGGTGCGGAAGCCGCTGTCCGGGAAGATCCGGGTGAGTTCGACCAGCGGGGTGGCGCCGACGGTGGACAGCACGCCGCCGGCCACCCCGACGGCCGGGGGCGCCGTCACCGGACGCCCGCGCGCGGGTCGCGGCCGGCCCGGGCCGGGGAGGTGGTTGGGGTACGGGTCATGGCGGGACTCCTGGTGAGAGCGTCGGGAGAGGACGGGGACGGGCTCAGGCGGGTGCGTCCGTCGGGGCGGGGAGCGCCGGGTCGCTCGCCGCGGGGTCGCCGGGGGCGGCCGGGCCCCGGCGGACGGCCTTGCTGAGCGTCACCGCGGCGGCCAGCAGCACCATCCAGACGGCGAGCGCGGTCAGGGCCGTCCCGGTGCCGTACCACTGGAGCAGCAGGCCGCCGGCGAGCGAGCCGAGCGGCAGCGCTCCGCCGGACAGCACCGAGCTGGCGCCGGACACCCGGCCCTGGAGGTGGTCCGGGGTGGTGGAGAGCTGCTGGGTGGCGACGGCGACGTTCCAGATCGGGCCGACGAACCACATCAGCGCGTAGAGCGCGCCGGTGAGCCAGAGGTCGTCGGCGAGGACCAGGCCCACCGCCAGCGCGGCCCAGGCCCAGTTGGCGCCGATCACCACGGCCGGCAGCGGCAGGCGCCGCCGGCACCAGGCGGCGGCGGTGGAGCCGAGCACGCCGCCCGCCCCCGCGACCCCCAGCAGGACGCCGATGCCGGTGGGGGAGGCGCCGCGCTCGTCGGCGAGCACCACGACGACCAGGAACAGCGCCCGGAACAGCAGGTTGCTGCCGGCGACGGCCAGGGCGGCGGTGCGCAGGAACGGCTGGCGCCACAGCCAGGCGAACCCGGCGGCCAGCTCGGCGAGCGGCTTGGCGGGCGGCCCGGCGTCGGCGTCCGCGCCGGTGTCGGCGGCGGCGGTCTCCTCCGCCGTGCCGGGCGCCGACTGGAAGTCCTTGCGGATCAGCAGCAGCGTCACCACCGACACCACGTAGCTGACCGCGTCCAGCAGGAACGGCAGGGCCCGGGCCACCCCGAAGAGCGCGCCGCCCAGCGGGGTGCCCAAGGTGATCGCGGCCCGTTCCCGGGCCTCGTTGCGCGACAGCGCCTCGGTCAGCCGCCGCTTCGACACCAGGTGCGGGACGGCGACGTGCGAGGCCAGCTCGTGGCAGACCGTCAGGGTGCCCTCGACGAAGCCGACCAGCAGGATCTGGGCCAGGGTCAGCCGGTCGAGGGCCAGCGCGAGCACGATGCTCAGCGCGCCGGCTCCCCGGACGACGTCGCACCAGATCATCAGGCGCCTGCGGTCCACCCGGTCCACCAGCGCCCCGGCCGGCACCGGGAAGAGCAGCAGCGGCAGCAGCGCGGTGAACCCGGCGAGCCCCGCGTCGGCGGCCGAGCCGGTGACGGCCAGCACCAGCAGCGGGTAGGCGACGGTGGCAGCCGTCGACCCCAGCATGGACAGCGCCGAGCCGGTCCACAGCAGGACGAAGTCCCGGTTGCGGTGCAGCGGCAGGTCCTCGGCGTCGGGCCGCCCGGCCGCGACGGCGGTCACCGGGCACCGCCCCGGCGGGCCCGGCGGGAGCCCAGCAGCGGCAGCGCGGCGGCCGCGCCCGCCTCCGGGTAGTCGGGCAGCGCGGCGGCCAGCGCGGCCACCGTGGCGCGGTCGAAGACCGCCCGCACCGGGACGTCCCGGCCGGTCGCCTCGCGCAGCCGCAGGGCGATCCGGGTGGCCAGCACGGAGTGCCCGCCGAGGGTGAAGAAATTGTCGTGCGCGCCGATCCGCGGGTGGCCGAGGATCTCGCGCCAGGCGGCCGCGACGGTCCGTTCGTCCGGGGTCCTGGGTTCGACGAACTCCTGGACGTCCACGCCGGGTTCGACCGTCGGCAGGCGGCGGCGGTCGACCTTGCCGGAGGGGGTCAGGGGCAGCGCGTCGAGGACGGAGAAGGCGGCCGGGACCATGTAGTCGGGCAGGGTCGCCAGCAGCCGGTCGCGCAGTTCGCCGTGGCCGGGCACCCTGGCGCCGGGCACCGGTTCCAGGTGGGCGACCAGGTCGACCTCGCCGGTCGGCAGGGTCACCGGCTGGACCACGGCGGCCCGCACCTCCGGGCAGGAGAGCAGCGCGGTCTCGATCTCGCCGGGCTCGATCCGGTGGCCGCGGATCTTCACCTGGTGGTCGGCCCGGCCGAGCAGCTCCACGCCGCCGTCCGGGCGCCGGCGGCCGAGGTCGCCGGTGCGGTACATCCGGGCGCCGGGCACCCCGGCGTAGGGGTCGGGCAGGAAGGCGCCCGCGGTGGTGCCGGGCCGGCCGAGGTAGCCCCGGGCGGGGCCCGAGCCGCCCAGGTGGATCTCGCCGACCACGCCGTCCGGGGCCGGCTCCAGCCGCCCGTCCAGGACGTACAGCCGGGTGTTGGCCAGGACGGACCACGGGGCTCCGCCGGGGTCGGCGCCCGGCCGGGTGACGGTGGCCCAGACGGTGGTCTCGGTGGGGCCGTACAGGTCCCAGACCCGGGCGCCGCCGGCGGTGAGCCGCTCGACCAGGTCGGCGGTGAGCCGCTCGCCGCCGCTGAGCACCAGCAGCCCGGCGGGGGCGCTCCAGCCGGCGTCCAGCAGCATCCGCAGGGTGACCGGGGTGGCCTGGACGACGGCCGGGCCGGCGCGGTCCAGCAGCTTGGCCATCCGCAGCGGGTCCCTGGCCTCCTCGGTGTCGGCGAGGACCACCCGCCCGCCCGCGAGTAGCGGGAGGTACAGCTCCAGGACGGACGGGTCGAAGGAGACGGTGGTCAGTGCGGCGACCGCGTCGTCCGGCCGCAGCGGGACCTGTTCGGCCACGGCGGTCAGGAAGCCGGCCAGTCCGCCGTGGGTGATCATGACGCCCTTGGGGCGGCCGGTGGAGCCGGAGGTGTGGATGACGTAGGCCAGCGCGGCCGGGTCGAGGTCCACGGCGGGCGCGGTGTCCGGGTGCGCGGCGATCTCCGCCCGGTGGGCGTCGGTCAGCACCAGTCGGCGCCCCCCGGCGGGCCCGTCGGCGGCGAGCCGGGCGGCCAGCGCGCGGTCGGTGACGACCAGCGGGCTGGCGCAGTCGTCGAACAGGAAGCGGATCCGGTCCTCGGGCAGGTTCGGGTCGACCGGCAGGTAGGCCGCGCCGGAGCCGAGCACGCCCAGCATCGCCGTCAGCAGCTCGGGGCCGCGCTCCAGGAGCAGCCCGACCACGGTGCCCGGGCCGGCGCCCAGCGACCGCAGGTGGTGGGCCAGCCGGTTGGCGCGCGAGCGCAGCCCGGCGTAGTCGATCCGCTCCTCGCCGCAGACCAGCGCCACCGCGTCGGGCGTGCGCTCGGCCTGCCGGTGGAACAGCTCCGGCACGGTCGGGCCGCCCTGGTCGGCGGCGGGCGGCGGACCGGCGGGCAGCAGGGCCCGGCGGTCGGCCGGGGGCAGCGTGACGGCGCGCGGGTCGGCCTGCGGGTCGGCCACCAGGCCGGCCAGCACGTGCCGGTAGGCCCGGGCCAGCAGGGCGAGCTCCTCGGCGCCGATCCGGTCCGCGGCGGCCTCCAGCTGGAGGGTGCCGGGCACGGTGGAGACCGACAGGCCGAACTCGTTCGGCGTCACGTCCTCGACCTCGTCGGCGTCGATGCCCTCGCCGGCCAGCACGTGCATGTCGGTGTAGTTGAAGAACACGTCGACCAGCGGCGTGTCCTGGCCCCAGGCGCGCTGCATGGCGGGCAGCGGGTGGTGCCGGTGCGGCCAGAGCGCGGTCTCCTCGGCGAAGACGGCCCGGGCCAGCGCGGGCCAGTCGGCCGCGTCGAGCACCACCGGGAACGGCACGGTGTTGAGGAACATGCCGCGCACCTGGTCGCCGTCGGACGTCTCCGGGCGGGCGTTGCAGACCAGCCCGGAGGTGAACGCGGCCGGGCCGTCGGTGCCGCCGCCGAACAGGCCGAGCACGGTCAGGTGGGCGGCGAACAGCACGCTCTTCAGCGGCACCCCGGCCCCGGTGGCCACCGCGCGCAGGCCCGGCAGCAGGTCGGCGAAGCCCACCCGGGCGACCCGGTGGACGGCCTCGTCGCCGCCGTCCGCGCGGTGCCGCTCCGGGGCGGACCAGCCCTCGGGGACCCGCCACGGCCCGTACCGCGCCACCCGCTCGCGCCAGAACTCCCGGTCCTCGGCGGACTCTAGGGAGCGGCGCTCCAGCGCGATGGTGTCGGCGAACCGGGTGGTCGGCGGGGGAGGCGGGGCCGGGTCCCGGCCGTCGCGCAACGCCCGGTAGTAGCCCAGCAGTTCGGGGACCAGGGAGTTCTGGCTCCAGCCGTCCAGGATGGTGTGGGCGTAGACGACGGTCAGCCGCCACCGCCGGTCGTCGATCCGGTGCGCGACCAGCCGCAGCAGCGGGGCCGCGGCGAGGTCGAAGGGCGTGGACTGCTCGCGCGCCGTGGCGGCGGCGAGTTCGGCCCGCAGCCGCTCGGCGGAGAGCCCGCGCAGGTCGTGGACCTCCAGCGGGACGTGCGCCACGGCGTGCACCAACTGGAGCGGCTCGCCGTGGCCGGACAGGTCGACCGAGGTCCGCAGGATCTCGTGCCGCTCCGCCAGCAGCGCCGCGGCGGCGCGCAGCGCGTCGGGCGCGAAGCCGTCGTCCTCCTCGCGCACCGGGTAGCTCAGCACGTTGACGTACATGCCCCGGTCCGCGCCGGCCAGCATCTCGTACGCCATCCCGGCCTGCACCTGGGACAGCGGGTAGGCGTCGGTCAGGCCGCCCGGCAGCCGTTCGCGGTCGCCCGGGGCGAGCAGGGCGAAGGGCGCGGTGGGCTCGGCCCGCCGGCCGGCCGCCCGTGGGGCCAGCGCCTCGGCGAGCAGGCCCAGGGTCCGGTACCGGAAGAGGTCCTGCACGGACACGTCGAGCCCCTGCTCGCGCAGCCGGCCGACGGCGCGGATGGCGAGGATGGAGTCGCCGCCGAGGTCGAAGAAGGTGTCGTGCACGCCGATCCGGGAGACGTCCAGGGCCGCCGCCCACGCCCGGGCGACGAGGTGCTCGACCGGGGTGCGCGGGGGGACGTGCTCGGCGGCGGCCTGCGGCACCGGGTCGGGCAGGGCCGCGCGGTCCAGCTTGCCGTTCGGCGTGATCGGCAGCCGGGGCAGGGTGGTCCACGCGGTGGGGACCATGTGCTCGGGCAGCGACAGCCGCAGGTGGGCCTGGAGTTCGGCGGCGGCCGGCGCGGCGGCCGGGTCGGCCGGGACGACGTGCGCGGTCAGCCGCTCGCCCCCGGGCGTGCCGTGCAGCGCCGCCACGGCGTCGGCGACCAGCGGGTGGGTGCGCAGCGCGGCCTCGATCTCGCCGAGCTCGATCCGGTGCCCGTGCAGCTTCACCTGGTGGTCACCGCGGCCGTGGTAGGTCAGGGTGCCGTCGGGGTTGCGCCGGGCGAGGTCGCCGGTCAGGTAGAGCCGCCCGCCCGGGTTGGCCGGGTCGGGGTCGGGCACGAAGCGCTCGGCGGTCAGCGCGGGCCGGTTGAGGTAGCCGCGGGCGAGCTGGACGCCCGCCAGGCAGAGCTGCCCGGGGACGTCGACGGGCACCGGGGCGAGGTCGTCGTCCAGCACGTGGACGCGGGTGTTGGAGACGGGCGTGCCGATGGTGACGCGCTCGCCGGGCCGGCACGGGGTGGCGGTGACGTCGATGCTGGCCTCGGTGGGGCCGTACAGGTTGTGCAGCGCGGCGCCGCCGGTCACCGGGTGGCGGTGGCAGGCCGCGGCCAGGTCGTCGGGCAGGGCCTCGCCGCTGCACAGCACCAGCCGCAGCGCGGCGGGCGGGGTGTCGGCGGGCACGGTGGCCAGGAAGGCGCGGAGCATCGCGGGCACGAAGTGCAGGGTGGTGACGCCGTGGTCGGCGATGGCCCGGGCGAGGTAGCCGGGGTCGCGGTGGCCGTCCGGCCGGGCCATCACCAGGGTCGCGCCGGTGATCAGCGGCCAGAACAGCTCCCAGACGGACACGTCGAAGCTGTACGGCGTCTTCTGCAGCACCCGGTCGGCCTCGGTGAGGCCGTAGGCGTCCTGCATCCAGCGCAGCCGGTTGACCACGCCCCGGTGGGTGGTGACCACGCCCTTGGGACGGCCGGTGGAGCCGGAGGTGTAGATGGCGTAGGCCGGGTGCAGCGGGTCGACGGCCGCGGCGGCCACGGGCTCCGCCGGCTCCGCGGCCTCCTCGCCGGCGTCGGCGTCCAGCAGCAGCACGCGGGCCCGGTGCGGGGGCAGCGCGGCCGCGAGGTCGCCGGTGGTCAGCACGACCGGGGCGGCGGAGTCCGCGAGCATGTGGGCCAGCCGGTCCGCCGGGTAGCCCGGGTCCAGCGGCAGGTAGGCGCCGCCGGCCCGGAGCACGGCCAGCAGCGCCACCGGCAGCTCCAGCCCGCGGTTCAGGCAGACGGCCACGGTGCGCTCCGGGCCGACGCCCAGCGCCCGCAGCCGGCGGGCCAGCGCCTCGGCGCGGGACTGCAGCGCGCGGTAGTCGAGCGCGTCCGCCCCGAAGCGCACGGCGACGGCCGCGGGGGTGCGCTCGGCCTGCCGCTCGACCAGGGAGTGCAGCAGTTCGTCCTCGGGGTAGCGCACCGCGGTGTCGTTCCACCGCTCCAGGCGGGCGCGCTCGTCCGGCGAGAACAGGGTGGCGCCGGTGACGGCGGTGCCGGGGTCGGCGGCGACCGCCTCCAGCAGCGCGGTGAAGTGCTCGGCCAGCACGGCCGCCCGCTCGGGGGTGAACAGGGCGGTGGCGTACTCGACCACGCCGGACAGCGAGCCGTCGGGCTGCTCGGTCAGGTGCAGCGTCAGGTCGAACTTGGCGCTGTGCCACGGCGTGGCGTACGGGGTGGCGCTCAGCCCGGCGCCGCCGAAGCCGTGGCCGGTGCTCGCCCCGTTGTAGGCGAACATCACCTGGAACAGCGGGTTGCGGGACAGGTCGCGCTCGGCGCCCAGCTCGTCCACCAGCCGCTCGAACGGGACGTCCTGGTGGGCGAAGGCGCCCAGCGCGCTCTCCCGGACCCGCTCCACGGCCTCCTCGAAGGTCGGCTCCCCGGACAGGTCGGTGCGCAGCACCAGGGTGTTGACGAAGAAGCCGAGCAGCTCGCGGGCCTCCGGGCGGGTGCGACCGGCCAGCGGGGCGCCGACGGTGACGTCCGCGCGGCCGGCGTGCCGGGCCAGCAGCAGCTTGAAGGCGGCCAGCAGCAGCATGAACGGCGTCGCGCCCCGGCCGCGCCCCCAGGCGGTCAGGGCACGGGCGGTGGCGGCCGGCACGGTGAACGGCAGGATCGCGCCCGCCGGGTCGAACACCGGCGGCCGGGGCCGGTCGGTGGGCAGCTCCAGCGCGGTCGAGCCGGCCAGCTTCCGCCGCCAGTAGTCGAGCTGGCCGGCGGTCGCGGTGGCCGAGTGCGCCTCGCGCTGCCAGCCGGCCCAGTCCGCGTACTGCACCGCGGGCGGCGTCAGCGGGCTGGGCCGCCCCTCGGCGAACGCCGGGTACAGGGCACCGAGCTCGGCGGCGAGGACGCCGACCGAATGGCCGTCGAAGGCGATGTGGTGGAAGGCCAGGACGAGGACGTGGTGCTCCTCGGCGAGCCGGACCAGCCGGGCCCGCAGCGGGGTGCCGGCCGTGAGGTCGAAGGGCGCGCGGGCCAGTCGCTCGACGAGCCCGTCGAGCCGGTCCCGGGCGTCGGCGGCGGGCAGCACGGCCAGGTCGACCAGCTCGAACTCCGGTGCGGCCACGTCCAGCGGCAGCTGCCGCGGCTCGCCGTCGACCTCCAGGTAGCGGGTGCGCAGCACCTCGTGGCGGGCCGACACCTCGGCCAGCGCGCGGCGCAGCGCCGTCACGTCCAGCGGGCCGCGCAGCTCCCAGCCGACCGGCAGCACGTACTCGGCGGTGCCGGGGCGCAGCTGCTCCAGCAGCCACAGCCGTTGCTGGGCGAAGGAGAGCGGCAGCGGGCCGCCGCGGGCCAGCCGGGCGACGGCGCCCTCGGCGCCGCCGCCGGGAGGGGCGGGCCGGGCCGCGCCGCGCAGCAGGCCGTCCAGCAGCGCCCGGCGCCGCTCGGCCTGGTCGGCCTGGTCGGACGGGGAGGGACCGGTCAGTGGAGTGTTCATCGGGGACCTCCGTGGATACCCCCGGCCCGAGCCGGGGGTGGGGGTACCTCCCGCTTGCGGGGGAGAAACGGACTGTTTGCGGAGCGGGTTCGGAGGCGGCGTTCCGCCGTTATGGCGGACCGCCGTGCAGGTGGCCGCAGGTGGTTGTCAGCGCCTGCCGGTAGGTTGGTCCCGTGTATCTCAGGTACTCCTATCGCCTGTATCCGACGGCAGGTCAGAGGCAGTTGCTGGCCCGTGCGTTCGGGTGCCTGCGGGTGGTCTACAACGATGCGCTCGCCCTGCGGAAGGCGGCGTGGAAGGCGGACCGGTCGAAGATCCCGACCGGTGCTCTGGCCAAAGCCGTGATCACCGATGCGAAGAAGACCGTTGCCAGGTCGTGGCTCGGGTCGGTCTCGGTGGACGCTTTGCAATCGTCCCTTCGCGACCTGGACACCGCCGGCTCCTCGCGGAGAAGGCCACCCGGTACGGACGGCACCTCGGTGTGATCGGCCGGTACGAACCCACGTCGCAGGTGTGCTCCACGTGCGGCGTGCTGGACGGGCCCAAGCCGCTGGACGTCCGCCGGGTGGACGACGTGCGGCGCGTGCGGCACCTCTCACGATCGTGACCTCGATGCTGCTCGGAACATCCTGGCCGCCGGACGGGCGGACAGGCTAAACGCCTGCGGAGGGCCGGTGAGACCCGGCGTGGCGATCCCACGCCAGGCACGGCCCGTTGAAACAGGAACCCACCCCGTGCTTCAGCGCGCGGAGGATGTCAACCCTCGATCACCTGAGACAACATCGACTCCACTTCTGCATCGGAAAGTTGCTCGACCCGCTCGGTGATCGCCTCGCGCAGCCGTTCGGCGAGCTGGGCCGGGGTGCGGGCGTCGAACACCGCGCTCACCGGCAGCTCGACCGGGAAGCGCTCGCCCAGCAGGGCGACCACCTCGGTCGCCAGCAGCGAGTGGCCGCCCAGCTCGAAGAAGTCGTCGTGAACGCCGATCGCGGCCACCGAGAGCAGCTCGGACCAGACCTCGACGACGGCCCGCTCGACCGGCGTGCGCGCGACGGTCACCGGCGCCCGGTCCGAGTCGTCGCCGGGGGCCGGCAGCGCGGCCCGGTCCACCTTGCCGTTGGGGTTCAGCGGCAGTTCGGGCAGCCGCACCCATGCGGTCGGCACCAGGTACTCGGGCAGCAGCCCGCCCAGGTACTCCCGCAGCGGCCGGCCCGGCCGGTCGAGGGTGTCCGACACCACGTAGCCGACCAGTTGCTTGTCCCCGGCCGGGGTCGGCCGGACCGCGGCCACCGCCGCCCGGACCTCCGGGTGGTTGCTCAGCGCGGCCTCGACCTCGCCGAGTTCGATCCGATGGCCGTTGATCTTGACCTGCTGGTCGCGCCGGCCGTGGAAGAGCAGCTGCCCGTCGGGGCCCTCGGTGACGAGGTCCCCGGTGCGGTAGAGCCGGGCGCCGGGCACCGTGCCGTACGGGTCCGGGACGAACCGCTCGGCGGTGAGCGCCGGGCGGCCGTGGTAGCCCCGGGCCACCCCCGGCCCGCCGACCAGCAGTTCGCCGGGCTCGCCGGCCGGCAGCAGGGAGACGCCGTCCTCCGCCACCACGTACAGGCTGGTCCGGGTGATGGCCCGGCCGATCGGGACGGAGCCCCGGGTCTCGGCCAGGGTGACCCCGCGCCGCGCGGCGCAGAAGGTCGTGCACTCGGTCGGCCCGTAGCCGTTGACCACCTCCACGCCCTGCTCCACCAGCATCCGCACCTCGGCCGGCGGCGCCACGTCACCGGCCACCAGGACCTGGCGCACCGTCGCCAGCGCGCCGGGCCGGGTGCGCACCACGTGCTGGAACAGCCCGGTGCTCAGCAGCGCCACGCTGACGGCGTGCCGGCGCACCGCCTCCTCGATCGAGGCGGCGGTCGGCACGCCCTGCGGCAGCACGGCCAGCCGGGCGCCGTTGCACAGCGCGCCCCAGATTTCGAAGGTGGACAGGTCGAAGGACAGCGGGGCGAGCATCAGCACCACCTGCCCCGGGTCGAGGTCCGCGTAGTCGGCCTCGTGCACCAGCCGCAGCACGTTGCGGTGGGTGACCCCGACCCCCTTCGGACGGCCGGTGGAGCCCGAGGTGTACATCACGTAGGCCAGGTCGTCCGGTACGGCCCCCGAGGCGGGGGCCGTGGTCGGCAGGCCGGCCGCCGCCGACCAGTCCGGCTCGATCGCCACCCGGTCCAGGCCGGTGGCCGCGAACCGGTCGGCGAGCCCCGGCTCGACCAGCAGGATCCGGGCGCCGGAGTCGGCCACCATGAAGGCGAGCCGCTCGGGCGGGTACTCCGGGTCCAGCGGCAGGTAGTGCCCGCCCGCCTTGAGCACGGCCAGCAGGGCGGTCACCACCTCCGGGCTGCGCTGGGCGCACACCGCGACCGGGGCATCGGGCCCGACCCCGCGGGCGCGCAGCAGATGGGCCAACTGGTTGGCCCGGGAGTCCAGTTCGGCGTAGGTCAGCCGCCGTCCGCCGAACTCCAGGGCCGTCACGTCCGGCGTGCCCGACGCCCGTCCCGCGAACCACTCGTGCACGCACCGGTCGGGCAGGGGTGCGTCGGCGCGGCCAACCACGGTGCTCATGCCGTCCGGGTCTCCTGCTCCATCCGCCGACGCAGGCTCAGCGGGCGCATGTCCGTCCAGACCGTGTCGATGTGGTCCAGGCAGTCCTGCTTGGGGCCCTCCTTGCCCTCCCGCTGCCAGCCCAACGGGAGCTCCCGGTCGGCCAGCCAGATCGAGTACTGCTCCTCGTCGTTGCGGACCACCCAGTACGTGCGCGGGTCGGTACTCTCGTCAGCCATTCCGCTCTCCTCTCGCAGGGGCGGGCGCCCGCTCGGCCGGGGCGCCGCGACAGGAAGACTCGCCCGGGACGGGCCGGACGCCATAGGGAAGAAGCGGCCGACAATCCGGCAGCCCCGCTGCCCGCAGGACTGCTGGTCCTTCTCTTCTGCGCGCCCGCGCCGCGCCGGAATGCTGGCCGGACCCCGCCGCGTCGGAAAGGACACACATGACCGTCGAACGGACCGCGCCGGCCACCCCGGGAGAGCCGCCGGCCCCCGGCGACCACGCCCTCTTCGAGACCATGGAGGCCGACGTCCGGCTCTACTGCCGGAAGTTCCCGGTGGTC
The DNA here is from genome assembly GCF_044756065.1 of Kitasatospora sp. NPDC092039. Classification (NCBI taxonomy): domain Bacteria; kingdom Bacillati; phylum Actinomycetota; class Actinomycetes; order Kitasatosporales; family Streptomycetaceae; genus Kitasatospora; species Kitasatospora sp. NPDC092039. The sequence goes on along the minus strand of NZ_JBIVSD010000005.1, from coordinate 241,146 downwards.
TTCGAGCGGGCCAAGGGCGCGGAACTGCACGCCGAGGACGGCCGGGTCTTCCTCGACTTCTTCTGCGGCGCCGGCGCCCTCAACTACGGCCACAACCCCGACCCGATCAAGCGGAAGCTGGCCGCCTACCTCGCCGCCGACGGCGTCAGCCACGGCCTGGACATGTACACCGTCGCCAAGCGGGACTTCCTGGCCCGGATGGACGAGGTGCTGCTGCGCCCCCGCGGCCTCGACCACAAGGTCCAGTTCACCGGCCCGACCGGCACCGACGCGGTGGAGGCCGCCCTCAAACTGGCCCGCAAGGCCACCGGGCGGCGCGGCCTGGTCGCCTTCACCGGCGGCTTCCACGGCATGTCGCAGGGCTCGCTGGCGGTCACCGGCAGCCGGCGGGCCCGCCGGGCCGGCGGCGCGATCGCCCAGGACGTCACCTTCGTCCCCTACGAGGACGGCCCGCACGGCGCGTTCGACTCGATCGGGTACCTGGAGCGGCTGCTCACCGACCCGTCCTCCGGCACCGACCTGCCGGCCGCCGTGATCGTCGAGCCGCTCCAGATGGAGGGCGGCGTCTACCCGGCCTCCGCGGACTGGCTCCGCCGACTGCGCGACCTGACGGACCGCCACGGCATCCTGCTGATCGCCGACGAGATCCAGTCCGGCTGCGGCCGCACCGGCACCTTCTTCGCCTTCGAGCAGTCCGGCATCGTCCCCGACCTGATCACCCTCTCCAAGTCCATCGGCGGGTACGGGCTGCCGCTCTCCCTGGTGCTGCTGCGCCGCGACCTCGACTGCTGGGAGCCCGGCGAGCACACCGGGACCTTCCGCGGCAACCAGCTCGCCTTCGTCGCGGCCACCGCCGCCTGGGACTACTGGGAGCAGCCGGAGTTCCTCGACGCCCTCGCCGACAACGCCGAGCGGCTGCGCGAGTTCGGCGAGACCGTCCTCGCGAAGGTGCCCGGCGTCACGGCACGCGGCCGGGGCATGGTGCTCGGCCTCGACCTCGCCGGGGCGGGCGGCCCCGAGCGGGCCGAACGCGTCCAGCGGTACTGCTTCGACCACGGCCTGGTGGTCGAACTCGCCGGCCGGCACGACGAGGTGGTCAAGCTCCTCCCGCCGCTGGCGATCGACCGGGCCCCGCTGGAACGCGGCCTCGCCGTCGTCCTCGACGCGATCCTGGCCGGGTGAGCGCCGTGACCAGCCGCCGCCACCTGATCTCGATCGACGACCTCTCCGACCAGGAGCTGTACGACCTGGTCCGCCGGGGCGCCGAGTTCGCCGCCGGCCACGCCGAGGACGCCCGCCCGCTGCGCGAGCACGTGGTCGGCATCCTCTTCCGCAAGACCTCCACCCGGACCCGGACGGCCTTCTCCGCCGGGGCGCTGCGGCTCGGCGCGCAGATCATCGGCTACGGTCCCGACGACCTCCAGCAGAACACCGGTGAGAGCGTCGAGGACACCGCCCGGGTGCTGTCCGGGATGCTCGACGTGCTGGTGGCCCGGACGGCGGGCCCCGAGGCCGAGCTGCGGGCGCTGGCCGACCAGCAGACCATGGCGGTCATCAACGCGATGAGCGCCGAGGAGCATCCGACCCAGGCCCTCGCCGACCTCACCACCCTGCACCGGCACTTCGGCCGGATCGACGGGCTCCGGGTGCTCTACGCGGGGGAGGGCAACAACAGCGCCTCCGCGCTCACGCTGGCCCTGTCCCGCTACGCCGGCACCGAGCTGCACCTGCGCACGCCGCCCGGCTACGGCGTCCACCCCCGGTACGTGGAGCGGGCCGCGGCCGGGGCCGGGCGCCGCGGCGGCCTGGTCGAGCAGCGGCACGACATGGCCGGCCTGCCGGAGGTCGACGTCGTCTACACCACCCGCTGGCAGACCACCGGCACCAGCAAGCCCGACCCGGACTGGCGCTCGCTGTTCGACCCCTTCCGGGTGGACGACGCGGTGATGGCCGCCACCTCCGCCCCGGTCTTCCTGCACGACCTGCCGGCCCACCGGGGGGAGGAGGTCACCGCCTCCGTGCTCGACGGACCGCTCAGCCTCGCCTTCGGGCAGGCCGAGAACAAGTACCACAGCGCGCGCGCCGCCCTGGAGTGGTGCACGGCCGGGAACGGCTGAGCGCGGTGTGGCGCGGCGGCGCGATGGCGGCGTCGTGAACGGCCGGCCCGGCGCGCCGCCCGTTCCCGGCCCGTGCGCCGCGCCGCCGTCCCCGGCCGGCCGGGGACGCATCGGTGCCCACGTCCACGGGGCACGGTGCCCACGTCCCTCCGGGTGCTCCGGTGCACCGGTACCCACGGCCCCTCCGGGGGCTCCGGTGCACCGGCGCTCACGGCCGGCGCGGGTCCGGGGCGAGCTCGGCCGCCAGTCGGCAGAGCCCGCCCCGGTCGGCCGCCCCGGTCTTCTGCACCAGGCTCGCCAGGTGCTTCTCCACCGTGCGCGGCGAGATCGACAGCCGCCGGGCGAGGTCCTGGTTGCCGGGCCGGTCCACCAGCAGCGCCAGCACCTCGTACTCGCGCGGGGTGACGCCCCGCTCCCGCAGCGCGGCCGGGATGCGGTCCCGGCCGCTGCGGCGCTGCCCGACGCTCGCCCCCGACTGCCGGAGCAGGGCCCGGCAGGCGCCCGCGACGGACGGCACGTCCAGCTCGTGGAAGTACTCCTCCGCGGTGCGCAGCCAGCTCACCGGATCGCCCCACCCGTCGGCCAGCGCGGCCTCGGCGACCAGCCGCAGGCCCAGCCGGTGGGCGGTCGGGAAGAGGTCGGGGTCCCGCCGCAGCCGCTCGACCTCGGCGGCGGCGTCCGCCCCCCGGCCCCGCCGGCCGAGCAGGACCGCTCGGGCCAGTGCCAGGAACGGGCGGTTCCAGGCCAGTTCCGCGCCCGGGGAGCCGGCGACCGCCTCGTACGCGGCCCAGTCCGCCCGGCCGGCCAGTACGGCGAGCAGCGGGGCCAGCCCGTACTGGCCGGACAGGTAGAAGACGCTCGGGTGCTGCGCCTCCCACTCGGCGGTGGCGGTCAGCTCGGCCTCCGCGCCGGCCCGGTCCTCCTCCAGCAGCGCGCAGACCGCGCGGCAGAGCCCGAGCACCACCGGGGTGAGCAGCGAGCCGTCGCCCCCGGCCTGCCGGAACAGCCGCAGTTCGCGCTCCATGTCCCGGCGGCGGCCGCGGTGGGCGGCCAGCGTCGCCGAGGTCAGCCGCAGGTAGCGGTGGGTGGCCAGGTTGCCCATCCGCAGACTGCTGTCCAGCCAGCGGTCCACGATGGCCTCGGCGGTGGCCGGGTCGCCGCACAGGACGGCGTTCATCGCCAGCAGGCTCTCGGTGTGCTGGGTGCGCACCAGCGAGCCCAGTTCCCGGGCGGCCTCCCCGGCCTGCTCCAGCCGGCGGGCGTCGCCGGTGCGCAGGAAGGCGTTGGCGCCCAGCCGGAGCAGGGCCTCGAAACGCCAGTTGGGCAGGCCGTGCGTCTCGGCGACCGCCAGCATCCGCTCCAGGCACTGGTCGGCCGCGTCGAAGCCGCGCTCGCGCGCGAGCAGGGCGAGCAGTTGCAGGGCCTGGCAGGCCAGTACCGGCGGCCCGGTCCGCTCCGCCTCCTCGGCGGTCTCCCGGGCGATCCGCTCGGCGTCGTCCACCCGGTCCCGCCGGCCGGGCAGCAGCGCCAGGTGCCCCTCGACCACCGCCAGCGCGGCGGTCTGCTCGGGCCGGCCCCCGTCGCGCAGCAGCGCCCGGGCCGCCGCGACCTGGGTGACGGTTTCGGGGCCCCGCTCGGCCACCACGGCCGCCCAGGCCAGTCGGGTGCGCAGCGCGACCTCCCGTTCGGGGCTCAACGCCGCCGCGCTGGCCGTCGGCAGGGTGTCGGCCAGGGCGAGCGCGCGGTCCAGCTGGCCGGCCTCGACCAGCGCGTAGCCCAGCGACTCGGCGGCCGCCGTCCGGTCGGCCGGCGCCGCCAGTTCCACCGCCCGCTCCAGCAGCCGCACCGCCGAGGCGGACGCGCCCTCGGCCAGCGCCTGCCGGCCGGCCTCCGCGTAGAGCAGGGCCGCGCCGTGGTGGTCGCCGGCCGCGACGAGCAGCCGGGCCACCAGCCGGCCGTGGTCGGCCGCGTACGGCGGCCCGGCCTTGCGCAGCGCGGCGGCGGCCCGGCGGGCGAGCGCGGCCCGCTCGGCCGGGGCGACGCTCTCCAGCACCGCCTGCGCGGTGATGGCGTGCCGGAAGCCGTACCCCTCCGGCGCACCCGGGTCCGGCACGATGAAGTCCGCCTCGGCCGCGGCGCGCAGCCGGGCGAACAGGCCCGGACCGTCGTCCCCGGTGACGAGTTGCAGGCTGTCGACCGAGAACCGGGGGCCGAGGGTGGCCGCCGAAAGCAGCAGGTCGCGGACCGGCGGGGCCAGCTGGCCCAGTCGCAGGCCGCAGCCGTGCACCACGCTGGCCGGCACGGTCGCGGCCAGGTCGCCGGTCACCCGCCAGCCGTCGCCGTCCCGGCGCAGCGCGCCCGAGCCGACCAGCTCGGCCAGCAACTCCTCCACCAGGTACGGGTTCCCGCCGCTGCGCTCGGCCAGTCGGCCGGTCACCGCGGACGGCACGCCACCCTCCGGCACGCCCAGGCAGCCCGCCGCCAGCGCCCCGACGTCGGCGGTGGTCAGCGGCGGCAGCGCGGCGACGGACGCCACCCGGCGCCGCTCCGCGCCGCGCACCAGGTCCAACGCGTTGCCCGGCTCCGGCCGCAGCGTGGCGACCAGCAGCGCCGGCACCCGGTCGAGGTGGTCCACCAGGTACTCCACCGCGGCGAGCGTCTCCGCGTCCGCGTCGTGCAGGTCCTCCAGCGCCAGCACGCAGCCGGACCGGCGGCCGATCACGCCCAGCAGCCGCAGCAGCGCCTCGGCGAGCTCCACCACGCTCTCGGCGTACCCCGACCCTGCCACCGACCGCCACTCCGGCACCAGCCGGCCCAGGGCGGGCCGGTACGGCAGCAGTTCGGCGTCCTGCGGGGGGCCCTCGGCGTGGAAGCACGAGTACAGCGCCTCCGCCAGCGGGCGGAAGGGCGTGTCCGCCCCGGTCGCGCTGCTGCGCCCGCGCAGTGTCGGCAGTCCGGCGGCCACGGCCCGCCCGGCGCAGTCGTCGACCAGCCGGGACTTGCCGATGCCGGCCTCGCCGACCAGGAACACCGCGCGCCCGCCGTCGCTCTGAAGGCGTGTCAGGGTTCGTCGCAGCAGTGACGTTTCGGCCGTGCGGCCGACGGTCACCGGTGATGAGGTCCGCATGGCCGCAGGCTATTGGTCACCGGACGGCTCCGGTAGAGCGGAATCGGGCATTCACCGCCCGCCCGACCGGCATGTTCATGCCTAAACGTGCCGGTCAGGCGGGCGGTGGCGGGTCGTCCGGGCGCCGGCGGCCGCGCGCCGCGGGGGTCACGCCGACCGCGTGTGCACCCGGGGGCGGCGGCGCACACACGGGCCCGGACGGGCGGGGCCGGCTACTCCTCGTGGTAGCTCATCGTCGTCCACGGGTCGGTTTCGGCCATCCGGGCCGTCCCGCCGCCCAGCAGCACGGAGCGGCGGGCGAGCCGGCCGCCCGGGTGCAGCCTGATCGCGCCGGCCGGGTGGTCGGCGGCCACGCCCTCGTGCCCGTCGGCCCGCTTCCACCGGCGGACGGCCTCCGGCGCGGGCGTTCCGGCGGACTGCCCGACGGCCGGTCTGCCCGCGGCGGCGGTGGTTCCGGCGAGTGCTCTGGCCAGGGGGTCGGATCGGTTCAAGGAGTTCACCCTTCTCTTCCGTGAGTCACGGCGGCCGGGGTGGACGCCGTTCGGTGCCGCGACGTCCCGGGGGACGACCGCGGGTGGGTCACGGCGTCCTCGTGGGACGGCCGCGTCGAACTCGGCGCCAGGAGCAGCGCCGAAGCCGTGCGGTGGGCGAAACCGAGCCGGAGCAGCCCGTGGCCGACTCCGGCCAGCCCGAACAGCAGACCCGGGACGGTGAGGCCGCCGGGGGTGCCGCAGACCGGCCCGGTGCGGGCCAGCGCGTCCAGCAGGGCGGCCGAACGGCGCGCCAGCCCTCGCCGGGCGGCGGCGCCCGGGGCCCGGCCGAGCAGCTCCAGCACGCCGGTCTCGCCGTGGCAGAGGCTGTGGTCGGGTCGCGTCCCGGCCGTCACCGCCGCGTCGACGGCGGCCCCGGCCCAGGCGGCCAGCTCCGGGTCGCCCGCCGACGCCCCGCTGTCGACCACCGCGAGTGCGATGCCGGGCGCGCCCTCGCAGCAGGACCCGCCGGGTGCCCGCCCGGCCACGGACGAGCGCAGCGCGGCCAGCCCCGCGTGCCGGTACGCGGCGCCGCCGTCCGCCTGCGCGTACGCCAGCAGGGCCCAGCCGAGGCCGGCCGTTCCGGTGGCGAAGCCCGGGGCCGGGCGGTCGGGCCGGTCGCGCGGCTCATCCGGGCCGTGCCCGTCGTGCACCTCGTACCGGTCGAGTCGATCGAGCAGGCGGTCGGCGCAGCGCCGGGCACCGGCCAGGGCCTCGGCGTCACCGGTCTCCCGCTGCACCGCGAGCAGGGCCGCCAGCCCGCCGGCCGTACCGTCGGCCAGCCCGAACGGCTCCTCCGCCTCGGCGGCGGCCGCGGTGAGCCGGACGGCGGGCCCGACCCAGCCGAGCACCTCCCGGTCGCCCAGCAGGCCGCCGACCTGCGCCAGCGCCCAGGTGAGGCCGCCCAGGCCGGCCCAGGCACCCGAACCGACCAGCGCCAGGTCCTCGGGCCGGGCGGCGAGCCGCTCCAGCAGGGCCGGCACCGGCCGCAGAGCCAGACGGGCCACCTCCGCGTAGCGGTCCGCCCCGGTGAGCGCGGCGAGTTGGGCGAGGAACAGCGCCGGCCCGGGGTAGCCGCCGCCGAGGTCGGCGCCGGCCGGGGCGAGCCGCCAGTAGCGGTCGGCGATCAGGTCGAGCCCGAGCCAGTTGGCCCGGTCCGCGGACCGGTGCGCCCCGTCGACCAGTCGGTCGCCGATCTCCCGGGCGGCGGCGAGCAGCCGGGCGGGGTCCGCAGCGGCGGGCGGGTCGGTGGGCGTCCCCGGCCCGGCGTGGCCGTGCGCCGGGCCGGTCGAGCGGGCCGCCATGGCCGCGCGGACGATCCACTCCTGCTCGGCCGTACCGGTCGCCCCCAGGGTGGTGAGCCGCTCCGCGACCCGGTCGAGGCCGGGGCGGTCCAGGGCGCCGGGGACCGGCCGGCCCCGGCCTCCGCGCAGTTCGGTCCCGCCCGGGCGGGTGGTGAACAGCGGCACGTCACCGGCCCACAGTTCGGCGACCTCCTCGTCGATCACCGCCGCCGGGCCGGGCCGGGCGGACTCGCCGGTGCCGAGGGTCCGGAACAGCGCCTCGCGGTGCCCGGCCTCGCGCAGCACGTCGGGGTGGGTCGACTCGTCGAGCAGCGTCGCGTACTCCTCGGTGGCCCGCAGGACCACCCGGACCTCGTCCTCGGCGAAGGCGCTCAGCAGGCCGCGCGGGCCGGTGAGGTCGGCGAGTCCCGCCACGAGGGCCCGGCGGCCCGCTCGGAACCCGGCCAGCAGCTCGTCCAGGTGGTCGGCCGGATCGGAGTCACTGCCGTCGAGCCGCGGCCGGTTCTCGGCGCCGGCGAACTCGGCCGCACCGCGGACCAGCCGCATCCCGTCGGTGCCCGCCGCCGCCCAGCGCACGGCCGCGCTCGGGGAGCCGGCGCCGGCGTCACCGCCGAGCCCGGAGGCGTCCAGGGCACGCTCGTCGCCGAGGACCAGCCGGGGCAGCAGGCCGGTGCGGTGCACCGAGGCCTGGAGCGCGAGCGCCGCCGGGTCCTCGTGCCACGGGTCGTCGTCCGGCCGGTCCGGGTCGGCGGGCGCGGGCGGGTGGAAGAGGGTCTCCAGGTCGACCGGTACGGGGTGCTCACCGCAGGCGATCAGGTTCCCGGCGTGCAGGTCGGTGGCGTCCAGGGCGTGCAGCAGGGCGAGCCAGGCGCCCTGCCGGAGGTAGAACCGCCGCACCTGGGCCGGTTCGGTGCACGGCCGCCGCTCCACGAACTCCAGCCAGCCGTAGCCCGGTCGCTCCAGCAGGACGGGGATCCGCAGACCGGGGGTGCCGGGCCGGGTGTTGAACCAGTGGACCACGTCGGCGAGATGACGGTGGACGGCGGTCGGCCGCGGCCGGTACACCAGCCGCCCGCCACCGGCGAAGCGCAGCACCGCGACGGACCGCCCGCCCTGGTGCCCGTCGCCCGCGCCGTGCCGGACGGCTACCAGGGGGCCGGGGTCGACGCCGTGGAACAGGGCCCCGGTCACCTCGTGCCGGTCGGCGGCGAACCGGGTCAGCAGTTCCGCGAAGGCGTCGGCGGCGGCCAGACAGGTCCGGGCCAGGACCCGTGCCAGCACCGGGTACTCGCCGAACAGCGCGCGGAGCGCGGCCGGTGCGGCCATCCGCCGGACGAAGTCGCGGAAGCGGTCGGCGGGGGAGTCGCCCGCCAACACCCCTTCCTCCCTGGCCACGTTGAGCTCCAGGACCAGCGTCCGGGCGGCCTGCCGGGCCAGCGTGTCGGTGAGCCCGTCGACGAACCGTGCCCGTACCGCGGGCAGGTCGACCGCCCCGGCGGGCAGCGCGGTCGGCAGTCCGGCCCCGGCCAGCCGGGCCAGCGGCGCCACCACGGGCCGGAACCCGCTGACGCCGGGCAGGTCCCCGGCGGGTGACCCGCGGTCGGTCGCATCGGTCGTGTCGGTCGTGTCGGTCGTCGGCACCCCGGCCACCGCCCGCTCGACGAACGCCGCCCAGTCGGGCCGGTCGGCCGGGGCCCGGTCCGCTGCCCGGACGGCGGGCAGCCACCAACCACCGGATCCGGAACCGGCGTTGACGGTCGTGGGGTCCCTGGCAATCACAGTGCAGAGGGTGGCATCGTGTGGATGATTGCACAAGGGTGTGATCTCCACGTAATGATCACGTGGCTACCGTGCGGGCCGTCCTCCGCCCGGCACCCGCCGCCCGGCCCCCGTCGTCAGGCACCCGCCCCCCCGCGCGGCTCCCGGGGAGGTGCAGGGACGCCTTCTCCAGGACGTGCGAGGTGGACATCCCGCCCCCCGCGAAGCCGCACCGGTACACCGTGACCCGGGCGGCCCCCGGAGCTGCCGCCGCCACCCCGATCGGCCGGGCGTTCAGGGCGGCCCCGAGCACCCGCGTCCGTGACGGCTACGGCGACCAGGGTGTGGCCCACGCCATTGTCGTGAGCCTGCCCACCCCGGTGCGTCCGCAGCAGCACCTGATCCTGACGGCCGATCCGGAGCCGTACCCGCCGGGGATTGTCACGGTCGGCATCGACGACCCCCGGCTGGAGCCGTAGGCGCCGCCGGGAGGAGCCGGCGACGGGCTTCCGCCGCGTGCCGCGGCTCGGCCCGGGACGCCCTCGCACCCGGCCGGCACCGCGCAAACCGCGTCTACCTGCGCAGATGTGGACGACTACAAGGAGCGCCACGCCGTGCCGTGCGGCATCAACCGCCCCAAGCGCCACCGCATGGTCGCCACGGGATGCGACGGACTCGCGGTCCGCTACGAAGCGACCGTGCTGGTCGCGGCCATCAACGAGTGGCTGTGAGCACGTCGCTATGGGAAGACGGGATTCCCGTCCTCGCCGATCCATGGATACTGGTCCGGGTTCCGGCCGACGGCTTGCCAGACGGCATGCGCCGCAGCGAACTTCACGTCGTCGGGGCCCGTGTCTGCTGGTGCCGTCACGATCTCGACGACGGAAACGAGCACGCCACGGGCCTCTTCGGGAAGCCGCATGAGCGCGTACCAAGCACCTTCCCGCGCCTCTGCCTGGATGCGTTGATCATCGGCGCGGCTGGCGCACGGCGCGGTGCCGTAGGCCCGGCCGCGCCAACCGAACACGTCGGGACCCATCCGGACCTCTGGCACGGTGGCCACGGCTCCGTGCACGGTGACCTGGGCAAACCGCGCCCATCGACTTGTCTGGCGCAGCAGCCTGTACTTCCCCTCCATGATCCACATTCTCGCGCACACTCTTGAGTGCGGGTCCCACAGAGATCACTTTGAGCTGGTCCAGGGCAGACCGGTGCGTTGTTTGTGGAAGCCGGGTCATGCGGGTCGCTCTGTTGAAATAGCCCACTCCGGAGGACGGGTCCGGTCGGGCGGACGCGTCAGACCGCGGCCACCGAGTCGATTCCGAGAGGGACCGGATCGTCGGAGGGCCGCGGGACATGGTTCACACCCGGCGCCGTTTCCAGGACCTGCTGGACGCAGTGATGGCGGTGGGCCGGGACCTGGAGCTACCGGTCGTGCTCCGCCGGGTGATCACCACCGCGGTGGAACTGGTCGACGCCCGCTACGGCGCATTCGGCGTGCTGACCGACGACGGCGAACAGCTGGAGGAGTGCATCCCTGTCGGGCTGAGCGAGCAGCAGGTCGCAGCCTCGGTGGGCCCCTGAGCGCCTGACCCGGGCGCTTTCCCGTGTCCATCGGTTGCGGCCGGTCGGCGGCAGCCCGGCGGACGGCCCGGCCTATCCGACCCCCGGCGGGCGGTCGTCGTGCTGCCGGGTGTCGATGGCATCGCGCAGGGCGGGCAGGTCCGCGATGGCGGCCTGCTCGGCGAAGCGGGCCAGCAGCCGGCGAAGGACCCGCTCGTCCCGATCACGGACGGCTTCCGCGATGGCCGCCGCCGGCGACGCCTGGGTATGCGGGGCGGGGGTGCGCACCTGCCGCGCGGTCTGCCGGACTTCCAGCGCCGCCTCCTGCTCACTCGTCCTCCTGCCCGCCTCGCGCGTCGTCCTCCGTCCCGGTGTGGCTGCGGCGAACGACCGCCCCACGCTGTGCGAGGCGGAGAATATCTTCCTGCCCGGCATCGAAAAATCTATGTTCGCTGAAGTAGACATTGGCACGCGCCGCGGTTAGTGTTTCTCTCGTAGACGAGGTCAAGCGGTACCCGCCAGACACGAACTGGCGGGCAGAAGTACAGAAGTTTGCAGGTAGGAACGGTTGCAGGGTCCTGAAGCCACGGATGGTGCAGTAAGGCGACGGGACCGGCGACCGGGCCAGGTGGCTCGCAGGCATCAGGAGCCGCCGCCTAGCGGTACCGCAGTTCGGCAAGTGCATTGCAGTACATCAGTCAGTACAAAGGATGAACGGAGGGACAGAGCGCCATCAGGATCGCCCGGCCCGTGAAGCATCACCCGGGCGGACTCCGAAGACCCCCAACGCGAGGACGGTGGTTTCCGGTCACGCATACGCGATCCCCGCACGGCCCCCACTCCGGGGCGACGCGGACGTAAGGAACCCGGCCCCAGGGCCGGCAGATGGTGTAAAACCCTTCGGGGCCCCGGGAGCCGCAATGGCCCCGGGGCCCCTCAGCGCGTCCACCGACACAACACGAAGAGGTGCAGTGACCACGGCAACCATCCGACCGCACACCCCCGACTCGCTCGACGACGACGACTACCCCGCGTACACCATGGGCCGCGCCGCCGAGATGACCGGCACCACCCCCGGCTTCCTGCGCTCCCTCGGCGAGCAGGGCCTCATCACACCATTGCGCTCGGAGGGCGGACACCGCCGCTACTCCCGCTACCAGCTACGGATCGCGATGCGCGCCCGCGACCTCGTCGACCAGGGCACCGCCATCGACGCCGCCTGCCGCATCATCATCCTCGAAGACCAACTCGAAGAAGCGCTGCGCATCAACGAGCAACTGCGCGCCGCCCAGCACGGTCAGGAACCCGGCGCCGACACCTGACCCGCCTGCCAGGGCGACGAGACCGGCCTGCGGTGGGCGACGATCGCGCACCGCCGGCCGCCCCGGAGACGGGTCCCCCGTTCCGGTGCGCCGGCCGACCGTTCGCTACCCCCGGCCATCCGGCACCTGCCCTCACTGGTCGCAGCCATGCTGCAGCGACCCGGCGTCGACCGGGTGCTGCGCGTGAGTTCCACCCGTGCGGAAGTCGTTTCCGGACAACGGGATTCCGGGGCCGTGTGAGGCCGCACCGGCCTGCGCATCCACTGCCCGGAGTGCCCCTCCGGCGGAACACGGGGCCGCTCGCAGCGTTCCGGAACACTGCGAGCGGCCAGGGCGCCGGCCGGCGCGTCGGCGCCGACGGACAGTTCTAGAAGCTGAGCAGGCCGATGGCGTGGCCGTCCTGGTCCACCACCGGCCAAACGTCCAGGCCTCGGGCGCGCATAGCGGCGGCCGCCGTGCCCGCAGGCATGTCGGCGGTGGCGAACGGGGCGCGGTCGAGGACGATGTCGCGCACCGGAGTCCGTTCCGTGTACCAGGAGCGGGCCTGGAACGGCGCGAGGTGCAGGCGCGTCAGCAGCCCCGCGCAGCGGCCGTCGTCGTCGCGGACCAGAAGGTGGTCGGCGCCGGAACTCTGCAGGATGTCCGTCGCCATGTCGACCATGACGTCGTCGCTGACCTGCAGCTCAGGGCATTTCATGAGGTCGCCGACCGTGGCGGCGGGCTCGGTGCGTTCGAGGGTGACGGTCATGGGCAGACTCCTTCGCGTATCCACCGCCGGGACCGGCGGAGGGCGGAACACTGGCGGTGGGGCGGCCGGCGGGTGCGCCGGAGCGGGCCGAGAGCGCTGGTCGCTCGGTAAGTGAGGGGGCTGCGGCGGCGGTCCCGGCCCCACCCACGCCCTAAGCGGCGAGAGCGACGCGGCGCGGTGCCCGGCGGCGGCCGGTGGAGCCCTTGGTGTCACGGCCCGTGGCGGTTGCGCCGGTGCCGGCTCCCGCGTGGACGGGGCGGCCGCGGCGGCCGCGGCTCGTGGACGCGCTGCGGCGGGGACGCTCGACGACGGGGGCGGCTATCACGGTCGGAATCCCGGTGGGCACCCGGGCGCCGGTGATGCGGGCCAGGTCCTCGTCGCCGGCGCTGACACGCGTGGTGACGGGGGTGATGGCGGCCGTGGCCATCAGGCGGGTCATCGCGCGGCGCTGGTCGGGCAGCACCAGGGTGACGACCGTGCCGGACTCGCCGGCGCGGGCGGTGCGCCCGCCGCGGTGGAGGTAGTCCTTGTGGTCGCTCGGCGGGTCGAGGTTGACGACCAGGTCGAGGCCGTCGACGTGGATGCCCCGGGCGGCGACGTTGGTGGCGATCAGCGCGGTGACCTGGCCGGTGCGGAACTGCTCCAGGGTGCGGGTGCGCTGGGGCTGGGACTTGCCGCCGTGCAGGGCGGCGGCCTTCACCCCATTGGCGAGCAGGTCCTTCACCAGGCGGTCGGCGCCGTGCTTGGTGTCGATGAACATGATCACGCCGCCCTCGCGGGAGGCGATGTGCGCGATCGTGGCGGCCTTGTCGTGGTTCTGCACGTGCAGCACGTGGTGCTCCATCGTGCTGACCGCGCCTGCGGACGGGTCCACCGAGTGCGTGACCGGATCCTTCAGGAACCGCCGGACCAGGCGGTCGACGTTGCGGTCCAGGGTGGCGGAGAACAGCATCGTCTGGCCGCCCTCGGCGACCTGGTCGAGGAGCCCGGTGACCTGCGGCAGGAAGCCCATGTCGGCCATCTGGTCGGCCTCGTCGAGGACCGTGATGCCGACCTGGTCCAGCCGGCAGTCACCGCGCTGGACCAGGTCCTTGAGGCGGCCGGGGGTGGCGACCACGACCTCGGCCCCCTGGTTCAGCGCGTGGGCCTGGCGTCCGATCGACATCCCGCCGACCACGGCCGCCATGCGCAGCCGCACCGCGTGGGCGAACGGGGTGAGGGCGTCGGTGACCTGCTGCGCGAGCTCGCGGGTGGGGACCAGCACCAGGGCCAGCGGCTGACACGGTTCGGCGCGCCGCCCGGCCGTGCGAGCCAGCACGGCGAGGCCGAACGCGATCGTCTTGCCGGAGCCGGTGCGGCCCCGGCCGAGGACGTCCCGTCCGGCCAGCGAGTTCGGCAGCGTGGCGGCCTGGATCGGGAACGGCGCGGTGACGCCCTGCCGGGTCAGCACCGACAGCAGCGCCTTCGGCATGTCCAGCTCGTCGAACGCTTCGACGGCCGGCAGCGCCGGGGTGGTGCTCACGGGCATCGCGAACTCGCCCTGGAGGGACGAGCCCTGACGGGAGCTCTGGCCGCCGGGCCGGTCGCCGTAGAAGGGGCTGCCGCCGGAACGGGATCCGTAGGAGCGGCCGGAGCGGGCGGAGGCCGAGGAGCGGGAGTTGGTGTTCCGGTACGGGGAACGACTGGAGCGGTTCATGGAAAACCTTCCTGGGGCGGCACGTCGCGAGGCGGCTCCGCAGCGCGGGGCGCCGGCGGGAGACCGCGAGGGACGGGCCGAAAGTTCGGAGCTGGCGGGGCGTGGACGGTGAAACCGTGCGGCACGTCACCTCAGGTCCGCGCTCACCGCGAAGGGCGGGAGCGAAGATCCTCGAACCGTGGGTGTCACGGCAGGGCGCCGATCCGGACGCGGCGCGGGGCGTCTCGCGCGGGGATGGCCGCCGGTGGCGGAGCCAGTGGGACTGAACGACCGGGATGAGTGGTGTGGCGCAATGCCGAGGGGCCCGCACCGGGCATCATGTACGCGGTGCGGGCCCCTCGCTACCAGGCGGGTGCCGTGGCAGAAACTACAGCGGACGGATGTTCTCGGCCTGCAGGCCCTTCTGGCCCTGCGCGACGTCGAACTCGACCTTCTGGCCCTCGAGCAGCTCACGGAAGCCGTTGGCGTTGATGTTCGAGAAGTGGGCGAACACGTCAGGACCGCCACCCTCCTGCTCGATGAAGCCGAAGCCCTTTTCCGCGTTGAACCACTTCACAGTGCCATTAGCCATAAAGAAATCTCCTTCAAGGGGCTGTCCGAAACCCGCACGGCGCGGACTTCGAGTCGCCGCGATGAGCACCCACCCGGGGAAGAGCCGGGAAACAAAAAGCGCCTGCGAAACATCAGCAGGCGCACACAAAGTTCATGGGAACCACTACTGCAACTACAACGACTGTAGCAGGCCCAGGCCCGCAACGGGCGGAAATTCCGCCGCCAGTGTTGCGGGACCCCGCCCCAGACCGCAGGGCGCGAGGCGACATGACCGTCAACGCGCCTGAAAAACAGCCGTTCGAGCCGACGGCTCCACCCTCGCGACACCCGCGATCCGTTCTCCCGGACGGGCGAGCCCCGGGCGCCGATAATCCGCCCCGCCGCGCCGGCCACCCGGCGCCCACCAGCGCCATCCGTGATCATTACGGGCGGCGCAGACGAAACTCCGATGCGACTCAGAAATGAAGTGAACAAGAAGGACCCGCTCCCGCGATTTTCGGCGCATACTGCAGGGAATGACAAGATCTGCAGCAGTCCGCCGCACCCTGCCCACCAGCCCCTTCAAGGCACGGATCGAAGCGCCGCGCAAGTACTTCGCCGTCGGCGACCGCGTCACCCACGACACGTACGGCCTCGGCCGGGCCATCGACGTCGAGGGCGACAGCGATATCGCGGTACTCGTCGACTTCGGATCGCGACGCGAACGCATCACCCCGCCCTACGCCACGATGCACAAGCTCTGACCTGAGACCAACACGGTTCTCCGCCCCGGAGGGGACGCACGACGCGGAGCCGGCCGCACGTCCCCTCCGGATCGAACGAGTGCCCGCCACCGCGCCTCCGAAGCGGTACCGGCGATGACCGGCGATGCACGAGAGACGCGTCCGGCCGACCTGCAGACCACCTTCTCCCGCTCCGCAGGCAGTCGGCCCGTGCGCCGCCAGACAAGAAAGAGTGCAGGTCATCTCACCCCTGCGGGTGGCGCTGGCCGTCGCCGGGCGGCGCGATGACGGGTGCGTGGTCGGACCAGCGCTCGGCGTGGGCGGCGGCGCGTTCGACGTGGGCTCCGACGGCCTTGGCGGCGAGGGCGGGGGTGGCGACCTGGAGGTCGATGCGCCAGCGGGCATTCCACTCCGCCGAGGACTGTGCGACGTCGCCCAGTGGGCCGAGGAGAACCACCGGGGAGAGCTTCGCCGCGGGTCCCGGGGCGGGGCTGTGCGATCACCGCACGGGCTGGGCATCGGCCCAGCGTCCACATGGCCGGCCCGTCACGAAGCCCACCGCCGTGGCGACACCGCTCTGACGTAGGGTTTCGAAGGTCAGAACCTCACAAAAGGCGTCCCCACAGCAGACAGACCCAGGGCCCTTGGCGGGTGATCTGGGCCTCCGTGCACCGTGCCCCAACCCGTTGGCGCCTCTGGCTGCCTCTCAGTGCTGGTGAACCATCGCCGGTTGAAGGCCGGTTAGCCGAGGTCGAACGCCACGGTCACGGGCGCGTGGTCGGACCAGCGGTCGGCGTGGGTGGCGGCGCGTTCGACGTAGGCTTCGACGGCCTTGGCGGCGAGGGCGGGGGTGGCGACCTGCAGGTCGATGCGCCAGCCGGTGTCGTTGTCGAAGGCGCGGCCGCGGTAGGACCACCAGGTGTAGGGGCCGGTGCGGTCGGGGTGGAGGGCGCGGACGACGTCGACGTAGCCGGCCTCGTCGTAGACGCGGGAGAGCCAGGCGCGTTCCTCGGGGAGGAAGCCGGCGGACTTCTGGTTGGCCCGCCAGTTCTTGAGGTCCTCGGGGCGGTGGGCGATGTTCCAGTCGCCGCAGACGACGACCTCGCGGCCGTCGGCGGCGGCGCGGGCGCGCAGGGCGGTGAGGTGGACGAGGAATTCCGCCATGAAGCGTTCCTTCTCGTTCTGGCGGTCGGTGCCGACCTCGCCGGAGGGGAGGTAGAGGCTGGCGACGGTCAGGCCGGGCAGGTCGATTTCGACGTACCTGCCCGAATTGTCGAATTCAGCGGAGCCGAATCCGATCACCGTGCGCTGCGGCTCCTGGCGGGAGAGGACGGCGACGCCCGCCCGGCCCTTGGCGGCGGAGGGGGCCCAGACCGCGTGCCAGCCCTCCAGGTCGCGCAGTTCGACGGGTAGTTGTCCGGGCTCGGAGCGCACTTCCTGCAGGCAGACCACGTCGGCCTCGGTCCCGGCCAGCCATTCGACGAAGCCCTTCTTGGCCGCTGCCCGGATTCCGTTCACGTTCACACTCGTCACCACGATCACTCGGGCAGCCTACCGACTGGCCGTTGCCGGGCCGAACGGCGACGCGCGGGACCGGCCGTCCGCGGCGGATGGTGACAGTAGCTGACAGGAGCTGTCGTGAACGCGGCATGAATATGGGTGACGGCCCCATCAAGCCCCGCCATTGGTCTTGACCATCTCCGGACGGAGCACCTAGGGTCACTTACTGCAAGGACCTTTAATAAAGAAGGACGGATAAAGGCCCGCTCTCCCACCTGCCGCAACAGCGGACAGCGGGCCCGGGGTCCGCCCTTTTCGTCGCAGGGCGGACAGACAGCAGGGTGGAGGACGCGGTGGGAACGACAGGACAGCTTTCTGCGGTGCCGGAGCCGAAGTACTGGCACCTGCGCACGGTGCTGCTGCGGGCCATCGACTCGGAGTTCTCCACCGGGCAGGTGCTGCCCAACGAGCGCGAGCTCTCGGCCCGCTTCGGCGTCGCCCGGGCCACGCTGCGCCAGGCGCTGGACCAGCTGGAGCTGGAGGGCCGCCTGGTGCGCCGCCGGGGGATCGGCACCCTGATCGCCGCCCCGCGGGTCGGCGTCCCGGTCAACCGGCAGGAGGAGGGCTGGCCCGGCACCGCGCGCAGCCAGGCCTGGCGGACGGTCGACTGCGCCACCGCCCCTGCCTCCGCGCAGCTGGCGAAGGACCTCGGCATCGCCGAGGGCGCCACGGTGCACACCGTGCGCCGGGTCCGCATGGTGGAGGGCCGCGCGGTGGCCACCGAGTCGCTGCACGTCCCGGCCGCCGCCCTGCCGCACCTGCCGGGCTTCCGCGCCGAGAGCGACCGCGCCCGTTCGGTGCTGCGTCAGCTGGAGCGCCTGGAGGTGGACGGCGAGTCCCGCTCGGTCGAGCTGGGCGTCGCCGAGGCCGAGCAGGCCGCCCTGCTGGAGCGCCCGCCCGGCTCGCCGGTCCTGGTGATGACCACCCAGTACGCCTCGGCCGGCCGGCTGGTGGCGCTGGCGGTCTCCACCTACCGCGCGGACACCTGCAAGCTGACCTTCGGTGAGGCCGGACTCGTCGAGGTCACCCCGGTCGGCGCGACGGCCGAGGTCCGTACCGCCTCCTGAACCATCCTCCGGAAAACCCTCAGGCCGAGGCCCGGGCGCCGACTGGCGTCCGGGCCTTCGCCGTTGAGTCCAGGCGCATGAGCCCTGGGGTGGCGGTGGGCACGGCGGTCGAACCGGGCGGCCGCGGGCCGGCGGCCGCCCGGGCGTCGGGCGTCAGGCCCGGGGCGGGTCCACCGCGAAGAGCTGCTCCTCGACGTGGTCGAGGGCGACGCGCAGGGCGCCCATCGCCACCACCTCCGAGCCGAGGGCCGCCAGAGCGACCTCGGGCGCGCGCAGGGTGAACTGGGCCAGGCGTTCGCGCAGCGGGTCCAGGACGCCGTCGAGGCCGGCCGCCCAGCCGCCGATCACCACCAGCTGCGGGTCGATGGCCAGCACGAGCGCGGCCACCCCCTGGACGAGGCGGGTGAGGAAGCGGTCCATGGCGACCTTGGCGACCTCGTCGCCCTCCCGGGCCAGCCTCAGCACGCGGGCCACCGCCGCCTCGTCCAGCGGGTTGAGGGGCTTTCCGGTGGTGGACAGCAGGCGCTCGGGGGTGACCTCCTGACCGAGCAGGTGCAGGGCGCCGATCTCGCCGGCCGCGCCGCCGAAGCCGCGGTGCAGCCGGCCGCCGATGAGGGAGCCGGCGCCCGGGCTGAGGCCGGCCATCACGAAGACGACGTCGTCGGCGCCGACCGCCGATCCCTGCCAGTGCTCGGCGATGGCGGCCAGGTTGGCGTCGTTCTCGATCATGACCGGGCAGCGGAAGGAGCGCCGCAGCTTGGCGCCGAGGTCGAGCCCGGTCCAGCCGGGCATCGCGGTGCCCAGCTGGACGGTGCCCTCGCGGTCCACGATGCCGGGGGTGCCGATGCCGACCGCCCACAGGTTGTCGCGGGAGATGCCGGCCTTGCGCAGCACCTCGGCGACGGCGGTGCGGACGGCGGCGAGCCGGTCCTCGGCGTCGAGGGTCTCGTCCACCGGCTTGAAGTGACTGCCCACCACCTCGCCGGTGAGGTCGGCCAGGATGACCCGGATGTCGTGCACGCCGATCTCGATGCCGAGGATGTGCCCGGCCTCGGCGCGGAAGCGGAACCAGCGGGCGGGGCGGCCGCGGCGGCCGGGGCCCGGCTGGCCCTCCTCCCGCGGCTGCTCGACCTCGGCGACCAGCCCGGTCTCGACCAGGCCCTCGATCACGCCCTCGACCGTCGGCCGGGAGAGCCCGGTTTCGCCGACGAGCTGAGTGAGGGTCACGGAGTGGCCGTTGCGCAGCGCCCGGAGCGTGACCGCCGCGTTGATCCGCCGCAGCAGCGAGGAGTCTCCTCCGGTGAGCCGATCCGCCAATGCGATGCCCTTCGCCGTTCGCGCGACTGCCCTGGCGCGCGTGTCGAGTGCGCGGTGCCCACCGAATGGCCCGCGGGGGAGCGCCTCCGGAGAACGCGGCACGGCGGCGGGGGCCGCCTGCGCGAGGGCCGGAGGACAACCGGAGCCTACCCGGGGACCGGCCCGGGCGGCGAGGATCCTCGCAGCTCACCCAGGCTTCGGTATCGAAATGGTACGGATCGGGTGGCGGTGCGTGACCCGGACTTCACCGCTCGGCCACGGACGGCCCGCGCCCGACGGCGGACGGGGCCGGTGTGACGGGTCGGGTCACCGACCGGACGGGGCGCACCGGCGGGAGCGGGCCGGGCCGAACGAACCGAGCGAGCCGAACGACCTGAACGAGCCCACACCGCGCCAGGAGCCCATGGAGAGGGCGGACATCGCGGAGCCGATCGAGCCGATGGACGCGAACGAGCCGATCGAACCGATGGAAGCGGCCGACCCGATCGAGCCGATGGACGTGAACGACCCGATCGAGCCGATGGACAGGAACGAGCCCACCGAGCCGATCGAGAGGAAGGAGCCGACGGACCCGATCGAGAGGTTCGAGCCGATCGACGCGAGCGCGTCCACTGTGCGGAGAATCCGGGGCATGACCCCGATCGTAGCCAGCGGCTCCACCGGCCGCTGCTCGGTCCGTGCTGCTCCCGTCGTACTCAGGCCGTCCGCGGGTCAGTCCACCCGGGCCGCGAACAGCCGCTGTCCCAGCAGGCCCAGCGGGTGCCCGTCCTCGGGCAGGGTCAGCACCGTCGGGCAGCCCGCGGCGGCCAGTGCCGACCGCCAGTGCTCCGCCGGTCGGGCGGTGGGGCCGTGGGCGTCGCCGGTGATCAGCAGGTCGAGCTGTTCGGCGGTGGGCGCGAGCAGCAGCAGCCGGCCGCCGGGGGAGAGCAGCCGGACCAGCGCCGGGAGTTCGGGCTCCGACCGTCCGGTCACGGTGGCGACGACGAGGTGGTAGCGGCCGCCGTCGGGGGCGGGGTGGTGCTCGGTGGCCTGCCGGGGGCGGGTGGCGAGGGCGCGGGCGACGGCGGGCTCGCCTCCCTCGGGGCCGAGTTCGAGGACGCGCAGCGGCCCGGGCCCGTCGTGGGCCCCGGCGGCGCCGCGCACCAGCGCGTCGAGGGCGGCGTCGAGGAAGCCGTGGGCGGCGGCCGAGCGGACCGGGGCGGCGGCCGGCCGGGGAGCCTCCTGGCCGGTGATCAGCCGGGGCAGCCGCAGGGCGTCGCACCGGACCCGGTCCAGGGCGGCCGCCGGGCCGAGGCCGTCGGCCCAGGCCTCGACGACCGGGCGCCAGGCCTCCCGGACCTCGGCGGTGTCCGGCCCGGGCCCACCGCGGTAGACCGAGCCCCGAGCTCCGCCGTCCTGGCGGGTGATCAGGCCGTGCCGGGCGAGCGCGTCCAGCCAGCGGGAGACCCGGGGCCGCTGGGCGGGGGTGACCATGGCCGCGGCCAGCACCTCGGCCTCGGGGTGGCCGCGCGCGGGGTCGGTGAGCACGCCGCTCTGCTGGAGGGTGTGCAGCAGCGCGGTGAGCACGGCCCGGTCGAGCCGGGTGCCGAAGTCGCGGACCTGCTCGGCGGTGACGCCGATGCCGTGCTTCCAGGCGGCGGCCGAGGCGCTCTCGGCGTCGGCGCGCAGTCGGCGGTCGGCCGCCTCGGCGCTGCTGTCCGGGGCGCGGACGTGGGCGAGAACGGCGCCGAGCGCGTCGACGGCCGCGTACACGTCCTCCTGCCGGGGTTCGGGGCCGACGTGCAGGACCAGGCGCAGCGAGCCGAGGTCGTGGGTGCTCGGAGCTGGGGCACCCGGATCGCCGCCACCGGGATCGCCGGCACCGTCATCGCCGCCGCCGGGACCGCCGCCGGAGGAGTCGCCGCCACCGGGATCGCTGGCAGTGGGATCGCCGGCAGTGGTCTCCCGGGCGCCAAGGCCGGGCTGCCGGCTGAGCCGCCAGAGCAGGGCGGACGGCAGGCTGAGGTGGGTGGTCCGGGCGGCGGCGACGGCGGCGAGCAGCTGATCGGGGTGCTGCTCGGGGTCGCCGCAGTGGACGGTGCCGCCGGCCAGCAGGGTGGCGAGGGCGAGGTCGATGGCGAGGTCGGTGACGGGGTGCAGCACGGTGTGCCGGATCGGGGGCGTGCCGAGGACGCCGGCCCAGTGGCGCAGCCGCTGTTCGGCGGCGCGGGCGGCGGAGGGCGGCAGCGCCGCGTGCTCGGCGACCCCTTGGGCCAGGGCCCGGGGCAGGCCGCCCGGCGGGGAGACGCCGAGCAGCAGGCCGATGCCGCTGATGGCGTGCCCGTCGGCGACGACGGCGGGCCGGTCGCCGAGTTCGCGCAGCGCGCTGACCAGGGCGGAAGTGGTGGGCACGGTGATCACTCCGGGGTGCGGGGCGGAAACCCGCACTACTGAACCACGGGGGTGGGGCGGGGAAGGCCGGTAGCAAGTCAAGTTTCTGTAATGATTTTCATATCGGACAACCAAGCTGCCGGGGCGAAGTCGCCTCGAAGCGGTCGGAACCGTACATTCCGGAGGGTCTGTGCGATCCCTTGACAGGTGGTTCGGGTACTGGATCAATGGAGCGGGCCTGACCGAACGATCGGTCGGCGGCTCGTACAGGCAGAGCAGCGAAGGAGCGATGATGACCGGCACCGCACCCGTCCCGCGCCGACACCTCGGGGAGCCGCTCCCACCGGAGCTCCTGGACGCCGGCGAGCGGATGGGTCCGGACGAACTGCGCGCCCACCAGCTCACCCGGCTGCGGGCCACCCTGCGGCACGCGTACGACAACGTCGAGCTCTACCGCCGCAAGTTCGACGCCGCCGGGATCCGCCCCGAGGACTGCCGCACCCTGGACGACCTCGCCCGCTTCCCCTTCACCACCAAGGCCGACCTGCGCGAGGGCTACCCCTTCGGCATGTTCGCCGTCCCGATGGAGCGGGTCCGCCGCATCCACGCCTCCAGCGGCACCACCGGGCTGCCGACCGTGGTCGGCTACACCGACGACGACCTCTCCATGTGGGCCGACGTGGTCGCCCGCTCGATCCGCGCGGCCGGCGGCCGACCCGGCCACAAGGTGCACATCGCCTACGGCTACGGGCTGTTCACCGGCGGCCTGGGCGCGCACTACGGCGCCGAGCGGGCCGGCTGCACCGTCATCCCGGCCTCCGGCGGCATGACGGCCCGCCAGGTGCGGCTGATCCTGGACTTCGAGCCCGAGATCATCATGGTCACCCCGTCCTACCTGCTGACGCTGCTGGACGAGTTCGAGAAGCAGGGCGTCGACCCGCGCGGCACCTCGCTGCGGATCGGCATCTTCGGCGCCGAGCCGTGGACGGAGGAGATGCGGCGCGAGATCGAGGAACGGCTCGACCTGCACGCCGTCGACATCTACGGCCTCTCCGAGGTGGTCGGCCCCGGCATCGCGCAGGAGTGCGTGGAGACCAAGGACGGGCTGCACATCTGGGAGGACCACTTCTACCCGGAGGTCGTCGACCCGTTCACCGACGAGGTGCTGCCCGAGGGCGAGGGCGGCGAACTGGTCTTCACCTCGCTCACCAAGGAGGCGCTGCCGATCATCCGCTACCGCACCCGCGACCTCAGCCGGCTGCTGCCCGGCACCGCGCGGCCGGCCTTCCGGCGGATGGAGAAGGTCACCGGGCGCAGCGACGACATGATCATCCTGCGCGGGGTGAACGTCTTCCCGACCCAGATCGAGGAGATCCTGCTGCGCACCCCGGCCGTCGCGCCGCACTTCCAGCTGCGGCTCGGCCGGCAGGGGCGGCTGGACCACATGACCGTCCGGGTGGAGGCCCGGCCGGACGCCTCCGCCGAGCAGCGGGAGGCGGCGCGGGCGGAGATCGTCCGCGCGGTGAAGGACGGGGTCGGGATCACCGTCGCGGCCGAGGTGGTGGACCCGTACACGCTGGAGCGCTCGGTCGGGAAGATCAGGCGGGTGGTGGACGAACGGGGGTGACGGGGCCTCCGGCCGGCCGCGCCGGGCCGACCGCTGGGCCCGGGCCGCCGAGCTGCCGGGGCCGACCGGTCCGGGCCGGCCGAGCGAGCGACCGCTGAGCCCGGGCCGCCGAGCACTCCGGTGTCCGGGAACACCCCCGTACGGCTCTATGCTGCGGGGCATGCCGAGTGAGCTGCGCACGCTTCAGCCGGCCGACGACCTCGCCTTCATCCGGCGGGAGACCGAGCTGAAGCCCGTCCCCTTCGTGCCCGAGATCAGCCTGCACATGGCCGAGGACGCCATCGCCCTGTGGGAGACCACCGAGCGGGCGCGCGGGGAGGCCGGGCTGCCGCCGCCGTTCTGGGCGTTCGCCTGGGCGGGCGGCGTGGCGGTCGCCCGCTACGTGGTGGACCACCCCGAACTCGTCGCGGGCCGCACGGTGTTGGACGTCGCGTCCGGCTCGGGGCTGGTCGGGGTGGCGGCCGCGCTGCGCGGGGCGACGCAGGTGCGCGCGGCCGAGATCGACGCCTACGCGGTGGCCGCGATCGGGCTGAACGCCGAGGCCAACGGGGTGCGGGTGGACGGCGCCCTGGTGGACCTGGTGGACGGCGACGGCGGGCCCGCCGAGGTGGTGCTCGCGGGCGACGTCTTCTACGAACGGGCCATGGCGGCCCGGTTCCTGCCGTTCCTGGAGCGGGCCGCGGCGCGCGGCGCGACCGTCGTCGTCGGCGACCCGGGCCGGGCCTACCTGCCCCGGGAGCGGTTCACCGCGGTGGCGGCGTACCAGGTGCCGGTGGTCGCGGACCTGGAGGACACCGCGGTCAAGACCACCACGGTGTGGCGGCTCGGCTGACGGTCCGTCACGTGGAGCGCCATGGCCGTCCGGGCCGTGGAATTCGCGGCGGCGCGGCGGGGACGGCTGGTAGACAGGCGCGCATGACCGACCAGATCGCCCTGCGCGCCGCCGTCCCCGACGAGATCCCCGCCCTGCTCGCCCTCTGGGCCCGGGCCGCCAAGGGCACCAGCATCACGGACGACGAGGCGGGGGTGGCCGCCCTGCTCGCCCGGGACCCGGAGTGCCTGATCGTCGCCACCCCCGCCGACGACCCGGCGACCGTCCTCGGCACGGTGATCGCCGGCTGGGACGGCTGGCGCTGCCACCTGTACCGCCTCGCCGTCGACCCCGGGCACCGCCGCCGGGGCATCGGCGCCGCGCTGCTGGCCGCCGCCGAGGAGCGTTTCGCCGCACTCGGCGGACGACGGGCCGACGCCATGGTGCTGGACGACAACGCCCTGGGCCACCGCACCTGGCAGGCGGCCGGCTACGCGCCCGAGCCGCAGTGGAGCCGCTGGGTCAAGCCGCTGCGGGCCTGATGCGCGAGCGCCTGACCTGCGAGGAGTTCCTCCGGCGGCGCCGTGGCGGGACGTCGGGAGCGGGCGGGGTGCCGCGGGCGGCGCAGGTTCGTGCGATCATGGTTACCGACTGGTAATCAGATGACGTCCGGTCATCGAGCCACGCAACCAGCAAGGAGTCACCCAAGTGCGTCGACGCATTCCCGCCCTGGTCCTGACCGCCGCCCTGGCCGGCGGAGCCCTGGCGACGGTCGCGCAGGTCGCCACCGCCCAGCCCGCGGCGGCCGCCTCGGTCACCGCCGACCTCAAGCAGATGCGCCAGCAGGTCTACGAGCTGCGCCAGAAGGCGAAGCGGATGGACCACGAGGGCGAGAAGGAAGCGGCCCGCAGGGCCCGCGCCCAGGCCGACGCGCTGCAGCGCCGGATCGACGCGCTGGAGAAGGCGGACCGGGACGCCAGCCGCCACTTCTGACGGCCGCTCCGCGGTCGGCGCCGTTCCAGCTGCCCGACTGATCAAAGGCCCCTGCTCCCGTCCTCGCCAGGACGGGAGCAGGGGCCTTGCCGGTGCAGCCCTCAGCCGCGCAGCCGGGCCAGCCAGGCCTCGACCTCGTCGGAGCGGCGCGGGAGGTCGGCGGAGAGGTTCTCGTTGCCGTCCTCGGTGACCAGGATGTCGTCCTCGATCCGCACCCCGATGCCCCGGTACTCCTCCGGCACCGTCAGGTCGTTCTCCTGGAAGTAGATGCCCGGCTCGACGGTGAGCACCATGCCAGGCCGGAGCGGGCCGTCGACGTGCTCCTCGGTGCGGGAGTGGGCGCAGTCGTGGACGTCGATGCCCAGCATGTGGCCGGTGCCGGCCAGGGTGAAGCGGCGGTGCAGGCCCAGCTCGTACACCTTGTCCGCGCCCAGGTCGCCGAACAGGCCCCAGGAGGTGAGGTGTTCGGCCAGCTCGCGCTGGGCGGCGTGGTGGAAGTCGCGGAACCGGCCGCCCGGCTTCACCGCGGCGATGCCGGCCTCCTGGGCCGCGTACACGGCGTCGTAGACCTTGCGCTGGATCCCGGTGAAGCGGCCGCTGACCGGCAGGGTGCGGGTGACGTCGGCGGTGTAGAGGTGGTTGGTCTCCACGCCCGCGTCGAGCAGCAGCAGGTCCCCGGGCCGGGCGTGGCCGTTGTTGCGCACCCAGTGCAGGGTGGTCGCGTGCGGGCCGGCGGCGGCGATGGTGCTGTAGCCCACGTCGTTGCCCTCGATCCGGGCGCGGACGAAGAAGGTGCCCTCGATCAGCCGCTCGGCGGTCTCGGTGTCGGTGCCGAGGACGCGCACCACGTCCTCGAAGCCGCGGGCCGTCGCCTCGCAGGCGAAGCGCAGCTCGGCGATCTCCCACTCGTCCTTGACCAGGCGCAGCCCGGACAGGAAGACCTCGAACTCCTCGTCCCGCTCGGCGTCCGCCCGGTCCGCGAGCGCCGCCTCCACGCCCGCGTCGTGGCGGCGCAGCACCCGCACCGGGCCGGTGGCGGCGCGCAGGTCGGCGCCGACGGTGCGCACGTCCCGGCAGGGCAGGCCGAACAGCCGCTCGCTCTCGGTCAGGCTGTTGCGGCGGCCGTCCCACAGCTCGCCGTGGCCGTCCAGCCAGAACTCGCCGTTGTCGGTGCGCGAGCGGCCGCGCAGGTAGAGCACGGCCTCGTGGCCGCTCTCCCCGGTCGGCGTGAGCACCAGGACGCCGTCCTGGGACTGGTCGCCGGTCAGGTAGACGTAGTCGGAGGAGGGGCGGAACGGGTAGTCGGTGTCGTTGGCCCGCACCTTGGGGTTGCCGGCCGGGACCACCAGCAGCTCGCCGGGGAAGGCGGCGGAGAGCTCCGCGCGGCGGCGGGCGGTGTGCGCGGCCTGCGGGACCGGCTCCAGGGTGGTGCGCTCGGTGTCGGCCCAGCCCCGCGTCATGCTCTCGGCGAGTTCGTCCGTGACGCCGCGGGTCAGGCCGTTCTTCCGGTACTTGATGGTCTCGGTGGGATCGGCGGTCTCGGCGGGCTCGGTCACTGCGGTCTCCAGGTGAGGGTGAGGGAGGCGCGGTGCTTCGCTACGCTGCCCCGTCCATCGGTGTGCGTCCCGTACGGTATACCGAACGGTGTCGGGAGAGAAGAGGTCCAGCATGAACGATGCCGAGGAATCCGTCCGGGGCGTCCTCGCCGCCAACCTGAAGCGGGTGCGGGCCCAGCGCGGACTGTCGCTGTCCGAGCTGTCCCGGCAGGCCGGGGTCGGCAAGGCGACGCTCTCCCAGCTGGAGTCCGGGGCCGGCAACCCCACCCTGGAGACGGTGCTCGGGCTCTCCCGGGTGCTCGGGGTGCCGATCTCCGACCTGGTCGAGGCCCGGCCCGCCGACGAGGTCACGGTGGTGCGCGCGGCCGACGCCGAGGTGCTCAGCGGACGGGGCGTCGACCTGCGCCCGCTGCGCCGGATCGAGTGCGGGGGCGCGGTGTTCGAGGTCTACGACCAGGTGGTGCGGATCGACGGCACCCAGATCTCCGCCGGCCACGGCGGCACCGAGCACACCGTCGTCCAGGCCGGCCGGCTGCGGGTCCGGGCGGGCCGCCGCGAGGTGGAACTCGGCCCGGGCGACTACATCGGCTTCGACGCCGCCCTGCCGCACAGCTACACCGCCGTGAGCGGCGAGCCGGTGCGCTCGGTGCTCCTGCTGCAGCACCGCTCGGAGCAGCGCCTGCACCTCGCCGCTGCGATGGGGGACCCGGCGGGCGAACAGCCGCAGCCCGGTCTCCCGCAGGGGCACGGGCACTGAGCCCGGCGCCAAGCTCGCCGGACTCGCGCGTTCGGTTTGCCGAACGGACCGCCGCCCACACGCCCCGGTCCGGCACGTCCTCCGGGTGGCCGTCAGCAGTGGCAGCGGCCGGTGGTGTACGGAAGAGTCCTCGGCACGGCGAGGGGACCCGACCCTCGCGCCCACTCCCGAGGAGAGTCGCCATGAGCGCTCCGCAGAACAGTCCGCAGGACAGCCCCAGCGGCGTCGACGTCAAGCTGGACGAGCAGGGCCGCATCGTCGTGTCGCCCCAGCTGGCGAGCTTGGCGAGCACCGGCGAGACGCCCGACATCCAGAGGCGACACGGCCACGTCACCAACGTCTGTCCCAACATGGTGGCCGGCTGCGGCTCTCCTCCGGTGTAGTCGAACCGACCCGCCCGAGCAGTCGAACCGACCCGTCCGACGGAGAACCGCACCCATGACGCAGACCCTCACCGCGCCCGGTACCGGCGGGAGCACCTCCCCGGCGTTCCGGGCGCAGCTCGCGGAGTCGCTGACCGACCAGGCCCTGCACCTGATCGTCCTCCCCACCGAGCAGTGCAACTTCCGCTGCACCTACTGCTACGAGGACTTCACCGTCGGGCGGATGGACGAAGCCGTGGTCGGCGGCATCAAGCGGCTGATCGACCGGCGCGCCGCGGACCTGCGGCGCCTGGACGTCTCCTGGTTCGGCGGGGAGCCACTGCTCGCACGCCCGATCGTCGAGGAACTCTCCGCCCACCTGGCCGACTTGGCCGCCGCCCGGCCCGGCCTCCACTACCGGGCCGACATGACCACCAACGGCTACCTGCTCGACACCGGGACCGCCCGCAGGTTCGCGGGCCTCGGCGTCGACCGGTACCAGATCTCCCTGGACGGCCCGGCCGAGGCCCACGACACCACCAGGCTGCGCGCGGACGGCCGCGGCTCGTTCGACCGGATCTGGCGGAACCTGCTGGCGATCCGGGACAGCGCGCTGCCCGTCCGCGTACTGCTGCGGGTCCACCTCACCCCCGCCAACCTGCCGCTCATGCCCGGGTTCCTCGCCCGGCTGCGCGACACCTTCCTGCGGGACGAGCGGTTCACGCTCCACCTCAAGCCGGTCGAGCGGATGGGCGGGCCGAACGACCGGACGATGGAGATCCTCGACCAGGGGCTGCGCCCGAAGGTCCTGGACGAGCTGACCGCCGTGGCGTACGACGGGCTCCCGGCCGCGCCGGAGCCCGACGAGCTGCCCGTCTGCTACGCGGCCCGGCCGAACTCCCTGGTGATCCGGGCCGACGGCACCGTCGGCAAGTGCACGGTGGCGCTCACCGACCCCGCCAACGCGATCGGCCGGCTGCTGCCGGACGGCACCCTGCGGATCGACGACGAGCGGCTCGCCCCGTGGGTGCGCGGCTGGGCGGCCGGTGACGAGAGCGCGGTGCACTGCCCGTACGCGGCGATGGACCGCCCGGCCCCGGCCCCGGCCCCGGCCCCGGCGCTGCTGCAGATCGGCAGGCGGCCGGCACCCGCTGCCCGCGGCTGACCGGACGGGCCGCCCCGGCCGGTTGTCGGTGCCCTGCGGCAGGATGGCCGGCATGACGGACACACTCACCTGGCTCGCCGAACCCCAGTCGATCGCCTTCGGCGGCTACAGCGTCGTACTGGCCCGCGGCCTGGCGCCGGAGGAGCTGGTGGCCCGGATCGCCGAGGGCTTCCCGGGGTGCACCGCGCGGCCCCTCGGCGAACTCACCGCGCGGGAGCTGGTCGAGGAGTACGAACTCGCCTTCCCCGGCGACGTCGAGGACATCGCGCTGCACCACGGGCGCACCGGCGACCTCGCCTTCGTGGTGGTGTACGGCTACTGGCAGGGCGAGCTGAGCGTCCCGCCGGCCGCCTCGCGCGGCGGCGCCGAGGTCTTCCACCTGGAGTTCGAGGAGGAGAACGGCAAGCCGGTGCCGCCGTTCTTCCACGGTTACCGGGACGGCCGGGAGATCTGCTTCCTCAACCTCCACCTGGACGGCAGCTGGGGCCCCGACGGCGTCGCGGGCGAGCCGGCCACCGTCGCCGCCCTGACGGCCGAGCTGGCGGCGGCCGGCCTGCCCGACCACGACCGCGCGGGCGACGACCTCCACCGGACCAGCCTGGAGGTGCTCGGCCGCCACTTCGGGCTCACCCTCCCGCGCACCCTGGTGCGGGAGGCTGCGCTGCCGGCGGTGCTCCTGGAGGCCGACTGAGCGCCCGCCCCGGCGGGCGCTCAGTCGCGTCGGCGGTCCCGGGCCGGGGCGGGGGCTTCGTCAACCGCCGTCCGGGGATTACGCCTTGGGGCGCGAACGGTGCGGGAACGGACCGTGAATTGTTCCCGGGCCGGGTGGACTCCCCGGCCGACCGCCGGGCCCTGCGGGCATCATGGGCCGCGACCGGGACGTCGCGGAACAGGGAGTCGACCGATGGGAAGGCCGATGGCGGAGTTCGGCTGCGCGAAGTGCTACGGGGAGGACGAGAAGGCCGTGTGGGGGCGGCAGCGGGAGGGCTTCGAGCACGAGGCTGAGGTGGTGGACGGCTCGCACTTCTCCGTCGGTCTGCGGCGCTGCCGGGAGTGCGCGCAGCGGTTCGTGTGGATCTTCAGCGAGGTCGTCGACTGGATGGGCGGGGACGACGCCCAGTACGTGACGATCATGCCGGTGACCGCCGACGAGGCCACCGGCCTGAGGCGGGGCACCCTGCGCCCGCGGCAGCTCGGAGGACTCGGCCGCGACCGCCGCCACCTGGACCACGACTGGCCCACCGGCGGCCCGGCGAGCCTGCGGTGGCGCTCCGGCCGCTTCCTGGTCCCGGAAGGCCGCGGATAGGAGAGGGATCAGCAGGCGCCGAACTCCGGCTGCCTCAGGCCTCGTCGAGGGCGTAGCTGCGGAAGGTGGCCAGCAGGGGCAGCACCTCGGTCCTGTCGGGGTCCTCGGTGACGGCCCGCATCGCGTCGATCACCGTGTGGGCGATGATCTTCGTCACCGAGAGGTCGTCCGAGGGCGCGAGGGTGCCCCAGGCCTTCAGCGTCTGCGTCAGCAGCGCGCTCATCCGGGCGCCGATGTTGGAGCTGACGGCGTCGGAGATCTCGGCGAGCTCCTCGTCGCTCATGGTCGCGCGCAGCCCGAAGGCCAGCGCCATCAGGGTGTCCATCGCGTGCTCGCCGTACGCGGCGACCAGCGCCGGCAGCGGCCGTTCGCTGGCGCCGCCCGCCGCCAGGGCGGACAGCGCCTCGTCGTCGTCCTTCCACGCCGCCTCCAGGGCGGCCAGGGCCCGCAGGGCCTCGTCCACGGTCAGCCCGTCTGTCATGGAAGGAACGCTATTGAGCCGCCCGGGCTTCCGACAGGCCCGCGCGCCCGGATCACCCCTTCGAGCGAAGCGGGGCCGATTCGGGCCGATGGAGGCGCGCGAAGTGCTCCACGTCCCAGCCGCCGCCCAGCTCGGGGGCCAGCGAGGCGTACGCGAGGGCGGCGAAGTCCTCGGCGGCGCCCGCCCGTTCCGGCAGGGCGCCGAGCAGCGGGGCGCCGGCCGAGCGGGGCAGGTCGGCGAGGTTGCAGCGTTCGGCGAGGCCCGGTTCGGCGGGCCAGGACCCGACGAGCACGCCCGCGAGCGGCAGGCCGCGGGCCGCCAGCGCCTCCGCCGTGAGGGCGACGATGTTGAGCGTGCCGAGCCCGGCCGAGGCGATCAGCAGGACCTCGGCCGGCAGCCCGGCCTCGCGCACGGCCCGGGCCTGGTCGGCGAGCGTGCGGCCCTCGTCGTCGTAACGGACCAGCAGCCCGCCCGCGCCCTCCACCAGGACGAGGTCGTGGCCGGCGGCCAGGTCGGCCACCTCGGACACCACCGAGGCGGGGGAGAGGTACGGCATCCCGGCCCGCCGGGCGGCGGTGTCGGGAGCCAGCGGCTCGGGGTAGCGCACCAGCTCGCGGACCGTCAGATCGCCTGCCAGCCTGCGCACTTCGGCGGCGTCGCCCGGTTCGTCCGGCGACACGCCCGTCTGCCCGGGCTTGAGCACCGCGACCTTCAGGCCCGCCCGCAGCGCCGCCGAGGCGACCGCCGCGGTGGCGACCGTCTTGCCGACGTCCGTGTTGGTACCCGTGACGAACAGGATGCGCGCGCTCATCCGGCCACCGCCGCGGCGGTCACGGCGGCGGCGATCCGTGCCACGTCCCCGTCCTCCGTCACATAAGGGGGCATGGTGTAGATCAGGTCCCGGAAGGGCCGCAGCCAGACGCCCTCCCGCGCCGCCGCCTCCGTCGCCGCGCGGACGTCCACCGGGTGGTCCAACTGGACGACGCCGATGGCCCCCCGGGTGCGCACGTCGAGCACGCCGGGGACGTCCACGGCCGCCGCGAGGCCGTCGGCCAGCCCGGCCCCGATCCGCTTCACCTCGGTCGACCAGTCCTGCCCGAGCAGCAGCTCCAGCGAGGCGTTGGCGACCGCGCAGGCCAGCGGGTTGCCCATGAACGTCGGCCCGTGGGCGAGCACCGGCACCTCGCCGCGGCTGATGCCGTCGGCGATCCCGCCGGTGCACAGCGTGGCGGCCAGCGTCAGGTACCCGCCGGTCAGTGCCTTGCCCAGGCACATCACGTCCGGCGAGACGCCCGCGTGGTCGGCGGCGAACAGCGCGCCGCTGCGCCCGAACCCGGTGGCGATCTCGTCGAAGACCAGCAACACCCCGTAGCGGTCGCACAGTTCGCGCAGCATCCGCAGGTAGGCGGGGGAGTGGAAGCGCATCCCGCCCGCGCCCTGGACCACCGGCTCGACGATGACGGCGGCCAGCTCGTCCGCGTGCCGGGCCATCAACTCCTCGAAGCGCGCGGCGTACTCGGGGTCGAGCGGGGCGTCGAAGCCGGCCGGCGGCTCGGGGGCGAACAGCTGGCCGGGCAGCACCCCGCCCCACAGGTGGTGCATCCCGCCGTCCGGGTCGCAGACCGACATCGGGTGGAAGGTGTCCCCGTGGTAGCCGCCGCGCCAGGTGAGCAGCCG
Source organism: Kitasatospora sp. NPDC092039 (assembly GCF_044756065.1). Classification (NCBI taxonomy): domain Bacteria; kingdom Bacillati; phylum Actinomycetota; class Actinomycetes; order Kitasatosporales; family Streptomycetaceae; genus Kitasatospora; species Kitasatospora sp. NPDC092039. The sequence goes on along the minus strand of NZ_JBIVSD010000005.1, from coordinate 208,658 downwards.
ACGCTTGGCCGGCCGCCCGACGGACTGCCAGTACTGCAGGCACATCTTCATCGCGACCTCGACGGCCACCGAGCCCGAGTCGGCGAGGAAGACGTGCCGCAGCGGCTCCGGGGTGATCTCCACCAGCGTGGCGGCCAGCCGGACGGCGGGCTCGTGGGTGAGCCCGCCGAACATCACATGGCTCATCCGCCCCAGCTGGTCGCGCACCGCCTCGTCCAGCACCGGGTGCCGGTAGCCGTGGATCGCCGCCCACCAGGACGACATCCCGTCGACCAGCTCGCGCCGCCCGCCCGCGACCGGCTCGGCGAGGCGCAGCCGCACCCCCGAGGCGGACTCGACCACGTACGGGGCGACGGTCCCGGGCATCGGCCCGTACGGGTGCCACACATGGGCGCGGTCGAGGTCGAGCAGGGCGGCCGCGGACGGCTGGAGCATGGTGCGTTCTCCGGAGGGTCGGAACTGTCAGGCGTTGGGCGCGAGTTCGGTGCCGGCGCCGCGGCGGCGGACCTTCACGAGGTCGCTGCGCAGCTCGTCGCCGTCCTGGGTCTGCGGGGCGACGGCCTCCGGGGAGGCGGCCTCGGCGCCGTGCGCGTGCCCGCCGCACGGCCCGCAGCCGCCGCCGCTGCCGCAGGCCGAGGCCGCGGTGCCGCAGCCGCCACCGGCCGCGGCCTCGGCGACGTCCGCGCGGTGGCGCGGCAGGGTGGCCTCGCCGGCGCCCTCGACCTCGAAGCCGGCGTCCTTGATCATGTCGAGGTCGGCCTGTCCGGCCTGGCCCTCGCTGGTGAGGTAGTCGCCGAGGAAGATGGAGTTGGCGATGTGCAGGCCGAGCGGCTGCATCGAGCGCAGGTGCACCTCGCGCCCGCCCGCGATCCGCACCTCGGTGTCCGGGTTGACGAAGCGGACCATCGCCAGGATGCGCAGGCAGCGCTGCGGGCTGAGGTTCCACTCCTTGGCGAGCGGGGTGCCCTCGAACGGGATCAGGAAGTTGACCGGGACGGAGTCCGAGCCCAGCTCGCGCAGCGCGAAGACGACGTCGACCAGGTCCTCGTCGCTCTCGCCCATGCCGGCGATCAGGCCGGAGCAGGCGGACAGGCCCGCGCCGTGCGCCTTCTGCACGGTGTCCACCCGGTCCGCGTAGGTGTGGGTGGTGGCGATGTCGCCGTAGGTGCCCTCGGAGGTGTTGAGGTTGTGGTTGTAGGCGTCGGCGCCGGCCGCCTTGAGCCGCTCCGCCTGGTTGTCGGAGAGCAGGCCGAGGCAGACGCAGATCTCGACCTCGGGGTCGGCGTCCTTGATGGCGGCCATGGTGTCGGTGACCCGGTCGATGTCGCGGTCCGTCGGGCCGCGGCCGCTGGCGACCAGGCAGACCCGCTTGGCGCCGCCGGCCACCCCGGCGCGGGCCGCGTCGGCGGCCTGGTCGGGCTTGAGCCAGGTGTACTTGAGGATCTCGGCCTTCGACCCGAGCCGCTGCGAGCAGTACGAGCAGTCCTCCGGACAGAGCCCGCTCTTCAGGTTCACCAGGTAGTTGAGCTTGACCCGGCGGCCGAACCAGCGGCGGCGCACCTTGCCGGCCGCGGCGACCACGTCGAGCAGCTCGTCGTCGGTGGTGGCGAGGACGGCCAGGGCCTCCTCGCGGGTCGGGACTTCGCCGCGCAGGCCCTTGGCGGTGAGGGTATCGAGCAGATCCATGGGGCGATCCTGCCTGGTGGTGAACGGGCGGCGCCAGAGCAAACCCGCCAGAAGATCCGTGTGAGGATGTGCCGATTGCCACAGTGTCGAAGCTCACGGCTCCGCCGCAGGTCACGCGCTTGACGTCGCGCCCGGGCGCCGCCTGCCGGCGGGGGCGGGCGGGCGGATGGGACGGACGGCGGACGGCTCCGGCGGGCGATGATCCACAACTCCCGACCCAGTGATCCACGCCACCCCGGGGGTGCTTAGAATCTGCGCCATGACCACGCAGGGGGAGCGCACCCCGACTCCGGGAGAGGGCCGGGAAGGCCGGGCAGAACAGCGGGTCGGCGGGGGCGCCGACGCCGACGGGGGGACGGACCGCGGGCGGCGCGGCCGACGGCTGACGGCCCGTCGGGCGGCGGGCTGGATCGTCGTGGTCGGCGTGGTGGCGGGCGGGGGATGGATCATCACCCGCCCGATGCCCGGCGACTACATACCCGGGCTCGGCCCGTCCAGCAAGGACTCCTCCGCGACGCCGCGCGTGGTGGGCACCGCGCCGCCGCTCACCGACCCCGAGGCCCTCAACGTCGACAACATCTTCCCCGCCCAGCGGCCGGTCGAGGTCGGCGCCTACAAGGCGCGGCGCAACGGCATCCGGCAGGGCGAGAACTGCGCCGAGGCGCTCCAGGACCGGACCCAGGACCCGCTGAAGGAGACCGGCTGCCAGGGCTACCTGGCCGTCAGCTTCAGCGGCCAGGACCGCCCGGTGCTCAGCAGCGTCACCCTGCTGCGCTTCCCCGACCAGGCCTCCGCCGCCCGGGCCGCCGAGGCCCTGCGGGCCAAGCCCGGCGCGGTCGCCTTCACCCTCGCCAACGCCGGCACCGCCCCCGGCCTGCCTCCCGGCGGCGCCAAGCCGGGCGGCGAGCCGCGGATCGAGGCGGTCGGGCACTACGTGACCGTCACCAGCTCCCGGCCGGGTGACGAGCGACCGGCCGGCTCCCCCACGGTCGGCACCGGGGCGCCGACCGCGCCGGTCCCGCCGACCGCCGGCGCGACTCCCGGCGCCGATCAGGGCCTGGACGAGGCCACCCGCGCGCTCTCCTACGCGGCGGGCTCGCCGTTCGTCTGGATGTGACGGCCCGCCGAACGCGCGGATCCCCCCGGAAGCCTCGGCCTCCGGGGGGATCCGCGCGTTCGGGCGCCGGCTCAGCCGCCGAGCCGGTCCACCGAGGTCACCCGCAGCACCGCCCGGCCCTCCTCGTCCGAGCCGTAGAGGTCGACCTCGGCGCTGATGCCCCAGTCGTGGTCGCCCTCCGGGTCGTCGAAGATCTGCCGGACGCGCCAGGAGGAGTCCTCCTCCTCGATGATCAGCATCTTCGGGCCGCGTGCGTCCGGGCCGGTGCCGAGGTCGTCGTACTCCTCCCAGTACCCGTCCATGGCGTCCGCCCAGCGGTCCGCGTCCCAGCCGTACTCGCCGTCCAGCTCGCCGAGCGCGTCCCAGTTCTCCAGCGCGCACAGCTCGACCCGGCGGAACATCTCGTTGCGCACCAGGACCCGGAAGGCGCGGGCGTTGGCGGTGACCGGCGCCGGCTTGTCGTCCAGGCGCACCTCGGCGGCCTGCGGCTCGGTCGGGTTGGCCAGCTGCTCCCACTCGTCCAGCAGACTGGAGTCGACCTGGCGGACCAGCTCGCCGAGCCAGGCGATGACGTCCTTGAGGTCGTCGGTCTTCACGTCCTCGGGGACGGTCTGCTCCAGCGCCTTGAACGCGCCGGCCAGGTAGCGCAGCACGATGCCCTCGGTGCGGGCCAGCTCGTAGAAGCCGACGTAGTCCGAGAAGGTCATCGCCCGCTCGTACAGGTCGCGGACCACCGACTTCGGCTGCAGCCGGTGGTCGCCGATCCACGGGTGCGCCCGGCGGTACACCTCGTAGGCGTGGGTGAGCAGCTCCTCCAGCGGCTTCGGGTAGGTGATCTCCTGGAGCCGCTCCATCCGCTCCTCGTACTCGATGCCGTCCCGCTTCATCTCGCCGACGGCCTCGCCGCGCGCCTTGTTCTGCTGGGCGGCGAGGATCTGGCGCGGGTCGTCGAGGGTCGCCTCGACGACGGAGACGACGTCCATCGCGTAGGAGGGCGAGGTCGGGTCGAGCAGCTCGAAGGAGGCCAGCGCGAAGGTGGACAGCGGCTGGTTGAGCGCGAAGTTCTCCTGGAGGTCCAGGGTGAGCCGGACGATCCGGCCCTCGGCGTCCGGCTCCGGCAGCCGCTCCACCACGCCGCCCTCCAGCAGCGAGCGGTAGATGGCGATCGCGGTGCGGATGTGGCGGCGCTGCGCGGCGCGGTCCTCGTGGTTGTCGGTCAGCAGCTTGCGCATCGCCTCGAAGGCGTTGCCCGGGCGGCCGATCACCGACAGCAGCATCGCGTGGCTGACCTTGAAGCGGGAGACCAGCGGCTCCGGGTCGGCGCCGATCAGCTTGTCGAAGGTCTCCTCGGTCCAGCCGACGAAGCCCTCCGGGGCCTTCTTCCGGACGACCTTGCGCTTCTTCTTGGGGTCGTCGCCGGCCTTGGCGATCGCCTTGTCGTTCTCGATCACGTGCTCCGGCGCCTGCGCCACCACCTGGCCGACGGTGTCGAAGCCGGCCCGGCCGGCCCGGCCTGCGATCTGGTGGAACTCGCGGGCGCGCAGGATGCGCACCCGGTTGCCGTCGTACTTGGACAGCGCGGTGAACAGCACCGTGCGGATCGGCACATTGACGCCGACGCCGAGCGTGTCGGTGCCGCAGATGACCTTCAACAGGCCCGCCTGGGCGAGGCGTTCGACCAGCCGGCGGTACTTCGGCAGCATGCCCGCGTGGTGCACGCCGATGCCGTGGCGCACGTAACGGGACAGGTTGCGGCCGAACTTGGTGGTGAAGCGGAAGTTGCCGATCAGGTCGGCGATGGCCTCCTTCTCCGCCTTCGAGCACATGTTGATGCTCATCAGCGACTGGGCCCGCTCCACCGCCTCCTTCTGGGTGAAGTGCACGACGTAGACCGGCGCCTGGCCGGTCTGCAGCAGCTCCTCCAGGGTGTCGTGCATGGTGGTGCGGCGGTACTCGTAGAACAGCGGCACCGGGCGCGTCGCGTTGCGCACCACCGTGGTCGGCCGGCCCGTGCGGCGGGTCAGGTCCTCCTCGAAGCGGCGGACGTCGCCGAGCGTCGCGGACATCAGCAGGAACTGCGCCTGCGGCAGCTCCAGCAGCGGGATCTGCCAGGCCCAGCCGCGGTCCGGCTCGGCGTAGAAGTGGAACTCGTCCATGACCACCTGGCCGATGTCCGCCCGGGCGCCGTCGCGCAGCGCGATCTGGGCGAGCACCTCCGCGGTGCAGCAGATGATCGGCGCGGTCGGGTTCACGCTCGCGTCGCCGGTCATCATGCCGACCTGCTCGGTGCCGAACATCTTCACCAGGTCGAAGAACTTCTCCGATACCAGCGCCTTGATCGGGGCGGTGTAGAAGGTCCGCTGCCCCTCCGCCAGCGCCGCGAAGTGCGCGCCCGCCGCCACCAGGCTCTTTCCCGAGCCGGTCGGCGTCGCCAGGATCACGTTGTTCCCGGACACCAGCTCGATCAGCGCCTCCTCCTGCGCCGGGTACAGCGTGATCCCGCGTTCCTCCGCCCAGGCTGCGAACGTCTCGTACAGCGCGTCGGGGGTGGCGGGCTTCGGCATCAGATCAAGGAGGGTCACCCGGCTATCTTGCCTGCTCGCCGCCACCCCGGGCAAAGGCCCGGGCGGGCGGACGCCGGTGACCGGCTTGTGGCGACCGGCCAGCCGGGCGCGCCGATCATGTGCCGAGAGGCACATTGATCCCCGTTCACGGCGCGTGCCAGAGTGCCGGGCATGAACCATCCGCTCGCGGCCGAGCCGCGCACCGCCGTTCCCGCCCCCGCGCACGTGTTCGACTGGCTCGACGAGACGGCCGCGATGCGGGCGGAGGCGGGGCTGACGCGCACGCTGCGCAGCCGGGCGGCGGACGACGGGGTGCTGGACCTCGCGGGCAACGACTACCTGGGGCTGACCAGGCATCCGGTGGTCGCCCGGGCGGCCGCCGACGCGGCGCTGCGCTGGGGCGGGGGGTCGACGGGCTCGCGGCTGGTCACCGGGACGACCGCGCTGCACACCGAACTGGAGGAGGAGCTGGCCGAGTTCTGCGGGGTGGAGGCCGCGCTGGTGTTCTCCTCCGGCTACACGGCCAACCTCGCGGCGCTGACCGCGCTCACCGACCCGGACACCCTGATCGTCTCCGACGCCTACAACCACGCCTCGCTGATCGACGGCTGCCGGCTCTCCCGTGCCGACGTCCACCGCGCCCCGCACGCCGACCCGGCGGCCGTCGCCGAGGCGCTCGCCGGGCGGGCCCGGCGGCGGGCGCTGGTGGTGACCGACTCGGTGTTCTCGGTGGACGGCGACGCGGCCCCGCTGCCCGCGCTGTCCGCCGCCGCCCGAGCGCACGGCGCCGCGCTGCTGGTGGACGACGCGCACGGGCTGGGCGTGCTCGGCCCCGGCGGCACCGGGGCGCTCGCCGCGGCCGGGCTCGCCGGGCAGCCGGACACGGTGGCCACCGCCACCCTCTCCAAGTCGCTCGGCTCGCAGGGCGGCGCCGTCCTCGGCCCGCGCCGGGTGATCCGCCACCTCACCGAGACCGCCCGCACCTTCATCTTCGACACCGGCCTCGCCCCCGCCGCCGCCGGCGCCGCCCTCGCCGCCCTGCGGCTGCTGCGCGCCGAGCCCGCCCGCGCCGAACGCGCCCGCGAGGTCGCCCGCACCCTGGCCCGGCGGCTCACCGCGGAAGGGCTGCGCAGCTGCGAGCCCGAGGCCGCCGTGGTCTCCGTCCGGGCCCCCGGCCCCGAGGCCGCCGTCGCCTGGGCCGCCGACTGCCGCCGGGCCGGCCTCGCCGTCGGCTGCTTCCGCCCGCCCTCCGTCCCGGACGGCGTCTCCCGGCTGCGGCTGACCGCCCGCGGCGACCTGACGGACGGGCAGATCGCCGAGGCGGTGCGCATCGTCGCCGGGCTGGCCCCGGCCGGCGCGCGGGGCTGAGGCCCCCAGCGGGCGGCGTCGTGGCCCGGAGCGGGCGCCGGGGCCGAGGGCTGCGCTGGGGCTCAGCGGGCGCGCGCTACTTCCTCCTCGCCCGGCTGGGCTGGACCCTGGTGGGCTCGCCGGCCGCCTTGGGGTGGTCGGGCGGGTAGGGGAGTTCGCCGAGGCCCTCGTCGTGCAGCTGCTTGTCGTAGAGCTCCAGCAGGGGCTCCAGGCGGAACGCGTGCTGCTCCATCCCGGCGTTCAGGTCGCCGAGTTCGGCGAAACGGGCGGGGACGGTGCGCAGGTCGAAGTCCTCCGGGACGGCGTCGTCCAGTTCCTCCCAGCGCAGGGGGGTGGAGGCGGTGGCGCGGGGACGGGCGCGCAGGGAGTAGGCCGAGGCGATGGTGCGGTCGCGGGCCATCTGGTTGTAGTCGACGAAGATCCGCTCGCCGCGCTCCTCCTTCCACCACGCGGTGGTGACCTTCCCGGGCATCCGCTGCTCCAGCGCCCGGCCGAGCGCGATCACCGCGTGCCGTCCGTCGGTGAACGTCCACTCGGGTGCCAGCGGCACGTAGACGTGCAGCCCGCGCCCGCCGGAGGACTTGGGCCAGCCGCGCAGCCCGTACTCCTCCAGCAGGGCGCGCAGCTCGTGGGCGGCGCGGACGGCGTCGTGGAAGTCGGTGCCGGGCTGCGGGTCGAGGTCGATGCGCAGCTCGTCCACGTGGCCGGTGTCGGAGCGCCGCACCGGCCAGGGATGGAAGGTGAGGCAGCCCAGGTTGGCCGCCCACAGCACGGCGGCCGGCTCGGTGGGGCAGATCTCGTCGGCGGAGCGGCCGGACGGGAACTCGATCCGGGCGGTGGGCAGCCACTCCGGCAGGCCCTTGGGCGCGCGCTTCTGGTAGAAGAACTCGCCCTCCACCCCGTCCGGGAAGCGCTGCAGGGTGGTCGGCCGCTCGCGCAGCCCGCGCAGCACCCCGTCGGCGACGGCCAGGTAGTACTGCGCGACGTCCAGCTTGGTGAAGCCCCGCTCGGGGTAGTACACCTTGTCCGGGTTCGACAGCCGGACGGTGCGCCCGGCGACATCCAGTTCCACGGCTGAGCCCATGCCCCACACGCTAAGCGCCGTACGCCCGGCGCGCGCCCCGGGGCGAACCGGGCGAGGATCGGACGCATGGACCTGCCAGTGATGCCGCCGGTGGCGCCGATGCTCGCCAAGTCGGTGGCCGAGATCCCGCCCGGAATGCAGTACGAGGCCAAGTGGGACGGCTTCCGCTCCATCGTGTTCCGCGACGGCGACGAGGTGGAGCTCGGCAGCCGCACCGGCAAGCCGCTGACCAGGTACTTCCCCGAGCTGGTCGAGGCGTTCCGGCGGGAGCTGCCGCCGCGCTGCGTGCTGGACGGCGAGGTGGTGATCGCCCGGGACGGCCGGCTGCGCTTCGAGGAGCTGCTGGAGCGCATCCACCCCGCCGCGAGCCGGGTGAGGCTGCTCGCCGAGCGGACCCCGGCCTCCTTCGTCGCCTTCGACCTGCTCGCCCTCGGCGACGACTCCCTGCTGGACGAGCCGCTGTCGGCGCGCCGCCCGGCGCTGGAGGCCGCGCTCGCGGGCGCCGCCGACCCGGTGTTCACCGCCCCCGCCGCCACCGACCTCGACCTGGCCCGGAGCTGGTTCGACGAGTTCGAGGGCGCCGGGCTGGACGGGGTGGTCGCCAAGCCGCTGGACCAGCCGTACCGGCCGGGCGAGCGGACCATGTTCAAGGTCAAGCACGAGCGCACCGCCGACTGCGTGGTGGCCGGCTACCGCGAGCACAAGAGCGGCCCGGTCGTCGGCTCGCTGCTGCTGGGCATCTTCGACGACGACGGCAGGCTCCAGCACGTCGGCGTCTGCGCCGCCTTCCCGATGGCCCGCCGCCGCGAACTCGCCGAGGAGCTGGCCCCGTTGCGGATGGACGACCTCTCCCGGCACCCCTGGGGCGGCTGGGCGGACGAGGCCGCGCACGCCGAGGGCCGGCTGCCCGGCGCGGTCAGCCGCTGGACCGGCGGCAAGGACCTCTCCTGGATCGCGCTGCGCCCCGAGCGGGTGGTCGAGGTGGCGTACGACCACATGGAGGGCACCCGGTTCCGGCACACCGCGCAGTTCCGCCGCTGGCGGCCGGACCGCACGCCGGAGAGCTGCACCTACGCGCAGCTGGAGGAGCCGGTCTCGTACGACCTCGGCAAGGTGCTGGGGGGCTGACGGCGCACGGGAGGCCCGACCCGGGTGGCCGGGTCGGGCCTCTCGCGTGTGGTGGTCCGGGCGGGGCTCAGGAGACGTGCAGCGTGGCGGTGCCGGTGGGCGTGCCGGGCGCGGTCGCCGTCGGCGAGGACTTCGGCGAGGCGGACTCGGTGGGCGAGGCCGTCGGTGACGGGGAAGCCGTGGGCGAGGCCGTCGGGGAGCCCGTGCCGGGCGGGGTGGGCAGCGTGTAGACGTTGTCCGGCGAGACGATCCGGGTGATCGCCCGGGCCAGGAACGTCGAGGGTTCCGACTCGTCGTGCGTGATGTCGGTGTTGAGCAGGATGGCCAGGCTGGCCTTGGACTGCGGCAGGTAGAGCACCACGCTCTCGTAGCCGGGCAGCGAGCCGTTGTGGCCCATCCACCCGTGGGTGGTGAAGATGCCGAAGCCGTAGCCGAGGTCGGGGGAGTCCCCGACGGACTTGAACTTCAGTCGCTCCGCCTGGGTGGCGGGCTTGAGCAGCGGCTCGCCGGTGGCCAGCGCCTTCGACCAGGTCTGCAGGTCGGTGACGTTGGAGATGGCGGCGCCGGCCGCCCAGCCCCAGGACGGGTTCCAGGTGGTGGCGTCCTCGACCTTGCCGCTGAGCGTCTGGTCGGTGTAGCCGTGGGCGTGCGGGTCCGGGAAGGCCGCGTCGGTCGGCAGGCTCGTCCGGGAGAGCCCGGCCGGGGTGAACACCTGCTGCTTGAGGAAGTCCTGGAGCGGTCGGCCGCCGACCTTCTCGACGACCAGGCCGAGCAGGATCAGGTTGGTGTTGGAGTACTCGAACCTGGCGCCCGGCGCGAAGTCCGCCGGGTGCTTGAACGCGTAGCCGAGCAGCTGGTCCGGGGTGAACGGGCGGCCCGGGTCCTTGAAGAACACCTGTTGGAAGTCGTCGTCCAGGGTGTAGTTGAACAGTCCGCTGCGCATCTCGCCGAGCTGGCGCAGGGTGATCCCGTCGCCGCCGGGCACGTTCGGGACGTACTTGGAGACCGGGTCGTCCAGGCGCAGCTTGCCCTGGTCCACGAGCCGCAGGACGGCGGTGGTGGTGAAGGTCTTGGTCACGCTGCCGATCCGCATGTACAGGTCGGGGGACATCGCCGTCCCCGCGCTCCGGTCGGCGACGCCGAAGGCGCGCTGGTAGCTGCCGTCGGGGGTGGTGTAGCCGACGATCACCCCCGGGATGTCGACCTCGCTCATCACCTGCTTGATCGCGCTGTCCAGGCGGGCTTCGACGTCGGGGGTGAGCGCCACCACCCCGTCGGTGGGGCTGCCGGTCGGCTTGGCGGTCGGGCTGAGCGCGGCCGGTTCGGCGGTGACCGCCGGGCCGGCCTGTCGGGCGGGCTTCGCGCCCCCGGAGCAGCCGGAGACGGCGAGCAGTCCGGTCAGCGCGAGGGCGGCGGAGGCCACCCGTACGGACCGGGGGACGGCCGGGCGCGGGCAGCGGGGAACGGCCGGTCGGGGCCGTCGGGTGTCGGTCATCGGCGCAGGCGGCCTCTCTGGGGCGGACGGCCCCGTGGCGAAGGGCCCCGGAGTGCGGCTCGGCCGGGCCGGAGCGCCGCTCCACGGGGCGCGGGGGATCGCCGCCACCGTAAGCACCGCCGCCGGAGGGCCGCGCGCGGCTCGCGGCCCGACTGGACCGAACGGGAGAGCGGGTCAGCCGAGTGCCCCAACCGGCTGGCGTCGTGCTGTCAAGTACCCCGGCCGGCCCGCCGGTTGGTGTCGTGGCGGCCGTCCCGCGCTCGGCCGGACGGGTGAGCACCGGCACGCCGCACCCGCCGCCGGCCGCTGCTCGGGCACGATCGTTCAGCCCAGCTGTGGCCGCCCTTAAGAATTCCTCGATGGACCGCACCCCCTCCGACCAGGCAGATTGCTGCCTGCCCGGAGCGCGCCCGCCAGGAGCGGCCGAACCGGGCCACCTCGGCCTGCCCGACCCCCGAAGGCCGTCCCCCGCGCACGTCAGGAGCCGTCGCCGTGAAGGCACTCGTCAAGCAGCAGGCCGAGCCCGGCCTCTGGATGATCGATGTCCCGAAGCCCGAGATCGGCCCCGGCGAGGTGCTGATCAAGGTGCTGCGGACCGGCATCTGCGGCACCGACCTGCACATCCGCAAGTGGGACGGCTGGGCCCAGCAGACCATCCGGACCCCGCTGGTGCTCGGCCACGAGTTCGTCGGCGAGGTCGCCGAGACCGGCGCCGGCGTCGCGGACATCGCGGTCGGCGACCTGGTCAGCGGCGAGGGCCACCTGGTCTGCGGCAAGTGCCGCAACTGCCTGGCCGGCCGCCGCCACCTGTGCCGCAACACCGTCGGCCTGGGCGTCAACCGCGACGGCGCCTTCGCCGAGTACGTGGCCCTGCCCGCCTCCAACGTCTGGGTGCACCGGGTGCCGGTCGACCTGGACGTGGCCGCGATCTTCGACCCGTTCGGCAACGCCGTGCACACCGCGCTGTCCTTCCCGCTGGTCGGCGAGGACGTGCTGGTCACCGGCGCCGGCCCGATCGGCATCATGGCCGCCGCCGTCGCCAAGCACGCCGGCGCCCGCAACGTGATGATCACCGACGTCTCCCCGTACCGGCTCGACCTGGCCCGCAAGGTCGGCGTGACGCTGGCGCTCGACGTCTCCCAGCACACCATCGAGGAGGGCCAGCAGAAGCTGGGCCTGCGCGAGGGCTTCGACGTCGGCCTGGAGATGTCCGGCCGCCCCGAGGCGATGCAGTCGATGATCGCCAACATGACCCACGGCGGGAAGATCGCCATGCTCGGCCTGCCCGCCGAGCAGTTCCCGGTGGACTGGGCCTCGATCGTCACCTCGATGATCACCATCAAGGGCATCTACGGCCGCGAGATGTTCGAGACCTGGTACGCGATGTCCGTGCTGCTGGAGGGCGGCCTGGACCTCAGCCCGGTGATCACCGGCCGCTACGCCGCCGCCGACTTCGAGGCCGCCTTCGACGACGCCGCGAGCGGCAACTGCGGCAAGATCATCCTCGACTGGACGGCCTGAGCCCGGCCCGGGCCCCGCCGAACTGCTCCCGCCGAACTGCTGAAGGAGACCGCAGTGTTCGACAACGTGCGTGCCGACGTCGCCGCCACCCTGGACGAGATCCGCGAGGCGGGCCTGTTCAAGCCCGAGCGGGTGATCGGCACCCCGCAGAGCGCCGCGGTCACCGTGACCGGCGGCGGCCGCCCGGGTGAGGTGCTGAACTTCTGCGCCAACAACTACCTCGGCCTGGCCGACCACCCCGAGGTGCTCGCCGCGGCCAAGGACGCCCTGGACCGGTGGGGCTACGGCATGGCCTCGGTCCGCTTCATCTGCGGCACCCAGGACGTCCACAAGGAGCTGGAGGACCGCCTCTCGGCCTTCCTCGGCCAGGAGGACACGATCCTCTACTCCTCCTGCTTCGACGCCAACGGCGGTGTCTTCGAGACCCTGCTCGGCGCCGAGGACGCCGTCATCTCCGACGCGCTGAACCACGCCAGCATCATCGACGGCATCCGGCTCAGCAAGGCCCGCCGCCACCGCTACGCCAACCGCGACATGGCCGACCTGGAGAAGCAGCTCCAGGACACCCAGGACGCCCGCCGCCGCCTGATCGTCACCGACGGCGTGTTCTCGATGGACGGCTACGTCGCCCCGCTGCGCGAGATCTGCGACCTGGCCGACCGCTACGACGCCATGGTCATGGTCGACGACTCGCACGCCGTCGGCTTCGTCGGCGCGGGCGGCCGCGGCACCCCCGAGCTGCACGGCGTGATGGACCGCGTGGACATCATCACCGGCACCCTCGGCAAGGCCCTCGGCGGCGCCTCCGGCGGCTACGTCGCCGCCCGCCGGGAGATCGTCGCCCTGCTGCGCCAGCGCTCCCGCCCGTACCTGTTCTCCAACTCGCTGGCCCCGGTGATCGCGGCCGCCTCGCTCAAGGTGCTCGACCTGGTCGAGCAGTCCAACGAGCTGCGCGAGCGGCTGGCGGCCAACACCGCGCTGTTCCGCACGAGGATGACCGAGGCCGGCTTCGAGATCCTGCCCGGCGACCACCCGATCGCCCCGGTGATGATCGGCGACGCGGCCCGGGCCGGCAGGCTCGCCGAACTGCTGCTGGAGCGCGGCGTGTACGTGATCGGCTTCTCCTACCCGGTCGTCCCGCACGGCCAGGCCCGGATCCGGGTCCAGCTGTCCGCGGCGCACTCCACCGAGGACGTCGAGCGCGCCGTCGCGGCCTTCGTGGACGCGCGCGCCGCGCTGGGGGAGTAACCCCCGGCCACCAGCCGCCCGTGGGCCGGACCGCTCGGAACCGGACCGGCCCACGGGCCCACGACTCCCGTGCGGCGGGGGCGAACCGATTCGCCCCCGCCGCACGGACCAGAGACCATCCGCCCCACCCTCCCGCTGCGGGGGCGGGACGCCGGCCCCGCCGTCGTCCCGCCCCCGTCGTGGTTCCGGGCTACCGCTCGTCGCCGTCCTCGCCCTGGTCGTCGCCGTCGCCCCGGTGGAGCCCGGTGGGCTTGGCGAAGACCTGGTAGCCCTCGGCCGCCGGGGTTCCGGTGCCGGCCACCAGGTTGCCGCTGGTCGAGTCGAACACCACGGTGGTGCCGGCGGCGGACACGAACGGCTGCGTCGACGAGCCGTTGCCGGACGAGCCGTCCGGCGCGGTGGCGACCCGCTCGGTGCGGCCGGTGCGCAGGTCCTGGCGGTAGACGTCCCAGCCCGGGTGCTGCGGCCCGGCCACCAGGTTGTCGGCGGCGGACTCGAAGTAGAGCCACCGGTTGTCGGCGGTGATCGAGCCGTGGTCGGAGGAGCCGGTCGAGGTGGTGCCGGGCAGGCCGCCGCTGACCTTCGTCACGGCCCCCGTGCGCAGGTCCCGGACGTGGAGCACGGTGTGGTACCGGTGGCCGCCGGTCGAGCCGCCGGGCTCGGGCAGGGTGTAGACCGCGCGCCGCCCGTCGGGGCTGATCGTCGCCTCGAAGCTGGAGTTGCCGACGGCGCCGTCGAGGCCCACGCTCACCGGGGTGAGCGTCCTGGAGGGCACGTCGTAGGCGTAGTAGACGGCGGAGGTCGGGCGGGCCAGCAGCGGCTGCGGCAGGGACTTCGCCACGGACTGCGGGACGCTGCGGCGGGCGGCCTCGGCGGCGCCCGGGGTGAGGTCGGTGTCGGCGGCCGCGGCCGCGGCGGCGGCCAGGGCGGGGGTCTGCTCGGGCGGCAGCAGGTCGGAGATGGAGCCGAAGCCGACGGTGCGGCCGTCCGCGCTGACCGTGGGGCGGAAGGAGGTGAGCTCGCCCGGCCTGCCCTGCACGTCGTGGGAGACCAGCCGGGTGGTGTGGGTCCGGCGGTCGGTGAGGTAGACGTTGATCTTCCAGGTGTAGGGCCTGGCGAGCGAGGGCTCGGGCCCGGGCCCGGGGTCCACGACGGTCGGGTCCAGGTCCGTCCGGGAGGACACGTACGCCACGTAGCGGCCGTCGGCGCTGATCGACGGCGCGTACGAGCCGTGGAACCGGTCGGTGTCGGTGGCGGTGAGCCCGCCGCTGACCAGCTCGGTGCGGCCGGTCCGGAGGTCCCGGACGTACACCTCGGTGCGCCCCTTGACCTGCATGCCGGGCACCGCGTTGTCGGCGTCGCTCTCGAAGGCGACGTAGCGGCCGTCGGCGCTGATCGCGGCCTGTTCGGTCCAGCCGTTCAGCCGCTCGCCCGAGTCGGACAGGTTCACCTGTTCGGTGCGGCCGGTGCGCAGGTCCCTCACGTAGGCGTCGCGCGAGCCCGGCGTGGTCCCGGGCACCAGGTTCGAGGCCCAGGAGGTGAACAGGGCGTAGCGGCCGTCCGCGCTGACGCCCTGGCCGAAGGACTGGTCGTCGGGCACGGCGCCGTTCAGCCCGGTGCTGACCTGCGTGGTGCCGCGCGGCGGCGGTGCGGCCTGGGCGGGTGCGGCGGTGGCGGCGAGCAGGGCGGCCGCGGCCAGGGCGCTGCCGCCGCCCGCCGGCCACCGGTTGCGGATGGTACGGGTCATGAGGTGGTCCCCTCCGATCGCCCGGCCGGGCTCCCTCCCGGCGACGGGCTTTTCGGGAGAGCCAATCGTCGGGAGGGCCGGTGGTCAACGTCCGTGGGTGATCTCGGCGGAAAATACGTCAACGGACGTATGCGGAAGGGGCGGGCGTCAGGGGCGGCGACGTGGAACGGGGGCCGGCCGTCACAGGCGGCGCCGGAAGACGTCGGTGGCGACGTTGGTGTCGCCGGGCACCAGGTCGCCGTCCTCGGCGTCGAAGAGCACCGTGCCGCCGGTGGCGTCCACGTACGGGGTGCGGGCGTCGGCTGTGCCCTGCCCGCCGTCCCGGGTGAGGCTGACCCGTTCGATCCGGCCGGTCCACAGATCGCGGCGGAAGACGTCGCCGCTGTCGTTGGTGTCGCCGGGGACGAGGGTCTCGGCGTAGGACTCGAAGTAGACCCAGCGGCTGTCGGCCGTCATGACGCCGGAACCCGAGGACCGCTTCGTGGTGGTGCCGGGCAGGTCGGTGTTGACCTTGGTGATCGTGCCGGTGGCCAGCTCGTGGACGTACACGTCCAGCCGGATGCCGTGGTTGGAGGTGGGGATCCCGGCGCCGAAGACCGGGAGGGCGTAGACCGCGTAGCGGCCGTCCGGGCTGATCCGGCCGTCGTGGGCGACGCCGACCAGCTCGCCGGCGGCGTCCAGGCTGGCGCCGGTGATCGTGCCGGTGCCGGCCTTCCAGACGTAGTACGGGCGGTAGCGGGGCCCGGTCAGCCCGGGCGCGTCGTCGTCGGCGGCCGGGGTGCCGGGGAGCAGGTTCCCGGCCCGGGAGGCGAAGCCGACGGTGGCGCCGTCCGCACTGATCGTCGGGGTGAAGGAGTGGTTGTCGGCGCCCTCGCCCTCGGTGCCGACGGTGACCAGCCGGGTGGTGCCGGTCCAGCGGTCGGTGACGTAGATGTTGGACTTGCCGCGCTTCACGCCGGGGGCGAGGTCGGTGCGGGTGGAGGCGTAGGCGACGTAGCGGCCGTCCCGGCTGAGGCTGGGGCTGGTCGCGTCGCGGATGCTCTGGTCGTCGGTGTTCGGCAGGGTTCCGGCGGAGACCAGCTCGGTGCGCCCGGTCCAGCGGTCGCGGACGAAGACGTCGCCGGCGTGCTTCGGCTGGCCGGGCAGCACGTTGGTGGCGGCGGTGCTGAACGCCACGTACCGGCCGTCGGCGCTGATCGCGGCGTCGGTGGTGGGGGCGTCGAGCCGGGAGCCGTCGTCGGCGACGCTGATCCGTTCGAGGTGGCCGTTGCGCAGGTCCCGGACGTAGACCTCGCCGGAGTCCGGTGCGCCGGGCGTGGCGGGCCCGGGCAGCAGGTTGGTCGCCGTCGAGGTGAACAGCGCGGCGCGGCCGTCCTCGCTCAGCCCGAGCGCCGACGAGTAGCCGTTCGGCTGCTCGCCCTTGGAGCCCTCGCTGACCCGGGCGGTGTCGCCCTTGGGCGGCCGGGCCTCGGCGGTCGGCGGCGCGGCGACGACGGCGACGGCCGCGACGGCGGTGGCCGCCAGTACGGCGGCGGTGCGGGCGAGCCGGCGTCGGGTGGGCGGGTGCGTCATGGATCGTCCTCCCCTGGTGACGGTGCCGGGCCCACGGCCCCCGCGGCCCGGTCGGTACGAGCCAAGCGCCGGGCCGGGCGGGCGGTCAACGAGCGGGGGCGATCTCGTCCGGAAATGCGCCACCGGCGGGGCCTCCGGCCGAAACCGCCGCTCCGGTGGGGCCGGGCCCCGCGCTGCGGCCGGTCCGCCGCACCGCGCCGCGCTGGCAGAATTGGTCCGTGATCGACGCACGACGGCTGCGGACCCTGCGGGCCGTGGCGGACCACCGCACCGTGACCGCCGCGGCGGCCGCCCTCTACCTGACCCCCTCCGCGGTCTCCCAGCAGCTGGCCGCCCTGGAGCAGGAGACCGGCCACCACCTGCTCGCCCGGGAGGGCCGGGGCGTGCGGCTGACCGCCGCCGGGGAGATCCTGCTCGGCCACGCCGACGTGGTGCTCGCCCAGCTGGAGCGCGCCGAGGCCGACCTCGCCGCGTACAGCGCGGGCGTCTCCGGGGAGGTCACCGTGGCCTCCTTCGCGACTGCCATCGCCTCCGTGCTCGCCCCCGCCGTCGGCCTGCTCGCCGGGCGCGCGCCCGGGGTGCGGCTCAAGGTGCTGGACGCCGAGGGCGACGCCAGCCTGCCGATGGTGCTGGACGGCCGCGCCGACCTCGCGGTGGCCGTCGAGTACCGGGGCGCCCCGCGCGCCGACGACGCCCGGCTGACCCGGGTGCCGCTGTACGCCGAGCCCTTCGAGGCCGTGCTGCCGCTCGGCCACCGGCTGGCCGGGGAGGCCGGCCCGCTGGCCGTCGCCGCGCTGGCCGACGAGCCGTGGATCGGGCCCTACCCGGGCAACCCCTGCCACGACGTGGTGCTGCTGGCCTGCGAGCACGCCGGGTTCCAGCCCCGGCTGCTGCACTCCTCGGACGACTTCCGCGCCGTGGTGGCGCTCGCCTCGGCGGGCCTCGGGGTGGCGCTGGTGCCGCGCTCGGCGCTGCGCGGCGTCGACCTCGGCGAGGTCGCGGTGCGCCCGGTGGACAGCGAGCTGGCCACCCGCCGGGTCTTCGCCGCCGTCCGGGCGGGCGCCGACGGGCACCCGCTGATCCGGCCGGTCCTGGACTCCCTGGCCGAGGCGGCCGCGGGCGCCTAGCGGGCCTGGCGGGCCTGGCGCGGGGAGCGCCGCTGCCCGGGAGAGGTCCGGAAAAGGCTGTGCGGCTGCTCGGCGTCCCGGGTCGGGCGGCCGCGCCGTGTGCAGCCGGCGTGGCGTCCCGGCCCGGGCGGCCGGGCAGCCGCAGGTCCTCGGGGTCGGTCCGGTGCCCGGCCGCCGGCACCCGGTGTCGAGGGGTGATCCGGCGGTACCGATCGGTTCCGACTCGAAAACGGTACCGATCGGTGCCGTTTGGCGTCAAGGGCGGTTAGGATCGGTGGCATGGCAGTCAACGCACGGGCGCGCCTGCTGAGCACGGCGGAGTCCCTCTTCTACGCCCACGGGATCCACGCGGTCGGCGTGGAGCGCATCCTCTCCGAGTCCGGCGTGGGCCGGGCCTCCTTCTACCGGCACTTCGCCGGCAAGGAGGCGCTGGTGACGGCCGTCCTGGAAGGCCGCGACCAGCGGTGGCGCGCCTGGCTCTCCGAGCGGGTCGCGGCCCACGGCGGCCACCCGCTGACCGTCTTCGACGCGCTGGCCGAACGCTTCGCGGCCCAGGACTACCGCGGCTGCGTCGCCATCAACACGATGACCGAGATCTCCGACCGCGCCAGCCCGGCCCGCGAGATGGCGGCGCTCCACAAACGGCGCGTCATCGAGCTGGTCGAGCAGCTCATGCGGGACGCGGACATCCCCGAACCCGCCGAGCGGGCACGGCAGTTCGCGCTCCTGATGGACGGCGCCATCGTCACCGCCCTGCGCGAGGGCACCCCGGACGCCGCCCTGCGGGCCCGCGGCATCGCCGAGACCCTGCTGGCCGCCCGGCCGGACGCATCGGGCGGGGACGGCGACGCATAGGGTGGGGGCGGCCGACGACCGCGCACCACAGGAGTCCCCATGAGTTCGACAGCCGCACCCGACACCCGGCTCCCGGTCGGGGTGATCGGCCTCGGCGACATCGCGCAGAAGGCCTACCTGCCGGTGCTCACCGCACTGCCCGGGCTCGACCTGCGGCTGATGACCCGCGACGCGGCCAAGCTGGACCGGCTCGGCGAGGCCCACCGGATCGCCCCCGAGCACCGCTTCACCGACCTCGGCGCGCTGATCGCCGGCGGCATCCGCGCCGCCTTCGTGCACGCCGCCACCGACCAGCACGTCCCGATCGTCGAGCAGCTGCTCACCGCCGGGGTGGACGTCTACGTCGACAAGCCGCTCGACTACACGCTGGACGGCGCCCGCCGGCTGGTCGACCTCGCCGACCGCACCGGCCGCTCCCTGATGGTCGGCTTCAACCGCCGCCACGCGCCGGGCTACGCCCAGGCCAAGGAGCGCCCGCGCGACCTGATCGTGCTCCAGAAGAACCGCGAGGGCCTGCCCGAGACCGCCCGCACCCTGGTGTACGACGACTTCATCCACGTCGTGGACCTGCTGCGCTTCCTGGCCCCCGGCGAGATCGAGCACGTGGACGTCCGGGCCCGCACCCGGGACGGGCTGGTCGAGCACGTGGTGCTCACCCTCGGCGGGGCCGGCTTCACCGCGCTGGGCATCATGAACCGGCTCTCCGGCTCCACCGAGGAGGTGCTGGAGGTCTCCGGCGGCGACTCCAAGCGCGAGGTGCGCAACCTGGCCGAGGTGATCGACCACCGCGGCCAGCCGACCGTCCGGCGCCGCGGCGACTGGGTGCCGGTGGCCCGGCAGCGCGGCATCGAGCAGTGCGTGCTGGCCTTCCTGGCGGCCGTCCGGGCCGGGCAGACCCTGGACGCCCACGACGCGCTGCGCACCCACGAGCTGTGCGAGCTGGTCGTGGAGCGGATCGAGGCCTCCTGGGAGTCCGCCGGGGGCGGGCTGTGAGCAGCCCGGACTGACCGTGAGTCACGTCACCCCGGTGGAACCGACAGTTCACCGGAGAGGTCTTGTCGGGGTGTTTTCTACGCGCGTATCTTGAGGGGCGCCGCGGGGGGCGGGTGTCCGTTCCCCCGCTTCTTCCCCACGCGAGTAGCCGCGCCCGAAGCGCGCCTCCGCCCGGACCGCCGTGCCACGACCGTGCCGCACGGCGGAGCTAGGAGTCCTGCCCGGTGACCACCGCCCCCGCTCCCCGCCCCCGCAGAGCCCTGCTGCGCGCCGCCCTGATCCCGGCGTCGCTGGCCGCCTCGCTGGTGCTCGTCCCGCTGCCGGTGGCGAACGCCGCCGCCCCCGCGACCCCCGCCCCGACCGAGGCCGGCCCGCTGCGGATCCACGACGTCCAGGGCGGCACCCGGATATCCCCGCAGGCCGGCAAGCCCGTCACCGGCGTGCCCGGCGTCGTCACCGGCGTGCGCGCGTACGGCAGTTCCAAGGGCTTCTGGATCCAGGACCCGAACCCGGACGCCGACCCGGCCACCAGCGAGGGCGTCTTCGTCTTCACCGGCGCCAACCCGACCGTGAAGGTCGGCGACTCGGTGCTGGTGAGCGGTAAGGTCACCGAGTACTACCCGAACTTCAACGGCGGCTCGCAGTCCCTCACCGAGATCTCCGCCCCGGGTGTCACCGTCCTGTCGGCCGGCAACCCGCTGCCCGCCCCGGTGGTCGTGGACACCCGCAACATCCCCGGCACCTACAGCCCGGCGGCCGGCGCGGACGGCTCCATCGACGGCGTCGGGCTCCGCCCGGAGAAGTACACCCTGGACTTCTACGAGTCCCTCGAGGGCATGCTCGTCCAGGTCAAGGACGTCCGGGTGATCCAGGCCACCGACAAGTACAACGAGCTGTGGGTCGCCGCCGACCGCCAGGACCAGCGCAGCAAGCGCGGCGGCGTGCTGTACGAGTCCTACCGCGAGCCCAACGTCGGCCGCCTGATGGTCCAGCAGCAGGCCGCGGTCTCCCAGCAGCCGTTCCCGGTGGCCAACGTCGGCGACGAGCTGACCGGCACCACCAGCGGCCCGCTGGACTACAACAACTTCGGCGGCTACACCCTGGTCGCCGGCACCATGGGCACGCTGAAGGACAACCACCTCCAGCGCGAGGTCACCGCCCAGCCCGGCGACCGCGAACTCACCCTCGCCACCTACAACGTGGAGAACCTGGCCCCGGGCAACCCGGACGCCAAGTTCGCCGAGCTGGCCCAGGGCGTCGTCACCAACCTGCGCTCGCCCGACATCATCGCCCTGGAGGAGATCCAGGACGACAACGGCGCCAAGAACGACGGCACGGTGGGCGCGAGCCGGACCGTCGCCAAGTTCACCGCCGCGATCAGGGCGGCCGGCGGCCCGTCCTACGACTGGCGCTCGATCGACCCGCAGGACGGCAAGGACGGCGGCGAGCCCGGCGGCAACATCCGCCAGGTCTTCCTGTTCAACCCGCAGCGGGTGTCCTTCACCGACATCCCCGGCGGCACCGCCACCACCGCCGTCGGCGTGAGCGGCACCGGCGCGGACACCGCGCTGACCGCCTCGCCCGGCCGGATCGAGCCGAACGACGAGGCCTGGACCAACAGCCGCAAGCCGCTGGTCGGCCAGTTCTCCTTCCGCGGCAAGAAGGTCTTCGTGATCGCCAACCACTTCAACAGCAAGGGCGGCGACCAGGGCATCGACAGCCGGTTCCAGCAGCCGACCCGCGGCTCCGAGGTGCAGCGGACCAGGCAGGCCACCGTCGAACAGGCCTTCGTCGCCGGGCTGCTGGCCGCCGACAAGGAGGCCAAGGTCGTCTCCCTCGGCGACTTCAACGACTACCAGTTCTCGCCCGCGCTCGCCGCGCTCACCAAGGACGGCGTGCTGCGCGACCTGGTGAACGAGCTGCCGGAGACCGAGCAGTACTCGTACGTCTTCCAGGGGAACTCGCAGGTGCTGGACCACATCCTGGTCAGCCCCGAGGTCGGCTACGCCAAGTACGACGTGGTGCACATCAACGCCGAGTTCGCCCAGCAGGCCAGCGACCACGACCCGCAGGTGGTCCGCATCAAGCCGTAGCACCGGCCACGGCTATCCTGCCTCCGCCACCGGTGACCGCCGGCGGCGGAGGCAGTGCCGTGTGAGGGGGAGCGGAGCCGATGTCGATGCCGACGGAGTACCGGGTCGAGCGGATCGGACGGGCCGACTGGCAGCGCCTGCGGGCCGTGCGGCTGGCCCAACTCCTCGACACGCCCCTGGCGTTCGGCGAGACCCACGAGGCCGCCGGCCGGCACGGCGAGGGCGAGTGGCGGGCCCGCTGCGGCTGGCTCAACGAACCCGACCGGCTCGGGCTGGTCGCGGTGGACGCCGCGGGGGAGTGGGTCGGCACCATGCTGTCCGCCCCGAACCGGACGCAGGCCCGCGCGCTCGACCTGATCGGCGTCTGGGTGGACCCGGCGCACCGCGGCCGCGGGCGCGGCGTCGCCGACGGCCTGCTGGACGCGGTGCTCGCCTGGGCGCGGGTCCGGGGCGCCGGGCGGATGCTGCTCGGGGTGCACGAGGCGAACCCCCGCGCCGCCGCGTTCTACCGGCGGCGCGGGTTCGCCTACACGGGGGAGTCGACGCCGTACGTGCTGGACGCCTCGGCGCGGATCCTGGAGATGGCCCTCCCGTTGGGCTGACCAGGCTAGGCCTCATCGGGCGCGGTGGCCGCGGCCCGGGCGCGGCGGCCCGGCCCGGGCGCGGATCGGCCGGGGTACGGCTCAGCCCAGGTACTGGGCCAGCGCCTCGCCGGTCAGCGTGGACCGGGCGGCGACCAGCTCGGCCGGGGTGCCCTCGAAGACCACCCGCCCGCCGTCGTGGCCGGCGCCCGGGCCGAGGTCGATGATCCAGTCGGCGTGCGCCATCACCGCCGGGTGGTGCTCGATCACGATCACCGAC
The DNA here is from genome assembly GCF_044756065.1 of Kitasatospora sp. NPDC092039. Lineage (NCBI taxonomy): Bacteria > Bacillati > Actinomycetota > Actinomycetes > Kitasatosporales > Streptomycetaceae > Kitasatospora > Kitasatospora sp. NPDC092039. Next base: position 186,199 of record NZ_JBIVSD010000005.1, on the reverse strand, counting down.
TTGCCGGACTCCACCAGCCGGTCCAGCAGCCCGAGCAGCTGCTCGACGTCCGCCAGGTGCAGGCCGGTGGTCGGCTCGTCCAGCACGTACACCCCGCCCTTGTCCGCCATGTGGGTGGCCAGCTTGAGCCGCTGCCGCTCGCCGCCGGAGAGCGTGGTGAGCGGCTGGCCGAGGCTCACGTAGCCGAGCCCGACGTCGGCGAGCCGCTCCAGGATGCGGTGCGCGGCCGGGAGCTTCGCCTCGCCCGAGCCGAAGAACTCCGCCGCCTCCGACACCGGCATCGCCAGCACCTCGGCGATGTCCCGCCCGCCCAGGTGGTACTCCAGCACCGCCGGCTGGTAGCGCTTGCCCTCGCAGTCCTCGCAGGTGGTGGCCACCCCGGCCATCATCGCCAGGTCGGTGTAGACCACCCCGGCGCCGTTGCAGGTCGGGCAGGCGCCCTCGGAGTTCGCGCTGAAGAGGGCCGGCTTCACGCCGTTGGCCTTGGCGAAGGCCTTGCGGACCGGCTCCAGCAGCCCGGTGTAGGTGGCCGGGTTGCTGCGCCGGGAGCCCTTGATCGCGCCCTGGTCGACCGAGACCACGCCCTCCTCGGCGCGGATCGAGCCGTGGATCAGCGAGCTCTTGCCGGAGCCGGCCACGCCGGTCACCACGGTGAGCACCCCGAGCGGGACGTCCACGTCCACGTCCCGCAGGTTGTGGGTGCTCGCGCCGCGGATCTCCAGCGCGCCGGTGGGCTTCCGCACGGTCGCCCGCAGCGGCGTCCGGTCGGACAGGTGGCGGCCGGTCACCGTGCCGCTGGTGCGTAGCCCCGCCACGTCGCCCTCGTAGCAGACCGCGCCGCCCGCCGTACCGGCCCCGGGGCCGAGGTCGACCACGTGGTCGGCGATCGCGATGGTCTGCGGCTTGTGCTCCACCACCAGCACCGTGTTGCCCTTGTCCCGCAGGCGCAGCAGCAGCCGGTTCATCCGGTCGATGTCGTGCGGGTGCAGGCCGGTGGTGGGCTCGTCGAAGACGTAGGTGGTGTCGGTGAGCGAGGAGCCGAGGTGGCGGATCATCTTGACCCGCTGGGCCTCGCCGCCGGAGAGGGTGCCGGAGGGCCGGTCGAGCGAGAGGTAGCCGAGGCCGATCTCCACGAAGGAGTCGAGGGCCTGCCGGAGCGTGCCGAGCAGCGGCGCCACCGAGGGCTCGTCCAGGCCGCGGACCCAGTCGGCGAGGTCGCTGATCTGCATCGCGCAGGCGTCGGCGATGCTGATCCCGGCGATCCTGGAGGAGCGGGCGGCCTCGCTGAGCCGGGTGCCCCCGCAGTCGGGGCAGGCGGTGAAGGTCACGGCCCGCTCCACGAAGGCCCGGATGTGCGGCTGCAGCGCCTCCTTGTCCTTGGCGAGCATGGACTTCTGGATCTTGGGGACGAGGCCCTCGTAGGTGAGGTTGACGCCGTTGACCTTGACCTTGGTCGGCTCCCGGTACAGGAAGTCCCGCAGCTCCTGCTCGGTGTACTCGCGGATCGGCTTGTCCGGGTCGAGGAACCCCGAGTTGGCGTAGACGCCGACCGTCCACCAGCTGTCCGTCTTCCAGCCCGGGATGGTGATCGCGCCCTCGGAGATCGACCTGCTGTCGTCGAACAGCTGGGTGAGGTCGATGTCCGAGACGGTGCCGCGGCCCTCGCAGCGCGGGCACATGCCACCGGTGATGCTGAAGCTGCGCCGCTCCTTGACCGTCCGGCCGGCCCGCTCGACGGTGACGGCGCCGGCGCCGCTGATCGAGGGGACGTTGAAGGAGAAGGCCTTCGGGGAGCCGATGTGCGGGGTGCCCAGGCGGCTGAACAGGATGCGCAGCATCGCGTTGGCGTCGGTGGCGGTGCCGACGGTGGAGCGCGGGTCGGCGCCCATCCGCTGCTGGTCGACGATGATCGCCGTGGTCAGGCCCTCCAGGACGTCCACCTCGGGACGGGCCAGGGTGGGCATGAAGCCCTGGACGAAGGCGCTGTAGGTCTCGTTGATCAGCCGCTGGGACTCGGCGGCGACGGTGTCGAAGACCAGCGAGCTCTTGCCCGAGCCGGACACCCCGGTGAACACCGTCAGCCGGCGCTTGGGGATGTCGACGCTGACGTCCTTGAGGTTGTTCTCGCGTGCGCCGTGCACGCGGATCAGGTCGTGGCTGTCGGCGACGTGCGGCTGCGCGTCCGTCCGCTTGGGCATCGTTCTCTTCGCTCCCTGGCTCTCGGCGGTCTGGGTGGAGGGGGCCGGGCGGGCCCGCCCCGCGGCCGCCGTCGGTGTGCTCGGACCCACCGATCCAACCATCGATCCGGCCGGGATCGAACAGGATTCGAGTACGGCCGACGGCGGGAGGGGGCGGGGGCGACGGCGGGGCGGGGCGGGCGCGGTGCCCGGCGGCCCGGGGCGGGGGGGGCCCGGGCCCCCCCCCCCCCGCGCCCCCCCCCCCCCCCAAGCCGGCCAAGTTGACCCCCCGGGGGCGGTACCCCCCCTGGCGGGCGCCCGACCGCGGGGTCGTCGGCGCGTTGTCC